>NZ_JACJLQ010000013.1 GCF_016902295.1 Bacteroides caecigallinarum | reverse complement strand
ATATATTCAGTGGTGTTCAAAATATTATATCGGGCAATGTCCTTGAAACCATAAATTTAGTATCTAACAACGAAAGATAGCATCTGACGATGCTCCTTTCTAACCATTAGCAACCATACAAATTTGAATTAAAATGAGAAAGTATAAGTACACCAAAGAAACATTGGATGTCGCACTGGAAGAATTACAATCTGAAAGTGTAGTGCAACGAAAGAAATGTGTAAAATTTATATCTATGGCATCTCGTAGCGAGTTGTTCGGAAAGACATGTGACACATTAAGTGCGCAAACGTGGTTTTTATCTCCGGATAACCGAGAAAAGTTAATTCGGGTTTTACATCAAGAAACCGAAGAAAAGTTACTTTGGGAGTATTTACTAATATTGCTTATGGTGTGTGAAAGATATATAGATCACGCCTGTTATGACAAAGATTTTGCAAAAGAATCCTCTTGTGTTGAATTTAAGCAACGAGCTTATGAGATTGCAAAACAATATGCACATCATTCAAGTGCGATAGTCCGTCAAATGTCAGGTTCTATAATGGGATATATGGGGGATAATGATGTATGGGACATATTCTGTAATGTAATGTCAAAGAAAAGAGATCGACTTACTATAAGTCACATTACATTGGGGATAAGAAGGTATTGCACCAGAGTTGCTAATGGTGACAATCTTTTCTTTGGTGGTACTATGACAGAAAATCAACGAATGGATATTCTAAACAGTTTGCGTTTAGTCTATCAGAAATCCTCAAACAAAAGCATTAAAGGAATGTGTTTGAGAACTATTGAAGAATTGGAAAATACAAAAGAGGTAGCTAACAAAGCGTGATAACACCTAACGGTGTTTCCCGCCAAACCATTACCAACAAATAGCGTACATATATGAATAATACAACAAAAGTAAGAATTGTATATGAATGTAGCATAATAGGCATTGTTTTGCTGACATTCTTAAAAAGTATGTTCCCATACATGGGGGCATGGTGGCAAGTAGCTATTATCGCTTCACTTGTAGGGCTATGGTTCTCGTTGTCTTATCTGAAACGTCATAATTATAAATGGGGTTTCAGCTACATAGAAAATCACTTATACATTGACCTGTTATTGAAAGTACAGAAATGGTTTCAGAACGCTACAATCATAGCCCTATTGATACCTGTCTTCTTAACAGACCTCATGTATAATCATTTTTGTTTTGTAGCATATATATTGCTTGTAGGCATGTTCTTAGGTGTGAAGCTGGCTACTTACACTGTAGAGTACGCCATATATAAAAGCAAATTCATTGGAAACAAAGGAAGATAACCCCTGAACGGGTGTTCCTTTCCAAGCCATTATCGTCAATATGCATAAAATATGAAAGATGAAATACAACAATATATAGACAACAACATTGTTGAAAATCCAAATATTGACTTAAGCAAGTTGTCTGTATTAACACAACCTGACGAACTACACTACCTCGCAAGTGTTGTGAATTGGGATATTCACATGCCAATATTAGAAT
Source organism: Bacteroides caecigallinarum (assembly GCF_016902295.1). Classification (GTDB taxonomy): domain Bacteria; phylum Bacteroidota; class Bacteroidia; order Bacteroidales; family Bacteroidaceae; genus Phocaeicola; species Phocaeicola caecigallinarum_A. Next base: position 82,754 of record NZ_JACJLQ010000013.1, on the reverse strand, counting down.
GGATTGTGAAGCAAGCTATATGTAGCGAAGCCACTGCTTTAATGATTTTTTGGCAGGCACAACCGCAAGACTTTACTGTTTATAGGTGGAATGAAACCCCAATAAAAGAGGACATCACTGTGTTCCACCTTATAAAGATTATCATCATCAACTATACTAATGGATTTTATCTTAAAACAGATATACATTACAATCCGGCAAACGACAAAAAGGATATTTTTGTTATTCCCAATTTTATGTATAAAGACGTTAAAGGAGAAGAACCATATAGTATTTATGATGAACAAGACGTGAAGTCTTGGTTTGGCGAATATCTGTATAAGCAGATAAATTCTTGTTCATCAACTATGGATTTATATGGTATAGCTTGTAATCTTCCCATTCTTGGAAATATAGATACAGTCTTTCATATTTTAAGGCATCCATTATGTGATAAAGGTATAGCTTTTATGTTGTTTTGGCGATTTGAGCCTATTGTCAGTGAAGATATTCTCAAACAATTTATTTCAGAAATCTGCCAAAAGAATTATCCCGAAATAATTGAATACAAACATGATTGGAATAATTCAAAAGCTATGTGGAATATTCCTGAAATAATGATGAAACCTGTATAATATGACGATAACAAGCACCTGTGCCGCCTAACGGCAGCAAGCTGCATCCCATTAACATCAAAAAGCAGTGTACCATAATGGAAACAAGAGATAAACTTTTTACAGAAGAACAGTATTTGAAGCAACTGAAAATGTATGATGAAGATATTAGTTATTATGAACAAATGCATCTTTCAGGAAAACATATAGGTTACGATTCTTTGTTCAATTATAGGCTTCGTTATTTATTAGTACAGTATTCTATGGGACAGGATATTGATAAGCTGAAAAACAATTATGTGAAAGCCCTCAAAACAATGCCGAGATTTTGGACGGACAACGGATTTTATATTGAAATGTTGTGGCTTCTGTCAATAGGCATTATGTTGGATTACGAAGACGACCTTATACATGGTCTGGTGCAACTGATAAAAGACAGAGAAGCTAAAGACTATATTTATGATACATTGATTAGATACAGATTTCCTGATTGGGAAAGGACAACAAACCAAGTATTATATCCGTCACCCTATCGAATTGCTATCACTGTTACAGAGTTGGCTGAACAAGACAAAGCAGAAGCGGTGAAACGATTGGAAAAATACCTCAAAAAAGAATGGTATCGAGGACATTCTGATTTATCTTGGCATGACGACCATAAATATGGTATCAACCATGACGGTTATTGGTGTTTTGAAAGCGGTGCATTGGTCAAGGTCTTGGGGCTGGATGATAGCAGCCTGAAAGGGTTGCCCTACTATCCATACGACATGGTACACTGGAATGATAATATTAAATGAAGAAAAGGTATGAGTTACTCTGTTTGTGCATATTTGACAGAAGCCGATAAGGTAAAGTCTGTTTATGGAACTTGTGATAATCAGCTTATAAACCAATTAAAGGTTGCGTTGAAGCAGGAACTTGACACTCTGAACGATTATTTCAGCGATAGTCTGAACACGGATAAAGATGCTTATGCAGCGTTGGCAGATATAGTGAACGGAGAAATCCGTTATCCCGAAATTGCTTTCATGTACGGGTATGTATATGAAAAGATTTGCAACCATTATGGAACGCAAATCTACTGTGCGGAAAACCTTTGGCAATTGGATAGCCAAAGTACATTCATCCCTATTCCATTGAGCAGTGATTTTCCCTATATCATCAGCATACCCGTTTCAGACTTGGAGAGCAAGCGGACGGAATACACCTCACTACAAGAGGGTAACGGTATCGGAGATTATGATTACGAGCAGGAAATGGACGACTTGAATTTCATTTTCGATGAAGCCGTTGAAGCGCAAAAAGACCTTGTTATTATGGTGTATTGATATGGTACACTGGACTGAGAATAAAATATGATGTTAACGAAGCAGGATAACGGACAAGCCGTTCCCTGCTGAACCATTAGTCGCAATTAATTGACTTAAAAATGAAAGAATATGAGCAAGAAGAACATTACTTATTTCGGTGAAGTAGATAATAAGGAAGAAGACTATTTTGAAGGTCATGTAATGATTTGTAACAAGGATGCCGAATTGGATTTGGACTTCTGCAATTATGAAGGCAACCCCAAGGATTGGTCGGCAGAACTGGAAGGCTATCTTTCCAACCTTCTTAAATACAAGACAGAAATAGATAAATCCATATTAAAGGATTATGAAGATGGTGGCACAACGAATGAATATGTCCGTTGGCATCTTGACGAATGGGGTGATAATGTTGATGATTTATTGCCAAATGCTGATTCCACAAAAACAAGGGAAGAACAGTTTCTATCCTTGTTGCTACAGAGGGTGGAGAGAATTAGTTTTTATCCCGGCGATAATCACTATGCTGTTTGGGATTACATGATTGATAGTGAAAATTCCGATGAAATAGTCGTAGTACATACAGACAATAAAGGAAAAATATTAGATATTACTTGGGAAAGTTAAATATGCGACTAACATGCACCTGTGCCGCCTATAACGGCGGCAAGCTGCATCCCATTACCGATAACGACTAAAGTTATAGATATGAAGCGTCTACAATTCATAACAATGGTGTGCATACTTTATGTAACCGCAAGTTGTACAACGCAAAAGCCTGTATATAGAGAACGGCTTGAAGAAGCAAAAGGATATGCCCTTTATGCTTGTATCGCACACATGAACAAGTTTGTTGATAGTACGTCAGTTATCAACAAAGATTATTCCGGCGAATATTTTGTTCAATTAAGCAGCTTATCGCCGGAAGAAGTCATTACAATTAAGAATTATGTAGATAAAGAATGTATGAATTACTGGAGTGTATCTCAAAATCCAGAAGGTAATATGATTGCATATTCATCATGGAAATTCTATAAGTCCAAAGAATTAGATAACTTTATTCGTAAGACATTAAGAAAAAATACCGGTAACGACGAAAGATAGCATCTGACGATGCTCCTTTCTAACCATTAGTATAAAGACATGAGAATATTTGTATTATATAGTTTGCTCCTTTTCCCACTTTGCTGTGTTATAGCGAAAAACGGCTATGTGGAACAAAATCCAGCCAAGTATAGTTCTTTGACTGAACAAGATACCCTTTATATAGAAACAGAAGAAACAGAATTTGAAATTCTATATAGGCTGTGTTTTAATCAACAAGGTAAAAAGCGTGTTGTTTTTGAGTTAGAAGCGGTAGATGATAGCAGTATTGACTTTATGCAAAGCTATACAATCAATGGAGTAAGAAAGTTTGATTGCTTTGCCGTGTATGATAATGTGGCAGACGGAAATCGCTTCTTATTCTTTGATTATGAAAGTCAAATTGCTTACATAACGTCCACTTGTTTTTCCGGTTTCTATCCGATATACAGTTCTGTGGACTTTTCAAAAGCGGAAGTCTTGTTGCGAAATGAGCATTCCCATTTGAAGCAGCTAAGTGATACGTTAAGTATTGATAGCAAGGTGGATTATGTGCCATTTAACTGTAATAATCAAATTATAAAGGCAACTTTTGTTCCATGCTCCCAAGTGGGAAAGGACAATAAATATCTAACAACGAAAGATAGCATCTGACGATGCTCCTTTCTAACCATAAGTTGCAATATGAGAATGATAATAATACTTCATATTTTATTCTTGCTTTCACCTTATACTTTTGCACAAAACTATAAGGAAACTATTCAAGCAGAGATTGATGCAATAAACGAGATGTCTTTGTGGATTGCATACCTTGTTCCTTTGGATAGTCTGGGAGAAGTGATAAGTGATGAATATATGGATTTTAATCAAGTTCATTCGTATAAAATTTTAGATGATGGTCAAATAAAGAATGCCAATATATTGTTCACTATGTATTTCGATAGAGATAATAAAATAAGAAAAATATTTAAGCGATGGGCTGACGGAGGTGACTTGCATAGTATTGCATATTATAATTCCGATGGGCGATTAATATATGGAGTATATAATAAAGGCGATGAAACTCACGGAAAATTGTATGCTGACGCTTCTGGTTTTCATATCGAGCATTTTCCTAAAGAGAATGAATGTAAGGATTGTTTTGAAGCATACTTATTCCCATCTACTAAATGCATAGAAACACAATATGATATAATGTTACAGAGTCCCCAAAATGCTAAAAGGACGAACTTTACGCCACAAGTTGGAGATAATGCCATACTATGCAGCACCCACGTTTATTCTTTACCTAATGGAGAAAAAACTACCAAAGGTGAAGATGGCGTAGCAGTCCGATTTGGAATGCCTGTTGTCATAAGTGCATTAACAAATGGTTGGTGCAGAGTAAATTCTATTTTCAATGCTCCTTTTGGTTATATACCTATTCAAGACATTGAAGTCATTAAGTAAATTAAGTAACTTACAATAGTTGAATGCTATTCTTCACCAACCCGCTTAGCCATCAAAATCATGCTAAAGTTATTGGAGAAATATTACAATATAAATTATTACTGCACTTATAAGCTGCTGTTTTTCATTTTCGAGAGGATGCTAAACCCTTTCTATTGGCTAAGCCTCTCGAAATGGGACAACCGCTATATAAAACGGGGCATTTCGATGGCTCAGAAACAAGAAGCAGCCGAAATGCATAAAGGCATCAATGGTTCTATCATAATTTGGTCGACTAACACCCCATGCATCATCAGCTTTTGGATGCTCTGTCTTGTCTGCCTTGCCTGCATCAAGATTTTCAGGGTGGAATTATTGAGCGTTTTGAATATGATTGTTGGGAACATCTTCCTCTGTATTTTGTGTTTCGCAATCATCGTGCTGTTCTTGTATTATGCCAATCGTATATTCCTGTTCAAGAACGACAAATACAAGAAGTATTTCGCCAAGTTTGACAAAGAGAAAAAGTATCTGCTCTATTACGGCATCTATGTCGTTTCTCTGATAGTCCAGTTCGCGACTTTCTACCTGCTGCTAAGTAGCGCATGAGGCGATGGCGAGATAACGCTTATATCAGACTGAAACATAACCCATAACGCAGGATAAGGTCGAACTGTTTCCTGCTGAATCATTGGCAACCAAAATGGAGAATATGACTATCCGATTGAAACAACATAAAGGATTGGTAAAGACAATAGCCGTTATAGCTGCCCTTGTGCTGTCGGGGTGGCTATATCGTGAGCTTCATCCGACCATTATCTTCCATACTCCACAAGAGAGCAAGTATTTGGGAAAAATAGTTTGCACGGCAGATGGGGATTTGGAGAAACTGTATATCGAAAATCATACTGTCCGCTACAGGTTGCCCTACCTTTGGAGTTGGAAAGAGGAGGACGAGGTGGCTGTTTTCATAGATAACTACGGCGATGTCATCCGCAAAGAGGATTTGGACTTTTGGAAGTTGGATATTTATTTAGATGAAGATAATTGCTACCAGAGCCACAGCAAGACGGAATACCGTTGGGGCTTATGGCATATCTTACAATCAAAGACTGATAAATAAGTTGATATGTATGCTAAACCCAAGTTGCCCATGAAAAAGCGAACCATACTTATCCTGACCATCCTCGCAGCAGGGTTGCTGATGTGGAAATGGCTGGCTTGCGGGTACAATCCTGACAAACCGACGGAGTTTTATCCGATTCTCACAAGACTGAACGATGGCATGAAACACGAAGCCTTTGTAGTAAGCAATGCTCCGTGCGACACCTGCGAGTTGCGCAAGGTGGTGGAGAAATACGACATTGAGACATTGCCGCTGGACACTTTGGAGAAATACGAATCCATATCCCGCACCTATTATAAAGAAACAAAGTATATGACGAAGAATTTCAAGGAGGGCGAGGAATACGACCCGGTGTTCTCCACTTGGGACAACATCCAAGATTTCAGGAACCACATTGACGACATTTTAATGGAAACGCACCACTATTCGGTGGACACGAACCAGAAATACCACACGGTTTGGGTACATTGGGATTGGGACTACAAGAAAGGCAACAAATATGTGAACCGCATCAAAGAACTTTTCCAGGATTGGAATTCTTTTGTCTGCGCCAAAAAGAAGCTGTACGGTATTGAATGACATGAAAATACTTGTCCCTGTCATATTGAATATAATCTGCTGTGCGGCATATTGCGTATGCCTCAATCAAATCAATGTATGCAAACCGATTGCGCACATGGACGTTTCGATAGGCATCCTCTTCCGGTTCAGCATTGTCATCCTGTTCTTGACTTTGCTGGCGGGCATGTTCATCCTACGGCTTACCCGAAGAAAATTCCTGATAGCACTCCCGGTGATAATGCCTGTGCTGCTATGGAGCAATCATCTGGATATATTCCCTCATCGGGCATTTGTCTATATGGGATTGTCTATTGTAATTTATGGAATCTACCTATTCATTTGCGGGTATTTAACCAATCGGTATGGATAATTCATAAAAAAATCCGGCCGTATGGTCAGTCTCTCCATTATTTTCCGTAATTTTAGACGGTGGATTAGGATTGCCAACTTGAAATACAAATTCAATGAGAAAAGCCAATGCTATAAAGTTCACGATATACTTCTTGCTTTTCGCTGTCATTCTATACTTTGAATATTATGCAATAGAAATGCAAGAGGGGGAATGGATTGTCCATGACGACCGCAGACCTTTGACAAGCATGATGGCACTAATTGGCATTTGTCCCATTTATATATTGTATGATATAGCGATACGCAATACGTTGTGTCGGTTGTCCGCTCTTCTGCTGCAAGCTGTTTTTAACCTTTGGAGCCTATTATGGTTTAGCGCACTGCCGACACTTGGCACCTACGAAGCGGAATATGAACGCACAGGGGTACTGCCGGAGAATATGATACCGTCTGATGAAAACAACTTCTACTTTTGTTGGATTGTTGGTGCAATCATCATGACTTATCTTACGGTGGTAATGATTATTTCTTATGCTATGAAACTGTATGCCGGCAGCAAACGGCTTAATCACCCCAATAGTGATTAGTTGCCGGATATTATAAATTGGGACAAATGATTCATTGGCAAAAGATAGCAAGGACGATATGGGCGTTATGCTGCCTGTAGATGCTATGGGCAGGCATCAGTAATTACTTGCAGTTCACGAGGCATACGGAACTCTATCCCATAGGCGAAGGCTTCGGATGGATTTACGAATCCTCCTGCAATTACATCGTTTCCTGTTGGATAATCGTCTGTTGGGCAGTTGTCGGTATAGGCATATCTGCTTTATATCGGATGAGATATAATACGGTCTGCCTTTGGGCACACATCATCCTGACCGCCCTGACGATAATATATCGTTTTTTTTTCCATAATGTAAAGCAAGCATGAAAGCAATCAGACTGATAAAATTCTTCTTCGATGCAATGTATTATCAATTCTTCATATTCAACCGGGACAAATTTCGGTTGGAAAACCCGCATGAAAGAACTGTGATGCTATTTTGCGGACTATTATTTTTACCTGCAATAGTGTTGATTTATCCATTGGTCAAAGATAACTTCGATTATGATTTGCCGTTTATTTTCTTCATCCTAATCTATTGCATCATGTATCATTTCATGAGCAGGCATTACATCAAAAAGAAAAGGGGAATTGAAATAATGCGGGAAAAGCCATTGCTGTTTGGCAGTCAAAGGTTCTCCTGCATCATGTCCTGGGTGATTTATCCTCTTTGGGTCATATTGATTTATTTCATCATAACGCATCGCCATTGGCTGAGAATTGTATAACAGAGAATTCAGTAGTTGGCAGCAGAAAGACAGCATCTTACAATGCTCCTTTCAAAGTATTGCAGGGAATCGGATTTCGGAATATACGAAAGGAATGTACAGTTGAAAGATTTAAGCCGTATGTTGAGAAGGCATCAACGGCACGTAGGGTGTCGGTAGATTTCAATGCTGAATATCAGGCGATTTACACAAAGAGGCTTCATTTCCTTTGCTCTTTACTGAAGGTCTGAAAGCAGATTTCCGGTAAAAACCATATCCGTAAATCATCCTTCTTATAAGTTTTAACACAATAAAACAGACCGGTCAGTTTGTTTTTGCAATCCTTTTGCTATATTTGCGCATATGAATTTAGTTTCGGCAACATGGATAAGATTCAGAAACAAAGAGGAAGCATCCTTCTGTACATGGAAGAAAAACATGATGCGTATTACATCCGGATAGAGCATCCGGGAATGGCCTGCTGTGTGTTCCGGGCAGGTCGGTCAGAATGTGTCGAATACCGGAAGACCCGAAAGCGAAGTACCGGCACTATTCCGATTGCAGGAGGAATCGTATGAGCGAACGGATATATCAAAATGCCTTTTATGATGGCTGCTGTCAAGAACAGCTACATCGAGGCTCTGGCATGAAAATCAAATTTTCGTAAAATCACGCCGGAAGATACAGAAATACTTCGTATGCGGAGGTGCTTCAACCCAATGGCGTTTCTACAAACAATATATATATGAATAATACAACAAAAGTAAGAATAGTCTATGAATGCAGCATCATTGGCATTGTTCTGCTGACATTCTTAAAAAGCATGTTCCCATACATGGATGCATGGTGGTATGTAGCCCTTATCGCTTCACTTACAGGACTATGGTTCTCGTTGTCTTACCTGAAACGACATAATTACAGATGGGGGTTCAGCTACATAGAGAATCACTTGTACATTGACCTGTTATTGAAAGTACAGAAATGGTTTCAGAACGCTACAATCACGGCCCTGCTGATACCTATATTCTTGACAGACCTCCTGTATAATCATTTTTGTTTTGTAGCATATATATTGCTTGTTGGCATGTTCTTAGGCGTGAAACTGGCTGTTTATACGGTAGAGTATGCCATATACAAAAGCAAGTTCATCGGCTGCAAGGAAAGGTAGCCCCAACCGGTGTTCCTTTTCAAACCATAAAACTCATTCTCAAATAACACTTAAAACAAGAACAATGAATCATATCAAGAAGCTGGCAATTGCTTTATTGGGAAGAAAAAGAGAATATGCGATAAAAGGCTTGGGAGTTTTTCATTCCAAAGTTTGCGATTGGTGGCCGAACGAGCGATGCGGCTGGTGGTGTACATTACAGTTGCCATCATATTCGGCTGAAACAGTGATTTGGCTGGATGGAGACACTTCGGCTCCATTACCCCGGCAGATATTAGATTTACAGGTGTTGATGGAAAACTGGAAATCAGTGAATGAGCGAGTGGGAAGCCGCTTGCCTGATGAAAGCCGGTTGGCACATAAGGAAGAAATATATGCCTCGTGGCAAAACAGATTCTATCCTGAAGAAATCAAATTATCCGAGAAATACAACAATAGTTGGGAAATCACCTTCACCACATATGATTTGGATTATAGCTTCAGCTTTATATGGAAAAATAATACAATACAGTATTTAATCTTAGATCATTAAATCAACAAAATGTGGCAGGCAGCATGGCTACTTAATAAAAGTCATTTATAAATTCCAATAAACTTTCTGATATGACACAGTTTGCAAATACCCCAGGCATACCTAAAGAAGATGCGGACAAGCTGTTCGCTGCAGGAGTTTCATTCCTAAGCAACAAAGCTTTTTCTTCCGCCTATGTATGCTTTGACCGTCTTCCGGTCAAGGATTTCAGGCTACTGTACAACAAAGCCCTCTGCTGTTTCATGGTGGGATGGTACGATGAGTGCCATAGGCTGCTTTGTGAAGCCGAACGCCTTGTGCCCATGAATGCCGACCACGGCACGGAGAGACTCCCCGAAGCGTTTCTCCGTTACCTGCATGATGAAGAATCTCCCTGCTGTCCCATGCCGCAGGGGACTCCGGAACATCTGGCATACATCCGGATTCTGCGACTCAAGGCGGAAGCCGCTTGCAAACAGCATCTGTACGGAGAACTTAAGGCCATTTCCTTCCGGCTGGGCGGGAAATACAAACATATTGAAACGTTAATCAATACTTCATGCAACAATGATGACCAATAAAGAAATCTACAATCTGCACACTTCCCATGATTCGGAACCTTCCGAATTATACGAAGCATACCAGGATGTCCCGCTTGACAGCCTGGACGAAAGCCGCAAGAACAATACCCCTCTGCATACGGCCTGCCATTTTGCAGACATGACAGCCGTAGGTATCCTGCTGGACAGGGGCGCGGACCCCAATGTGAAAAACGATGACGGCGACACGCCGCTGTGCGTCATGGCGCGGCGCGGTCCCCGACCGGACGATGCCGACATTGCCGGCCTGCTCCTGTCCAAAGGGGCGAGAGTGCCCCGTTCCGGCAAAGACACGACCGCCCTCATCGAAGCCGTGCGCAACCGCAATTTCCAGATGGCCGATGCCCTTCTGACGACGGGGAACCGCATTGATTCTACAGACAGGAGCGGCAGAAACGTGCTGCACGTCATCTGCTTGTCTGCCGGACTTATTGCGGACGATATCAGGCGCACGGAAGGACGGATAGCAGATTTTTCCCAGCGGTGGTACTCGGACAAATCCAAGCAGGAAGCGTATGCCGAACTGGAAAACCTGCGGGAATCGGACAGACAGTGCTGCCACACCGCAAAGCTCATTCTGGAAAGCGGACAGATAGACCCTGAAGAAAAGGACAGCATCGGGAAAACCGCCTTTGACATAGCCGTGGAAAGCGGTGCGCGTAAAATCGGGGCATTGCTGTCGGGACAGGACCCCGAAACGGACGGTCTGGCCGCCCTCGCCGGAGGGCTGGACATCTTCCAGGCATTATGGCACAATGACATGACAGCCCTGGATGCCCTGTTGCGTTCCGGAGTAGATACCCAAAGCATCTGCGAGGATAAAAACATGACCGACTTCAAGGGCAAATCCCCGTTGGGTTGCGCCCTTGCATGGGAGAACTTCACCGCAGCGGAAATGCTGCTCAGAGGTGGTGCCGACCCGAATTTCGGGGATGCTGAAGAACGGACGGCCTTTGCCGTATGGATGAGCAACAGAGGACACGAGCACGAGGACAAGGAAGAATGTCTGCATTTCCTTCAATGCCTGACGGAATGTGGATGGGACCCGGAAAGCCCTGCCGACAAAGAGGGGAACACGGCCCTGTCCGTTGCCTGCCGCGGGGCAGGATATGATACGGGTATCTGGGCTGTACGTTATCTTGTGGAGAACGGGGCGGATGTAAATGCCGCCAACATGCAGGGACAGACCCCTGCGATGAATCTCTACGGGGGACGGTACTGGGACGGCAACATACCGCGTTTCGCGGCCATGCCGAGGTCATATCCATACGACGGGCGTTCCTGCACGGAACAGGATGCAGAGACACTTGAAATACTGCTTGAAGCCGGAGCGGACATCAACGCCAGGGACAAATGGGGCAATACCCTGCTGCATTACATCGCAGCCAGCTCGATGAGAGGCTCGAAGGAAGCCGCCGCCCTCGTGATGGACTTCGGTACCCCGGACGTGAACGCCGTGAACAATGAGGGGCTGACAGCCCTGGACATTGCGGCGAAGAAGAACGACGAATCCCTTGTGAAATTTTTATTGAAATACAGCTGAGAATCGTATGGACAACAACATGACTTTTTTGAATGCCTGCCGGAACGGACAGAAAGGCATCGTGCTGATATTCCTGAAGAAAGGCGGCATCGACGTGAACAAGCGGGACGCCGAGGGCAATACGCCGCTGCATTACGCTTGTCTGAAAGGTTACAGGGACATCGTGAACCTGCTGCTTGACAGCGAGGCGGATGCGACCATCGCCAACAACCTGTCGGAAACACCCTTGCACGCCGCTTCCCGGAGCGGGAACAAGGAGATAATCGGGAAACTGTTACAATACGGAGCGGACATTGATGCAACGGACAGCGATGGCCGTACCCCGTTGATCCGTCTGCTTGACAACAGGCGTACAGACGCCGCCCTGTTCCTGATAGAACAGGGAGCGGACACGGAAATAGCCGACAACACGGGGCACAAGGCGATAGACTACGCCACTGCACAAGGATTGCGTACAGTGGTGGAACGTCTGTCCGTAGAAAGCACGACCGATACACATGGCAACACACCGCTTCATCAGGCGGCTTTCAACGGCCAGTCGGAAATCGTCCGCTCGCTACTTTCTGCATACCCCGACATGATAGATACGGCGAACGACGTAGGGGAAACCCCGTTAATCATCGCCTGCATGAAAGGAAACCTTGCCGTTGCCAGGCTTCTGATCGGTGCCGGAGCTGATGTAAACAAGGCCCAATTGGACGGAAACAGCTCGCTACATTTTGCCGCATGGTCCGGGAACAAGTTTATCGGCAACGACCTGATAGCAGCCCACGCACAGGCAGATGCGCAGAACGGGAACGGGGAAACGCCCCTAATCCTTGCCGCCAGAGAAGGGAACAACGAATTTGTCTCACTCCTTGTGGAGCATGGGGCGAACGTGAACCTTGCGGACAATCTCCAGCATACGGCATTGTATTATGCCAGTGAGCGGGGTTACAACGAAATAACGGAAATCCTGCTGACGGCAGGAGCCGAAGGATAGAGTATCACATTTTTAATAATCAAGATGATATGACAAAAGAAAAAGCAAATCCTCAAAGTCCGGAGGAAATGGCAAAGGCGGCACAGGAAGCCGCAGTAAAGGCGGCAATGGAACAGGCACAGTCCATGTTCGGGAATATCCCGGGATTCCAGATGCCCGGCGGCATGGAGGAACAACTCATGGCACAGATGGGCGCGGGAATGCCCGACATGGCAGCAGCACAGGCACAGCAGGAAGCTATGCTGAAAGCGGCGGGCATAGACCCGGAGACGGTGGCGCAGGCAGGCCGTCAGAACATGGCATACGCCCAGCAGATGATGCAGGGAATGATGGACGGCACACTCGGAGAGGAACTGTCCTCATCCGATGCAATGGCACAGATGATGGACGCCTTCGGTAGTGATGGGTGGACCATTAACAAAGCCGACGACGGCAAACTGGATACGGCACAGCTCCGGCTGCTGGCTTTCGGTGCGCCCATGTTAGTGTATAATGACGAGAATGTGGATTCGATTGACTGTCCTGAGGAAGATGTCGAAAGCATCAGGAGCACGATTGAGAGCTGGTGGAATGTGACTGACCGCGAGAGTACACTGGAGATTGTGAAGTGGCTGCTTGAAGAAGGGCATCATGCCGAGGCCGACGAAGCCCTTGAAAAAGTCCGGAAACGGGGAATCGAAAACATATCACAGGAAGAGCGAGACGACGAGGAAAGCAAGATAGGAGATGTCTGCCTGATAGCGGAGAGCATGGAAGAAAACGGATGGTGTCCCGGAGGGAAGATGCCGGGCAGCGTCATCGCATGGGATCTGGTGCGTCTGGTAAACCTCGGACGCTGGGCATACCTTTGCGGCTATGTGAACGAGGGTGAAATGTGGCAAATCATGCAGGCGGCGGCAGATACGGCACTTGAGCATTTCTCTTCATGGGAGGAATACGGAATGAGTTTCGTCATGGGCAGGGGCGTATGGCACGGTGACCCGGATGACAGTGAAACGGCATACGAGATAGTAAGCCTGCTGCTGGAGGATGACGAATCACCCTGGAAAAAATCAAATTTCAATATAGGATAAAAAAACAGAGAAAAATGAAACTGGAAGAAGAAAAAATTATGGATGAGGGAAAACATTTTCCCAGCCATTTCGGAGAGGTCTATGATGCCATGCCGGAGAAATTCGAGAAACGGAAAGACAAAGTAAAACCGATGATTTACTGGGGACTGACGGCAGTATGTGTGCTGCTTGTCATTTTTCCCGGGTGGCTGCCATTCATCCCCTCATGGCTGGTACGGACAGCCGGTGTTATCGGGGCGGTTTTCTGTGTCCTTACCGCGTTGGCCGCAGGCCTTAAAATCTATAACCGTACAAGTGGCGGCGAGGTGAAGCGTTACAAGACCAAGAAGTTCATCAGCAGCATGACAGACAAGGACGACATAGTAGCAGCCTTCAACCGCCATGATTTCGAGTACCTGTGCGATTTACCCAGCGGCAACGACCAACCGGTGCAGTTGCAAGTGGAAAAGGATGAAAAAGGGCGTGAGCTTTATTGCATCCTGGTTACATATACCAAGGGGTACAAGATTGTAGGGCTTGCAGACCCCGTTATCCTCACCGGGGTGGAATACGAGAAGAACGAGGCATTTATCCGGCACATGTGCGATAACGACGCCGACTGACAACCGGCAAGGTTCAAGGACCGATAATCTTTGATGTTGGGACACAGGAAACGGATTTACTGTGTCCCAACCTGTTCAGTACAAACTCATATCCACCAAACATAACCTGGAATATATTATAAAATGGAGTGCTAATATGGTATTCAACAACGATATATGACAAAAAGAACAAGTAAAACAAAATACTGCTTCATCAGAAGCCGAATGTTCGTCTGCCTGTTATTGCTATCTGCATTTTTGCCGGTAGCCCATACGCATGCTTCGGAGACTGCAGACTCCGTATATTTTCATGCGGAGCTTGATACGGTTGGCGGTCTCCGTGTCGGGCGGGTACTGCGGCTGACGTATGCACTGGTTAATTCCCGATTCGACACGGCTTCCTACCCAGTGTTCAATGACAGCATTAAAGTGTTGAACGGTCCGAAGCCGCATAAGAGAGAGAGCTGTTCCATTATAAACGGTGTGAAAAGCAATAGCTATGAAACAGGTTTCTATTATCTTGTACAGTTCAAAAACAGTGGGGAAGCCAGAATCCCTGTCGCATCCGTGACGGCCGATGGCAAGACATATACCACGCCGGAATACCGGGTGTCCGTACATCCTACCGAAGTGGACATGAGCAAGTTGGAATGTCATCTGGAGGTGGAGCAACTGAAGAGCGATTACGTCAAGTACCGTGCAATACTGACTTGCAACGCCCGTCCCGACCAGAATCCCCCCTTGTTGACCATTAACGGGAAAACGGTACCGCCAAACAGCAACTCATATTCGAGTTCCAAGAACAAGGAGGAATACACTTACACTTATTACTTTACCAGCGAGGGTTATGATGTGTCCTGCGAGGAACTGACCTTTGGCGGGGTTCCTTATTCCATCAAACCCAGGGAGAGCAAGCTGGACGAAGCGGATTATATTGTTGCAATCCTGATTATAGGTGCATTGTTCGAACTGATATGGTGGCTTGCCTACCGGATTCGCTACCGTGAGGAAAAGAATGCTCCCCTTGCCGCCTTTGTATTGGAAAAGAAGACGCTTCCCCTGATTATCAGCTGGGCGTACACCCACTACGGCGCATCGCATATGTTGATGCTTTATGCCGCAATGTTTATTTCCATAAGCGGAGTGATGCATTATTCGAGCAATATTGATATAGAGGGTCTTTTATGGCTCGGTATCATTCCCGGACTGCTTGCCTTTATACTTTACCGGCACCAACGGCGCAAGCTGGATTTCCAGAGCATACCGACCTCATTGGACAAACAGGCGATTTATGACCAGATATACAAGTTGTCGGTAACTTATGACTGGGACGTAGACCATTACGGCGAGGACTGCATCGTGGCTCATACCAATCCTTCCCTTTGGGGTATGACATGGGGAGAACAGATTTTTGTCGTGTTCGACAAAGGTCAGGTATGGGTCAATAGCGTAAACGACCTGAACAAGCGTACCTCGATATGTTCTTTCGGACATAACAAACGGAATATTCGAAGAATAAGGGAGGCACTTGCCGGTGCTGCCGGGCAAGAAGGGCATCTTTTTGCCGGGGGTGAATGCACATCCGGACAATCTGCTAATTGGGGTAAGGTCAGGTATAATCAGGAAAAAACCATATCAACTGTCCATACTGTTGATACAGATGATACAGAGAGAAAGAATAACCCTGCAGGCTCTGAGGAATATAACTTTCCTGTCGATAAGGAGACAAATGGAAAGGATAACAAAGATCTGTCATTCTGGTCACTAATAACTCCAAGAAAAGGAAATATCGCAACCCCCTTACTTATTTATATAAATGTGGCATTGTTTATAGTGATGTCTATATGTGGGGTAAGCCTTATAGAACCGACAGGCATTTCTTTGATGAAATGGGGTGCAGATTTTGGCCCGCTCACACTTACCGGTGATTGGTGGAGAACCGTGACCTGCAATTTTATCCATATCGGGATAATCCATTTGCTGATGAATATGTATGCTCTATTATACATCGGGATATTCTTGGAACAGATTATCGGAAGCAGAAAGTTGATGACCGCCTATCTCCTGACCGGATTATTCTCGGCATTGGCAAGCCTTACTGCTCATCCCGAAACGATAAGCGCAGGGGCTTCCGGTTCTATTTTCGGACTTTACGGCATCTTCCTTTCTTACCTGATCTTCAATCACAAGATAGAAAAACACCAGCGAAAATCTCTTTTGTTTAGCATAGGTTTCTTTGTAATCTACAATCTTTTGCTTGGAACTAAGGAAGAAGGAATAGATAATGCGGCACATATAGGAGGCCTTGTCTCAGGAGTTATATTGGGTATAACTTATCTTTTGGCAGACAAGTATAGCTCTAAAAGGGCCTCACGATATATCGCATATATTGCTGAAATGACATTTCTGATAATGTTCGCATTCCTTTTTACGGGACTGACAAAATCCGTACCTTCGGATTTTAGGGAAATAAGGAACATGTGGGAATACGGTACATTAGAGAAATACGCACAGGAAAGTGAATCTGAAGGCAGAATACAGGAAAGTGAAACAGATCATACCAATTATATACCCAACCAAGGGGATAATCCTGCAACATTTAGCGGCAGCGATGAAAGCATAGGAGACGGCAGGAGAGAGTATGTGAATAAAGCATGCGGACTGAGGTGTACATATCCCACAGGATGGAATGCTGTAGTAAAATCAGATGACAACTGTGTTTTACAGCTTATGGGCAATGCCGGTAATACCATTGTCTTCAACTACAAAAAGTTCTCTTCGACCGAGGAAATCGACAATGCACGCAATCTGTTGTTGAAATCTATGAGCGGGACCGCTCCCGAAAGTGTAAATATCAACGGAATACCGTTTGAACGGATTTCGGGCAGAAGGGAATATCCATTGGAAAGAGGTGGCAGCATGAACTTTAATCAGAGTATAATTTTTTATCTGAATAAAAAGGCGTTGGACGGTTTCATTATCGTTTCAATGACAGCGACCGAGACCCATGAATCCGAAGCCCATGATATAATCGGTTCTGTCAGAATATTACCATCCAACTCACAATGAAAATAAAAGAATACGCTACCGATGAGCTTTTGATGATGGCCAACAATGTAACCGGAGAATATACGGACAAGGAAGTGAGACAGGCCAAGCTGGAACTGTACAGACGCGGTGTAAACTACAAGTTGATAGCCGACATCATGGAAGAAAAGGAGGAAACCTTCATGAGAAGACTGGATGCCGCAGCCCGTGCTGAGCAGGAACGCCTTGACAAGGAGAGAGAGAAGAACAGGAACGTGAGTTACCGGTGGTGGGAACTGATACCGATGTTCCTGTTCGCCCCATTTTACATGTTCGGAGAAATGAGGTATTTTGTAGGCTCTATCATTTTGCTGCCTGTCCACCTGCTAAGCCGGACTCCCGTTGACTTCAGTTATATGTTCAGGGAACTGCGAAGGCTGAAGGAGGAAAAGTGTGACCTGAAATTCAAACAGCGGCTTACTGTCTTGATTGCCGGAGATCTGTTTTATCTATCGGTATGCTGGTATAACTTTTTGAGATTCTGTTTCTAACGGGAATGAAGTACGATATATTTTTGGAAACATACATAATTGCATCTATGAAGGCAACATTCAAAAAATTATCCTGTACCTGTCGGCTATCCTGTTCCTGCCGGCATTGCACGCCCCAACAAGGGCATATATTTCCAAGGAAACAGGCTCTGTTTGCCAGTACCCTGCGGACTGGAAGCATTGCACGGCAAATGAATATCCGGAAATGCGGGATAAAGGCCTGCTGGTTTTTGTGAAATCATTAACATACAAGTTGATTTTATATAGCAATGAAAAAAACAACGAATTTACCCAAGTTTAATAGCCAGGACGGGCGCTGTTACTGGATGAAGCCCGAGGTACAGGAGGAATTGCAGCCGCTCTTTGACCAGTGCATCCAGGATGCTATTGACGGGAGAATCACGCGGCTTGATTCTCTCTGGCCGCCGGTAGTGGTCAGCAGTCAAGGTGCGCCCTTTGAGGTGTGGCAACTGCTTAGGGCGTGGACCGAAATACAGCGGGCCGAGACCCTGGATGCGGAACAGGCCATCGCCTTCAGCGAAAACCTGCGCCGCCAGAGCCGGTGGGGTGAAATTGACCACCATCTACTTGATATGCTCAAACGGGAGCTGCAGGAAAAGTATTTTGTTGCAACAGACAATGAAGATGATCGCTTCTGGAATCGGGAGTATTCCCTGAAACCAGGTATCCATGCAGAGCAAGTTCCGGAGCCGCTGCTGCGCTTTGCCTGCTATGTGGCGGTAAACTATAAGGTATATGGCATGAGCTTCCAGTATTTGGACACCAATTACCTGTTGGGATTGGTCGGGAAAGTCCGACCGGATATAGTGGAAAAGCTGAAGGAAAACGGAACCGGCAGGTTGCCGTTCAACCTGCAAAAGAGAAAAACAGTGCACTTCACCGCATCGGCCAACGATGCCTTTGCCGTCATCCGTATTACTGCCAGGGATAATACGGAGGAATGCTGTCATGAAGTGCTGAACTACCTGTGTGAGCTTCTGGAGCAGGATGATTTTCCCCGCAGCTATGCTGTGGAGTTCAAAGGACCGGAAAAGAAGTATCTGCCCATTACAGGACTGCCCCAAAAGGGAGTAAACCAACTTTTTGCCTGTGCCGTGCAATACCCCAGCCTCCACCACTTGATGGAACGGTACGCCCGGCTTGCCATGCGGCAATATGAACAATACACCAATCTCAGCGATGAGCTGTGTGCCCTTCCCGGCAGTTTTGCCGTGTTTGCCTTGGGAATGCTGGGGCAAGAGTGGCGGCAGTTGGTGTGGGATTATCTTGACCTCTGCGATGATGAGCACTCCCGCTTACAGGAAAAATTCCTCCGGGAGTATGTGAAACAGTTCGGCTTTACCGCCGATACAGTCCCCGTTTTTGTCCGGGGGGTGCTGTCCATGCAGGACATGAAATATTCCAAGGACTATGCCGCATGGATGGCAAACGCCGAAAGCCTGGGTGCTCTGCTGGAGACAAAATCCCGTCTGTCTGAAATCGTCCCAAGCGGTTTTTCCTCCGACGAGGATGATGACGAGGATGATACCCCCAGTCAGGAAACAGAAGCCAGCCCGGAAGAAGTGCTGCAATACGCATGGGAAACAGTTTGCTATGTAATATGGGGCAAAAACAGCGCCAAGGGTGGTCAGAAAGTGGTGGACGCAGCTCCGGAGGAACTGAAAGAGATGTATCGACAAGTTTTCATTAACATAAAAAAAGAGAGAATACAGAGAAAATGATAAAAGAAACCATAGAGAAACTGAAAGGCATTATCGCCCAAAGTGACACGGGGCACCTGCCGCTGTCCTGCCGTATCGAACTGATGAAACAGGTCGGCGATGTACTCACCGTGCAGAAAATCATGTGCGAATGCTGCAAGAAAGCCTGTTCTGTCACGGGGCGACAGATTATGGACAATGTACATCTGCTTTCCCGCATAAACGAGCATCTTTACAGAAAGCCGGACTCGGTGGAAGACATCGAGAAGGAGTCGGGCGAACTGTGGCTTCATGTGCAGAACAATCCTGACGAGGCGACCACAACCGTGAGCTGGGCCATCGCCAGCCTCGGGTATTTTGTCTGCGGTGATGCGGCCTCCATGCTGAACCCGGAAGATTACGAAGGAGAGGATGATGACAGTTTTGACCCTGAGAGCATGGACATCGATTTCATAGTGTCGCTGGTCTGCTCCGGTGGAAGTCCCTTTTCCGATAACTGGAAAGGTGACGTGGAAAAACGTAGGGAGTATTGGAACTGGTACCTGGACATGACTCTCGCCATGTATGAAAACCCGCAGCAGGAGGTCATACCCTTCCATGCAGTCAACGACCGTAACACACTCCACATACCTGTGCCGCCCGGGTGCGACCCGGCATTGTCCGGAAAGATAGAGCGGCTGAACTCCGCCCTCGATTCATACATCCATGCTCCCACGAACAGGAAAGAGACGGAGCGGATGAAACCTTATGCGGAGGACAGCTCCCTTGTCCGTATCGTGGCCGATGTCATCCGGGGGTATTCCTGCATACCCTCCACACCGCAGGAAAAGGAGGATTACCGCATAACCGGAATCTACAACTATGATGTCATCCGGTTCTGGTACTGCGTGGCCCTGCTCGCCCAGTCCCCGGACGAATGTGCGGTTGCCTGCCTGTCGGGACTTGCCCGTACCCTCATGGAGCAGGGACCGGGAGAACTTGGCATATTGTACCGCATCCTGCTTCTGCTGCCGGAGCGGGAACACCTGCACGGGCTGACAGACGAGCTTGCTAACTACTACCGGAAAATCATCCCAGACCTTGAAGCGGCGAAATGGCTTGCAGAGGCAGGCATCCCGTACCCAGACACTTTCGAGTGGTCCGTATCGTTCCGTTTCACTTCCAACGGGGAAACGGTCCTCCTGTCGGGGAACGAAACGGAAAGGAAAGCGTGGTTCACGCTGAGTGTCGAACTGTTCGGCCCTCAGGCTTTATACGGCGACTACACGAGGTTCACGAGCTACCACATCCATGTACGCAACGGGGACAACTACGTTCACGGGCATTGGAATGAAAAGGACGGCTATCTCCTGCGTGATAACGAATACCTGATAAAAGATGAACACTACACTCCCAGACAGCTTGTCATACTGATGCACAAACTTTCGGGGGTAGGTATCCGTTTTTCAAAAGTCCCGGCCGGTGTTTCCGCTTCTAAAGGAATATCCGGCAAAGCCGTGAAGGAATGGATAAGGGAGATGATGGAGGCATACGAGCATGACTGCATGGAGGAGGTACGGGATCAGGCCCTCGACATACGCAAGGACGAGGGGGATGTTGGCGACACACTCAACGAGATAAGGAAAAAATGGGGAGAAGAGATACCGGTATTGAAAGAGGGCCGTTTCGACGAAGTCGTGATGCAGTATTCCTGCTTCTCGCACGAAATGGGCATTACAGCCCTGGGACAGGAACTTTCCTCATACGGGTACGCATTATATGACCTGAACGGAGATGACATTTACCTGTTGGCATTGGTTCCGCAGGCGGAAATGCAGGCTTTTGAGGAGAAATGCCGCAAGTACGGGCAGTATTGCAAACTGCTGAAACAATCCCGCTATGACTTCGGCATGAAGGCAAGAACCATAAAACTGCGAAGGCAGATGCCCCGTGAAAGGATGGCATGGCCTGATGACGGGAACAGATATATCACAAGAGGTTTTGCGGGTTATTTCGCTTATGGGGAATGGCGACAGGCGGATGTTGAGAAATGGCAGGGTACATTCGTTGCGGATCTACGTGTCACACCGCTTCAGCCGGTGAAGATGAAGACGAAAAAAATCCACCATTTCATATACTCGGAAGAACTGGATTTCTATGCGGCATTGTACCCGATCTCTTTGGGAGAAATGGTCATAGGAGGCAAGAATCCGTTGGAGGCGGAAAAATGGCCGCGCATGTGCAATATGGCCGTTGACGAAAAGTATGAGTTCCGGTGGTGCGGGCGTTATCTGTGTCTGGGCGATGTCCATAGCGCCATCATACACACCATGACACCACGGGGTGTGAAACATGTAAGCCGGCTCATACTGCCTGATAACCTGATGTATGCCCCCAGTTTCGGTACAGACGGCAAAGGAACGCTGTATATCATTCCGGGAGAGTTTTGCAATTCTCCGGTTATCCGTTATGACGGCAACGGGAAATATTACGGAATGCCGTTCAAAATGTCCGGACATGACAGATTCGATGAAGGCTGTATTCCTGTGCCGGACACATCCCGCCTCCTTCTGTTGGGAAGCTACACGGCAAGAAGCTGCAGCGGGATATGGATAGAACCGGGTCTGCTCGACCTGGACATGGCGACACAGAATTGCCGCATCGCCCCGCTCCGCATAGGGGACGGCTCTTTCCGTTTGCGTGTGTTCTACAAGGAGTGGGTGCTGGTGGAGAGCCAATCGAACGGCAACCGAACCGACTATGCCCGTCTCTGGAACCGGAAGACGGACGAAGTGCTACGCCTCCGTCCCGGCGTGTTGGGCAACGAATCCTTCAAATCCATCCATGCGATGCCTGACGGAACTGTCATCGTGAATACCCTTAATAAAGGAGATGCATTGTACCGGGCGGAAGATTTCTGGAATTTCCTGCGCACGTCAAGCCGAGCGAAGAAACTGGGATACTGGCTCAACTATCCGAAGCCTTACCCGGACAGGGAATACGAGCTGCCTCCCTTGTCGGAAGACGTGACCCTGATGTTTGCACCTCCGTTCGTTGAATCTCAGCCAACCATTTCTCCTGTTGCAAAGCCGCAACCGACAAGAAGCGTCAAAACAGGACCTGCAGAAGCCTCCGAGACACAAGCCACAGACGGAGTAGAAATTACAGAGGGCCGGTTGAAAATAAACGGCCGGCAGATGTCCATGCCTTTATCCTACACGGTTATGGTGCAGATTTTTGGCAAGGAGAGAATTGTGATCACCCATAAGACTATGCAGGATGACAGAGGCAGGACCATACAATACGACAGACGGAGTTTCCTCGTGTGGGACGATGCCGGAGTGACTGCTGTCCGGAACGAAGAGAATGCCTATAATATTTCGGCCATTTATTTACAGGTAAAAGAAAACAAGGAGCCGGTATCAGCCATTCCCGCACCAACCGGAATATACGGCAGTGAAATCATAGTGGATGGCATCATGTGGGACAGGACATCCGACATGACTGTATGCAGCGGAGAATTGGAAATAGCGTCATCTGCATCCGGCGGCTATATGGAAATCACATTCGCAGGCAGCCGTGACAGGAGAGACACATGGCAGCACTACCGTGACATCATGGCTGAAAATATGCAGGCCGCACTCGTGGAAAGAGACCGTGTAAGGCTGATGGCAAGAAACCATCCTGCGGGCAAGCCCTCGGACGACCAACCGGATAGCGCCACTTCACTGGCTCAATCCTGCGAATCATTCCTTACCTATTCAGTCAATGCCCTCCATGCCGGTTATTCTATGGGCAGAAGCGTGCGTTATCTGAAAACCAACCTGCTCCCGCTTTTGACAGAGGCAGCGGAAAAGTGCAGCGAATACGGTTCCGTCAGGTTTTCAGATCTGCTGTCCGTATATTCCGGATGCGTGCTTCTCGGCTATGAAAAGGTAAATATGAAGCGGTTTTGCGAAAAGCTGGTTAAAAACGGTATCCGTGATTTCGTGTTCGATACCCTCACACGGTGTCTCGTCCCCGAATGGGATCTCACGGAAGACACGGTGTTTCCGAAAATAAAGGAGTGGATTGTTTCCCGGCATGGAAACACAATCGCGCCGGAAGCAGTGACTGCATTAAAAGAATTATCCAGCATATCCGGAAATGTCCTGATTTTAGATGCGATAATGAAAAGCATCCCAAATTAATAATCCGTAAAGGAGAATGCCGGAAATCAGGCAAAAACGGCTCTGAACCTGTAACATGAATAAGCCCCGAAGGTCTTTGCCTGACCTCCGGGGTTATCCTTTTCCCCTATGTCTTTATTTGTACCATCTGAGCGACATCGCCGTCTGTTCGCAGAAACGGGCATATTCCTCCTTGTCCGTCCCGCTTTCGATGCGGCGGTCAATTAGCTCTCCCAGTTCATCGAAACAGACTTCATCACTGATGCACTCCACCCCCGTACCGTCCCGAAGATACACCTCGTAATAGTCCGAGCCGTTCAGACATATAAGCACATCGCCCTGAAATAGTCTTCCGTTCACATGGAATTTCAGACCCGGCAAATCCTTGAATATGGCAGGCGTGAATTGTCCGATACCCCAAGACATGAGGATTTCCATGCGGGTCGTTGCTATCAGTTGTTCTCTAACGGTCTGTGCGACCTGTACCACATATTTTTTGTCCATCATCTTGATTTTTGATTGATTTATACTCTTTTCATTCGAACCAATCCGGGTTGCTTTCCTTCAAGACTTCAATCAGTTCCTTGTCCGGCAGAAGAAGATTCTGCGGTTCTGTAAAGTAGAATACCTCGTCGTATAGGTCTTCCGCTTCCTTACTGGCAAAACCTTCGTTCACATCCTCGAAACTGCCCGGCTGCAAGGCGTCAAGCAGTTCGGTTGAACCAATCAACAATTCTTCTCCGTCAATTGAATCGACGATACGGCAGATGTATGTCTTGCCGTCAAATTCCAATTCTTTTGTTCTCATATTCGATTTATTTTAATGGTATATACTTTCCGTGTTCATTGAGATATTCCATGATGCACTTCGCCTCCTCATGCGATGCCCTGTTGCGGTCATCGTAACGGCGGCTGTCGTCTGCCATGACCTTGATGCACTCCCGGATAAGCCGGTAAAGGCTCTGCTGATTTGTCGGGTGCATGCCCGGGATAGCCGCAGCGAATTTTCTGGGGTCGAAACTGTAGCTGTTCACCGCCATCTCCCACTCCTTTGCGAGTCTGTACTCTTTCGATTCCTGAATATTTCTGTCCATAGTTTTGATTTTTAATAATTCTCATTACATATCCCATCAAGTTCCTTGACTATGCTTGATACACTTTCTCCTGTCAATCCTTCAATGTCATACAGCAAATCCAACAGAAAGCGATATGCCTTGTCTCCAGCTTCTGTAAATTCTCCTGTACTGTCGAATGCGTCACCGACACATCCAAGCTCTTGTAACAATTCTTCCAATGTTTTCATCTTTTTGAATTTAAGTTTTTTCTTTTCCCTCTGTTCGGCATCCTGCAACCGGAGCCGCTTCGGGTTTTACGGTGCAGGGAGAGGCCGCCGGATAAGCCATTCCCGATGTTTTTTCCTGCCAATTACTCTTGCCCCGGCAAGGAAGAATTTGCAGGAAATGCACTTCAAAACGGAGGGGACAGGCGCGGCAGCCTACATTCGCACCGTAGAAAACCTGCGGCGGTGACGGCATGGAGGCGGAAACATGGGAAGCCCCCAAACGGTATAAAGGGAATGAGCCTTGTGAGGCAAGGCTTTGGAAAAGGTCGGCAGGCGGTTAGAAAGGGATAGCAGCGGCATGGTGCCGCCGTCGCACCTTGTGGCTTTCACTAAAAAAGGCATGACCGACGCACCACATAACACAACAGTATGCAGGACGGATTTCTCCGCCCTGCTTCTGAACTGAATTATGGAAAGGTCAAGCCGCTACATCTTCGGCTTGTGGCGTTTCATCGGGTTGCGGTTCTTCCTGCTGCTCCGCTTCCTGCCTGGCCTTGTCCTGCACCATGAGGACTGCTTTCTTTTCCTCGATGCGCTGGTGGCGTTTCTCATAGACTTCATCATAACCCTTTCGGATTTCGGCAAGCGTTTCGGGCATGTGCTTCTCCGCAAATCGGAGCAAGAGGGTGGCTGCGGCATCGCTGGCCGGTGCGTCTTGGAACTCGGAAATCAAGAAGTCCCTGCGGATAACGGCTTTCGCCTTGCCATTCAGGTTTTCAATGATGCGCAACTTGTCCTTGTCGGAAAGGTAGTACACATTCTCGTCCTCAATGCCTACGGCTGCGTAATGCTCCCTGCGGAGATATGAAAGGAGGAAGTAATAAATCATCTTGTCCTCGTCAGCTCCGAACTTGGTTTCGGCGGTGTCCACCTCTAATATCCGCTTCTTGGTGTCCGCAACCGTCTTTTCAAGGGCGATTTCCTTATTGCGCTTGTCCTGCTTTTCCAGTTTCTCAAGCGGAGTAAGTTCTTTCTCCTTTGTCGATAACGTGCCGTTTGCCGTATTCGTTGCGGAGTTCTCCACATAACCGAGAAAGAGGTCTTTGTTACCGATAAGAACATAGAGCGATATTTCCCCCTCTTCACTTCGTCGTAATATGTCCTCGCATTCAGCCTTGTAATCTTCCTGCTCCTGCTCGAAGTCCCTTTGGGCTTCTTCGTATTCTTCCGTGGTCTCGTAATCTGCCGCTTCGGGTGCTTCGGGCAGTTCGGGATAGTCCTCATGGCGGCATGATAATCTCTCCACCTCGTAGCCAAGTTCCTCAAGCCGCTTGACAGTCGTGTCGTTGTAGGTGTAAAAGATAGAATAAGCAAGCGAAGCGGTAGGATGGTCTGCCAACATCTGCATGGCCTTTTCCACAAGATAGGCTGCATTCATGTCCTCAAGGCATTTCCTGTTGGCACACTTTCCGCAACTGCCCTCACAGAACAACATCATGTTGTTGGTGTTGTGCGGGCAGGACTTGCAGAGGGTCTTGTCAAAGGAATAGCGGTCAAGGTCAGTCGTATAATCACTTTCTATGCGTTTCGCCACATCTACGGCTTTCATGCCACGCCAACTGCCGTATATGACTCCCTCTTTCAGATGCCTGCCGTACACCTCACTCTGTATGTCCTCACCATATCGGCAGATTTCACTTGCCACACTGATTGTGATTTCGTCCGTTTCCAAAAGGGCTGCGATTTCGGGAATCAAAGTCGTGAATTTGAGCCGTGTGCGAATATAGTCTTCCGACTTGCCGAACTGAACAGCCAATGAATGCACATCGTGCCGTCCGCTCTCTATCAGTTTCTGATAGGCGTTTGCTTCCTCTATGGGTGTAACGTCCTTGCGCTGCAGGTTCTCCGTGACCGCCATTTCCTCGGCTACCTCGTCCGACACTTCGTATATGACTGCCGGAACGGTTTCCAGTCCTGCCATGAGCGATGCACGGTATCTGCGTTCGCCAAAGACAACCTCGAAGCGGTTTTCATCAATGGAGCGTACACCTATGGGCTGCAAGACACCCTGTTGCCGTATGCTCTCGGCAAGTTCGGCAAGGCTCGCCTCGTCAAAGGTCTTGCGAGGGTTGTAGTTACTCGGCTGAATGTCTGCCAATGCTACCGATGCGATGTTCTTCTCTACTGACTTCATGTTTGTTGCTTCCATAATTCAAAAAAATTAATTTGTTAATAACTTGTTTTTTTATTTTCCCTCTTGTCGGTTCTTTTCTGCCGAACCGCCTTTGGGGTTTTATGGATGCAGGTTCCGGCCGTCGGAACAGCTTCATACGGCGGCTTTTCTTGCCAAATTACTCTTTCACGGAAAGGAAGAATTTTGCAAGAAATGCACTTCAAGCCGACGGATCAAGCGCGACTGCCGACCTTTGCATCTGATAAAACCAATGGCCGGTGACAGCAGGAATGACCAGGAGAGGATAAAGGCCCGGCCGTATAGAAAAGGGAAACGGGTTTGCCGGAGATGGAAACGGTGTGGATGAACGCTATAAATGGGTATAAAAGAATGTGATATTTGACAAATACAAAAGGTAAATTTTCCACAAATCGTATAAAAGGATTGGCGGAACAGGCAGCATATCGGGCAACTCCGATATGCCACCTGAAGAAAATCACAGCGGCGACAGTTCCGCTGCGAATACTTCCGCCTCCGAATAGCCCGAGGCTATCAAAATGATACTGTCCTCTTCGATTTCCTCCGGGACATCCACCACCTGATACACACCGTCCGACAAACCGCCGTCCGGGTCATGCCAGAAAACCTTGCTTCCAGCCTTTATAAAATCGTAATTACTCATATCTCTATCATTTCGGGTCGTTCTTATTTCTGTCTGTGGTGTAAACTGAAACCGGCATACACCATACCGGCAGCGGGTCGATCCCCCTGACTGCCGGATACGGCATATACCATAGTCCAGTCCATACCGTCACCGGTGATGCCTTTGTCAGAACGGCAGGTCGTCCTTGTCGTCCTGCGGCATATCGGCAGGGAGTACGGGTGTGCTGTCCGTTGTGGCCGCCATGTTGTCCGGGCTGCCAGCCGAGCTGTCCTTCTTGCCTGTATTGATGAATGCGATGCTCTCCGCCGTAATGGAAAGCTGAATCTGGCTCTCCCCGTTTTTGTCCGTCCACAGGGAAGATGAGAGCGTGCCTTCAACAAGCACCAGCCGTCCTTTGGTGAGGTATTCAGCCAACCGGATGTGGTTCTCCTTGTTGCTTCTTACCTTTACCCATGTGGTGACGTTCTGTCCCTTTGCATAATCGTCAACGGCTATGTTCATGGCCATGAATGAGCCGTGGGCTCCTGCAATCACCTGGCAGTCTTTGCCGATGCGTCCGATAGTGTGTACATGTAACATAATATAAAATGTTTTGTGGCAAGGTGGTTGGTCCTGCCGTTACCTTTTTTTATTTTCCCTCTTTTCGGTTCCTTTCTGTCTGAACCGCTGTCGGGATTTTATGCTGCAACCAAAGGCTGTCGGCAAAGCCGCACACGTCGTTTTTTTTGCCAATTACTCTTGTCAGCCCCGGCTGTCAAGGAAGAATTTGCAAGAAATGCACTTCAAAACGTAAGGGACAGGCGCGACGGCCTATATTTGCAGCGGTAAAACCAGACCGGTGACTGCCAGAAAGCATCCGGAGAAAGCATAAAGTCGCACCGATTATAACTGTACGGACGGCCCTGCCGGGGATAAAAGCAGAGGGAAAGGGTGATATAACGGGAGAAACGGCTTGGGCGGGTAGAGAGCAGTGGTCTGCCGGGCAAACAGAAAGGGGACTCTTTCCGCCTTGAGATCTGCCGGAATATATGGAGGCCGGCGCAAAGCGGGATGTGTCACCGTTTGCCCATGACACTGACGGCCCGGAAAGAAAAGATACGGATTAAAGGCGGAATGTGCCAGAGCAAGATCCGGCAGGAAGCCTTGCATAGCGGAATACCGTGTTGTTTCGACATCCGTCGAAGCTCCGGCATGGAGCGGCATGAAGCGGACTGCCGTTGCTCCGGCACAGCCTTCCGTACCTTGGATTGCAGAGCGGACTGTGGCACAGACCTCCTACCTTGCTTCATGGGCGGGAAAAGCCGGGTAGAAAAGGGATGAAATGCCGGGACGGTATGCCATAAAAAGGGAATTGCCGGCAATGAAGGCAGCCCAATATGACTGCCCTCCCCTGCCTGTCAGCCGACGAAGTTGAAATGCCTGTCGCAAAATTCTTTCTGACGCATGAAGCGCTCGCTCCGGTAGAAGTCCACTTCGGGATACATGCAATGGCCGGAAGCGGCGTATCTGCCAGTCGGTACACCTAACTCATAAAGCACGAGCCAGTCCAGCACCGCTTCTCCGTTGTTGTTCGTGTCGATGAACTGGCAGCCGGCATTACGCTCCACGCCCGGAAGATTGACGGTTATGACTGCTTCCGGCTCGAAACCGTTGCTGTCTTCTTTATATTCAAGCAATTCCAGACAGATTGGGCTGCCCAGTCCGTGCTGGTAGTAGGTAACAAACGGGAAGACCCATTTTTCATCCTTACGCAGAAGTTTTAACGTCAAACCGTCAACGACCACTTTTTTCTCACTGTTTTTTTCCATACTTCAAATTTTTAATTTCGTTTTTTTATTTTCCCTGCGTTCGGTCCTTAAAGACCTTCGCCGGATTTATTTTTCCGCACCACGAAAGTGATAACGGCAACCGGACAAATCTGGCGACAGAAATACGCTTCTCCCCGAGAAGGAAGATTTCCGTCGGCCACCGCAGGCCGTGAGGATTTGCAAGGTGCAGCTGTTATCCGTTACTTTCGCGGAACAATAAGCCGGAAGGTCAGGACGGACTGCAAGGACAAAGATATAAAAGGATTGAAAGACAGATATAAAGGGAGACGATAAAAAGGCTCTCAAACCTATACATTCAAGAAATATCATAAAATTTCTAATCATTGATAATGTCAATGCAAAATTGCGTCAGGAAGTTGCCAAGCGTGATAAAGAAATTGATGAATTAAAAGTTAAGATGCAACAAATGCAGAAACAGCACGGAAAACAGATACGCGATCTTTAAGAATACACAGTCAAGAGCTTGAAGCCAAAGACAGGGAAATTTCCTGGCTGAACTCTCTTTATTTGAAAAAACGCATAAATGGTTTTCTCATGTTCAAAGAACAGTTTGATAAATTACGGCATAGTTTACGAAGACCGACAGAAGAGCCAAGCAAAAGTAGAGAATTTAAGTTATAAATCCGTTCTATATAATACTCAAACATCAATATAATAACTAATTTTGTATTCGGATAGAGGTAACTCTTCCCAAGACATAAGAAAAAAGAAGCGTTATGCTCATCTTGTAATTTGTGAACGTAGGAATTTCAGAAACTGATGCAAGAATAGAATAGTGACTATTACGCACATAGCGTGGGTTATTATTGTCACATTTGTATCAAAGGTTTCCTACAAACTAAGTGTTGCGTTGCAGTCCACGCTTCTGCATTTAATAATCCGCTCTGTTGGGCTGAGGAGCGAGATAAACAATAGAATATGAGCAACGAGATTCTTTTGCGATTAAGAAAATTCCATCCTGATGATGCAAATATTATTGCCGGATGGCTGAAAAGCGAGTATCAAATGCGTCAATGGTGTGCCGACAGGTATTCGCGTTATCCTGTCACAGCAGATGATATTAACTCACATCATGACAAATACATAGACGGACATTCATCAATTGCTCTTACTATGGTTGATGCTGCGGAAGTCATTGGTTATATAACACTCAGAAAGCCAACCCCTGAAAATTCAGAATGGCGACTTGGATTCGTAATAGTTGATGATGAAAAGCGAGGTCTCGGTCTGGGCAAAAAGCTTGTCGGTATGGCTATTGATTATGCCCACAAAGAATTAGGCGCAACTAAAGTAACGCTTGGTGTATTTGAAAATAATCCATCTGCAATACATTGTTATGAAGCCGCAGGGCTCAAGCAAGTTCAAAGAGAAGAGACAGAAAGCTACACTTGCCTCGGTGAGATTTGGAATTGCATAGAAATGGAGTTAATCATATGATGGATTCAAAAACAGTATATTACCATGTGCCCGCCATACGCAGAGGATGGTTTTAAGAATCGGTGGAAATAATAAAACACTCAACTTAACATTCTTGGATGTAAAACAGGGTGATTCTCTTGCAATTTGATGATTTTCAGTGCTTATTACAGATAAAAAGGGAAAAGGAGGATAAAAAAGGCAGATGCCGGCCTATAAAGGCAGGGCGGGCCGCACAGGGCATACCATACAGAAAAACCTGCCCGGCCATCACGACCGGACAGGGAGTAAAGGTTAAAATATGAATTACGGTCAGGCAGCTTTGTCGATGTCCTCCTGTGCCGGATGCGGTTTCTGTTCCGCTTCCTTGAGGGCTTCGTCTATCCGCCGCTGCAAGTCCCTGCATTCCTGCCGGAGCCTTGCCAGTTCGTCCGACTTGCTCCACTTGCGGCTGACGATTTCCTGCAAGGTGGGAAGCTCGCTTTGCAGTTTTTCGATTTTCTTGCGCTGATTGTCGATGATGCCCGGCAGTTTGTCTAATGTGGTTTTGGGATATTGCGCCGACTCGACAAACCCCAGCGGCAACGCACCCGACACGCCGCAACGGTATTTCAATCCGCTTCTGCCCTCGACATAGAACGTGTTGCGGTCGAATGTCCCGGAAAAGTCGTATTCGCTGCGTACCAGCAGGTTCATCCCCATATAGCTGCCAATGGTGGCGTATGCCTCGCTGCGGTATGTTTTCGCCATGCGGTGCAGTTCACGCCCGGTTTCTTCTGCCGTGGCTTGCGGCAGGTTCAACAGCAGGGTCGTCCGCTCTCCGGTGTAAGCCGTGATGTATTTCCTATCGGCATTGACCTGGGCGATGAACCGTTCCGCCTTTTCGATGTCCTGCCTGTTGGCGGAAATCTTGTGCTCGGCACGGATGCGCTCTTTCTTGAAAATCGCCTGTTCCTTTTCCAACTGCATAATCCTGTTGTCGAGTTTCGCCTTGTTCAACAGGTCGGTATTCCCGGAAAGGATGGCCACGAACTCTGCGAAGTTCATGCCGTTGTCCTCGTCTATGCTGTCCTCGTCAATGCGGCGCACGGCAATCGTGCCGTTGTTAATCTGATTGATGAACATCTGTTTGTTACGCAAGAGGTTGAACTTGTAGGCATCCAACGTCTTCTCCGTGCCGTAGATGACTATATCCACCACATTGCCGCCCCAGAGCTTGACGGTGTTTCCCTTGCGTACCGCCCTGCCGTTGCGCTGTTCCAAGTCAGCAGGCCTCCAGGGAACCTCAAGATGATGCACCGCTACCGCCCGTTGCTGGGCGTTCACACCTGTGCCGAGCATGGAAGTCGAGCCGAACAGCACACGCACCCTGCCGCTGTTCATGTCCGCAAAGAGCTTCTTTCTCGCCCTCTCGGTCTGGGCGCACTGGATAAACTGTATCTCGTCCGCCGGAATACCGAGCCGCACCAGTTTGTCCTTGATGTCGGTGTAGATGTTCCACTCATTCGGCTTGTAGGTGGAAAGGTCGCTGAATATGAACTGCGTACCACGGTTGGCATTGGAACGCACATAATAGTCATATACCGTCCTTGCACAGACAGAAGCCTTGTTGTCCGCATCGTCATGGAACTTGTCTCCGAGCAGTCTCATGTCGAGAGCCATCTTGCGTGCCACATTGGTAGCAACGAGCATCTTCGCTTTGTCGAGGTTGTCCGGTTCGGGGATGTCAAGTCCCAAATCCTCCCATTGTCCGCTATGCGCAAAGGAGACCAGCCGCCCAATCATTTCCTCCTGCTCGATGGTCGGGGCGTATGACAGGAAACGCACATTCTTTTGCGGCACATCGAGGTTAATCATGTCGGCGGTGCGGAAGTCGGTAATCTCACGCAGGAACATCGCCAGTTCCGGTACCTTGATATAGGTACGGAAACGCTCTTTGCGCTTGATTGAGCCTGTCACGTTCAGCTCGTAATCAGCGGTTTTCTTCGTGAATATCGCCGCCCACGCATCAAAACAACTGATGGACTGCCGTCTCAACTCATGAGGACGCAGGTACTTGAACATCACATACAGCTCGGTAAGCGCATTGACGACCACCGTGCCGGAGAGGAATGTCGCACCGAGGTCATGGCCTGTACGGTGCTGTATGTCACGGATGGCAAAAAGCAAATTCATCGCCCTTTGCGAGCCTTTGGTGTTGCCGATGCCCGCTACCCTCGTGTGCCGTGTCTGAAACATGAGGTTCTTGAACATGTGCGATTCGTCCACAAAAATATGGTCTATGCCCATTGAATGGAAATCCACGGTATCATCTTTCCGCTCATTGATTTTCATCCGCAATTCGGCGAGTTTCGCTTTCAGATTCTCCTGCCGCTTCTCCAGTCCTTTCTGCATCTGCCTGCTGCGGTAGCGCATGGTGGAGTTCTCCAATACCTCAAGGCTGCGCTCCACATCGGCAAGTTCTTCGGAGAAAATCTCCATCATGGTTATTTCCGACTGCGGTATCTTTGCGAACTGGTCGTGTGTCAGGATGATGCAGTCCCAGTTATTGTTTTTGATTTTAGCAAACACCTCTTTCCGGTTGGCAGGCGTGAAGTCCTCCTTGCCCGGATAGAGTAGTTTGGCAGACGGATAAGCCTTGCGGAACGTGTCGGCTATCTCGTGCACGTTGGCTTTCAATCCGACAATAAGCGGCTTCCTAATTAGTCCGAGACGCTTCATTTCGTAAGCCGCCACGCACATTATCATCGTCTTGCCCGTGCCCACCTCGTGCCAGCAGATACCGCCGCCATTCTGCTTAATCATCCAGATAGCATCTTTCTGCGAGGGATAAAGCTCCTTGTAGGCGAAGTGCTCGAATGAAAGCCCCGGAAAGGTCTGCGCCGAACCGTCATAGTGCGGCCTTACAAAACAGTTGAAACGCTCGTTATAGACCCTTACCAGTTCGTCCCGGACTTCCAACGGTTGCCTGTCGAGCCATTCGTTGAACCGCTCCCTAATCTCCTGTATCTTGGTGGCGGCTTCCTGTATGGCTTCCTCGTCCGGCACACGCACCTTGTCGCCGTTGCGATCAATCTCTTTCGTTATCTCCGGCACGGTATCGTGCAAGGCATGGACGAACAGGTCTTCACCGTTGTAATTCCGCACGGAATAGGTGTTGTACGCCGCCGGAGAATAGCCTTTCAGCCTCACAAGGTAGGTGTCGTTCACATCGAAATACATCACCTCGGCTTCCACGCCGAACAGCTCCGCCGCAAAATCGGCGTATATCTTTGTGTCAATCCACCGCTCGCCCATGTTGATGTCAAGCTCCTCGTAAGGTATCGTTTCGGGTATGGCTTCCTCCAACGCCCTCACGGATGCCTCCGTCCATTCCTTTTCGGTGTTGCATAAAGAGGGAATATATGAAGCCATTTCCTTGTGCTTGGCTACGACATTCCCGGCAAGAAACTTTCCTTTATGCTCCCAACATCCGGCAACGGGATTGTAGAAAATCTCCCCTTTGAGAGCTTCCATGACTTCTTCCCAATCCGTGCCTGTGGACTGCATAATGTAGCCCATATCCACCCTGCCGTAGAAATTGAGGCTGCTTGCCAATGCCTCGAACGGTGCCAGTCTTACACCTGTGTCTATCTTTTTGAAAGCCACAGGCTCACGCATGATGTCTGACTTGAAGATGTTGTCGCCGACCTGCATTTCAATGGTATAGACCTCCATGCCCAGACTGTCCTGCATGATGAAATCCCTGTTGTCGTTCTCGTGGAAATATCCCCACTTGGTGACAAAGGCATCATACAGGGTGTTCAGCCTTTCACGCAAAGCCGCCTGTTCCTTTTCTTGCTCCCTCTCTTTCGTTGAAAGTTCGAAATACGCCTCACGGAGCGGCAAGTAGTCCGCTGCCCTCTCCACATTGACCTTGCCTTCGTCCAACGGCACGAAATCCACCGCCGTTTCCTCGTAGTGGCTTGACCTGCGGAACCGGAGCGTTCCTACCTGTCCCTCGAACAGCACTATCGCCCCCTCTTTCATCCATCCGGGCATATCCCCGGTGTATGCCCTCCTGCCTTTGTCCGGCACGGCGGCAACCGCCCCACCGAAAAGCGACATCTGTACAGGCGCATCGTCCTGTCCGATGAAAAGGCTCTTGTGGAAATATCTGTCAAAGTCATATTTAACCAAAGCGGAAAGGTATTGTGCCATTGCCGTATCAGAGCCGAGCCAGTGATGTTTGCGTACATATTTGCCGTATTGGTTCTTCACGATGCGGCTGTCTGTTGCCAGCACGGTTTTCGGCATGGAAAACAGTTTGTTGGCATATTCCGTCATCGCACCGTCCGCATTTACATTTTCCTTTGTGACTTGCAGGAAATATTTCTCCCGGAGCGAGAGGGATGCCTTGTGCATGTGCTTCTGGAATATGAGCAGGTCGCTGCCCACCTCGATACCGCTCGTCTGCATGAAAAGCGTGTCGGGAAGCCTTACCGCACTGATAAGGTCGGCATGGCTGACAAGGTATTCTCTCACGAATTTGTTGCCCGGCGTGTCGGCTACGCCCCTTGAAGTGACGAAAGCCAGCAGTCCGCCCTCGTTAAGCAGTTCCATCGCCTTGACGAAAAAGTAGTTGTGTATGGTCTTGGTGGCCTGTTCGTAAATACCGCCTTTCTTCCAAAATTCCGTATCGAACACACGGAAATTGCCGAATGGAATGTTGGATGCAATGACATCGAATTTCCGATGCTCCAGCTCCTGCCTGTCTATTGCTTCAAACCCTCCTGTCACGGTGGTTGCTTCATCATGCAAAAGAGAAAGCACAAGCCCGGTAATTATGTCCTTTTCAATGGCGTAGCTGTGTGTGCCGCCCATAGCCACAGGCAGGAAACCTCCGATGCCTGCGCTCGGTTCGAGGAAGCTGCGCATCTGCAGTCCGTTCTCCCTGAATGTGGTGTGTATCTGACCTGCGACGGCTTCAATGAGGAAATCCGGCGTATAGAACGCAGTCAGCACGGAAGCCTTTATACTGTTCATCAGCAGGTCGTAATCCCCCTCGCTCCCTCCTGCAAGAGTTCTCAAAACCTCCTGCAAGCGGTTTGTCTGCTCCGCCAGTTCTTCGGGCATGGGGATTTGCGTTCCGATAGTCAGCACTTCCTTGACACCTCCAAAGCCCGAATACTGCGCCAATACCTGTTTCTCTTCCTGTGTGGCTTTCCTGCGTTGTTTGTGGACAGTCACCGCTGTTTCTATGGCGGCCACATTTGCCGCCAGTGATTTCAATCTGTTGTAACTCATAGCTTAACCTTTTATTTTTCTTCCCTCTGTTCGGCCTGTTTGCGGCCGCCGGGAATTATTTTTCTGCTCCGAAAAGTCGGCAGGAACACCCGGCCAAGGCTGGACGGGAAAATACGCTCGACAGCGGAGAGGAAGATTTTCCCGGCTCACCCCTGCGGCGGCTTGCCGGCATTGGCAAAGGCTGGGACTGTCGGTTACTTTTGCAGCAAAATAGTTCCCCAGGAGGTCGCACGGCTGAATGGGGCGGAAACGCCGGAATAGAAAAGGGAGGATGCCCGGCAGGTAGAAAAGGGAATGGAAAAGTATAAAGGCCATTGCTGTCGGCAGACCGGAAAGATAAAAAGCCGTACCGGGCCATTCTGCCCGACACGGCTTAGCTTTGTTCCGACGGATTAGTCGATGTCGTACCCAATCATGAACTTGTCATTGATAAGCAAATAGTAATAACCGTTTCCACAATCCCGGTATTCCTTGCTGAAGCCAGCCTTCATGCCTCCCTCACCATCCGGTTCGCACCAAAGCGTACCGTCATAACCGCAAAAATCAAAACGACTGGTAGAGAAAGTTTTGCCATCTTTCAATGCCTTTCTGAAAAGGGCCATGCTCGTGCTGCCGCAATACTTTTCAATTCTTGCCAGACTGATGCACATTCCGTCAATTACTGTTCCTGTCGTAATATGGTTCTCATACAGGGACTTTTCCGGGTCGGCTGCGGCAATTTTCCGGAGCCAGTTGTTGGTATGTGTGGCAAGGCGTGCGAGCCGCTGGTATTTAAGGAGTAGTTTCCTGTTCCTGTCCTTTTCATTATCCTGTGAGGGGGCGTAGATTTTTTCGATGTTGTCCCAGTCTGTAAAGATGTAGCCACGCTTGCGCTTTCCCTTGGCAATGATACCGATGGCATTTTCACCACCCCGGTTGATAAATAATTTCCTACGCTCCCCGTAAATCCTGATATACAAAAACGATGGGTTCTGTTCGTTACGGAGATAGGCTTCTGCCGGATGAATATTAGTCAATTCCATATTTATAAAGTTATTTGTTTATGATTTAATGGTCATTCGTTATTAAAAACATGGGTCAGAATTTGGGGATGTAGCCAGACTTCAATAGTTCTCCATCCCTGTAAAGTTCGATACGTCCGGGTTTGAAGCCCATCTCACCGAGTGCTATATACCGGATATAGTCCCGGTATTCCTTGCCCGAAAAGTTCTTCCCGCACAGATTGTTGAAAATCATAGGGATTGCGTGTTCGCTGCAACTTGCCAGCACCGTGCAGCCGTTCTGCCTGATTTCTTCCGTCATAATCTTTCAATTTTAATGTTCAACATCAGTTTGTTTCTTTCCCTCTGCTCGCCCTATGTGCGACCGTCGGGGTTATTTTTCTGCATCGGAAAGGCGGCAAGAAGCAACCGGACAAGGCCCGGACGGGAAAATACGCTCGACAACGGAGAGGAAGATTTTCACGCCCCAGCGGTATGCCGGCATTGGCAGGATTGTGACGGCCGGATACTTTCGCAGCAAAATAAGTCCCTGAAGGTTGCAGGGCTGAATGGGTGCAACACGTGGTAAAAGAGTATAATTAGGCAAGAAGCTTTCTCAAAAAAATATTCTAACCAAAAAATGTGTCATCAATGACAGTTTTTCCGATTAGGATTTTGCCGTGCGAATGAAAACAGTTATTTTTGTAGTCGAAAAACCGGTCATAAACTGACATAAAATTCGATTAGCATGGCACATATAGAAAGGAATAAATATTTGGATGAACTTGTTTCCCTGCGACATAACGGTATGATCAAGGTCATAACGGGTATGCGCAGATGCGGCAAGTCCTATCTTCTTTTTGAGATATTCGCTTCATGGCTTGAAAATGAGGGCATTGCTTCAGACCATATCATAAAAGTGGATCTGGAAGACTATAAGAATCGGGAAATGAGAAATCCCGATAATCTGTACGCATACATGGAAAGCCGCATTGCGGATGACGCCATGTATTATCTTCTGCTTGACGAGGTACAGATGCTCGATAAGTTTGAGGATGTCCTGAATGGCTTTTTAAGGATGCGGAATGTAGATGTGTATGTAACAGGCAGTAATGCAAAGTTTCTCTCCAAGGATATAGCCACAGAGTTCAGGGGGCGTGGTTTTGAAGTGAAAATGTACCCTTTGAGTTTCGGTGAATACATGTCTGTTTATCCGGGCAGTATCCAGGCCGGCTTCAATGAATATATGCTATATGGCGGTCTTCCGCAGATATTGTCATATAATACGGAAGAACAGAAAGCGAAATTCCTGAAATCCTTGTTCGACGAGACCTATATCAAAGACATCAAAGACCGCTATGAGATACGCAAGGACGATGACCTGGAGGAACTTATCAACATCATGGCTTCCGGTATCGGAGCGTTGACAAACCCGAACAAACTGGCGAACACTTTCCGGAGCGAGAAGAAGTCAAGCATCTCTTATGATACGGTCAAAGAATATATCGATTACCTGATCGATTCGTTTTTGGTTGAAAAGTCCACCCGCTATGACATCAAAGGAAAGCGATATATCAACTCCCCTTACAAATATTACTTCATGGATTTGGGATTGCGCAACGCCCGCATCAATTTCCGTCAATCAGAAAGGAGTCATCTGATGGAGAATATGGTTTACAATGAATTACGGATACGTGGGTTCAATGTGGATGTAGGTACCGTTCCGGTTGTTGTGACTGATGAAAACGGCAGGCAGCAGCGTTCCAGCCTTGAAGTCGATTTCGTCTGCAACTTGGGAAGCAGGCGGTACTACATACAGTCGGCTTACCGAATGGAGTCTGATGAGAAGATAAAACAGGAACGGGCATCCCTACTGAAAGTGGACGATTCGTTCAAGAAAATTATTGTCATCGGTGAAGAAAGTCCTGTAACAAGAGATGAAGTAGGTATTACAACCATCAGTATTTATGATTTCCTGCTGAAGGACAATTCACTTGAATTGTAATGGAACCGAGGCTGCTCTTCCTGATACTGGTCGGCATAGCGATAGGCTTGTCCTGTCTGGCCGGGTACTGGCGGAAGAAAGCCGGGGAAGCCGCTTTTGCCGCTGCCCTGCTCGCCGATAAAGCCGAGGACCGTGACCGCCACTGCCGTCTGGCTGTGATGGCCGGACACAGGGATGCCTGCCGTATGTTCTGCTTCGCCCATCCCGATTTTTACGAGGACAGGCATCCGCTCAAGCCTTTCCGTTTCCGTGGCATAAGCGTGACGTTCTACGGCCATTATTATCCGTCACGCTACAAAAGGCTGCTTGACGAAGAACAGCGTGGGTTCTGCCGTACTCTCTATGCCTTCAAAGAGGGAGAGAACCACGGCATCGACTTCTTCAAGGCTTGTATGGCCGCCCTGCCGGTGGACACCGCTTCCTGTCATGTCATGTTCATGCCATGCAGCAACTGGATAAAATACGGCCAGCGGTTCAAGCGGCTCGACTGGTACATCACGACCCACCGGAAGGAACTCACCTCCGGACTGTATGATGTCGATGTACACAGTGAACGCGAGAGCCTGCACGAGTGCAAGGGCAGCGAACGCATCCTTGAAAGAAACTACAATATTACAGGCGACATCAAGGGAAAAAGAATCATCATCGTGGACGATGTGTTCACGAGCGGCCAGAGCCTTACCGACTACAAGGAAGAGATAGAGCGGTGCGGCGGCGAAGTGGTGGCCGCCATCTTCTACGGAAAGACCGTTACGGTTCCGCCGCTGTTCCTGATAAAGGCCCATGTATGGGGCGGACATATCGTCCGCGCCATCACGCACGAGCCATAGGTCTTATGACATTTCTGCCAATGCCGCCAGGCATTTCTCCCGTGTGGTTTTGATGTAATTGAAAATCTTAGCCGGATTCACACTCTTCCCGTTGCGCCTGCAAGTGATGTGCAGATGCTCGCCGGTGCTGCGTCCCGTGTTTCCCGTAATGCCGACCGCATCCCTCGGACGGACAACAGCCCCTTTGCCGACCAGTATCCGCGAGAGATGGCAGTAGCTGACGGTGAACTCACCGTGCCGCAACACCACATATTTTCCCGAAGCCCTGTCCTGTCCGACCTTGATCACCGTGCCCTCCATCATGGCCAGCACCTTGTCACCCCGCGCGTGCAGGTCTATGCCGTTGTGGAACTTCCTCTTTCCGGTAAATGGATCCGTCCGGTACCCGTATGGCGAATTGACCTTCATCTTACGGAGCGGATAGCACACGCTCAGATAGCGTTGCACCCATTTCTCCTTTCCGGCTTCGCCTGACGATGCCGGTGCGCTTTTTTCCTCAGACAGGCATCCTTCCATAAAAGCCTTTCCCTGCCGGTTCCCCATATCGTCGTCTTTCAGCGATACAGATTCCGATACACCTGTCGTCCTACCGGGCATGACCGTATTGAACTGTGCAAAAAGCGGTGTCGTGGTCATAATGACACCGGCAGCCAGCATCATCCATTTTTTTGTTTTCATGCTGCAAAGGTAACAAGGCGTATCCACCCTGTGCAAATATCCTAATCCATTTCTTATCAGAATATGATTATTTAACTGTTTAGAATATGATTTTTAAGCCGAAATCATATTCTAATCATAAAAATAGTATATTTCAACTACTTATTATTCCATATATTTGCCTGTCACAATAAATTCAATCTATCTTTGCAAAGTATGATTTAGAATTTGATTTTATAATATGAAGCAAGTACGATTTGATTTGACGGAACTGCCGTTTGGAACACTGTCCAAATTCGGGCTTACACAAGAAATGATAGAGGATCTCCCCATGTATGTCCTTGAGGACATTTGCCAAGGAAAGCATTCGCCTGTGCTTCCTGTCCGGGTGACCGGTGAGAACGGTGAGACTTTTGAAAGTCGCACACGCATCGCCTTTATCCGCAGGGACGACGGTCAGGCGGACGTGGTATTCTATCCGGTGCTGAAATCCTCCCCGCTGGAGAAATACAGCGAGGCGCAACAGAAACAGCTACTCGACGGCAAGGCTGTCATCGTTGACGTGGAGACCTCCGACGGACGCCACAGCAAGGCATTCGTGCAGATAGACCCGGAGACGAAGCAGGTGCTTTCCGTGCCTACCCCCATCATCGGGCGCAATCTGCAGGTGGCCGCAGAGGAACTTCACCTCGGCACGGCAGAGGTCAACAGCCTGCAACACGGAGAACCGCTGACCATTGTCGTTGATGACGAGCCTGTCACCGTGGGCATCGACCTCAATACAAGGACGGGTATCCGCTTCTGCCACGGCGATGGAGAGAAATGGCGCGAGCAGACCAGACGGGAATGGGATAAATACACCTTCGGCTGCTACGGGTGCTGGGTCATGGACGATGACGGCAACCTCAATTATGTCTCCGAAGACGACTATACTGAAGAAATGTGGAACGAACAGAAGAAAAGCGCCGAGCGCAACCGTGCCGCAGCCCTTCACAAATAACCCTTATAACCGTCACGACCATGCACAAAGAACAGTATTATCCGGAGGACATCCTTATAGAGAAGCTGGAGAGCGGCGAATACGGCTGGCTCGATTTTGTCAATCACCACTCGGCCGAATGGCAGGAAGAGTATCTTCTTTACTGCAAGGAAAACGACTTCTTAGTCGGAGACCCGTCGGCGGAAGAGTTTGTCCATTTCAAGGACAGGGAACTTGAATATGCCCTCGAAAACGGAGACGCTTAATCTATCACAGACAATCCAAATCATCAGACAATGGCGATACGAAAGAATACCAACCCACGGGCGATGGATCTGCAGCCGGAGATGCGCGACATCCTGATGCGCAACGGTATGCAGGCCCATATCGTGCCTGACGGCGCAGGCTACAGCCTGGTCGTGCAGGGGCATGACTCGCCTTTGCTTGCCTATCCCATCACGGAGCGGCAGATGCTGGCACTGACCGACTGGGGTACGAATACGGCCAACAAGAAAGCCTACAATGTGTTTACCAGCATTGTCGGCAATGACTTTTATATGCCCAAAGATTTCGTCCATGCCCGGAACGCCAACGGCCGTGTCGCGATGGGACTTCACGGATACCGCATCGGTATCGGCGAATACGGACGCACCGGGTGGAGGGGGCTGCCACCCCCGTTCCTCGGATGGACGCCCCGCCAGCAATGGGGCTTTCACCTGCGCAGGGTCGGTGGGCAGTTGTTTTATCCCGGCCCCGTTGTCGCCGAACGCTGGGACGGACGGATGAAGCCCGGAGAGCTGCAATCCGGCGGTTACGGATTCTATTATAAAGGTGACCAAAGGGAGATTGCGGCGCAACCTGCGGATGTCTTACAGAACCTGCAAAGCGTTATCACGCCGCTTGTCACCCGGGAACGGAGCAGCGAGCCGGCCAAGCCCTACAAGGAACTGGTCAGCTCGCCCGTGTACT
This sequence comes from Bacteroides caecigallinarum, assembly GCF_016902295.1. Taxonomy (GTDB): domain Bacteria; phylum Bacteroidota; class Bacteroidia; order Bacteroidales; family Bacteroidaceae; genus Phocaeicola; species Phocaeicola caecigallinarum_A. Next base: position 40,014 of record NZ_JACJLQ010000013.1, on the reverse strand, counting down.
TCTCCAACGAGAAATGGCAGGAGTGCCTGTCCTCGCACGGCCTTATCGTGGATGCGGAGCAGCGGACGCTGACCGTGCAGTCGGAGTCGGTTTCCGCCGATTTCGTCTATGACCTGACAGCGGAAGAGACGGCGGTGCTGACCTCCAACTCCATTGAAGAACATCCGGTAGAGAAACGCATCGAGCTTCTCAATAACATCATCGCAGCGGACTACCGGGACAAGGTGACGATGGAAGCCCTGGACAGCGACCGGCGCATCAGTATCGGCCTGCATCCGGAAGTGCAGGAAGACCTGGCACGGCACCAACAGCAGGAACAAACGCTTTTTGAAGAACAACCGCAACAGGGACTTGCCGAGGAACAGATGTCCGAAGGAGCCGTGATTGACGGCAGGGATCTCTACTATCTCAACGAGAACCGGGGCTGGTATAAGGAAGGACGTCATGGGCGCGAAGTGGAAGTAAGCGAGATAGCCGTCTATCCGGCAGAGGCTGAGGGCAAGTACAGGATGACCGCCGTCATCGACGGGCAGGTCGTCAGCCACGAAATCAGCCAGAAGGACTATGACAAATTCCTGGCGGTCGATGACTACCACCGCATGAAGCTCTTTTCGAAGATATTCAGCGAAGTGGACATGAAGATGCGCCCCGAAGCCCGGAAAGACCTCGGTGTGAAGATATTCGCCGCCCTGACAGCCGGAGCCGTCGTCACGACCGGTGTCGTACACGGGATAAAGCACAGTCATCATGCGCCGGAGTTCTACGGCGAACGGTTCGGCGGTCCGCCCAGACCTTATTTCAAACCGGGTGTGGACACGCCAAGGGATGTGGCGATACGCAATTTCGAGGCCGAGATGAACCGGGAGATAAGTGACTTGCGTATGGGGAGGTAGGCCTATGAACGGAAACGAATTGACATACGATGACTTTCTGCGGCGCTTGACCATACAGGACGTGCTCATTGACGCGGGCTACCGGCTGAACAGGCGGGACGGCCTGCGTTATCCGTCATACGTCCGGACAGACAGCGACGGCAGGCGTGTGCGCGGTGACAAATTCATCGTCACGGCCAACGGCCAGTGCTGTTTCCAGCCGCCCCAGCAAAAGTTGTACAACATCATCTCCTTCATCAAGGAACATCCGCAGTTCTTTGCTGAATACCGGGCGGGCATATCCGGCGACAGGCTGGTGAACCTCGTTTGCAACCGCCTGCTGAACCAGCCCATCCCCGAGAGGGAGACACGCATCATACAGCCCAGACGGGGCATCAGGCCCTTCAATATAGACGACTACGACATCCACAAGTTCAACCCCCAGGACAAAGAGACACAGAAGAAATTCTACTTTTTCTTCAAACATAGGGGCATAGACCTGTACACCCAATATGCCTTTCATAGAGATTTCTGTCTGGCCACGCGGAAAAGGCCGGACGGGTCGTCCTATACCAACCTTGCATTCCCGCTCCGCCTGCCCAAAGAGCCGGAAAAGGTCGTGGGATTCGAGGAACGGGGCCGGGCAAGGATGGACGGCAGCGGCAGCTACAAAGGCAAGGCCGAAGGAAGCAATTCGAGTGCGGGTCTGTGGATTGGCAGTCCTGCCGGGACAGCCCTGGGTGATGCCACCCACATTTACTGGTTCGAGAGCGGCTATGATGCCATGTCCTACTACCAGCTATACCAGAAAGAAAACAAGGATTTGAGAAAAGCCGTGTTCGTCTCCACCGGTGGAACTCCTACCGTGGAGCAGATGCGTGGGGTAATCTCCCGTACCCGTTCCGCCCGGCAGCATATCTGTTTCGACACCGATGCGGCAGGCCGGGAATTTACCGACAATCTCAAGAAAGAGATTCACCGGATAGTCAAGTCTGGCATCGAGTCCACGCCGGAGCGAAAAGCCTATCTCGAAACCATACCTGCCGGAGGCGGTATTGACGGAGGCAATGCCGACCTGTTGCCTGACACCCTGCGGTCATGTTACGGGAAATACGAAGCCGCATGGGAAGAGGTCATGTCCATGCGCTCAAGCGGGCTGTGCCATCCGGATGACATAAAGGAACAGGAAAGCCTGATGAACAGACAATACAGGGATTTCCGGAATGGGCTGCGGGATTTTCTCGGTCTGGACGAAAAGGATGACACCCGGTTCGTGCGGGAAGAGCCGAAAGCTCCCTGCAAGGACTGGAACGACGAGCTGCTGGCAGGCATAAGACAGGAAACATCCGCCCGAGAGAACCGTCCCAGAGAAGAAGATACGGAACAGGAACGAAAAACAGGCTTCCACCGATGAGAACGACACCATCCATATCACAGCCGGAAAGTCTCGTATTGAGACCACACAAGATGCAGTTCGTCATCGACGAGCTGCCGTCCCTTGCCGTGTGCTGTGCCGGTGGCATCTACGGCGGCATGGAAGGCGTGCCATACCCGGTTGCCGGGGTTGCTGTCTTCTTTTTCCTGTCGCTTGTCCTGCTGTACCGCTTCATCTACCTGTGCAGGATACACTACCACATCGGCATCGAGCAGCTTGTCTGTGAACAGGGTGTGTTCGTCCGAAAGGTGGACTATATGGAATTGTACCGTATCGTGGACTTCCAGGAACATCAGAGCCTGATGCAGCAGCTCTGCGGACTGAAGACGGTGCGCATTTTCTCTACGGACCGGAACACGCCCCGGCTCGACCTTACAGGCATGAGACGGAAGGACGACATCGTTCCGCTCATCCGGGGACGGGTGGAATACAACAAACGAAAAAAGGGAATATATGAAATCACGAACCATTAGCATCATCCTTGCCGCCGTGCTCGCATTCCTGCTGCCGCAGCTTGCGCAGGCGCAGATAGCGGCCTCCAACCCGTTGGAATGGGTGGCTCTTGCCGAAGGGAACGAGCTGATAAACGGCCAGATTGACAAACAGATAAAGGGACAAACCCAGACGGCGGTACTGCAGAACAGCATTGCTGCGGAGTTCAACCGGATACATCAATGGGAGAAAGAATACAACAACTACCTTAAGACGGCCAGCGGCTTCGCTTCGTCACTGAAAGCCTGCACGCACCTGTACAACGACGGCGTGAGGATATTCCTCACCCTCGGCAAACTGGGCAAGGCCATCAAAAACAACCCGCAGGGCATCATCGCCAGCATAAGCATGAACAACCTCTATATCGAGACGGCCACGGAACTGGTCTCCGTGTTCACGCTGCTGAACGATGCCGTGGCGAAAGGAGGCACGGAAAACATGCTGACAGGCGCAGAACGCAGCAAGACCTTGTGGGCGTTGAACGACAAACTGTCGGCTTTCAGCCGGAAACTGCACCTGCTCTACCTGAGCATACGGTACTATACGCTGAACGACGTATGGAACAATGTGACAGCCGGGATGTTGGACCGTGATAATGGAGAGGTGGCACGGCTGGCCATGACCCGATGGCGCAGGGCAGCCGCACTCGCACATTAAAAAGGATGAAAAGATGAAGAAGCTGACGATGACATTGACCTGTATTCTACTGCTGTGTGCCGCTTCTCCGAAAGTCCGGGCACAGAACGACCCGGTACTGGCAGGCATGATCCTGCTCTATACCGACAAGGCGCAGAAAGAACTGAAAAGCCAGGAAAAGGTGATGCTATTGCAGACTACCGGTCACATTTGGACAAAGGAGGAGATAGAGGGTACCACCGACCTGCAGCGGGAGTTCAACAATTATCTGGACTCGTTCCGCTCGATTGTCTGCTATGCTGCCCAGACCTACGGCTTCTACCATGAGATAAGCCGGCTGACGGACAATTTAGGCGACTTCTCGCAGCAGCTTGCGAGACATCCGTCCAACGCCCTTGCCGTCGCCCTCTCGTCACGCCGGAACAAAATATACCGGGAACTGATACTCGGCAGCGTGGAAATCGTGAACGACATCCGTACCGCCTGCCTGTCGGACAACAAGATGACGGAGAAAGAACGGATGGAAGTTGTGTTCGGCATCCGTCCGAAACTCAAATTGATGAACAAGAAACTGCAACGCCTGACCATAGCGGTGAAATACACCACGATGGGCGACATCTGGATAGAGATTGACGGCGGTTCGCTTCCCGTTGCGGACAAGCGCGACATCGTGGAAGCCGCCCGACGCAGATGGAAGCAGAACGGAAGGAAAGTAAGACCTTAAATATATAGAACAGATATGGGATTCTGGGACGCATTATTGAAAGCAGGCGGCAAGGCCGCCAAGAACATGGGCAAGGCCGCCGCAGCCACAGGGAGGAGTGCGGGACAAGCCGTGTTGCATCCCTCGCAGACCCTGCGCGGAGCGGGTCAGGCGATGAAGACCGCCGCCATAGGCAGTGCGGCCGGTTATGTGGCGTGGGAAAAGCTGACCACGGACAAAAGCGTGGCGAGGATTGTGGGCGATACCGTCATCGGCGAATCGGCCACGAATGCCCTTGCCGGTACGACGGAGGATATACAAGAACTGAAAGGAAAGGCCGGAGAAGCAGCCGAGGCGGTGGGCGGTGCGGCGGCAAGCATCAGCTCCAGCCTGAATGGAGTGTCGAACTTCATAGGCCAGGCCACCGGAGGCGGACTTGGGAACATGATCGGCGGTTTTTTCAGCAACCTCGGACGCGGTAACGTGTCCGGGCTGAGCATAGCGGGACTTATCGCCGCCGCATTCCTGGTCTTCGGGCGCACCGGCTGGCTCGGCAAGATAGCCGGGCTGTTTCTGAGCATGATGCTCATCGGCAACAATGCCGGGCTTGTCCGCACGGAAGTTCCGGAGAGCGCACAGAGAAATTCCGCACAGGGCCTTTCCACAGAAGAGGGACAGGCGCAAGGCGGAGGCATGAGAAGATAGGACATCAAACAAATAAGAAAATGAAATATACCGAAGAAATGATACTGCACTCCGACAGCGGCTACTGCATGCCGTTCGCAGAACCTGACGGCAGGGATGTGAGCCTGTCGCTCGGCTACGGCGAGCAGAACCATCCGGAGAGCGGCGAGAAGTTTTTCCACCACGGCATCGACTTCGACGTGCGGCGTTACCTGCTGTCCGCCGTGGCCAGCGGTGTCGTGTCGGGTGTAGGCAACGACCCCACACACGGCATCTGCCAGACCATCCGCTACGGACAATATGAAGTGACATACGGACACCTGTCCAATGTGTTCGCCCAATTCGGCAGGCAAGTGAAAGCCGGGCAGACGGTAGCGATGAGCGGCGACCTGTTGCATGTCGGGGTCAAGTTCAAAGGCGAGGAAATGGATCCGCTGGAGTTCCTCGCCATGCTGTACGGCAACATCAAGGCCATGCAGGAAGCGGGCGGCGACAGTGCTGACGGCTTCTACGATGGCGCACCGGAAACCGACTATGAACGGGACAGGGAGGAAATAGAACGGCTGATGTTCCGTTTCCTGCCGCTCTACATGGATGACCTTCGGCTGGGAAGATACACGGTGCCGGAACATACGGAGCAATCGCTTCGCAACATCTTCACGACCGGTGCGATGAAAGCATATTTTTATGAGCGGATGCCGAGCATGGCAAACCCGCTCGGTCTGGGACAGAAAGCGTTGCCTCTGGTGTGCAAGGTACAGAACCTGCTGATAGCGGACTTCCTGAACTACCTCGCCCTGCGGCATGAGGTGTACCTTTCGACAATGGGCGGCGGGAACTTAAAAAAAAACTTCGTGCCGAAGCAGTAGCCTCCAGCGGCATCATCGACCCGCTGGCGGAACTGGACATCGACATCCAGAGTTTCGACATACCGAGGGCGGTCACCGTCTATCCCGACCGTGCCGGCATCCGGTGGTGGACCAAAGCCTGGTTCAACAACCGGGAGGAAGGCGAGGCATCGGTGGAAATCGAGCGGACACAGGCCGTGGACTTCATCCACGACCGCATCAGAAAGGACGCATGGCTCGAAGCGTTCTTCCCCAAGCAGATGGAGGTGTACCGCAACGCCATCGAACAGACAAAGGAACAGTTACTGAAACAGGTGAACTTGATATGATATGACAACATAATGGAAGGAATAAAACATAGCAGACAGTTTGCGGAGACGGAATCCCTTATGGACAACTATTTCGTCTGCCACATAGTTCCCGTCATGAAACAGACGCAGGCGTACCTGAACGAGAAACAGGGCGAGGAGATGAAGGAATACTCCACCTCCATCGGCGGCATACTCAGCATGATGGCGACGGCGGGTCAGCCGCTCGGCGACCCTTACCAGACCCTCAAGGTCACGGGAGAATGGAACTCGAAAACCACCGAGGACTACATCGCGATGTGCCGGGAGAAAATCGTCTCGTCCGACGAGATGCAGCATGACCTTGCCTGTATCGCCGGACAATGGCGTCATGCCGTCGTGCAGGAAATCGGCAGGGAGCGGTACGACGAACTGTCGAAGGAACTGGGCTGTGACCTTGCCTATGCCTATGTGGACTACCGCGTGGAGCAGCTGATGGTAGACAGGCTGGTCAAGGAACGGATGCCCAAATCGTCCGCAGAATACATCATCCGCAAGGCGGCGGAGTCGAGCCTGCTGGGACTGCCGCAGGTGTTGGGTCGATCGCCGCTTGCCGAAGAGATAGAAGCCCGAGGAGAGGCAGCCTACCGTCCGGGCAAGGTAGAGAAAGGTGCAGCCTGGGCATTGGGGGTTTCTGTGGACACTCTCATGCTGGGCGGCGCTGGGTCGTGGACGACATTCGCCAAGTTCATTGGAGCGGATGCCGCCGTTTCCGCCGTTGCCGGACATCTCGATAAGGACAAGCCGGAAGGCCCTACGGTGGAAACGTGCATCAGCAAGGGCGTGTTCGGCATTGACGGCAATGTTTTCACCACGTTCCGGAAGGAAGCCGCAGCCATTTCTCCCCAAGAAAACGTCACCCTTGCCGCTGCAAACAATGTGCTGCGCAAGAAAATACCTGTATGCGAATTTGACTTCACGAAATGGATGCAAGTGGGAAACACACAGTGGTGGCCCGATTTCGGGGCAACAGAACATGACCGGAAGGAAAAATACAAGGATGTTCCGTTGATTGTAGCTCCCGGCCAGGAAGAAGCCTACCTGCGGGATCTGGAAAGGCAGAAAGCGGAGGACAAGAACGGGCAGGCTGTAGTGCAAGAGGAGCAGAGGGAAGAAAACAGGACAGAATCACAAACCCAAATTCACGGCGACGAAGAAACTGCGACTGTCGGGCAGGAGAATCCATCTGCATCAGCCATCCAAAGCAACGAAAACGGCTGGAACGGGCTGTTACGGTCAGTGGGACTGGACGGGCTGGGTGAAATCACCGGCAACCTCGGTTACATCATGGCCATGCTTCCGGACATCCTGTTGGGAGCATTCACGGGAAAGACACAATCCTTGCGACTGAAAGACAACCTGCTGCCGATGGCAAGCATCGTGGCGGGCCTGTTTGTCCGTAATCCGCTGTTGAAGATGCTCCTTATCGGCCTGGGCGGGGCAAACCTGCTGAACAAAGCCGGACATGAGGCATTGGAACGCAAGCAGTCGGAAGGGCTGACCGCCGGAAACAGGGAAACCGAATACAAGCGTTATCCTGACGAGCCGCTCAATCCCCGCATCGTCAATCCGGTGCTGCAAGGCTGTACGCTGGTGGCCACGATAGACCATGTGCCGTGCACCGTCCAGCTCAGTCCGGTGGTGGCCGATGCCTACAGGAAAGGTGCCCTGCCGCTGAACACGCTGGCCAACGCCGTGCTTGCCCAAAGTGACCGGATGAATCAGATGGCTTCCCAGAATTACGACAACAACCGTCCTGAAACCATCGTTCGGACGCGGGGCATCCAATAACCGACCATTAAAACAGCATACGGAGTATGAAAGAAAAATCACCCATAGAGAAAAATGCAGAGAGGAAGCAGATAGACTTGCTTTCCGAAGCCTTGAACGGAGCCTCGAACGCAAACGGGTATTGGCTGAACGCATCCGGCAAAGGCTATCCCAAGTTCCATCCGCGCGGCGTGTCCGTCAGTCCGTTCAATGCCCTTTTCATGGCTTTGCACTCGGACAAGAACGGCTGCGGGTCAAATCTTTTCATTCACTATAATGAAGCCAAAGCGATGGGTATGTCCGTCCGGGAGCATGAGCGGGGCGTGCCTTTCCTTTTCTACAACTGGAACAGATATGTCAACCGGAACAATCCGGAAGAGATCATCAGCCGCACAGCCTATCTCGGACTGGACGAACAGGACAGGAAACATTACAAAGGCGTGCATAACCGGGAAGTGCGCACCCTCTTCAACATAGACCAGACCACCCTGCAGGATGTGGACAGACCATCCTATGAAGCCGCACTGAGGCAATACGGCGGTGTGGCGGAAAGGGGCTATACGGAAGCGGACAACCGGAAGCTGCATATCCGCTTCAATGATTTTCTGCTGAAGATGAAAGACAGCCTTGTCCCCGTCCGTTACGACGGCAGCGGAATGCCCCATTACGAAACGGACAAGGATGCCGTCTATATGCCCCGGCAGCGGAATTTCGACCACTATCACGATTATATACAGGAAACCCTTCGGCAGATTGTCAGCGCCACCGGTCACCAGCAGCGTCTGGCACGTGAAGGCATGGTGATGAAAAACGGCATGGCACCCTCGGAGGACGCATTGAAACAGGAACGGCTGATTGTGGAAGTGGCTTCCGGCATCAAGATGCTGGAACTCGGCCTGCCGGCAAGACTGTCGGAAGAGAGTCTGAAGACGGTGGAATACTGGAACAGGGAACTTCAGGAGAATCCGCTCATGATGGCCGCCATCGAAAGCGACGTGAATAACGCCCTTGAAGTGATACGCAAGGCGGAACGCGGCGAGAAGATTGAATACGCCACCATCCGCAACCGGAGACAGACATCAGACATGAGGGCGGAACTTCCGAAACACCATGCCATAGCGGACGAAATAGCCCGACATCCGGACAAGGACAAGAAAACCATCATTGTGGTCAGGGACAACGCCGCGAAAACGGCGGATGTGGTTCTGCCGGCCGGTGCTTCGACGGAAGTGGACAACGAGGTGCCGGGAATGAACAAGAGCCGCATCGAAAGAGCCTTGCGTAAAGAGGGCTTCGAGCAGATACGGTTTTTCAATCCGGACGGGGCATTGGGATTCAGGCCCGACGACAGCTATTTCTCCGGCAAGGAGGTATCTCTGGCCCGGCTGAAAAACTGGGAGATACAGGAACTGTCCACGTTGGATGTAGCTCCTGCGGTGAAGCAGGCCTGCGAGGTAAGTTTCGACCGGGTGCAGATGATACAGGACGACAAGAACCGCTGGGCACTCTACATCAAGCCGGAGAACGAGAACGGTTACAGCGTCTATCCGGACAAGGAGGACGTGAACCGTTTTTTCTCCACCCTCAAACAGGCGATGAACAACATTGACAAAGTGCGCATGGAACTGGCACACAAGTATTACGCCCTTGCGGAAACAAAACCCGACCTGAAGGTTGACCTGTTCAGTTGCGGGGAGAAGGATATAGACATGAGCCGGATCCAGCGCGTCAGTGTGTTCAAGACGAAGCAGGACGGCATCCTGTGCGCGGCGACCATCGACGGGCGAAGGCCGGAACCGAGAAGCGTCACGCAACAGCAATGGCAGCGGATGTGGCTTGCCGAGGACAGGGACGATTACAAGCTGAACCTGGCGGCCGCTCTCTTTGCCGATGTGCTGCGCAAAGGACAGGCACGGGACAATTCCGTGGAAACAGCGGCATCAGCCGAAAGGAAGCCGGAACAGAGTGAACAGGAAGAACAGAAAACAGGAATGAAACGATGAAGATTTATAAGAAATGAGCAAAAATCAAGAATACGCAGAGAAATATGCCGGATATGCGATGGAACAGATGCGGCGGTACGGGATTCCCGCCTCCGTGACGCTGGCACAAGGCATACTGGAAAGCAGCAACGGCCAGAGCCAACTGGCACAGAACGAGAACAACCATTTCGGCATCAAGGCCACGCCGTCATGGATTGACGAAGGCGGACGGTACGCCCTGTATTCGGATGACAGACCGGACGAGAAGTTCTGCAGCTATGACTCCGTGGGCGACTCCTACGAGCACCACTCCCGTTTCCTGAAAGAAAACAGCCGCTATGCCACCTGCTTCAATCTGTCGCCAGACGACTACAAGGGGTGGACGGAAGGCATCGCCCGGGCCGGATATGCCACGGGAAGCGGCTATGCCGCCAACCTGCAGAAAATCATCGAGCAGAACGGCCTTGACAGATATGACCGTCAGGTCATGCAGGAGATGGCGGCACAGGGACGGCATTTCGGCGTGGAGGAAAACCCTTTGGGAGAATCTGAAAGCACGGCCTATTCCTTTCCGGTCGAAAGGAAGGATTTCCTTTTTGTCACCACCCCGTTCGGTGTGGACGGCCGCATGGCCAACGGTGGCGAGAAAGTCCACAAAGGCATGGATATCCGGTGTGACGGGGATGCTGTCCTCGCCACGGAAAACGGAGGCAAGGTCGTCTCCGTGAAAGGAAGCGGTAGCGGGCAGTCCGTGACCGTGGAATACAGCCGGAAAGACGGCAGCAAGGTGCAGTGTACCTATATGCACCTCGGCGAAGTCTCCGTCAAGGCCGGGGATACTGTCAAGTCCGGGCAGCAGCTCGGAAAGACGGGCGGCGAACATCTGCATTTCGGGGTAAAAAACATCTATGCGGACGGCACGCAGCGGGACATCGACCCGGCGGCGTACCTCGCAGAGATCGCCCAGAAAGGCAGCATCCGGCAGCAGGTGCTGCACAACGGCAACGACTTGCTCGCCAGATACAGGAGTACGGAAAGCACCAGGGACGGAAAACCGCTCACCACCGAAGGATGGATGAAAAAGCTGCTCTCCTCGGAGGACAGCGGCGTGGGCCTGTCCGGATGCAGCGATCCTGTCGTGGAGATGGCCATGACCGCCTTCACCTCCCTGATGCTGCTGGCCGTGCAGATTGACAACAAGGAGGAAGAAAGGCAGAAAGCGGAAGTGTCCGCTGCGATGGACAGCGGGAGAATCGACCTCAAATCCCTGTTGCCGGGTATGAAAAGCTGCACCCTGACCATCAACGAAAACGGCAAGGCCGTGCTTCATGCCGACAACGGAAACATGCAGATGTCGAGGGAGCTTTCCTCTGCCGAACTCAGCCGCCTGTCGGCCACGCTGAACAACCGTTCTCTCTCCGAAGAGACCAGGCGTATGCGCGTGAGCGGACTGCTCAACACGGTCATCCTCTCCGAGACGGCTTCCCGCAACTTCGAGATGGGAATGGAACAACTGCAGGGACAGACAGAAGGACTGAAAAGATAGCAATGAAAATATGAAAAGCGTGATGATGCAATTATGTGTTTATGTACTCGGATTGTCCTCGTGCGTGCTGCATACCGTCATGTACCTTAAGCTGTTCGGATGGGTGGCGGCGCTTGTCATCATCGGGATACAGGTGCTGCTTGCCGCATGGATAATCTACATCCGTATCAGGGCGCCCGATTAGCAAAGGGAATTTCCGGTTCAACTTCAACAAGGCCGTTTCCGCTTTCCGGTGGAAATGTCACACATCAAAAAAAGACAAGCGATGATAAAATGCAATGTTACCCTATGCGGCACGATCAGCCGCGACGCCTCCGTCCGCACAGGCAAGGACGGCAAGGAGTTCGTAAGTTTTCCTCTCCAGGTCTCCATCCCCGGAAAGAACGGGAATGACGGGAACATGGAAGTCAGTGTCAGCAAAGACGGAGGACAGGACACCGTCCATGAATACCGGTACGGCTCCCGTGCCAAGGTCACGGGCACCCTTTTGCTGAAACGCAGGGGCGAGAAGCTCTATTTCAACCTGTCGGCAGATTCCGTGGATCTTTCCGATGCCGGGAACACGGATTCCGTCAAGGGGCAGATGGTCTTCCGTGGAAAGACCGGCAAGCACATAGAGGAACGCAAGGACAAGACCGGCAAGCCGTACCTGATGTTCTCCGCGTTCAGCACGGAGAAGGTCAATGACGGGTTCGAGTACCAATGGGTGCGCTTCTTCTGTTTCGGCAAGGAAAAGGAGGAGTGGCTGCAGCCGGGTGTCAAGGTGGACGCGAAAGGAGAAATGTCCCTCTCCCTATACGACGGCAAGCCGGACATCTCCTGCCGTGTGGAAGAACTCAACCAGTATGTGCCGGAGGCCGGCAACGATAACAGATGACGGATATGGCCGGTTACAGACGACAGAACGCGGACGGGCCGAACAGCGAGGAAAAGGCTCTCGACCTGTTCGCCGAGATGATGATTGAAAAGATAGAAAGCATCAATGAGGACTGGCGCAAGCCCTGGTTCACGGAAGGCGCATTGCAGTGGCCGCGCAACCTGTCCGGACGCGAATACAACGGCATGAACGCCTTCATGCTGATGCTGCACTGCGAGAAAGAGGGATACAAGATACCCCGCTTCTGTACCTTCGACTGCGTGCAGCGGATGAACAAGCCGGGAAAGGACGGACAGGAACTGCCGAGGGTCTCCGTGCTGCGCGGCGAGAAATCCTTCCCGGTGATGCTCACCACTTTCACCTGCATACACAAGGAGACGAAGGAGAAAATCAAGTATGACGACTACAAGAATCTCTCCGAGGATGAGAAGAAGGAGTACAATGTCTATCCGAGGATGCAGGTTTTCAGGGTGTTCAACGTACAGCAGACCAACCTGCGGGAAGCGCGTCCGGAATTGTGGGAAAAGCTGGAAAAGGAAAACGGCCGTCCTGAAGTCAAAGCAGGCGAACAGTTCGACTTCGAGCCGGTGGACCGGATGATAAGCGAGAACCTGTGGATCTGTCCCATACGGCCCATGCATCAGGATAGTGCGTACTATTCCATTACGAAGAATGAAATCGTAGTGCCGGAAAAGAGGCAGTTCAAGGACGGGGAAGCGTTCTACGGCACCCTGTTCCACGAGATGACCCATTCCACCGGTGCGAAAGGCGTGCTCGACCGCCTCGAACCGACAGCCTTCGGTTCAAAGGAATATGCCAGGGAGGAACTGGTGGCCGAACTCGGCAGCGCATTGGTCTCACAGCGTTACGGCATGACCAAACACATCAAGGAAGACTGCTGCGCCTACCTCAAATCATGGCTCGACTCATTGAAAGAGTCCCCGCAGTTCATCAAGACAACCCTGATGGATGTAAAAAAGGCATCCTCTATAATCACGCAGAAGGTGGACAGGATTGCAAAGGGACTGGACGAAGACAATACGGAACGGATAGCAAACGGGACCTCTCCAAAGGGAAAGACATTCTATGCGTCCGTGGCTTACCTGCAAACCACCGATGACAGGAGCCAACTTGACGAACTGAGGGAAAAAGGAGACTACGAAGGACTGCTGGCCTGCGCCAAGGAATATTATGACGGGAACGGCATGGATGAACAATACACCTACCAGACTCCCTTGCAGCACAGGGGCGATGACCTGCTTGTCGAGGATAAGGATTTTGCCGTGGTGTATAACGGGAGCGTGGGCGGCACCTATGAGGTGATGCTGAAATACTCGGAGCAGGAGGTACGCGACCACATCAACCGCTACGGCATTGACCGTGCGAGCGTGGATGTGAAAGAGCTTGCCAAGGATATGGTCGTTGAACAGTTTGCCAAACTGACGCATCAGAGAATGCCGGTATTCGAAATGCCGAACGGGGATATTCTGTATGCAGCGTACAACAGGGAGAAGGATGCGCTCGATGTGGGAGGTGTATGCAATGCGGGTCTTGCCGTGCGGCACAGCTTCCCATACGACTACAATTCGACGCTCGATGCCAACCTGCAGGCCGTAAACGAGAAGCTGAACGAACTCGACGAATACAGGGAGGAGCTACAAGAGGCGGAATATGGCGGCGGAATGCGGCGATAGACAAAAAGGAACACGGGGCCGGTGTGGATGCCAGCCCCGTGTCTTTGTCAGCTTTGTTGAAAATACTCCTGCCAATTTTCTTCATCAACAGTCAGTCTGCCCTTTTCCCAATCGTATTCTACTTCCGGCATATTAGCATAAGGGAAATACACGGTATAGCCTATCTGACCGTAAGAACTGTGCAAGGGTATAACACAAATCTCGTGGCCATAATAAGGCTGCGGCGTACAGTATTTCCGCCAGTCGAAACGGCCTGCCGCAATATTGCAGCAAAGTAACTTCAGAGCCATTATACCTTTCCAACCTTGAAAGTCTTTCTTGCAATTTCTTTCCATAATAATCTAATGAGCCAAGTTATAATAAATTTCGGGTTCGCTTGATACATTGTAAATCCACCTGCCGCACCGCACCAGAAGTGCATTCTTACCGTAGTACAGCCTTTTCATTCCGGCAATGCTACCGGACTTGTGGAAATTAGGGAAACGGCTGATGCCTATTCTTTCACCATCCCGCCTGTAAAGTGTCTTTGTTCTCATGTCAATGCTGTTTTTAATGAGTTATAAAAATCCGTGAAAAGTTTTTTCGCCTCTTCCATCTCATCCACAATGTCCTTGATATGGTAAGGTGCGCCACACTTTCCGTGCCCGTCATAGCCAATCCACCGGTAGGCTTCATAGTCGGGGTCAAAGTCCTCGCAATTCCGCTCCACCTCCCCAAGAAACCCGTCAAAGTTGTTTCCTGTCAGTTCGGCGCAAAATCCGTAATCCAGCCCGTGCTTTGTGTAATAGCGGAAATCGAATACTACAGTGTCTTCTTCCTCGTCTGTGCTTACTGTCCAGCCGAAATCGAAGGCGATGCTTTTGATTAGTTCTACTGTTGTCATAGCTTTGTTTTTTATTTTCCCTTTGTTCCGAGTCTTCCGACCCGCCGCAGGGATTGTTTTTATGTGCGGTTTCCACGGCGAAGACAAGGATGGCAGGCAAGGAATCAGCGGTGAAATTTTATGAAAAGCCGCTATCTGTGATTACGGAAAGTTTCCGTCAAATTTTATCCTGATAGGCAATGCGGTCCTTGACCGGCTATCCGTTCGCCGTACCTTTGCCGCATAAAAACAGCCTGTGGGGGTGTTGGCGGTACATGGAAATGAGCTTTATCCATTATTAAAAGGAGGGAGCCCATGACCTATGGGCATGTTATAACAGGCTCGGCCAGTCCCGTTGTGAGGCAGCCACCACCGGCTGGGATACCTCCTCTGCCGATGATGGCTGTCTTGTCATTCAAATCATATCTTATTTACAATGTCCTCCAGATATTCAATCCGCCTATATACGGCGGATGCTTCAGGATAGCATTCCGTCAATTCCGCCCATTCGAGGGTCTTATGCAGTTCGTCAAAAGTCAGTCTCAATTCTGCAAGTCCCTCCCGTAATTTCCGTTTTAAATCAATTCTTTCCTGTTCGTTCATAATCTTTTAATTTAGAGTCAGAAATGATAATCAATGACGCCTCCGATGTAGAGCAGCGTGCCGGGTTCATACCCACAAACCTCGCGCATAAACTCGTAAGACTGTTCGGCATAGGATTGCGCACCCTCCGTATCCGTGTAAAACCAATAAGCTGTTTCAAGCGGGTTCTTCAAGTATTTTTCAAGCTGATAGACCGGGCCAATCCAATCCTGTACAGTGTCGGGAGTAACGGCTTCCACCTTGTTACGCAAACCTGCGACAAATTCTTCCTTCCACTTTTCCACCCCACCGATGTAGCGGATTGTATCTTCATCGACAAGCTCGAACATCCCTTTGGGCAGGATATGGTTTACCAATACGTCAATGTGGTACTTGCGCTCCTCCTCGTCAATTTTATCGCAATAGTCAAAATAACTGTTATCGCCCTGCATAAGCGTGTCCTCGTTCAGATAGCATTCCTTGTCCACCTTTGTCGTTGTGATTTGAAAAATTTTGCTGTGCATAATCTTGAAATTTAATTTGTTGAACATTCTTTTTTCTTCCCTTTTCTCGAAAGCCTTCTTCGGCTTCCTTGTCGGGAAAGATTTTACATGCAAGCGTCACAGCGGGAAAAGGGACGGAAAGACAAGCAGGACATGGAGGAATTTAGCGGAATACCCAAATCTGGGATTTGCGGAAGGCTGCCGCCAAATTCTGAACATGTCAGTATAGCGGTGCTTGACATCCGTACCAACGCTGTACTTTTGCATGAGAAAATCACTCCGGCGGGGAATGCCGGAAGTGGAGGAACAGACTATGACCCATGATAAAAGTGGACAGAAGTTGCGAAATAAAAAGGCAGGACGGAAGGGACATACAAAAGGTTGCAGTGCCTTTCAAGGCATCCGGCTAAAACAGGGAGCAGGAACTGGAAAAAGGATTGTGATGACATGAAAAATCCCCCGAACTGACTTGCAGCCCGGGAGATATGCCCCTTTACCCGAGTCAACTTATCACCTCAAACTCATGCAGGTAGCAGAAAGCATCTTCGCACTTCTCACTCCATTCTGCATCAAGAGCTTCGACATCCTTTGCCGACCTTATTGGTTTCCCAGTCTCTTTCTCAATCCACTTGAACGCATCTTCCTGATTCTCGAAGTATTCGCTGATGTACTCTTCTTCGGGCGTACAGGCATCAAAAAAATACCTGTCGGGGAAATAGACACCCGAACTGTCGTTCGTTTCATAAATTCCCATGCCCGGCTCTTCCGCCTGAAAATAATAGTAAAGTGACGGATATTTTTCCCTCACAAGGTCAAACACCTCATTGCAGGGAGACCATGCCGTCTCGGTGTATAATCTTATCACTTCGCCGTCCACTTCAAGGCTGCTCCACTCACCACGACAATATACATCGTTCCAATCCTTGCCCAAGGCATCCACAAGGCATCCCAGCCATGTAGTCCCGAAGCCGTTTTTCACTGAAGGTTTTTCCATGTCTTCCAGTCTTTTCATTAACTCATAGAGGCTCTTGATTTCTTTTGCGTCGCCCTCTATTACATACGCACTTGAACACCAATTAGGCATAACTCTTAAATTTAATCCGTTAAACTTTTTCTTTATCTTTCCCTTTTCTCGGAGCCTTACGGCTTCCGGTCGGGAATGATTTTCGTGCGTGAAAAGACTGCGGGTCAGGGGCAATAAGGCAAGTGGACGGCAAAGTAGCTGATGAAATACCCAAATCTGTGATTTGCGGAAAGCTGTCATCCGGTACGCAGGCCTGTCAGCATGGCGGTACTTGACATTCGCCCTCCGCAGTACCTTTGCACGGAAAAACAGGGCTGACAGGCAGCCGATGAGTACGAGAATGAGTAAAAAGATGGATATTATCTGTAAAAAAGATGCTATACCTTTGCCTATCAATATAAAATCACTATTTTTGCACAAAATCACATCAATATGATTATGTGCAATAACGATGAATTTATAAAATTGGTGACAGACTATGTTCTCTCCGTCTTGGATGAGAAAGTAACTCTTGTCCCATTAGAAAAATGCATATCCGATACTATTCCCATTGCAGTAACACAGAGCTTCAATCTTTATAAAGTTGAATTGCTCGGTCACGCTGTTGTATTTGCCTTAACTCATGATGGGAATGAAATATCTCCTGCACAGCTGAAACGGACATTTAATCTAATAGAGCATAAATGTGAATGCCCGGTCGTACTTGTTACAGACAACATAGCATCCTATAATGTGGGAAGACTGACCTCACAAAGGTCAAATTTCATCATTCCGAAAAAACAGATGTTCATTCCATCTCTGCTGATTGACCTTAAAAAGGCAAAAGCAACAGGAATAGATATAAAGGAGACCATACCTCCTATGGCACAGTGCTTACTACTTTACAATCTGGAAATAAAGTCCATTGATAGATGTGAGACAAAAGATTTGATGGAAATCTTTCAAGTCTCATACGCGACCATCAATCGTTCATTACGGTGGCTGAGCGAAAACGGTTTGGTTTCACTTGAAGGGAAAAAGACAAAAGAAGTAAGATTGATTTACTACGGAAAGGAACTATGGGAGAAAGCCATGCCTTTCCTCGTGTCTCCGGTTGAAAAAATTGCTTTTTCCGATTTCCTTCCGAGCGGAAGCCTGAAATGCGGTATAAATGCTCTATCAGAATATACACTAATCAATGAGGAAAATTCGGATATGTATGCCATCAACAGGACTGATATGCATCAGTCCGATATTCCAATCAATAAAGAATATGGATTATTCCGTATTGAAATCTGGAAATATGACCCGAAACTGTTGAGCCATACGGGAACAGTTGACAAACTGTCATTGTATTTGTCTCTCAAAGACAATGACGACGAGCGAGTTCAAATTGAATTAGATAATCTATTAAACGACATACAATGGTAAAAGGTATTGAGAAGTTCAAGGAGTTCTTCAAGGGATTTGAAGATTCCTATGTTATAATTGGAGGCACGGCATGTGAAATTCACGAGGAACTATATGCGCAGACTCCAAGGGCAACCAAAGACATAGACATCATTCTCGTAGTAGAAGCCCTGTCCCACGAATTTGTCTCCCGGTTTTGGGAACTGGTAAAAGCCGCAGGATATGAGCAGCGCAATATAGGAACAAGTGAAGGCAATCAGCATAAACACGAGTATTATCGGTTTATGAAACCGGCAAGTATGGAGTTTCCCTATCAGATAGAGCTTTTCTCACGCAATATAGGACTGTTGGACTTTCCGGAAGACGCCCACATAACCCCCATCCCGACAGATGATGATTTGTCAAGCCTTTCTGCCATACTTATGGATGATGGCTATTACAATTTCACGATAAAACACAGCTATGTTGAAGATGGTGTTCACATTGCAAATGTAGAGAGCCTTATCTGCCTGAAATGCAAAGCATTTCTTGAAATGTCCGATAGAAAGGCGAAAGGGGAACAAGTGGACAGCAAGCATATACAGAAACACAAAAAGGATGTGTTCAGGCTTGCAGCCATGCTTGCTCCTTCCGACAGTTTCGAGGATGTACCACAAACATTAAAAGATGATGTGTCACATTTCTGTGATGAAGTTAAGGACGAACTTCCCAACCAGGATTTCTTCAAATCGGCCGGTTTGCGAAACATTACCGGAGAGCAGATGTTGGAGCAACTGAAAACCAGCTTTTTGTAAAATGACTCGATTACAATACGCATCCGACCTTCATCTGGAATTTGCGGAGAATGCCAGTTATATCAAGCATAATCCGCTGAAAGTTGCAGGAGATATTCTTGTATTGGCAGGTGACATAGGGTATTTCGGAGATGAGAACTACAGCCGCCATCCGTTTTGGGATTGGGCTTCCGACAATTACAAGCAAGTAATTGTTGTTCCAGGAAATCATGAGTTTTACAAAATGTTCAATCTTGACTCTTTATATAACGGTTGGACATCAAGAATACGGACTAATGTCATTTGTTATTATAATGCTGTTATTCCTTTGTCCGAACATACTGAAATAATAGCGACCACACTATGGTCTCATATAGAACGGCAGGATGCATTCCGGACAGAACTGGCTATATCGGATTTCCGGCGTATCAAATGTGGGGACAACGATTCTCTTAACTGGACGCGCTTCAATATGGAGCACGACAAATGCTTTAGATTTCTCAAAGAAAGCATATTCAAAAGCAATAAGGAACATATCATTGTAGTTACGCACCATGTACCGTCACTTGAATTGCTTGCGCCAGAGTTCACGGGAAGTCCGTTAAACGGAGCTTTTACAGTCGATCTTACCGATTATATTACAAACAATCCTATAGATTATTGGATATACGGTCATTCACATCGTAATATTGATAAAATTATCGGCGGGACAAAATGTGTCACAAACCAACTCGGCTATGTATTCTATAATGAACATTTGGCCTTCAACCCAAACAAATTCATAGAAATATATTAGCGAAAATGAGAGCCGATCCGTCACGGACAGGCTCTCAAAAAATGAAAAAGTTGTTTTCACTTATGAACAAAAAGACTACTTATCTGAAATAAAGTTCTACTTTCGTGTGTCTGTTGGCTTCGTTCGGTACATAATACGATATGCCGCCCTCGTACATTCTGGTAATGCTTTCTGCCGATAAGCCACGCTTGATGAGTTCACCGGCAATGTAATCGGCTCTGGCTGTGCTCAACGCATTGTTGATGGAAGCTGTGCCGGTTGCGCTATCTGCCGCTCCCGCAACTTTCACAGACAGTCCATACTTCTTGGCTACATGAGCGAGCGCGTCAAGATTGACCTTTTGCAGAGAGTCCGTAAGGTGGGCGGTGTTAAGGTCAAAGAAGAAATAGACCGGAGAGCCTATACATTCGTCTCCATGCTGCATGAGGGCGAAATAACCGGCTGCGGAAACAGTGTCCGGGCGGTTGATTGCCGCATTCCGTTTTCCGGGCAGGCTGTCCGTTCCCACTTTGCAGATGCTGTCCGTATTCATGCCCTGAAGACTGTCTGTACCCGTTTCTGTTACAAGGGGCGAGTTGCCGTCCCAATGACGGTTCTTCAACCGGGCTCGGAGGGAGTTCAGTCCGCTGTAATTGTTTACGGGAAACCTCCTGTCATCGGCTTCCATGTCTTCAAACAGATGTCCGTAAGTGTCAAGCAGCCCTTCTATTTCGAGAATCTTCTTCAGCTCGTCCAAAGTCCTTCTTTCCTTGTCCAGCTTTCCGGCATATTGCCTGTTCCGTTCTGTCAGGGTGTTCGCATAGCCGGTCAGCCACTCGTTGCGCCTTTCATACGGGCGATGGTCAACAGCGCGTTTCCAGCCGACCTTGCCGATGCTGAAAGAGAATCCCGCCGTCAGCGAGAGCATGTGGTCTCCGAGACGGTTCGCTTTCCCGTATCCGTCGAAGTCCTGGAATGTGGTCGTCCCGGAAAGTTCCATCAGGACGCTTACTCTCCTGGATATGCGGTACTGGCCCTGTATGCCGTATGATATGGCAAGAGGGTTGTGTCCGTTGTCCGCATTGTGCAGCAGTCCGAGACCCGCATACGGGGAAAGCCCCCAGCGAACCTCGTCTTGTTTTGCATACCTGTTTCCGAGCAGATTCCACATCAGATCCGCATGGACATGATGATATTCCTGTGTGGACAGTTGACTGTCCTTGAAATGCAGCCCGCTGTAATTGACACGGACGCCGACCGACGGTGTGAACCATTTGCCCACACCTATAGTGTACGAAGGCTTGAGTCTCCCGAAAAGGTCTTCACAGCCGAGCGGCGTGCCGAGAAACGCCGATGCCCCTCCGGACAGGCTGACAAACCAGTTGCCGCTTTTGCGTGTCGGGACTACCACTCCGTCAAGATAAGAGGGCTGCATCGGACGTAGCATTTCAATGCCGTTACTGAAACTTTCATATCGGACAGTATCGCTGTCCGACGGTGCAGCATTCGCATGGTTGTGCAGCGAACAAAGTGCCGCAAAGAACAAAATGATATGTTTCGTCATAATCTGATACTTTATTGGTTGATTCTTTTGATTTATGGGTCAGGGATGCCGGTCAACGCTTGGGCTTCCTGCCGATTGCAGGCTTCATCATGCGACTTGCCATCCTCATGCAGCGGAGAGCCCATGCACGGTTGTCCTCGTCTTCGTCCCGTCCCCATTTGAGGTCGCTCTTGCTTCCGCCTCCGCCATGTGTTTCGGCAAAGGTGGTGGCATCATCGACCATGCCCAGGAATAGCAAGGTGGCGCAGTGCATGACCTCTTTCCCTTGTTCCGCTATGGACTGTACAAGAGTGCCGTCAAACATCTGCCGTTCCGGGCCGGTCATCCGTGCCGAAAGGTCACGGAACTCATTCACCATATTTTCCAGCATCGCATCCTTGAGCAGACTGTCCACTTTGGAATGGACATCACGGGAGTATTTGTAGGCTTCTTCCTTGAGATGTTCTGTCCTCTCCTGAATGGCATCCATGTTCTCTTTGAGGTCGGACAGCTGTCGGTCAGCCAGCTTCAGCTTATCCTGTTTGTCTGCCAGTTTAAGCTGGATATAGGCAAGCTCCTTTTTCAGCTTGTCCGTCTCAGCTGATATGGCAGCGGCATCGCCCTTGTGCTCTTTCAATTCGTCCTCAAGAACGGCGAGCCTTGCCTCTTTCTCCGCTTGCTTCTTCAAAAGATTTTCCACCATAGAGGTCAGACCCTTAACCCTGCGCTCTGCCAGCCGGATGTCCGATTGGAGATCCGAAAGGACTTCCTTGTGTCGGGCTATCTGTTCCTCAATGGTCGTACATTCCTCCGACAGCATACGACGGTATTCCTCGGTTGTTCTGTGACGAGCACCTGTTTCTGAGACACTGCTGCCTCTGGAAAGTCCCCACTTCCTGTTTACTTCTGCAAAGTCGCTGTGCAGTTGTTTCATTCTTGCGCTGTACTCGTATTTGTCCTTTCCGGCAAATATCTCCTTGTATGCAAACTTGCCGTCCCTAATTGGCAGAAGTGTACAATGTATATGGGGATTCTGTTCATCGAGATGCGCAACAAACGCCGCTATATTCTGTTCGCCATACTTGTCACAGATGAATCTATAGGCATCCTTTGCCCACTGTTCAATTTCCGGCTTTCTGACGATTCGGCTGTTATCCGCTCCTTGCTCGAAATCCACATCCTGCTTTCCAAAGGCAAGCTGCCGCATCAGTTCGCGGGAGCCGCCGAGGATAATGTTGACCACCGTCCTGTACTTGGGTTCCACCAGTCCTTCGTTCGGGTCCTTAATACCCCGCTGACGGAGACTGTCGGCCATCCTATCCGGAATACTCCGGCTTTTGTCCACAGGACGCACCTTGCCGTTTACTATCTCAAAGTTCAGATGTTCCCTTGTCGGGTCGTAGTTACCTTTCTTCATGGCATATTCCGCCGCCTTCTCACTGCGGTTACGCAGATGTTCGTTACTTTGGGCGGTGGTGATGCCTTTGGAGACCTGAACGTCGAGAACCTGTTTTGCATTTGTCATACTGCTTCTTCTGTTGCATTGGATAATCTTTCATGTCCCAGCTTGCTGCCTGCCTGGACATCTCTCCCAATGGCTCCTGTCATTGGGGTATTAGGCTCCCCATCCCTTTGTTTGGTGGCAGACGGGCAAGCCCGGATGCCTGCTATAAACGGCAGGACGGCTACGCCGGCTGAAGGACGGATTATCCGTGGTTATACAATGGGGTTCGACAGTCCGCACCTGCGGATTTCTCCAGGGCTTTCGCCGCAGCCGACAGGAACGGGTCGTGAAGGTCGTCAAGGAGCAGCTGACGGTCGTCGTCGTGGTCGATGTCCTTTTCTTTCCCTGAGTTCAGAATTTGCTCTGCAAGGGTCTTTGACAGGTCAATGAATGACGGCCAGCTTGCTCCCAGATCAAAACAGAAGTGTTGCATGAGCTTCATGCTTTCTTCCGGCTTCGACCGGCGCAACACTTTCCGCAGGGCAGCAAGGACGATGCACTCCACAGCGGCGGTGTGGATTTCCAGCACTCGCGCGTTCATTCTCTCCGGCAACTTCTGCAAGGTGACACGGCAGTCGTCTTCCGGCAGTTCATACTTGAGTCCGGCATCGGTGATGGCCTGGTGTACAATCTGACCACACGCAATACCGGCGTCATCGGAAGTGATGCTGCCGTTTATCCATTCGGACAGGATTCCGTTCAACTGTCGGACAATGCCTGCGGTTCCCTGTACAATATCGGGTACGGCATGGCTGCCATCATGCAGGTGCATGGTGAGGACCATGCTTTTCGGCAGTTTCGTCCTTTCCAGCTGTCCGAATGATTCCAGCGTATCCAGAAAGGAACGGACAGTGGCCCTGTGCCACCGCCATTCGGTTGCGAGGTCTGAAACGGTCACATGGCACTGCCTCGGCCTGAGCTCGAAATCCTGATTTCTTAAAAAAGGGGAAACAAAGCCTGCCAGTGACTTGTCCAACAGGTCGCAATAGGCTTCCGTCCTTGTCTTGCGTTCACCGACCTTTTCCTTGAGGAAGTCGAACAGACCGATACATGTCGATATGGTTGCGGTCATTTCTTCTTTATTCTTCATCTTCATTCTGTTTTTTGTGATTGACTATTGTGCGGATAAAATAAGGCCGCTTCTGTCCGCATTATCATGGCAGCCTCGCGTGATGATTGCAATGGTAGATGTCGGACATCTCATCCGGATGTTCCGACAGGTAAAGTCTCCTGTCCCGGTCCTCCCATTCGGCCAGAACTCTGCCGGAGGGATAGAACAGGGCTGCCAGAAGGATATATGAGACGGTAGCGGACAGGGTGAACAACTGCGGCACGATACATACAGCCAGTGCGAAGACGCCGCAGGCGACAAATGCCTTCGGACGGTCGAGCAGCTTGCGGAGCCATCTGTCCGTCCTCCTGGCGGAGAACATGGCGGCACATACGATGGCAGACAATACCGTGCCGAACTGTCCGGGATGTCCGGTCGTATAGACATAATGGAAAAGGAGCAACAGGACCACAAGCACCTGCGTGTAGAATTTGCGGGCCTGGGCATTGTCTGTCATGGCACGGTAGAATACTGCCATGAAGGAACGGCGGCTCCTGTACAACGCCATCGGCAGAATGACAAGCAGTACTATGAATACAAATTGTAATAGAAGGCTGGTCATAGGTAGGATGGCTTTGATGTCAAATGTATGGGCTGTTCAAGCAGCTCCAAACGTACAATGCCGTGTGTGGCCAACAGTATGATGGCTTCTGCATCTGGAGCCGTGAGATACATGGCGGCTTTCTTGATTCGCTGACGGAACTGCCTGTCCTGCTTGCGCAATGTGGCCAACGCCCTGTCCAAATCGTGTTCGGGAATGTTCCACACGGTGCCTTCGGCACAGCCTCCGTTCGGCTTGAATGCCCGTAGGACCAGCGTGCGGGAAACGAGGTAGTCTGTCCTGTCGCTCCTTGCGATGACGTGCTCCCTGTAAAGGCTGGCATCGGCCACCTCAATCCATGTCCTGTGTGCATTGATCCAGTACACCATCTGTCGGTACAATGTATTTCTCATATAAAATCCATCAATAAGTCTTCCTTGTTCCTCCTGTATTTCAATGTGCCACTTTTCGAATGCAGTTTGAGATCAAGGCAAAGGTCGCCGTACATCAGATCGAGCGAATCGTAAATAGTGGCGAAAACGCAGCTGACCCTGCCATCGGCATCGGTCTTAGCGTTCATCTTGAACATCTGCCCGAATGCGGGATTGGAGTACGCACAGGTACTGTGCCCGTACTGCTCCGTCGGCATCGGGATATGGTGGTACAGCGTAATCAGTTCCATGTCGTCCTCGAACATGTCCATTACCTCTTCCAACTCGTAGGTGTCGCGTAGAGGAAATGTAAGCAGTACATAGTCTCCGTAGAACTGCGGTTCCTCCATTGTCGTCACATCGAGAAGCTGCGGCAACTGCAACGGGACGAAAGAAAGGAAATCGTTCAGAAAATGTCGTAGCATATTCATGTCTGTTTGTGTTTCGTTCATAATGTCCGGATGTATATCCCCATCAGCGTGCCGGGCAGTTCCGCCAGTCCGTTATTGTCCGACTGCAGAACATCTCCCAGCCGGGTAAAAGCCGCAGGCGTCTGTTCCGCAATGTGGCGCAACTTCTCTTTTTCGTATCCGGAAAGCAAGGCCATACAAATGCCGTCCATCGAGATGTAGGGCTGCAGTATCATGCACGCATATCCGAATGCCTGCGCCTTGGATTTTACTTTGTCCTCGCGGATGTCATCAAGGCAGGCAACCGCATTCTGTATAATCCGGCGGTTGGTACGCATGGCCATGTATATCATCGCATCCCGGTAGGATATTTCCTTTTTCTCCGCAGCGAGGAAAACCAACGAACAGCACCGTTCCGTGTCTTTTGTCAAATCCGACACATCCTCTTCGGTCTGACCGTCAAGGTGCGCAAGAAAGGTGCGGAACATGACATCCTCGTCCCTGATGAATGTTTTCAAGTCGGTAAGATTATGTATTCCGCCCTGCAATGTCCCGGCAAGCAACCGGCGGTACGCTGAACGAATGCCGTTGCCATCAATGGCAAGGGGCGGAATACTGTCAAGAGAAACAAAAAAAGGCCTTATACTGTCTGCCGCGTCTGCCAGTTCTTTGTCGTCGCAATAGGGAGAAGTCCTTTCCTTGAGCACAAACACGTCCTGATAGGAACGCGGTGCTGACCCTGCCAGACGGGTGAACTCCGTGTGGAGAGAATCGTGAACCTCGTTGCATTTACCGTACAGGTCGGAATGGGGATTGCCGGAAGTGTTCTGTGTCGCATAGAAAAAGACGGAATCCTTGAGGGACTGCCACCGGTTGATACTAATTGCCAGCTCTTCCGTCGAGAGGCTGTCCATGTTTCTGATTTCACTTAGGAACTTTCCGTATGTTCCGGCAGGATCTTCTTTCATTGACGATTCGGCACTGCCATTTCCGTTACTACAAGATACGGACAGGAACATGGCTACCGATGCGGCAACCAACCCGGCCAAAAGAGACCTTGATTTTGAATATGATTTTGTATCTATCATCTTGCAATTTCAGACTAAAAACGACACAAAACTATACAATATTTGCCATAAAACGCGATATAAAACCGCATTTTGATAATTATTTTTATTCATATTCAACAATATGATTTCCAATGAAAACAAGTGAAAGAAAAAGTAAGTTCAGAATACGATTTTTAGAATAAATATGTCGGAGTATGATTTCAGACAAACAAAAAACATTATCTTTGCATCGGTTATTATTTTCAGCATAAGACAATGGCAAAAGTTGGATACATATTCAAGGCTAATCACTATGACTCATACGAGGCCGATAAGGAATGGATGTTGAAATTCGGCTGTGTACAGGTGATTGAGGAAGAGACAGACCATGAACTGATGCGTCCGCAATGGAAACAGCTCATGAATGCCCTTGACCGGGGCGACGAGCTTGTGGTATCGAAGTTCAGTAACGCGGTTCGTGGGGTGCGGGAACTTGCCGTCTGCATAGAGATGTGCAGGATCAAGGTCGTGCGTCTGATTTCCATCCATGACCGAATTGACAGCCGTAATGAACTGTTCAAGGAAACTACGGCAGCGGAGGTTCTTGAAATGATTGGAGCCCTTCCGGAAGAAATAGCCGCATTGCGGAAATCTTCCAGCCATATCATGCTGCTCCAAAAGAACATCAAATCTCCGGCCAAGACGGTGAAGACTTTATCCCGGACTGAACGGGAAAGAACCATCGTAGATATGTACAATGCCGGTTATTCTATGGACGACATTGCCAATGTCAGCGGATTCAGCAGCAGAAGTTCGATATTTCGCATTCTTAACAAATACAACGTCGATTTGAACAGAGGCCGGACCAAAGGGCCGAGACGGAAAAAGGGGACAGAAGATGCAGGGTGAGTAATATAATACCAAATTATATGGAATTATCCGATTGGTTCAAAGGATTTGAGAAAGGCATCGCCAAACTGACGGAAGGGCAAAGGGAAACGTTCTTCCATGAGTGTGGTAAAAACTGTGTACAATGTGGCACGCTTCAAATTTATAAAGACTTGTATGAACAGGCGGCTGGAGACCTTGACCTGTTTTTCTCTAAAGCCAATAAATTGCCCGGTGTAAGATGCGAAACGATAGAGAAAGGTTCTGTTTATAACCTGTATTTTCTGGAATGTACCTGCGGCCTGCACAATCAAGGCTATGTTTCTACACCTATGCTCTGTGAATGCTCCCGGCAAAGCATTCTTTACGTCCTGCATTCATTATGGAAAGACAAGGCATTTCGGGTAACTATTTGCGAATCCATATTACAGGGAGGCCAACATTGCAAAATGCAAATTGAAGCAATAAACGACAATGGAAATTCATAATTTATTGGATGCCAAATCAAGAACAGAGCTGCGTGAATGGCTAATACAGAACCATAAAACGGAAAAAGAATGCTGGGTAGTCGTGAAACGTGGCAGACCTACAGATGACAATACTTTCTGGTATATTGATGCTGTAGAAGAAGCCCTATGCTTCGGCTGGATTGACAGCACAACTAAGAAAATATCAGATGATGTAACAGCCCAGAAACTTTGTCCCAGAAAACCGAAGAGCAATTGGTCCGAGCTTAACAAGGAAAGATGCCGTAGAATGGAGCGGTTAGGATTGATGACTGATGCCGGAAGAGCCGTTTTACCGGATATGTCGCCTGATGGTTTCATCATAGACGAGGAAATATTACAAAGGCTACAATCCGATCCGGTAGTGTGGAATAACTTCTGCCAATTTCCTGACTTATATAAGCGAATCAGAATTGATACTATCCAAATCAAGAAGAATCAACCCGAACTTTTTGAAAGTCGCCTGAACAAATTCATAGAAAATACCCGAAAAGGACTTCTCTACGGAGAATGGAATGATAACGGAAGATTATAAAAATACAGAAATGTATCGAACCATTTCTATTTTTACTACCTTTGTATTTGGATATTAAAAACAAAGATTGTTCAACCCGTATGAAATGGCAAGTGTGCATATAGCTGCGCTTAACGGATAGCATTTTGTCATAGCTATTCAGTAACGGACAGACTGATAACAGGTTTGTCCTATCTTGTTTTGCCATTATTCCAAATTCATAATTATGCGATGTATCATGCCGCCTTGTGCAGCAGGACTTGCCGCATCCTATCAAGTTGAACAATGAACTATACATATAAGCATATTTGGCTCATTAACTTTCCTGTAATGATGAGTATCCTTATCGAACAACTTATCAATATTACCGATGCCATTTTCTTAGGGCATGTGGGAGAAATAGAATTGGGGGCATCCGCCCTTGCCGGGATTTGGTATCTGGCTATCTATATGCTCGGCTTTGGTTTCAGTTTGGGTTTACAGGTTGTTATTGCACGGCGCAACGGCGAGCGGCATTATTCCGAAACAGGAAAAACATTCTTTCAAGGATTGTTTTTCCTGTCGGGACTTGCTGTCTTTTTATGTCTGTTTTCCAAACTGCTTTCTCCGATTATTCTAAGTAGGCTGATTACTTCTGCGGAAGTCTATCATGCCGTGATTGATTATTTGGACGGGCGAATTTGGGGACTGTTGTTCTCTTTTCCGTTCCTTGCCTTGCGCTCTTTCTTGGTCGGCATTACCCGTACAAAAGCCTTGAACATGGCGGCTCTGACAGCCGTATTGGTAAATATTCCGGGCAACTGGCTGCTCATATTTCATTGGGACATGGGGATAGCAGGTGCAGCCATCGCGTCATCTTTTGCCGAAGCGTGTTCGCTGGCGGTACTGGCAATTCACGCTTTACGTAAAATGGATAAACGGTTTTATGGCTTGTCTTGGAGCTTTGACAAAGCTGTATTGCTACATGTCTGCCGGGTGTCCGTTTGGAGCATGTTCCATTCGTTTATCGGAGTGGCCTCGTGGCTTGCTTTCTTCGTAGCTGTCGAGCATTTGGGAGAAATGGAACTGGCAGCTACCAATGTCATACGCAGTGTCTCGACGGTGTTCTTTGTCATCGTCAATTCGCTGGCGGCTACTACCGGTTCGCTGGTAAGCAATTTGTTGGGAGCCGGACAAAAGAGACAGGTCATCCCGCTATGTAACTGTGTTGTCCGTTTGGGATATGCCATCGGCTTTCCGCTGGTCATCCTTGCCGTGATTTTCTATCGTCCGATTATCGGTATTTATACGGAAAGCACAGCTCTGATGCAGATTGCCCATTTGCCGTTTGTGGTCATGTTGCTGAACTACATCTTTGCCTTGCCCGGCTATGTCTATATGAACAGCGTAACAGGTACGGGGGCGACACGCATGACGTTTATCTTCCAACTGATAACTATCGTGGCTTATCAAATTTATTTGTGGAGCATAAGCTGTTTCAGCACGTCATTGTCCGTTTATTGGACAGCAGAATATCTGTATGTGATATTACTCGGCTTGCTTTCTGTCATTTATCTGAAATATAAACACTATTAAAAACAGAACGTCATAATGAAAAAGATATATCCACGCGCAGGCGACACGCAGACCGTGTACCTGAATGCCGTCGTGAAAGACCCGTCTATCGAGGTGGGAGACTATACCATCTATAATGATTTTGTGTCCGACCCGTTGCTTTTCGAGCAAAATAATGTGCTTTACCATTACCCTATCAACCACGAGCGGCTGATAATCGGCAAGTTCTGTTCCATTGCCTGCGGCGCGAAATTCCTGTTCAACTGTGCCAACCATACCTTAAAATCCCTATCCACTTACACCTTCCCGCTCTTTTATGAAGACTGGGATTTGGAGAAATCGGACGTGGCAACGGCTTGGGACAACAAAGGTGACATCGTGATAGGCAACGATGTGTGGATAGGCTATGAAGCGGTGATTATGGCTGGTGTTCACATCGGCAATGGGGCAATCATAGCCGCCCGTGCCGTTGTTACGAAAGACGTGCCGCCCTATACGATAGTCGGCGGTGTTCCTGCCCGACCGATAAGGAAGCGTTTCGATGAAGAAGTGATACAGGAACTTGAAACGCTGCAATGGTGGAATTGGTCTGCCGAGAAGATACGGAGATGCTTGGCTTATATCGGGAATGGTGATGTGAACGGATTGCTTCAAATGCAAGGTGGTAAGTAGGAGCTGAATTACTACAACCTTGTTGAAAAGCCTTCAGACGGAAATGACTTCTATCGTGTGATTATATAA
Organism: Bacteroides caecigallinarum; assembly: GCF_016902295.1. Taxonomy (GTDB): domain Bacteria; phylum Bacteroidota; class Bacteroidia; order Bacteroidales; family Bacteroidaceae; genus Phocaeicola; species Phocaeicola caecigallinarum_A. The sequence continues at coordinate 9,428 of NZ_JACJLQ010000013.1, read as the reverse complement.
TTATATATAAAATGAATTCAATCACCTTATATTCATTCTTGTACAATTTCACTATATGACATTCTTCATATTTGATATACAAATAGATACGAAATAGATGCAACTATATAATTATATAAATATATAAAATCATAAATATATAATTATTAACTGTTTTTCCTTTGCTGTGAGCCGATAATTTTGTATCTTTGTAGGTGAATTATATAGCATAAATTCGCATGGACATGAAAAACAAGATTGTCATATTCAGCAACATCAAAGGAGGCGTTGGCAAGACGACCCTCTGTGCCTTGTTCGCAAATCATCTTATAGAGCATGGCTTCCCCTCATTTGTGATAGATGCAGACCTTCAGGCATCGCTGTTCCGTCACCGCCAACGTGAAAAGGACGCCGCACCGGACGCGCAGATTCCGTGGAACGTGGAGATGCTTGACACGTCCGACCATAAGCGGCTCGTGCAGGTAATGGGCAAACTGAAAGAAGTGCCGGGTATCGTACTGATAGACTGTCCGGGAAACCTGAACGACCGCAACCTGGCATACATCTACCAATCAGCGGATACGGCAATAGTACCCATATCTTTCGACGCGGACACTGTGGACGCCACAGGCATATTCGTCAAGGCTTTGAAGTCTGTGTCATCAGCCGGCCTGATTTTCATCCCCAACCGAATCAACGCGGCCGAGAGGAAGGCGGAAGAGATACGGCAACGGGAACAGACCATCGGGTATCTCGGGCTGATCGGCACCGTTACACCGATGGTGAGGCAGAGCGTGGCCATAAAGAGATATTCCACGCTGTACCCATTGGAGAAAAACCAGACGGAACTGCTTGAACCGGCTTTCAATAAAATCATCGAGGAACTTGATCTTAAAAAATAAAGGCTATGGCAAAGAACAGCAGACCGGAAATAGACAACCCGCTTGCGAACATGGGACTGGACGACATCGTGCGGGGCATAACGACACCAGGCAAGGATAAAGAACCCGTCGTGGATGCGAACGGCGACCCTGCCGCAGAAAGGGAGACAAAACGCCGCAAGAGAGGCAAGAAAGCCTTTGAGGAAAACCTCGCAAAATATACCGGCATAAGCGAGCAGGGATTTGCCATCTGGCTTCCCAAAGAGGTAAAGAAACGGCTTGAACTAATCCGCCTCAATGCACACCGTAATATTCCTTTGAGGTCGCTTGCAGCCGCAATAATAATGACTTACATTGAGGAGAATGAGGAGAGCCTCAATGAGTTATAGAATTGATATTGTTATAATATATAATTATATAAAATCATAATTATATAAGTGCATAATTATATGGTTATATAAAAAGAGAAGAGTATGGAAATTCTGGTGATTATAGCCGTGTTCTGGGTAGTAGGCAAAATCCTTAAAGGGCTGTGGGGCGGATTCAGGAAGTCTGATTACCGGAGAGACCGATAACCCGTTGGCAAGACAGACATGCAGGACACAGGCAGGACATACATAGCTATTGACCTGAAGTCGTTCTACGCCTCGGTCGAGTGTGTGGAACGTGGGCTTGACCCGCTCACGACCAATCTCGTCGTGGCCGACAGGAGCCGGACGGAAAAGACCATCTGCCTTGCCGTCAGTCCTTCGCTAAAAGCATACGGCATTCCCGGCCGGGCCCGGCTGTTCGAGGTTGAGCAGAAATTAAGGGAAGTCAATGCCGGGCGCAGAAGAAACTCAAGGGGATACAGGCTGACAGGAAAATCTGTGTCGGACATTGATCTGAAAGCTCATCCGGACTGGGAGGTGGACTATATCGCCGCTACGCCCCGCATGGCTTATTACATCGAGCACAGCACGCGCATCTACAAGATATATCTCAACTATATTGCCCCGGAGGACATCCATGTATATTCAATAGACGAAGTGTTCATGGACGTAACGGATTATCTGTCCACCTACGGAGTCACGGCACACGAATTGGCAAGAAGAATGATCGGCGATGTACTGCGGCAGACTGGCATCACGGCAACCGCAGGGATTGGCACCAATCTGTACCTCTGCAAAGTAGCAATGGACATCGAGGCCAAGCATATCCCAGCGGACAAGGACGGTGTGCGCATAGCGGAACTGGATGAGATGACATACCGCAGGAAGCTGTGGACGCACCGACCGCTGACGGATTTCTGGCGTGTGGGAAAAGGCATAGCCAGCAAACTGGAGCAATACGGCATCTACACGATGGGAGACATCGCAAGGCAGTCCGTCAGGAACGAGGAGGTGCTGTATCAGCTGTTTGGCGTCAATGCAGAGCTGCTGATAGACCATGCCTGGGGATGGGAGCCTTGCACGATGGAATTTATAAAAGCCTATAAGCCGGCAACGAACTCGTTCAGCAGCGGGCAGGTGCTCCAGGAGCCATACACGGTACGGAAAGCCCGTGTGGTAGTCCGGGAAATGGCGGAAAGCGCCGCTCTCGACCTGCTTGACAAAAGGATGGTTACAGACCAGCTCGTGCTGACCATCGGCTATGATACAGCCAGTCTGTCCAATGAAGATGCACGGACAACATATAAGGGTGAAGTAACGACCGACTACTATGGCCGGAAAGTCCCGAAGCACGCACATGGCACGGCCAACCTTGAAAGCCCGACATCATCCGCCCGGCTCATATCAGAAGCCGTCATGGAACTTTTCGACCGGATTGTCAATCCCAAGCTGCTGGTGAGACGCATCAACCTGACCACGAACCATGTCGTCGATGAAGAAACGGCAGCCAAGAATCCGTCTCCGGTGCAGTATGACCTGTTCACAGACTATGAAGCGCTGGAAAGGAAACAGAGGGAAGAAAAGGAAAGGCTTGCCAAGGAGCGCCAAATACAGACGGCCATTCTGAACATCAAGAAACAGTTCGGTAAGAACGCCATTCTGAAAGGACTGAATTATGAAGAGGGCGCCACTGCCAAGGAACGTAATGAACAGATAGGAGGGCACAAAGCATGAATCACCCATACGACGACATCATCAACCTGCCGCACCATGTTTCCGAAAGACATCCGCAGATGTCCATGTATAACCGTGCTGCCCAGTTTGCTCCCTTTGCCGCATTGACCGGACATGATTCGGCCATCACAGAGGCCGCAAGGCTGACGGAGGCGGAAGAGGAACTGTCCGAAAGTGATGCTGAAGTGCTGAACAGGAAGCTGGCTTATCTGCAATCATTGGATGAAAAGCCGACTATTAGTGTTACTTATTTTGTGCCTGATGATAAGAAAGAGGGTGGAAGTTATCATACGGCGACCGGGATTGTCAAGAGTGTAGAGCCGGACAAAGGGGTTCTACAGTTCGAGGATGGCACGGGTATTCCTGTCATCCGTATTAAAGACATTGATGGGGAATGTTTTTTGACCGAATAGAAAATGTATTGTCAAATTATAAACGTGCAATGTTGCAATAAAAAACAGTAAAATGGATTACATAGACAAATATTCGATAAGTGTATGTACGAAAAAGCAGATTACGGCACAGGAGGTGTACGACATGATTTTCTCCGACTATCCTCCTCTTGTAAGGTTGCTTTTCAATATCCGGAATAAAATTGTAAAAAGGTTCGGGCTGAAAGCCAGTAACGGCTTTAACGACCTTATAACGGAAAACTCCACCAATCACATACAAATTGAAAAAGACGACAGGCATCTATTTCTTGAAATCAAGATTGAGTGTGGCGAGCTGGTAAAATCGGAGCAGGCAATCAGTATCTGCACATCCGTTAAATTTCACAATGCTTTGGGACGGATATACTTCTTTTTCATAAAACCTTTTCATAAATTATTATGCCGCATGGCATTGAATAAAATAAAAATGTCAGAAGTGAATGTCGGTGGCCGATAAAAAAGGAGTTGGGATAGACCTCAGCAAATGCCGCAGCCGCCACCATCAGGACGGCTGCAGCTACTTTTCGCATCAGGCGACAGGCTCAAGCATTCTCTTTTGATAGTCGATAATTTCATCCATTGTCAGCCATTGCGGTTTCTCATCCTCCTTGAAACTGTCATGCAACAGTATCATGTACTCGATTTGTCGCTGTTCATCGCCAGCCCACAGGCGTTTTGGATTCCTGTTGCCATAGTTCAGATAATACTCGCAATCTGACTGCATTCGGGACAGGAGCATATAGCGAAACTTCTTGTCATGCTGTAAAACTTCTTCTTTTGTCATATCTTTTCTATTTTAATATCTGTTTAATCCGTTACTTCAAAAAAATAATTCAACTCGTCATCTTTCAGATTTTCGACCGCGTATAGGTCTGCCTGCTTCCATAGGTCATTGTAAAGTGCTGCGACTTCGGGGTGGCTCTTGTGATGCTGCCAAATCTTGTGATTGAGAACCAATACCAATTCGGTCAGAAACTTGTAGTTCTCATTCCACTCCTTGAAAGCACGGTTGTATGTGTCCCGGATAGCCGAAAGCCCAAACCGGTCGGCTATTGTGAAATCTTCCCAAAAGGTTGTCTGTACCGTGTAGCCGTTCTCGCTCATAAATTCTCTGAATGTCATAATGCTTCAATTTTAAGTTTGATTTTTTTCCCTCTGATACAATCCTGTACCGGAAGGCTGTTTATTTTTCTGCCCGAGGATTGGCGACCAGTCCAAGAACAAGGATGCTGCGAAAAATACGCTCGCCAGCGGAGACGGTGAGGAAGATTTTTCGCCAGCAAACAAGGAGGTCCTTGAGCGGACTGACAGGCGGCAATCGAAATTTGCAGAAACAATAGACGGCTTACGGTCCGGATTATAGAGGTAGGTGTACAGAGAATAATAGAAAAGGGAAAGATATATAAAGGTTAGTCCGGATGAGTCAGAACAGGTTGCCCGGCCCGCAAAAGGGTCTTTCATGCAGAATGAAAGGAATATGCCGCAACACATCCCATAGACGGCTGCGGCATTCATTGCCATGTTTGTCATTCTCACGCGGACTTTTTACGGTTTCTGGTCTTCCAGCCGTAAACATCGGCGACATACGGATAGAGGGAGCGGGTTCTCCGGCGAAAGCCTTCCTCGTCGATTTCCCCACTGTAGATTTTGGCGGCAATGCGTTCCGCTTCGTCCCTGTCTTTGGCTATACGGTACAAAACATAGTTTGTTCCGTCATGGTGAATCATGCGCCCCCGAATGTTGTAACCATCACCGTACCACTCGGCTTCATCACATTGGGAGTGCAATATGTCGGCGATATTGCTGCCCAGTATTTGGTAGCCTTGCCTCCGGCCATACCACAGCCCTAAATCGGCAAACACCATGATAACGCCGTCAATGTGCTTGTTCAAGTTATGCCGTTCGTCATCCAAATAGCCGTACACCTCGTCCGCCCATTCTTCTTCACTGACAATGTAAGTGTTGTCATCTTGCACCTCACGCTGAAATTCCTGGTATCTTTCTCTTGCATTATCATCCAACCTGTCCTCGCTCGACCAAATAATCTGTTTCATGTCTTTTAATTTTATAAGTTAATATTCTTCCTGTGCGGCTCAATTTTAACGAAGTCCCTATAGACACATTCGTGCTCTTTCCGGCAAAGTAAGCCGTTGGGTAGAATGTCATTGCCGTATACACAAACATGCACCGCTATTCTACTCTCTGTGTCAAGTAGTTGACAAAACTCTTTCCAGTGTTCAAATTGCGCTTTCGCCATTTCGACCAGAGTCTTTTTCCCTATATTGCCGACCCCATTTTCTTCCAACTGACACAGAACTTCTGCGTTTTCATTGTCGATGATTGCTTTTACCCATCCTTTGAAGCTGTAAATTGTCTCCATTTGATATGATTTTAATTGTTTGTTTTTCTTCCCTCTCTTCGGAGGTTTCGCCTCGTCCGACGGGATTTGATTTTATGTGCAGGATACAAGCCGGAAAGGAGGGAACAAGGCAAGGAGGAAGCGGACAGTCCATGACGATTGCATTTGTGTTCAAGAAGTATTGACGAGCTTGCGAGTTGATGGTTGTTAACCACAAATGTAGCCGCGCCTTGACGGTTCCAGCCCGGCTTAACTTTGCACAGGAAAATCAATGGACGGCGGGACCGGCATGGATGCAGTATAAAAGGAACAGGCTCGAAGAGAATAACAATGAGCATAAGAAAAGCGACCCGAAGGCCGCTTTTGACCGGGAAGCAGGAGGTTATTTTTTGCCCCGTTTCGGTTTCGCTGCCGGTTCCGCAGGAGCTTCCTCCTTTTCCGCTGCCGGGTAGAACTTGACAGCTACCATCGTGATGCTATTATGCTCGATGCCGTCTTTGTCTGTCCATCTTTCGGGCTTGAAATAGCCCTCCACGGTAAGCAAGGTACCTTTGGCCAGGTAGTCGAAAGACCCTTTGTTCTCGTTTTTGCGCCACGCTTCAAAATTCAGGAAAGCGGATATCCGGCTGGTCTGATCACCGGACTTCTCCTGACGGCCTACGGCCAGGGAGAAACGTGCTACACTTGCGCTGGTGAAACTGCGGATTTCAGCGTCCTTACCTACGAAACCTGTCACTGTGAATGTGTTCTCAATCTTTTTCATAATTCAATGCTTTTAGAAGTTAAACAAATCAATTTTACGATGCCCCAAAAAGTAGGTGCCGCAAAGGGATGCACCAAGGACTGCCAGCAAATACTCTTTATTTTTGGTCTCCCAAAACCGCAGGCCCGATAAAGGAAGATTTGTACAGCTGTGCATTGGTCAAGGCTTGTCAAGCCGCTCCCGACCGCATACTATCTTTGCGGCGGAAAATGATTGTGACTTCGGCCAAAAGCAGTAGTGAAAAAGTAGAACACGAAGCGACGGGCTTCGGAAGGACGTGTCCGCAAGACACAAGCAGGCACACTCTCCCCGTAGTGCCGGCATGAAGTCGGCAGGCCAGCCACACCCTTGACATTGAAGCGGCAAAAAGGAGCCAATGGCAGGCCAAAAAGCCCTGCGTGGAGGGTCATGACCGGAAGTTCGACAGCCGGCTTTGCGTAAAGCAGCCGGCAGGCGTCTGTTCCGGCTGCAATGGGAAGCAGGAGGCAGGCAGGAAAGCGGGCAGGAATACCCCCCCTGCGGGCAAAAGCATGAGGGTCGCTCCGCAGCGAATGGAATGTGCTATAAAAGGGTGTGGTGCAGCCAAAAGAAAATAAAAAAGGAATCCCTGCCCCCGGAAAATAGCCATGATAAAAAGTATCGAAGGTACATATTCTCAATACGCCGTATTGAGAATATGACCTTGAATAATCCAGAAAATGCAATCCATCCTTACCTATACATATACAGCAAGGTCAGAAACGGGCAATCATGATGCGATGCTCGAAGACCTTGTTTTTATCGCTCGGTTTCCTCTGGCATATCCAAAGATGATGTGCCCCAAAGCCGTATGTGAAATACTCGTCAAACCTGGTCTTTTTCTTTAGACGTTCCATACTTGTGCGAAGTTCAGCTTCATTACACGAAAAGAGAATCGTGTTCATAATTATAAAATACAGGTTTATCACTTCGTCGCAATAGGGGCAGAAGATATGTTCTATCGTTATATTCATGGCTATTTATTTTGATTAAGACTTTTCAGGAGCATTGTTTATAATAGCTTTTCCTTTAGAATTATATACCTCGATTGTCGGACAGCCGCCATTTTCGTCCGGGAACATACATTCCGATGTGTCGGCCAACGCACGCCATTCGTCGTAACACAAACGGCTGTCAATGATATTAGAAACATCCTCACACTTCCATGAACGGACAATGGCTTCCGCATCTTTGTAGCTTGCCGCTTCCACCGTGAAATAATCACGTTCCCAACTTGTAACCTTACGGTCTTGATAAAATTGATATTTTCCCATTATTCCTGTCTTATTTTAATTCTACAATAGTTTCAATTCTGCCGTAAAGAGCTGAGCGCAAAGCTGTTTTATCGACGGCATAACACTCGAAAATATGGCCGTATTGTTTGACGAAATATCGTTTGAGCACATCAGAGAAGTTAAAGTAATAACCCCTTAATGCGATACCTCTATTGAAATAGGTTCCATTTCTTACTTCTCGTGTAATCCAATTCTTATCTTCACGGCTCAACTTGCCGCCATTATTGAGGCTCTCACGAAGTTTGTACGCACGACTGTTCTGCAATGTCTCCAGTGCAGGCACTTCCCACTGGACAAATTTTTTTGCTATCGGTGTCATAAGTATATTTTTAGGTTATTCATAAATGATTACTTCATCCCGGTACTCGGATATTTCTTTGCCACTGGTCAGGGAGACAATGATTCTATCACCATAATCGCCGACAACAGTTCCCTCCGTATAACCCTTGTACGGGTTAAGCAAGGTACAGCTCTTACCTATGATGTCGGACTGTTCTTCATTATTCTCGTACATAAGACTGTCTTTACTTGATTTTCCATTCATCGTTTGAAAATGTCCTAAAACTCACATACTCATTTGAAAGCTCATAAGAATGTATGCTAATGTAAATTTGCTTTGGAGCTTCCAATAAAGAAATAAGTTCATTCATCTCTTTTTCCGGACACTCCCATTTGGAGTAAAACTCGCTCTCGACACATTGTCCATGTCTCGCAATGTAGTTATCACAGAAATTCTCTTCTATGAACTGTTCAATCGTAATAAGGTCTTTTTCGTTCTCCGTCTGTGCGAAGAAATTGTTTGTTGCGTAATTTGCCATAATCTCAATATTTTAAGTTTTTTGTCTTCCCTCTGGTAGCATCCGCTACTTTCGGGCTTGATAAAATTTTGGCGCAACAAAAGGTGTCATGGAACATTCCGGCAAGGTTTCGCAGCAAAATACAACCTCAGTGAAACCGAGGTGGAGATTTTGGTAAGAATCGGCAGACTTGACCTTGTGAACAATGTGGCATGACATATACCTTCGCGACATAATTCTTATCAGGAAGGCCGAAAGTCGGTGTGCGGAGTATCGGAAGATGCTTCCCGTATAAAAGAGGGGTGCAGCGAAAAAATAAAAAGGGAAAAGAGAGTTTATTTCTTTTGGCTGCAAAAATCGTTTAGTTTAGAACTTGATAAGATATACAAAAACCAAACTAAACTTCTATTTTTTTCAATCAGATTTAAGTTTTGTCCCCAGGGACAAAATTAGTAATGAACGGGGGACAAAATTGCTTTAAGTAATATCAGAGATTTTTAACTTTACAAAAAAAATCAGTTGAATCAAACAGGACTGAAGAGCCAATTTCAATGTCTATACTTGTTCTTTTTTGCATTTTTTACCCCAATTTTTGTCCCCAGTTTGTCCCTTAACAAACACATATACATATATAAATCGTTGATATAAAATAAATTATTAAAATATAGCACTTTCTGCGTGGGAAAGTAACATTTTGTATTGTGAAATCGTGACAATTTCAAAGGGCTTCAAATTTTCACGCTCCCGATACTGTGAGACATGGAAAATAAGACAAGTAAATGGCTGCAGATTTGTATGGA
>NZ_JACJLQ010000120.1 GCF_016902295.1 Bacteroides caecigallinarum | reverse complement strand
GTTTTGAGTGTTAGAAGTCTGTCATTTGAACTGTGCTTTTCCACGGATATTACAGTGCTGCGGAGGAGCAAAGGAAGATGAAGGTTGCCCCACACCGGCACACTTGCTCTCTACCAGCGAACGGATAAAGCGATAGTTGCATCTGTCTACATTCAGGGCTGTCTCGCAGGCTTTCTGGAAAACGACCGGATCACTGCTCCTTTGCAGGTTTAGAAGCCCGTCGCAGGTCTTGTAATGAGTCTCCGGAGGCATTGTGGAAGAATAAAATATGCGGCGGATTACATCTCCAAGTATGCCGGATGCACGCTCGGCACGCTCTATGTATGATTTTGCACTCATCCCTCTGTATTCCCGGGAGTTGCTTGCAAGATGCTCCTTTACGATAGTATACTTTCCCCTGTTGTAATCACGTATGTGAGTGGCTACAAGTTCACCGTCCACATATACTTTTACCAATGTGCGTGTATATGCAACATGTGCAGTTTTGGATATATACTGATAGGGAACTGTATAATAGTGCTGGTCACGTCCGAGATAGATACAGCAGTTGGTTGACACCTTCAAATCGGTATATGACACAATCTCAAAATCCCTGTCAGGCAGCGGCATAAGATTAGGCCTGTCTACGGCAAGGAACCGTTCCTCACGCGTATAAGGATGCTTCTGCATGCGTTTCTGGTTGTGCGCTTTCATTTTGAGCGAGGCTGCCCGGTTAAGCTCTTCCAGTGAATGGAAGGTTTCATTGCGGAGTTCGGCAAACACACGCATATAGACAAGCCTCACGGTCCCTTCCACGTTGCTTTTATCTTTTGGGTGTGCGGGACGTGCCGGTATGATGACCGTGCC
>NZ_JACJLQ010000119.1 GCF_016902295.1 Bacteroides caecigallinarum | reverse complement strand
CACTTGAGGTGCTAAAGTCATTAATCCTTTTATGCCAGTAAGCCATGTTTTGCCTCAGTGACTCAGATCGTTTTTTCCTTTACCCTTATCCGACTGATATGCGAAAGAGTTTTTACTCTCTGAGCGGAATCGTGACAGAGAAAATGGGTAAGGATGTACAGGAAGGCGATGCATTTATATTTATCAATAAATCATTGACCAACATGAAAATACTCCATGCCGAATACGGTGGGCTGGTGATATATAATATGAGACTTGAGAGTGGAACTTTCCGTTTGTCTGATATTGACTGTGAAGACTCTTCCGCTTCACTCTCCATCAACTGGTCAGAATTGACATTGATAGTGCATGGTATATCACCTTCAGAGACGAAAAGAGCACCACGCTGGTCTCCTAAAAAGGAGTGATCGTATAGTAAAATAATGTTCAAATCCTTCTGTATGTCAGGTGTTTTTCGTACCTTTACAGTAAATAAAAGATACGGAAAATGGCAGAAGATCCAAATTTTAAAATAGCACTTGAGGCAGTCCTTCGTGACCGTGATGACCTGTACCGACGTCTTATGCAGGCAGAAAGGAAGCTTAAAGAAATGTCTGACCTGCAGGCCATGAAAGACTCATACGAAGCCAGGCTGTCAGAGAAAGACAAAATCATTGAAGCTAAGGATAAAGCCATTGAATCCAAGGACAATCGTATTGCATCGTTGGAACGTAAACTGGAGTATCTTCAGAGGAAAGTCTGGGGAGCAATGTCTGAAAAGAGAAAACTCCCTGATGACCCAAACCAATTGAAACTTGACTTCGACAAGATGGATATGACTCCAGAGGAGGAAGAGGCAGCCCGCCAGGCCATAAAAGAGGTAAGCGAGTATAAGCGGATTAAGGTCAGGGAACA
>NZ_JACJLQ010000118.1 GCF_016902295.1 Bacteroides caecigallinarum | reverse complement strand
TGCCCAAACTTTTAATAGACAAATATCGTATGCACAACCTATATGCAATATTCGCAAAATTTCTGAACATATGCAAGCAAGTGTCAGGTAATTTGGTAAATGAATCAGGTAATATTCCCAGAAGAGGTGTCGTTCCACGATTTTCCGATCTTGAAGTAATCGCGTTGAATATGACTTCAGAAGCAATAGGAATTGACAGTGAATCCTTGCTGTTTGCTAAATTGCAGGAATATAGAAAAGAAATTCCCAATCTTATCTCACGCAGACAATACAATGACAGACGTAAGATAACCTCATCTCTGTGCAATGCGGTCAGGGAGAGGATTGTGAAGGAGATGGATGGAGGTGAAGACTATTTCTGTATTGACTCAAAACCAATAGAGGTCTGTCGTTTTTCCCGTTCCAAGCGTTGCGGTATGGGGAAGAAGAATTTTGAGAAAGCACCGTCAATCGGATACTGTGCGTCACAAGGAGTGTATTATTACGGATATAAACTCCACGCGGTCTGTGGATTAAGTGGAGTCATCCATTCCTTTGACCTCACCAAGGCAAGTGTGCATGACATTCATTACCTGAAGGATGTGAAAGTGGACTATAGTAATTGTACTGTCATAGGGGACAGAGGATATATAAGTGCTCAGATACAACTGGATTTGTTTGAAACGGCCAATATCAGATTGGAAGTACCATACAGAACTAACCAGAAAGAATGGAAGCCGACATTTCCAGCTTTTGCCAAAGCGAGAAAAAGAATTGAAACTCTATTCTCGCAATTGTGTGACCAGTTTATGATTATAAGAAATTATGCGAAAGATACAGACGGATTGTTTACCCGAATTGTCGGGAAGATTAGCGCACTTACAATCCTGCAATATATTAACTATAAAAATGAGAAACCCATTGGTAGAGTTAAAT
>NZ_JACJLQ010000117.1 GCF_016902295.1 Bacteroides caecigallinarum | reverse complement strand
CCATACGCTGCTGTGCATTCATGTTGTCGTCATCGGCTATACGTTCCACGTCATAGAGCATGCCTATAATGGTCATGGCATACTCCGCCCTGGCCTTGTCATGCTTCAATGCCCTCTCAAAGTAGCGTCTGGCATGTGCCCAACAGCATATGATGATGATACCTTTTGTCTTTTCAAGTATTCCATAACCGGTATATCCGTCTGTCTGTATGGCTCCTTGATAACCCTTGAAGAGTTCCAGAGCCACCTTCATGCTTCTGGAACCGTCATGGTAAAAGAAGAAGACCTGGTTGCCCGTTACGTTCCGCACCAGCCAAAGATATCCCTTTATTGTCTGATGCTTCTCATTGTTGATTATAGGTATAGTTGTCTCATCGGACTGGACATAATCGGAAGACAGGACCAGTTCCTTCAACCGGTAATAGGCGGGACGCATCAGGTCGGCCACTTCATGGAACCAGGCTTCGATGCTGGACGGTGGCAGGCTGATGCCTATACGCTTGAACATCTGCATCTGCCGGTAGAACGGAAGATAGTCCACATATTTGCCGACCATCAGCTCGGTAAGCAGCGAAGCGCTTGCATAACTCTTGGGTATCGGTTCATTTTTCACTGGAGCGGTGATAATCCGGTTTGTATCCTTGCGCATACCTTTATGTCTGATAGTGACACGGACATACAGTTCGGCCGGTTTATATTCAAGATGCTCGGAAGTTTCCGTTTCATCAAACAGTACCCATTGGTCTTCATTGCCAAGATAGCCTTCGGGGTAGATATGCTCTTCTTCACGGCGGAGATGTTCCGGCAGCTTTTGGCGGACGGGAACTTTTTTCTCATGTTCCCTGACCTTAATCCGCTTATACTCGCTTACCTCTTTTATGGCCTGGCGGGCTGCCTCTTCCTCCTCTGGAGTCATATCCATCTTGTCGAAGTCAAGTTTCAATT
>NZ_JACJLQ010000116.1 GCF_016902295.1 Bacteroides caecigallinarum | reverse complement strand
TCGGCAAGAGTCTGCTTATCTCTACGCTGGAGACTTATTTCAGCGGAAAGAGGGAGATGTTTGAGGGACTGAAGATTGCGGAACTGGAAAAGGAATGGGCGGTACATCCGATATTGCATCTGGACCTGAATACGGAAAGGTATGCCACTCCGAAGGATCTGGAAAACAAGCTCGACCTGTTCCTGAAGCAGTGTGAGGCTTTGTACGGCAAGAATCCGGATGAGTATTCGCTGGCGACAAGATTTGAGGGGGTGATACGCAGGGCGGCGGAGAAGACGGGAAGAAACACTGTTATCCTGGTGGACGAGTACGACAAGCCGATGCTGCAGGCCATAGATAATGAGGAGCTGCAGAATGAGTACAGGGACACACTGAAGGCTTTCTACGGGGCTCTGAAATCGATGGACAGGTATATCAGGTTCGCACTGCTTACGGGGGTGACGAAGTTCGGAAAGGTGAGCGTCTTCAGCGACCTGAATAATCTGAGGGATATATCGATGGAGTTTGCATATATCGGCATTTGTGGTATCACGGAGGAGGAGCTACACTCTGTATTCAAAGAAGGCGTAAAGGAGCTGGGGGCAGCAAATGATATGTCGGAAGAGGAAACGAAGGCGGAACTGAAGGAACTGTACGACGGGTATCACTTCAACAACAGATGTGTGGATATTTATAATCTATCCGGTTTAATGATTACCTTGGATTCAAAGGCGTTAAGAAGCAATTGGATAGAGGTTGGAACACCTTCATTTCTGGTGAAAATGCTTAAAAATAGAGATTCTGACTTAGGAGATTTGGAAGGAGTTGAGATAGACGGCAGTCTGCTGGAAAGTAACGATACGGCATCGAAAAATCTTATTCCGATGATTTATCAGAGCGGGTATCTGACGATTAAAGATTACGATAAGAAATCGAATATCTACAAGCTGGGGTTCCCGAACAAGCATGTGAAGAATGCCTTCATGACATTGAT
>NZ_JACJLQ010000115.1 GCF_016902295.1 Bacteroides caecigallinarum | reverse complement strand
ATCAATGTCATGAAGGCATTCTTCACATGCTTGTTCGGGAACCCCAGCTTGTAGATATTCGATTTCTTATCGTAATCTTTAATCGTCAGATACCCGCTCTGATAAATCAACGGAATAAGATTTTTCGATGCAGTATCGTTACTATCCAGCAGACTGCCGTCTATCTCAACCCCTTCCAAATCTCCAAAGTCAGAATCTCTCTTTTTAAGCATTTTCACCAGAAACGAAGGCGTTCCAACCTCTATCCAATTACTCATTAACTGTTTAGAATCCAGAGTAATCATTAAACCTGACGGGTTATATATATCCACACAATCCTCGTTGAAGTGATACCCGTCATACAGCTCCTTCAGTTCCGCTTTCGTTTCCTCTTCCGACATATCATTTGCTGCCCCCAGCTCCTTTACGCCTTCCTTGAACTCGGAGTGCAGCTCTTCCTCCGTGATACCGCAAATGCTGATATATGCAAACTCCATCGATATATCCCTCAGATTATTCAGGTCGCTGAACACACTCACCTTTCCGAACTTCGTCACCCCCGTAAGCAGGGCGAACCTGATATATCTGTCCATCGACTTCAGAGCCCCGTAGAAAGCCTTCAACGTACTCCTGTACTCATTCTGCAACTCCTCGTCATCTATGGCCTGCAGCATCGGTTTGTCGTACTCGTCCACCAGGATAACCACCTGCTTCCCTGTCTTCTCATACGCACGCCTTATCACGTACATAAACCTTTCCTCCGGCGACCTGTCTTTCTTTTCGTCACCGTATTCAGCCTCCCACATCTCAAGGTGCATGTTCAGAATAGCCAATAGCGAAGCCTTGTCCTCATATCTCTTCGTGTTCAGATCCAGATGCAATATTGGATGTACCGCCCATTCCTTTTCCAGTTCCGCAATCTTCAGTCCCTCAAACATCTCCCTCTTTCCGCTGAAATAAGTCTCCAGCGTAGAGATAAGCAGACTCTTGCCGA
>NZ_JACJLQ010000114.1 GCF_016902295.1 Bacteroides caecigallinarum | reverse complement strand
ACCCGTTGGCGGAATTAAATTAGCGCATATTTAACTTTGCCAATGGGTTTGTTGTTTTTATAGTTGATGTATTGTAGGATTGTAAGTGCGCTAATCTTCCCTATAATTCGGGCAAACAATCCATCTGTATCTTTCGCATAATTTCTTATAATCATAAACTGGTCACATAGCTGTGAAAATAGGGTTTCAATTCTTTTTCTTGCTTTGGCAAACCCGGGGAATACAGGTTTCCAATCTTTCTGGTTAGCTCTGTATGGAACTTCCAGCCTGATATTTGCTGTTTCAAACAAATCCAATTGTACACTGGCACTTAAATACCCTTTGTCACCTATAAAAGTACTGTTGCAATATTCCACCTTGACATCTTTCAAATAATGAATGTCATGTACGCTTGCCTTGGTAAGATCAAAAGAATGGATTACTCCACTTAAACCACAGACCGCATGCAGCTTATATCCATAATAATATATTCCCTGTGATGCACAGTATCCGATTGACGGCGCTTTCTCAAAATTATTCTTTCCCATACTGCAGCGTTTTGCACGTGCAAAACGACAGACTTCTATAGGTTTTGAATCAATACAGAAATAGTCTTCACCACCGTCTATCTCCTTAACAATCCTCTCCCTGATTGCATTGCAAAGAGATGAGGTTATCTTACGCCTGTCATTGTATTGCCTGCGCGAGATAAGATTGGGAATTTCCTTCCTATAATCCTGCAATTTAGAAAACAGCAAGGATTCACTGTCAATCCCCATTGCTTCTGAAGTCATATTTAATGCAATTACTTCAAGATCGGAGAATCGTGGGACAACACCTCTTCTGGGAATATTACCTGATTCATTTACTAAATTACCTGCCACTTGCTTGCATATGTTCAGGAATTTTGCGAATATTGCATATAGGTTGTGCATAGCTTTATTGTAAATTAATAGTTTGATCACTTCTAATTTACTAATAATCAGCGATAAGCACAACCTTTTATACATATTTATTTTATCAATTTAATTCCGCCAACGGGT
>NZ_JACJLQ010000113.1 GCF_016902295.1 Bacteroides caecigallinarum | reverse complement strand
GAGGGTGTGTCAAAATGCATGCCCTCTTTTTTTTATGACAAAGCCTCGACTTTCCCAAGCCGAGGCTTTGTTATGTCCTAAAGATTTTGTATCTTTAAGCATAATCAAAACTAATATGGCAAAGATACATTTTCGTTCTTACAATCCCAACCAAATCGTCCTTTTTCCTCAGCGGATAGATGAAAATATTCCATCAGACGATCCTGTACGCATCCTGAATGCTATGGTAGATAACCTTGACCTCAGTTCCTTTCACAAGTTATACAAAGAGCTTGGCCGTTCTCCCTATCACCCACGAATGATGCTTAAAGCTGTTTTGTATGCCTATATGAACAATATCTATTCCTGTCGTAAGATAGAAAAATCCCTGCTGCGTGACATTCATTTCATTTGGCTTGCCGGTTATGAGAAGCCGGATTACCGGACTATAAACCGTTTCCGTAACCGTGTCAAGGATGAGATAAACGGAATATTCACACAAATAGTCCTCATCCTTGCATCCAAAGGATTCATAAGTCTTGATGTTGAATATATTGACGGCACAAAGATTGAATCAAAAGCCAACAGATACACATTTGTATGGCGTAAGAACGTAGAACGTAACCGAACCAGGCTTCTTGAGAAGATACGTATTCTTCTACAACAAATTGATGATGTCGTGGCACAGGATAATGCCTGCATTGAAAATACTGCTACCGAGTTTACCCCTTCCATGCTGACGGATATGATATCAGAGTTAAAAGCCTCTCTTGAGAATGCCCCAACCACATCGGATAAGGAAGAGAAGAAAGCAAATAAACAAAAGGCAAGGCAAATCAGACAATTGGAGTCACAACGTGACAAACTTGCCGAATATAACATGCACATGAAAATACTAAGCAAACGGAATTCTTATTCCAAAACAGATCCTGATGCTACATTTATGCATATGAAGGAAGACCCTATGGGGAACGGGCAATTAAAACCGGGATATAACCTACAAATCGGAACCGAAAATCAGTTTATGCTCGATTTTGAACTCTTCCACAATCCTACAGACACTCTTACATTGAT
>NZ_JACJLQ010000112.1 GCF_016902295.1 Bacteroides caecigallinarum | reverse complement strand
GAAATCGAATATCTACAAGCTGGGGTTCCCGAACAAGCATGTGAAGAATGCCTTCATGACATTGATGAAATATATTTAGATATTATGTGACGGAAGGAAGCTGGTGAAGATAGGAGTGAACTTCAGCTATGAGAAGAGGAATGTGGAGAGGTGGATTGTGAAGTAAAAGATTTTGACTAATGCAAAAGAACAGTAAAATATACGTGGCAGGACACAGAGGTATGGTGGGCTCTGCCATAGTACGCGAACTGCAGAAGCAGGGATATACCAATATCATAACACGTACACACAAGGAACTGGACCTGACAAGACAGGAACAGGTGGAGAAGTTTTTCGCCGAAGAGAAGCCGGAATATGTGTTTCTGGCAGCGGCAAAAGTGGGGGGCATAATAGCTAACCAGACGGCTCTGGCGGACTTTATGTATGAGAACATGACGCTGGAGATGAACGTCATCCACTCGGCATGGAAGAACGGATGCAGGAAGCTGCAGTTTCTGGGGTCAAGCTGTATCTATCCACGTATGGCTCCACAGCCTATGCCGGAGAGTTGTCTGCTGACTTCGGAACTGGAGAAGACGAACGAGGCGTATGCTCTGGCGAAAATAAGCGGACTGAAATACTGCGAATATCTGAACAAGCAGTATGGCACGGACTATATAAGCGTGATGCCGACCAATCTGTACGGACCGAACGACAATTATCATCCGGAACACAGCCATGTGCTGCCGGCGCTTATCAGACGTTTTCATGAGGCTAAGGTGGCAGGACTGAAGGAGGTGACCTGCTGGGGGGATGGAAGCCCGATGAGGGAATTCCTCTACGTGGACGACCTGGCGAACCTGTGTGTGTTCCTGATGAACAACTATAGCGGGGACGAGACGGTGAACGCGGGAACGGGCAAGGAGATATCCATCAAGGGACTGACAGAGCTTGTGGCAAAGGTAATAGGTTATGAAGGGGCTATACTCTGGGATACTACCCGTCCGAACGGAACGCCAAGGAAGCTGCTGGATGTATCGAAAGCTAAAGCTCTGGGATGGACTTACAGGACGGAACTGGAGGACGGTATCAGACTGGCTTACGAGGATTTTCTGAATAATCCGATGAGAGCGGAACGGTAACTAAAAACTTAAAAACATCAACAAACTCGAAAACTTAAAAACT
>NZ_JACJLQ010000111.1 GCF_016902295.1 Bacteroides caecigallinarum | reverse complement strand
GTAAGTTCTATCAGGCATTAGGGAGAAAGGAAGAAGCCGTATTCTCCTTTGACTTGTGTTGGCATGTTTTGTTGTTCTTCTACCTAAAAGAGAAAATGAAAGAGGAGTTGAAAGGAATAAGATAAGTTTATAACAAGGTCGAGAAAACAACTTAACGTTGTCTCTCACCAAACCATTACTAACAAATATGGATTATATATTTTATAGACTATATCGAATGTATGAGAAGCATGGCGACCCACCATACCTTAGTGCTGTCATCCACTTATGTTATAGCTTGGGCATATCACTCATTATAGCCTTTTTCGCTATTAAGGAATGGTATGACATGCAACATAAATATGCGTGGTTCTTAGAGGGGCTTTATAGCTTATGCTTCTTACTCGTTCCTTTATGCCTGTTAATCATATATTGCTGTGTTCGATACAGGAAAAAGAAAATTCTGGAATTAAAAAAGAAGTATCAAGGTTGCACAAGAAACAAGCTAATTTCTAATTGGATGATATTCTGCATTCCGATTTATATCGCAATCATAGGAATTTTAATATTTCGTAAACTGTTTATAGCTTGATAAATCGGCAGAAAAATTCGATTAGTCTTATAAATAATAAAGTTAGTAACAACGAAAGATAGCATCTAACGATGCTCCTTTCTAACCATTATAAACAATTTGAGATTAACATTATGAACTGGTATATCTATTGGTATTTTACAATCAAGTATTTCTTTTGGGGATTACTTGGATATGGTAGAGCCGGAAATTACATTGGCTTTGTGTTTTTCTATCTCCCATTTGTTGCATTGATAATGGCTCTGATAGCACCATTCCCTTTTGTTAATGATAACAAGCTCCTTATCTATCTCTCTTGTTCAATTTTATTTATAGTCATAAATGAAATCGTATTTTGGGATGAAACAAAAAGATACCGAAGGTGGAACAACCATTACAGGAACAATGGCAACAATAGGAAAAGTTGGTTTTTTGTTGCTATTTCTATAATAGGCACAGTAAGTTGGTTTTTCCTTCCGCTTCTACTTAAAGACTATTATACCAATAGATAAATTGAGTTTATAACAAGGTCGAGATAACAGCTAAACGCTGTTCCTCACCAACCCATTATAAGCAATAATACACCGAATCATGAACGAACAATTACAAGAATATTTTAGCTGTGCTGATTGGCTCCTAATACCTGCATACGTCAGAAAAGATGTTGCAGATATATTAGGACTAACCCTTTTGTCTGAAAATGAGCAGTGGGATAACAACCCTATACTTTGTACTACTTATAAAAATGCAGACAATTATTTTGATGACC
>NZ_JACJLQ010000012.1 GCF_016902295.1 Bacteroides caecigallinarum | reverse complement strand
CGGTAATTATCGCTACCATGACGAATGCCAGCAGGAATACCCACCAGTGCAACGGAGAGCGGTAGGCAAATGTGCTATAGTAATAATCCATTACAATATATCCCACAGGCGCAGCTATCAGGAAGCTTATAAGCAGTATGTAGAAGAACTTGCGGTTGAACATCTCCAGTATCTCGCGTATGCTTGCCCCATGAACTCTTCGCAGACCTATTTCTTTTCTGCGGAACTTTGTTTCGAACATAAGCAGACCTATTATTCCCATCAGTGATATGATTACTGCAAGTATGGTGAACAGCGTTATAAGGCTGATTAGTTTCTGTTCCTTGCGGTACTGTGTTCCAAGTTCCTCGTCGAAGAACTTCAAGTTTATTTCTTCGGTATTGAAGTTAGGTGAAATATCGGCTACCACTTCTTTCACAGCCTGAAGTACTTCGCTGTAAGTGGCACCCGGATTGCTTCGGATATACAGGTGGGTTACAGGCCACCATGGCTTTTTCCCGAAAACGTAGAACGCGAATGGTTCTTCCTTATAATGAAGTGGCTTGAACTTGAAGTTCTCGCAGAAACCGGCAATATCAGTTTCACCTATATGTCCGCTAACTTTGCTCTCAAGGCTGAATCCGAATTTCTCTTTAGCAATTTCGTTGAATATGAAAATTCCTTTCTCGCATTTCTCGTCTGCCTGTGTGAAGTCGCGTCCCTCAACAATATCTATACCCATAAACTTCAGGAAGTTGTATGAGACTGGATAGCTGATGAAGCTTATATTCTTACCGTTGAATTCTCTTCCCCAACCCATTCTATATACGCTGACCAGAGATGATGCTCCCCATGCTACTTCCTTTATAGCTGTCTTCTTCTGGAGTTCGGTAGTGTATAAATCTCGGTTATTTGAGTTTACCGGAACGTATGCCGTGAACAGCGATTCCTTATTGAATCCCATGTCGTAGTTCATCATGTAGTCGTATTGCATCTTGATGAAGAATGCACACAGCACGAACAGGATAGATATAAAGAACTGGAATCCTACAAGTATATATCTGAATGACTTGCCTCTGCTTACTGTGCCCATTGTTCCCTTAATGGCAAGGGCAGGAGAGAATGAAGTGACGTGCATTGCAGGGTATATGCTTGACGCAACAGTCATTATCAGTGCGACAAAAACCGTCAGTATCGCCACTGCGGCATTATATCCAAGATCCAGCGGACAGCTTATAAGTTCGGCGTATGTGGAACTGCCTATAATCTTTATCACAATATATGAAAGGAAAAGCGAAACCACCACCAATATAGCCGATTCTGCCATAAAGCCCATTACGAGCGACAGTCTGGAACTGCCAAGAATTTTCCTTGTATTTACAGAACGCAGCTTTGCCGGAATCTGTGCCATAAAGAAGTTCAGATAGTTTATCAGTGTTATGACAAGAATGAGCACTGATACTATGAACAATGTTATTGTAGTGATAATGTTACATTGGTAAACTATGGTATTGTCTGTAATTCTTAACTCGAACTGAAATCCTTCCAGCGGGAATAGTTTTACAGCGTTCCTGCCTATGTATTCGTCTATCTCTTCCTGAGTAGGAACTTCCACGTCCGGATTGGAACTAATCATTTCGTTGACCAGATTTTTAGTGAAGCTGATGGCATTTTCGCTGAAAGCATTAACGTTGTTCTTGTCATTAAGTTTTAAAAAGTATCTGTACGACCATTCGCCGAAATTGTCCAATGACTCTTTCTCATAAATATTACTGTACAGAAGGTCTGTTTCTCCGAATATGGAGTTCATAGCCATATCCTTGAAGATGGCAGAAACGGTTCTCTTGTCCTTTTCGCCTTCCAGCTGGATTGCATCTCCAAGTTTCAGGTTCAGTCTGCGTGACGCTCTTTCGCTGAGTGCCACTACATTTTCTTCACCTATACCCTGGAAAGTACCTGCAACGGCTTCTATTCCGAATACATCATATGTGCCGCTTGTCACCTGCATGGTGTTAAGCTCGAATGCCCTGTTGTCATTGTCGTCTGCTATTTTTATTTCAGTCTGAATATTTCCTTGTAGAACAGCATACGATTCAACCATCGACGATTGTTCTATCAATGATTCCATAACAGGGCGGCTCATGTTCACACTGTATTTCCCTTCGTCGAACCAGTCCTTATGTGTCACAACGAATATACGGTCCAAGTCCTTGATTTTGCTGTTGTAGTTCCAGTCGTAATTCACCTGAACCATTATAATGTATATTGCTGCAAAGGCTACTGTCATACCTAACAGGTTAAGTATTCCTGCACCTTTGAATAGTCTGATAATATTTCTCATTTTAAGTTCTTGAGTTTTTTAGTTATGAGTTGACGAGTTTTTTTAGGTACTAGGTACTAGATACTAGTTGACTAGGTTTTTTAGGTACTAGGTTCCCTAGTATCTCGTTCCTAGTATCTAGTATCTCGTCACCTTTCATTCACTTTTAAGATTATTCACCGGATTGTCCGATGTGGTTTTCAGGCTGATAAGCCAGACGGAACCTAACGAAAAGATAACCACCAGGGCAAAAGCAGTTATCGGTATCCACCACTGGAAGTGAGGATCATATTCCACAAACTTGTCTATCTGACGTATTCCAAAATAGATGAGCGGAACAGCTATAACCAGACTTATGAGCAGTGATTTCATTGAGAACTTCATCAGGTTGCATTGTTCCATCCATGAGTTTGAGCCGAAAACCTTGCGTATGGAGATGTCGCGTTTGCGTTGTGATACGAAGTAGAGGCTCATGGCTGTAAGTCCCAATAATGATATGATGAGTGCCGCAAATGTGAATATGACGATAGTCTTGTTCAGACGTGTTATATTGTCGTATGTGTTGAGCACTTCGTCATGATACCATTGGGAGTCGAAAGGTGTTCTGTCAATTATTTCGTAAAACAAATCATCGAGCTGACGTTTATATTCCTCATTAGCCGATGTGGTTTCTACCAGTACATTCCACGGTGAAACCTTTTCTACCGGAAGAATCCTCATCTGAAGCGGATGATATTCATCCATCAGCGAGCGTATCTTGAAGTCCTTGAACTGTCCGAGAATATTGCATTTATATCCATATCTGTTGATGTAATAATCAGGACCCTGACCGATTGAAAGCAAATCTTTCATAGCGTTTTCGCTGACAAAATAACTGTCGTCGGTGTTTACAAGTCCGCGGTCTTCAGTAATCTTTATGTCGAACATCTGCAAGAATGATGAATCCGCGATAAATGTCTGGAAACTCATACATTTCAGTGTGTCGGCAGTGTTGAAATAGCTTGTATTGTTATTTCCTCCATCGTTTGGTGTTCCGCAAGCGAAAGAAACTCTTTTTACGAAAGGCAGTTTCAACGCCTCGCCCCGGAACAGTCTCATCTGCTCATTGCCAGCCATGACCGGATAGTCTATTATACTGCCATATTCATAACCCAACGGAGCATTGAGTATTCTGTATATCTGCATGCTGAAATAGAAAGAACAAGTCAGCAACGCTATAGTAAGACAGCTTTGGAATATGTTCAGTCCGCGGAAATACACCAGCTTTGTCTTGCGTCGGAATGTTCCCTTTACTACATCCATAGGATTGTATCCTGACAATATTGATGCCGGAACAATGCCTGACGCGAATGCCAGAACCGCAACAAGCAGGATGTATGATATTACTGTAATATATGATACGTCGCCCAGTATGTCGAGTTTTACTTTAAGCAAATCCATGGCGTATGGTTCCACTGCCAGTGCAAGTATGAAGGATATGATGAAAGATGCTGCTGTAAGTATAAACGATTCAAGTATCATTCGCCAGAAAATATCTTTTCGTGAAGAGCCTAAGATACGTCTTGTCGCCATTTCCTTTGCCCTGTAACTGGTCTGCGCCACACTCATACTTACGTAATTGAATATAGCCATCAGCAGGACGAGTACTCCTATTATTATAAAGGTCACAACAACCTTATAATTGTACTGTTTCAGGCCTATTGAAGACTGTATGTCTGAAAAATAAAACTCACGGACAGGAATGAATTTTACAGTTTTGTATGTTCCGCCTTCGTATATCCAGTAAAATGTTTTGAGATATGAAACTATATCGTCAGCCTTGGTGTTAAGATCTGTGTCTGGTAATAGACGGAAAAACAGATTTGCTCCACCTGAATTACTCATGTGTGTATTCTCTATTGCAGAGGCATAATTATAGTATTTTATATTTTCGAATGGCAAAATGATTTCCCATTCGCGAGGAATGACAGAGTTGTCTATATCCTTCATGATACCTGCAACTTTGTATTCGTTTGTTGCCATTGGCTGTATAGTCTTGAAGGTCTTGCCTATACAATCTGTGGTTCCGAACATCTTTATAGCTGCCGACTGGCTTATGACAGCATTGTCATTCGAAATCAATACATCATCAGGATTTCCATACAGAAGAGGAAAACCGAAGAAACTGAAGAAGTTCTTCTTTGCCATACCTACATACAAACTCATCTGTTTTTCTTCAGACATTACCGGATATTCAACACATCCGGAAATGGCACACCATTCCTCTATTTCGGGATAGCGGCTTTGCAGTTTGTCCCCTAAATTGTAATGTCCAGATGCATCTTCTTCGCTTGCCATTATATACGTCCTGTCGGCATCCTTCATATCTTTATCTACAGTAAGTTGCCTGAATACCATGTTCGATATCAGCAGTATGAACATGAGCGAGATGCTTAGTCCTGCAAGATTAACCAATGTGAAAACCTTGTTTCGGCTCAGGAACTTAAAGTATGTCTTATATTCATTCATATCATTTTGAGTTTTATTAGGTACTAGGTACTAGATACTAGTTGACTAGGTTTTTTAGGTACTAGGTTCCCTAGTATCTAGTATCTCGTCCCTAGTATCTAGTATCTAATACCTCGTAACCTGAAATTACAATTCATTTCTTACATCACCCACAATACGTCCGTCGAAGAGGTTGATGATTCTTTGTGCTACTGAAGCGTCTTTCTGTGAGTGTGTCACCATTACTATAGTTGTGCCTTCCGAGTTCAGTTCTGTCAGCAGATCCATTACCTCCTTACCGTTCTTTGAGTCGAGGTTACCGGTAGGCTCATCGGCAAGTACCAGCTTTGGGTTTGACACTACAGCACGGGCTATTGCCACACGCTGCTGCTGACCGCCGGACAACTGCTGCGGGAAGTGGTGTGAACGGTGGCTGATGTTCATTCTTTTCAGAATCTCCGTAACACGCTGTTTGCGTTCTGCCGCACCGATGTTGAGGTATTTCAGAGGCAGTTCCACGTTTTCAAACACATTCAGCTCGTCTATAAGGTTGAAGCTCTGGAACACAAAACCAAGGTTACCCTTGCGGAATTTGGTACGTTCGCGTTCTTTCAGGTTTGCCACTTCCTGTCCCAACAGTTCGTAGCTGCCTCCTGTGGGATTGTCCAGCAGACCGAGGATGTTCAACAGTGTTGACTTGCCACATCCTGACGGACCCATGATGGCTACAAATTCACCTTCGTTTATTTCGAAAGACACTTCGTTCAATGCTGTAGTTTCAATTTCTTCTGTACGGAAAACTTTGCTGAGGTTAGTTACTTTAATCATGATCTTTAGAGTTTTTAGTTGTTATTATTTCTATGTTTTTTACTTATAAAATAGGGGTTGATACGTTTTATTAAAACTTGCCCACATTTAGATTAAAACTTGCCCACGTTTTGATTAAAACATGCCCACGTTTTTTTTAACGTTTTTTATTCGTTCTTCAATGATTTCACGGGGTTGGTATTCATCAGTCTTATCATCTGCCAGCTTATTGACAGCAGGGCTATGACAATCATTATCACTGCGTCTAAAATGTAAACATATACCGGATTGTCTATCCTGTAGCTGTATCCTTCAAGCCACTTGCTGACGGCTATCCATGTAACCGGCAATGCAATTATGATGGAGATTACTACTGACTTTATGAACCCTGATGAAGTCTCGATAAAAAGCTGTAGTCTGCCGCTTCCCATAACTTTTTTCAGAGCGGCTTCTTTTGAGTGCTGGCGTGCATAATATGTACTCATGGCAAACATGGCCAGTATCGTCAGCAGAAGGGTGAGCATGGTGAATACTGCTATGAGTTTCAGGTCTTGTTTTTCTGAAGAATACAGGTCGGAAATCATCTTGTTATAAGTTGCCACTACTATTTCATCTTCCGAAAAACCTTTACTTTTGTAGAAAGCCTTTATTTCGTTCTCTGCCTTGTTCTCGTCGCCGGAAACTTTCACTACAAGTGTCCGCAGGGTTCTGAAATCTTCTTCTTTCTCCATTTCCTTAATCCACGCTATGTCCAGAAATCCTCCTCTTCTTTCCGAATTTGCAGTTCCTTTATGATAGTCTTCTAAAATACCGCAAACGGGAAACATTCCACCGGAATCCAGATTGACTTGCGTACAGTCATAATCAAGTCCCAATGCTCTCATTGTCGATTCTGGAAGCCAGGCACATTGATTGAGTGCTTCTCCGTTTTTGCGTAACACCTTGAAACCGAGTATTTCGAAAGCGGACTGGTCGCCATAATACATATCAAATTTCTGGTCTATGCCGTTAATCTTGAACGAAGTTCCTGATGTTCCTAAAGTCATGGGCTCAAACTGCAGCCAACCGACCTTTTCTACACATGCCAGTGATTTCAGCTCCTCAATGTGATAATCCGAAGGTTTGCTTGCGTTCTGTATGCTTATTCTGTTTTCTTTTTCATATCCCATTGGCTTTTCAGTCATGTGTTTCAGCTGTATGAACATGACTGCCGCAAGACCTAACGTAATGAATGCCACTCCGCTCTGGAAACCTATCAGGATTTTACCTAAAGTCATTTTGCTGGTTCGTGCAAAATTACCTCGCACTACGTCTATTGGCTTGTACTTTGAAACAAGAAGCGCAGGTATAATGCCTGACAATACCGATAGAACTACGAGCAGCAGTATAATAAACAGTATTTCCATCCATCCCATATCTTTGAGAGGAGAAATTTCTTTTCCAATAAGTTCACTCAGATGAGGGGATATCAGTTTTACAAAGATTAGCGCAAAGGCAAAGGATATCACTGTAAGAATGAACGATTCAGATATATATCTGGCGATTATTCCTGATTGTTGTGTACCTAGAAGCCTTCTTGAAGCCATTTCCTTTGCTCTGAATCCTGTCTGTGCAACAGTGAGCGAAATATAATTCAGTACGGCGAACAGCAGGAGAAATATTCCGGCTGCTGTAAACAGTTTTATGAAGCTTGCATCTATAAGACCTTCGAACGGAGCTGTAGCTTCTACCGCACTGTAGCTTATTTTGTCGAAAGGGGTAAGAAGGAAGTCTTTACACAGCCCATATACATACAGAAAGTCTTCTTTCCGGACAATTTCTTCCATCTTGTCTTCAAGTGACTGAATGTCTGTTCCTCCTGCCGTCATTATAAACAGGACAGTTGAACCGTTACCGTTTCCTGTAAGTGAACTGTCAAGATCCCTGACCAAATCTATACGGTAAATTATTTCAGGCGAATAGAATATTGTATTTTTGAAATCGCTGAAAATTCCGGTGATGTTCAGATTGGCCGTATTTCCGTTAACATCAATTTTGACGGATTTGCCGATCGGATCTTCTTTCCCGAATACCTTATTGGCAAATGTACGTGAAATGACTACCGAGTTCTTTTCTTTCAGAACAGATTCCGGTGTTCCTGATTCCAATGGAAACGGAAAGAATCTGAAGAAATTCTCATCTACTATTGATGCCTTCTGGCGATCGGTATAATCGCCTGCCTGAAAAGTCATTTTAAGTCCTCCGAAGATGTGCGTATTCATCATTCTGCACATATCCTCCACTTCAGGAAATTTTCCTTCAAGCTGCTCTTTTATTGTGGCACATCCGAAAAACAGTCTTTCGGAATGTCCGATATATATATTCCCCTGTTTTTTAATTTCCGAATCGGTATTATATTCCCGTATTACAAACGAGCCTATGAACACCACAAACGCAATGGCTATTGCCATACCGGAAACTTCGATTGTGGTATATAGCTTGTTTCGTGACAGGAATCTGAAATAACTCTTCATTAGTTTTTAAGTTTGTGAGTTTTTAAGTTTGTGAGTTTAACTTCGTTGACCGTTGGTTTTAAGTTTATTAATTCAACACCAAACAGTCATTGTCGCCGAAATTGTCATATCCCGAAGTGATGACCTTTTCTCCCGGTTGCAGACCTTCAAGCACTTCGTAATACTGAGGATTCTGACGACCTATACGTATTTCTCTTTTATAAGCTTTCGAACCGTCCTCAGTAATCACGTAAATCCATCGTCCGCCTGTCTTCTGGTAGAATGTGCCGCGAGGAATCATTATGGCTTCTTCCGGTTGTCCCAACTGAAGGTTCAGATAGTATGTCTGACCTGTACGGATATTCTCAGGCTGTACTCCGCTGAACTTGAAGTCGGCCTTGAACTTTCCGTCGCGCACCTCAGGATAGACTTTGCGTATGACGGCATGGAACGATTCGTCCTGTCTTTCGAAATCCGCTTCCAGGCCTGAAGTGACACGGTCGATATAGTGTTCGTCTATCTGAGCCTCAATCTTGTAGCTGTCAAGAGTGTTTATCTGTCCCACTTTGCTGCCCGACGGCACAGACTGACCGAGAACAACATCAAGCAACCCCAGTTCGCCGTCAATAGGCGCGGTAATTACAAGATTGTCTTTTCTTCTGCGTATCATCTGCATGTTGATTTTCATGTTGCTCAGACTTTCCTGCATCTGTTCCACCTGTACGCTGCGATAAAGGCTGTCCTGTATGGAACGTTCCTTTACGAGTTCCAGTTTATCCTTTGCCAGCAGATAGTCCTCTTCTGCCTTCAGAAAGTCCTCTTTGGCTATCAGGTCTTCGGCATAGAGCGATTTCTGCGATTCGTAAGCCCTGCGATAGCGTCTTACTTCCATTTCCAGTTGCAGCATTTCCTGGTTTACGCTCAGACGTTGCTGTTCCATGGAGATCATTGTGTTGCGGAGCAGGTTCTCCTTTTCTGCAAGATCGGCTTCCGAGTTAAGAATCTGCATGTCGAGGTTTTCGTTAGTCAGACGCAGGATTTTGTCGCCGGCTTTCACGTGCGAACCTTCTTCCATGAATATCTCTTTCACTACTCCCGTTTCCAGGGGGCTAAGCTGTATGGTTGTCATCGGCTGTACCTGTCCTGAGATGCGGATATAGTCATTAAATTCGCCTTCCATTACCTTGTTTATTGATAGAGTCTCTGCGTTTACTCTCAGTGTACTTACATTGTCTCTAATTAGGATATATCCTATAAGGCACAACAGCAGTCCGCCACCCCAGTATGGTAACGCTTTTTTGCTGAATACCAGTGCCATTCCTTTTTTCTTTTCTATTGCTCTGTCCATGATATGTTATACTTTTTTTATTGTTCTATGTAACTTATTCCTTTATAATATTTCACCACGCTGCGTTTCAGATAATATTGCAGCAATGCGTTCAACTCTTCCGCCTGTGAGTTCAGAAAAGAATTTGTAATTGTCTGATAGTCAATAGGGGATACCATACCCTGACGCATCTTCTTTTCGTGCAACAGGAATGTGGCTTCCTGTGCCTTGGAACGTTTCATGGCAAGTACAAGCGACTTACGGGCGCCTGTCTTGTCCTGTATGGCACGCTGTACTTCGGACTTGATGTCGTGTACCGTCTGGCGGTATTGTGCCTCGGCGCGTCGGTACTCGTTTTTCTTTTTCGAAAGGTTCGAGAATCTGGAAAGTCTGTCATAAATAGGAATTGAAAGACTCAGCTGAATGTATTCGCCGGAGTTATTTTTCCATTGCGAGTTGAACGAAGGAGCAGTGTAGTTGGCTTTTCCGGGATAGCTGTAGTAACTGGTGGACCAACCACCGTTTAGCGACAGGCTTGGAAGAAACTGCCATCTGGCCGTGTTCAGAGCGAATTTGGCTTTGTCCATTGTGCCTTTTGCTATGAGTGCTGATGGCTGCGAGCTGACCGCGTAATCCATTATTTCGTCCGCGCGGTCCTCTTCTTCCACCAGTGCCGAATATTTTTCGTCTATCATCGTGCGGTCTATCCTGAGTTCTTCCTCCACAGGCCACATCATTACTGATTTCAGTGTGAGCAGTGCATCCTGGCTGTTGTTGAATGATGTCTCCAGCTGATATTCCCTGTCGGCAAGGTCGGCTTCCATCTGTGCCACATCAGGCCGGCTTTTCTGCCCTGTCTCATACTGCTTTTGCATCAATAGGAGACTTGCTTTCGAGTTTTCCACCTGTCGGCGCAGGACTTCAGTCATTTCGGTGTGGAACAGTACATTGAAGTAGGCTTCCATAACTGCCAGACACAGCTCGTCGCGCAGCTTTTCTTCCTGCGAGATTCCCATCTTTACGGCTGTCTGCGAAATTCTGATATTGTTGATGGCGGAAAATCCGTTGAACAGCGTGATGCTTGCGCTCAGCGAGTAACCGTTGTTGAAAGATGTGGTATTGGTATAGGTGTTTGTCTCAGGGTCCACGGCACGTCCGAAGTTACTGTAGGCATATGTTCCTGCCGAAACGGATGGGGTGAATGTCTTGAGTATGGCGTCACGTCTCTCTGTGCGCGCATCGGCATTGTCAAGTCTTTGTATTTCATTTTTGGTGGAATATTCTATTGCATATTCCATACAGTCGTGCAATGTCATTGTTCGGGAAGTATCTGCAGCTGATATGCTGTCGCTCCCGGAAGCCAAACATTGCGTTGCGGCCAAGATCAGGATTATTGGTGTAAATATCTTTTTCATTTTTCTGTTGTTTTTACACTAACTATAATGCCATAACCGTGCCAAACGTGTAAATTGTTGATATTCCGTACATTATGAAAAACAGTCTTTCCGGTAACTGTAAGGTTTCTTTACAGTAGTGTAAAGATGGATTACAAAAGGAGTGTAAAATGATAAAATGTGATGTTTATCTGATTCTGTGGTTGTTGTCGGAATTTTGTTTGATAGATATATAAAGTTTTGGTAATTAATAAAATGTTGGGAATATAAATAAAAAAAGATGTGTAAAGTATCGATAATTATATCTTTATTGCTAATTTTATACGCATCTAATTAAAAATATATTATTATGTCAAAAACAATTTTTATAACAGGTGGTTCCACTGGAATTGGTGCTGCCTCAGTAAAGAAATTTATTTCTCAGGATTGGAACGTCGGTTTTATGGATATCAACACTGATGCCGCCGCTGAGTTGTTGAAAAAACTGGACTGCCCTGAACATCTTTTATTTATAGAAGGTAATACTCGTGTACGTGCTGACATTCGTAATGCAGTGGAGAAAACAGTCTCTAAATTCGGTCAATTGAATAGTGTCTTTGCTAATGCGGGAATACACCGTGCCAATACTTTGCTTGATATTGCTGATGAAGAATTGGATTTGATGATTCAGACCAATATTTATGGAACGGTGAACACTTTGCGTGAGGCTATACCTAATATTATTAAAGCAGGAGGTGGTTCGGTTGTGATAAATGTTTCTGACCAATGGTTTGTAGGTAAGCCATATAGCTTTGCTTATGGTATGACAAAAGGGGCATTAGGTCAGATAACCCGTAGTCTTTCTATTGATTTGGGTCCGAAGAATATCCGTGTAAACGCTGTTTGTGCAGGCACTATCCGTACTCCGCTTGTGGATAATCTGTTTGAACAGTTTGCTTCAGTGAACAATTGTACAATAGATGATTATTGGCGCCAAGAAAATTCACTGTATGCGCGTGGATCAGCCGGATATCCGGAGGAAGTGGCTGAAATGGTTTATTTTCTGGCTTCTGATGCTTCCAGTTTCTGTACAGGTGGTCATTATTTGGTGGATGGCGGACTTGTAGCCGGTTGAGGATTGTATAATTGTTTCATAAAAAAGTCTTTGAGATGATGTCTCAGAGACTTTTTTTATTTTGGAGGTTTGTGGATGTAATATTATAGATAATTAATAAGGATTGGCATTATAATTTGAAAGTGTAAAATATATTTCAAAGTTATGAATGTTGATAATTTTAAAGTTTTTTGTATCAATGCAATATATTTAATTGGTATATTTGGATGCCTTTTAAGCGGCATGGCTTTAAATGGTGTCGGTAATACATTAAAATTAGATATATATGGAAAATATTGGAACAGGTCTGATGCTGATGCTCGTAGGTATGTGTACGGTATTCGTAATCCTTCTCATTATTATCTGGCTTAGTACTTTGCTTATTAAGGCTGTGAACAAATTGGCTCCTCCCGAAGAGGAAGTCAAACGTAAGCCTGCAGTGGCAACCGTTTCGTTGGAAGAGGATTCCGTGAAGGCGATTAACATTGCAGTGGAAAAACTTACAGGTGGTAAGGGCAAGGTAATGAAAATTGAGAAGTTGAACTGATTAAAGAAATGAAAACACATTAAGAAAATGGAAAAAGAAGTGAAATTCAGTCTGGTCTTTCGCGATATGTGGCAGAGTGCCGGAAAATATGTACCACGTGTTGACCAATTGGTAAAGATAGCTCCTGTGATAGTGGAAATGGGATGCTTTGACAGAGTAGAGACTAACGGAGGCGGTTTCGAACAGGTAAATCTGCTGTTTGGTGAAAATCCTAATAAGGCTGTGAGAGAATGGACAAAGCCTTTTCATGAGGCAGGTATCCAGACACACATGCTTGACCGCGCATTGAACGGACTGAGAATGAGTCCTGTTCCGGCAGACGTTAGAAAACTGTTCTATAAGGTAAAGAAAGTTCAGGGAACTGACATTACACGTACTTTCTGCGGACTGAATGATGTTCGTAATATAATCCCGTCAATAGGATATGCGCACGATGCGGGAATGATTTCACAGTGCTGCCTTTGTATCACTTATTCTCCTATACATACAGTGGAATATTATCTCGATATGGCTAAGAAGCTTATCGATGCAGGATGCGATGAAATATGTATCAAGGATATGGCAGGTATCGGACGTCCTGTGTTCCTCGGAAAACTTGTTGCCGGAATCAAGAAAATCAAGGATATAACAATACAATATCACTCTCATGCAGGTCCCGGATTCAATATGGCTTCAATTCTTGAAGTTTGCAAGGCCGGATGCGATTATGTGGACTGCGGTATGGACCCTCTGTCATGGGGTACCGGACATGCTGACGTAATCAGTGTGCAGGCTATGCTTAAAGATGCCGGTTTCAAGGTGAAGGAAATCAATATGCATGCATATATGAAAGCCAGAACCATGATACAGGAATTTATGGACGATTTCTTAGGCTTGTATATCAGTCCGAGAAACCGTATGATGAATTCTTTGCTTGTAGGTCCGGGACTTCCCGGTGGTATGATGGGTAGTCTGATGGCTGACCTGGAAACAAATCTGGAATCAATCAATAAATATAAGGCAAAGAACAATCTGCCGCTTATGACTCAGGACGAATTGCTCATCAAACTGTTCAACGAAGTTTCATACGTATGGCCTCGTGTAGGTTATCCTTGTCTGGTTACTCCTTTCAGCCAGTATGTAAAGAACCTGGCAATGATGAATGTCATTCAGATGGAAAAAGGCAAGGAACGCTGGGCTATGATAGCAGACGATGTATGGGATATGATACTCGGCAAGGCTGGAGCATTGGCAGGTCCGTTGGCAGATGAGATAGTTGAAAAGGCAAAGAGCGAAGGCAGAACATTCTTTACAGGCAATCCTCAGGACAATTATCCGGATCAGCTTGACAAATACCGTCAGATGATGGCTGAAAAAGGATGGGAAACAGGTCAGGACGACGAAGAACTGTTCGAATATGCTATGCATCCGGCTCAGTATGAGGCATACAAGAGCGGAAAGGCTAAGGCAGACTTCCTGGCAGACGTAGAAAAACGCCGTGCTGAGGCTGAAGGCGGTTCAATGCCTAAGGAAGGTACTCAGGTGCTCACTGTAGATGTGAACGGAAAGCCTTATCGTGTGACTGTGGCTTTCGGTGACACTGCATTGCCAGCACAGTCCGCGTCTGCGGATGGCGCTCAGCCGGTTGCCGCATCGGGTGAGGGCAAGGATGTGCTTTCTCCACTTGAAGGAAAATTCTATCTCACTAAATCGGCTCAGGAAACACCTTTGAAGGTTGGTGATAAGGTTAATCCGGGTGACACTCTCTGCTATATTGAGGCAATGAAGACTTATATAGCCGTAAATGCCGAGTTTGGCGGTACTGTTACTGCTATCTGCATGAACTCTGGTGATTCTGTATCTGAAGATGATGTATTAATGAAGATAAAGTGATAGATGTATGGAAGAGATTTTTGAACGATTATACGACATGACTGCGTTCAGCAATATCATTGCCGATCCGCGGTTTATTATAATGTATGCCATAGCTTTCGTACTGCTTTATCTGGGTATAAAGAAACAGTACGAACCGCTGTTGCTTGTGCCGATAGCTTTCGGAGTGTTGCTTGCCAATTTCCCGGGAGGGGAGATGGGAGTGATACAGGCCGACGAAAACGGTATGGTGATGGTGAATGGCGTGATGAAGAATATATGGGAAATGCCTTTGCATGAGATAGCACACGAACTGGGACTGATGAACTTCATTTATTATATGCTCATCAAGACAGGTTTCCTTCCGCCGGTAATATTTATGGGTGTGGGTGCGCTGACCGACTTCGGACCTATGCTGCGTAATCTACGTCTGTCTATTTTCGGTGCTGCTGCTCAGCTGGGTATTTTTGCAGTATTGCTTGTTGCCATTATGGTTGGCTTTACTCCCCAGGAAGCTGCTTCATTGGGTATAATAGGTGGAGCTGACGGTCCTACAGCGATATTTACTACAATCAAGCTGGCTCCTCATTTGCTTGGTCCTATCGCTATTGCTGCATATTCGTATATGGCTCTTGTTCCGGTGATAATTCCTTTGGTTGTCAGATTATGGTGCAGCAAGAAGGAATTAAGTATTAATATGAAGGAACAGGAAAAGAAATATCCGCCAACAATAGAAATAAAGAACATGCGTGTTCTGAAAATAGTATTCCCTATAGCGGTTACTACTATTGTGGCATTGTTTGTGCCAAGCGCTGTTCCATTGGTAGGTATGCTGATGTTCGGTAATCTGGTAAAGGAAATAGGTTCGAACACTTCACGTTTGTTCGATGCTGCATCAAACAGCATAATGAATGCCGCAACCATTTTCCTCGGTATCTCGGTTGGTGCAACAATGACTACTGACGCTTTCCTGAACTGGACAACAATAGGTATCGTGATTGGAGGTTTCCTTGCTTTCGGCCTTTCAATTTCAGGCGGTATTTTCTTTGTCAAGATCTATAATCTGTTTACAAAGAAGAAAATCAATCCGCTTATCGGTGCAACAGGATTGAGTGCCGTGCCTATGGCGAGCCGTGTGGCAAACGAGATAGCATTGAAATATGATCCTAAAAACCACGTGTTGCAGTATTGTATGGCAAGTAATATCTCCGGAGTGATAGGTTCTGCGGTGGCTGCCGGTGTACTTATTTCTTTCCTTGGCTAAACTGTATTTATAAGGAGTAGATATTTAATCTCCGTTTAAACGGTGTTTAAACAGTATTTAAACAGTGTTTAAACGGAGATTTTATGTTTCCTTTAAGAAAAGAGGTGGAATAATACAAAGTTTGTAAAATAAAATGCCTATCTTTGTCACGAATTTATCAATTTTGAATATATGAGTTATAATTTGCTAAAAGGGAAAAGAGGAATTATCTTCGGTGCCCTGAACGAACAGTCTATAGCATGGAAAGTTGCTGAAAAGGCTGTTGAAGAAGGTGCTATAATCACATTGTCAAACACACCTGTAGCAGTACGCATGGGTGAAGTTTCTGCTTTGGCAGAAAAATTGAATTGTGAGGTTATACCTGCCGACGCAACAAGTGTTGAAGATCTTGAAAATGTCTTCAAGCGTTCTATGGAAGTATTGGGAGGAAAGATAGATTTTGTTTTACACTCTATCGGTATGTCTCCAAATGTTCGTAAGAAACGTACATACGATGACTTGGATTACGATATGTTGAGCAAGACTCTTGATATCTCTGCTGTTTCATTCCACAAGATGATCCAGTCTGCCAAGAAACTTAATGCTATTAACGAATATGGTTCGATTCTTGCATTGAGTTATGTTGCCGCTCAGCGTACATTCTACGGATACAACGATATGGCTGATGCCAAGGCTCTGCTTGAATCTATCGCACGTAGCTTTGGATATATTTACGGACGTGAACATCACGTACGTATCAACACTATCTCACAGTCGCCTACTATGACTACTGCCGGATCAGGAGTAAAGGGTATGGACAAGTTGTTCGACTTTGCAAACCGTATGTCTCCACTTGGCAATGCTTCTGCTGACGAATGTGCTGATTATTGTATCGTTATGTTCTCTGACCTTACTAAGAAGGTTACAATGCAGAATCTTTACCACGATGGTGGTTTCTCAAGTGTTGGTATGAGTCTTCGTGCGATGGCTACATACGAAAAGGGACTTGATGAATATAAGGATGAAAATGGTAATATTATCTACGGATAATTAGCTTATTAATGCGACACATTTTAATCATAATATTAAGTTTATTAGTGCTTTCTGCCTGTCGTGATGACGGGCAGAAAGACTTTTTTTTATCTGAAGGAAGGGTAAAAATACATAGATATGACAGATTGCAGTTCGAAGCCTCGGCACTGAACAGCTTCACTTCTCTGCAGAAAATGAACATGGATTTCCCTCATGCTACAAAACTTCTTATCGAGGATGTGCTTGCACTTGGATCGGTGAATGATGAAAAAATCAATGACCGTCTCTGCGCATATTATTCTGATACTTCTCTTGTAAATCTGATGCTTGATGTAGAAGATAAGTATAAGGACCTCGGCAGTTTTGAAAAAGATCTTACAAAGGGATTTGTGTATCTGAAGAAGAGGATGCCCTCATTTCCGATACCGGTGGTATATTCACAGATTTCAGCTTTGAACCAGTCTGTTGTGGTGTCTGACAGTCTCATAGGTATAAGTCTTGATAAATACATGGGAGAGGATTATCCTATGTACAAGCGTTATTACTATAACTATCAGAGAGCTTCGATGAATCCGGAAAGGATTGTTCCAGACTGTTTGTCCTTCTATCTATTAAGTCTTTATCCATTTCCGTGGGAAAGGAATCATCGTACATTGTTTGACTTGATGATGTATAGAGGCAAAATTGCGTGGATTACGGAGAAAGCTTTGGGTAGTGAGGATTTGGGAACAAAAGTACTCGGCTATAATGATACGCAGTTGGAGTGGTGCGGAAAAAACAAGAAACAATTCATAGAGTGGGTTAATAAGGCGAATCATCTGGAAAGTACAGATCCTATGATTATTCGTGCCTATTTGCAACCTATGCCGAACAGGATATTGAAGGAGGATGTACCTCCTATGATTGGAATATGGCTTGGAATGCAGTATATTGACGAATATATGAAAAAGAACCCGAGTGTTACTTTTGAAGAACTTCTGAATAATACTGATTACGAAGGAATGTTGATGGATATTGACATTTAATGTTTGGATGAATTATATGGAAACAGCATTATATCTATTGCCGGTTACATTGGGAGATACTCCTGTTGAAAAAGTTCTGCCGGCATATAACAAGGACATTATAACTGAGATAAAATATTTCATAGTAGAGGATGTACGCTCAGCTCGCAGATTCCTAAAGAAAGTGGACCGTTCTATAGTTATTGATGACCTGACTTTCTTTACACTCAACAAGCATACTTCTCCTGAAGAAATATCAGGCTTTCTGAAACCTTTGGCTGAAGGAAATTCTATGGGAGTAATTTCTGAAGCTGGTTGTCCGGCGGTGGCCGATCCGGGAGCTGACGTGGTGGCAATAGCACAGCGTAAGAACTATAAGGTGGTTCCGCTTGTAGGTCCGTCGTCAATTATTCTTTCAGTAATGGCATCAGGATTTAACGGACAGAGTTTTGCTTTTCATGGTTATCTGCCGATAGATGCAAATGACAGACAGAAAAGACTTAAAGAACTGGAGAGTAGGGTTTATTCTGAAAATCAGACACAATTGTTTATCGAAACACCATATAGAAACAACAAGATGATGGAGGATATAATCAAGGCTTGCCGTCCGCAGACAAAGTTGTGTATAGCAGCGAATATAACTTGCGAAAATGAGTATATAAGAACCCGTACGCTGAAAGAATGGAACGGCAAATTCCCTGACTTGTCTAAAATACCGTGTATTTTCCTTATTTACAAATAAAAATCTTTCCATAAGCTGGCAGCATTTCTAAGATGTTCCAGCTCTTTTTTTATACTTGGATTCAGCAGATGTGTATTCTTCTCAATATCCTCAAAATTGAAGAATTTTCCGTCCAACATTATGTCTTTCTCCGTTTTCAGCGGTAATATGAACAGCAGAATGTCATTACATGTCCCACAGGAACATTCGTCATTGTAATGTAGTATCAAGCGTGGTTGGACATTGTTCAGTGTAATTTTCTTTACTGCTTTTAGAGCATATTTCTTACCTTCTTCTATAGTACCGTCCATGCTCCTTTCGATGGGGATATCCAATGACTCCGGTGTAAGGTTTCTCTGTGACAGGAAGAGTTTGCCGTTGCATATCGGGGCTATTCGTATGATATTGTGTCTCGATAAATCAATCTTTGCAGCTATATGTATTCCTATGGTATTCAAAATGAGGCATATTATATAGATTGATACTGGAATAATGTTAATCATAAAGAAACGCCCTTCAGGACTCCAGTCGTGATTCAGTGTTTTTATTATATACAGAAGTATAAGATGAATGGATGATAGTATGATGATTATTTTTGTCTCCAGCTTATATGAGAAACAATTTCTTATTCCCAATTTGTTCACCATTCCATTATATAGTTCGGGAGCTGTATAGTATATGAAAGCGAACACCATGAGTGAAAACTCAAGTGTAGGAGTGATAGTATTGAGCGGAACATATTTGTAACCCCAGAATAGTCTTAGGATAAAACATGTTCCAATACCTAATGTGCCGAGCAGAAGAAAAAAGTTCAGATCCTTCATCCTGGTGATATTGTACGTAAGCATAATTATGCTTAGCAATAATCCTGCTCCCAACATTTCTGTGTTATGGAAGAAATGCAGACCTATAAGAGTGATAATAATAGGTAAAAGCCCTATAGATACTATTTTGTTTCTTAAATTCATACCCGTGTATTGTTCGTTTTGCTTTCATTATATATCAAAGTTTCAACAAACAATGCGTTCGGATTGTTCATTTTTTCATTATATGTTTTTCCGCATGATATGATGAACGTACTAATGGTCCGCTTTCAACTGTTTTAAAGCCTTTGTTTTCTCCAATTATTCTGTATTCTTCAAACTGTTCCGGAGTGACATATTCGGCTACGGGATAGTGCTTGTGCGAAGGCTGTAGGTATTGGCCTATTGTCAGTATCTTGCATCCTGCTTCAAGTAAGTCGTCCATAGTCTCCAGAACTTCTTCCTTAGTCTCGCCAAGTCCTACCATTATTCCCGATTTGGCTGTAATCCCTCTTTCCGAAATCTGTCTTATCACGTTGAGGCTTGTGTCATATTTTGCTACGCTTCTGACCATTGGACTGATTCTTTTTACGGTCTCCATGTTGTGTGACAGAATATCAGGCCTTGCCTCTATTACCTGACTTATCAGTTCCGGCTTGCCCTGGAAGTCCGGTATCAGAGCTTCGATGGTAGTTTCAGGATTGACTTCTTTTATCTTCAGCAGTGTTTTAGCCCAGTGTGATGCTCCGAGGTCTTCAAGGTCATCTCTGTCAACGGATGTGATAACCGCGTGGTTGAGTTTCATTAGTCTGATTGACTCTGCTACATTATTTGGCTCGTTTTCATCAAGAGGGAGAGGCTTGCCTGTACAAGTGTTGCAGAATTTGCACGAGCGTGTGCATATTGCGCCGCAAATCATGAATGTGGCGGTTCCCTTACCCCAGCATTCTCCCATATTGGGGCAACGGCCACTGCTGCATATTGTGTTGAGTTTGTGTGTATCTACTATTTTCTTTGTTTCGGAGTATCTTGCGTTGGCTCCAATGCTTATCTTGAGCCATTCGGGTTTTCTGATGTGTGTCATAGTATGTTTGTTTATAGGTAGGCTATTATTTATAAGTTACAAGTTGACGAGTTAACGAGTTGACAAGGTTTCCATTAAGTTATAAACCTTGTCAACTTGTCAACCGGAGCCTTGTCAACTTTGGAGTTGAGCCTGCGAAACTACAGATTGTTGATAAAGAATTCGCTAACCCTTGTCATAAGGTGATTTCTTGTGTTTCCACCAAATATACTGTGGTTACGGTTTGTATAAATCTGCATATCAAACTGTATGCCTTCCTGTACGAGAGCTTCTGCGTATTCAGCGCAGTTCTGGTAGTGGACATTATCATCGGCAGTTCCGTGTATAAGCAAAAGATTACCTTTAAGGTTTGCTGCCCTGCTTATGGCAGAACCTGCTTCATAGCCTTCACCGTTTTCTTTAGGTGTACGCATAAATCTTTCAGTATAGACTGTATCGTAATATTTCCAGCAGGTTGGTGCCGCAATGGCAACTCCGGCTTTGAATGCTCCGCTACCGTCACTCATTGACATTAATGTATTGTAGCCTCCGAAACTCCATCCCCATATACCTATTCTCTTTCCGTCAACGA
Source organism: Bacteroides caecigallinarum (assembly GCF_016902295.1). GTDB lineage: Bacteria > Bacteroidota > Bacteroidia > Bacteroidales > Bacteroidaceae > Phocaeicola > Phocaeicola caecigallinarum_A. Next base: position 63,748 of record NZ_JACJLQ010000012.1, on the reverse strand, counting down.
ATGGAAGTGAGCTAAGATATCTGGCTGTTTCTACCTGGTCTTCTGCTTCTTTTACTCCAAGATACATATATGTACATTTTTCGAATTCTGCTCCGCGTCCACCTGTTCCACGTCCGTCAACACATACCATGATGTATCCTTTATCGCACATATATGCTTCGAACATACCTCCATCGCCAAAACTTCCTATTCCCCATTTATCGAGAACTTGTTGTGAGCCTGGACCGCTGTATTGGTGCATTATTACAGGATATTTTTTTGAAGGATTGAAATTTACAGGTTTCATTATCCATCCGTTCAGCTCAGTTCCATTGCTTGTTTTGAATGTGAAGAATTCCTTCTGTGGCATGTTTAATGATTTGGTCTGTTCTTTAAGCTCGTTGTTGTCAAGCAAGGTAACTATTTCTTTTCCCTTATTGTTATTGATGGTGATAAGGGTAGGAGTAGTCATATTAGAGAAAGTATTAATGTAATACATCATATTGTTGCTGAAAATAGCATTGTTAGTACCTTCTCTATTCGAAAGTTTGGTTACTTCTCCTTTCTTGTTAACCTTGAATATGGCTGTTCTAAGAGGGCTGTTGTTATATCCTCTATAGTAGAATTCGTTTGTCTTTTGGTCCCATCCGAGAAAATCAGTCACCTCGTATTGGCCTTTAGTAATTTGTTTTACAAGGTTTCCGCCTATAGTATATAAGTAAAGATGGTTATAACCGTCCCTTTCGCTCATAAGTACTATATTTTCGTCATAAAACTCAATATTAGAATAGGCCGGCTCTTTTATATACTGTTCTGCTTCGTCTCTGATAGTCAGTTTACAGATTCCGCTTCTTGGGTTTGCCATATACATATCGAATCTGTTCTGATGGCGGTTCAGCGTCATAATAGCCAGTTTTTCAGGATCTGAGGTGAACTTTATACGAGGAATATATCCATCATTATCCAATGGCAGGTCCATTGTTCTTGTCACCTTGCTTTTTATGTCAAAGCTATGAACTGTAACTTTTGAATTAATTTCGCCTGCTTTAGGGTATTTGTATTCGTAAGCTCCCGGGTAGTATTCGTATTCACTCTTTTCCGGTGCCATTCCTTTATACCATGGGAAAGAGAATTGTTTAACCTGACTCTCATCGAATTTTATATATGCAATCATCTTGCTGTCTGCGCTGAATTCAAAAGCTCTGTTGAAGCCGAATTCTTCTTCATACACCCAATCCGGAATTCCGTTCAGTATTTTATTGTATTCACCATCTTTTGTAACTTGTGATTCGCTATTACCGAACAACAGTTTGACAAGAAAAATATTATTGTTTCTGACGAATGCTATCTGGAAACCGTCCGGTGAGAAAAGCGGAACCTGCTGGGGGCCATTTTTTGAAAGTGGCTCTATCTTATTATTTTTAACATTGTAGATATAATATTCAGCTGTGAATGAACGTCTGTAGATTGGCTTTGTCTCAGTCTGAATAAGGATTAGTTTTTCATCCGGCGACATTATATAATCGTCGAATGATTTGATGTTACAATCTCTTGCTGTAGTTACATCGAAAACAGTACCTACTTCTTTTCCTGTCTTGAATGAATATTTAACAATTCTTTTTTTGTCTGAACTGATTTGGGTATAATGTTCACCGTCAAGCATTGGTCTTAAGCCATATATGCTTTTTGCCCGGTACGTACCGTTTGCCACATCCTTTAGTGTTACCTTTTCTGCTTGTATGCCGAATGTCAATCCGACAATCATCAGCAATAAAGTGAATAATCTTTTCATGCGTAAAAATATTTAATGTTAAATTTTTTCTTCTTCGTTTACTGTTGCTATTTTTTCTTTTTCCGGTCTGTCTTTATCATCAATATCAGATGATTCGATTTTACTTTCTTCATCGTCCGGTACATTTATTTTTTCATTTTCAATGGTTTTATCTTCTTTGTCTTTTATTCCGAACAACCATCTGAAAAATCTTACGAAAATGTTTCTTTTCTTTACTTTAGTCTTATTGTCCTTGATTACTCTATCATTATCTATCTCTTTCTTTATTAAAGTAGAATCGTTAGCTATAGAATCGTTTGTTATAATAACGCTGTCATTAGTTATACTGTCATTAATGATGGTTTTAGTAATCAGGCTGTCAGTCGCAAGTGTGTCAGGTTTCATTATAATGCTGTCTTGTACAATTGTAGTGCTATCGGCAAGCGCCTTTCCTTTTATAGGAATACTATCAACTACAACGGGCTTTGGAACCGGTATCTTGAAGGCTATAGGTACTGAGTATTTACATCTTACCTTAATCCCATAGTCCGATGCCGGAATCCATCTTGGCATTCCTTTTATCAAGTTCATTGCTACAGAATCAAGTGACTCATCAAGTCTTCTCATGACTCTTGGATTTGTTATGTCACCGTTTTTCTCAACGACGAACTGCATAACAACCACACCTTCAATTTTATTCTTTTTTGCTTCTTCAGGATATTTCAGATTTCGGTCTATATATCTTTTGAAATATTTCATCCCACCAGGATATTGTGGCATGGTTTCTACGCTGGAGTATATTTTTTCTCCACTTTTCTTACGCATTACAATGTTGTATGCATCGTGCTGATTCATAAGAAAAGGACTGACAGTCATTGACAGATTTTCCATTCCATCTGCCCTGATAATTATGTAATGGTTGAAATCCGCATCAATAGAAAACAGACCAATCTCATCTGTAAATGTGTGTCTTCCTGTACCTTGTATGCTCACGGTAGCACCTGTAATAGGTTCACCCTTTTCGTCAGTAACAATACCTTCAATATAGAATGTACTGTTATCCTGTTTAAATCTAAGAATGTCACTTTTTGAATCTATACAGAAATCCAAATATGTATTGTTTTTGTCAAGAGTAAACGTCTTTTCAGGAATTTTAGGGTCCTCATCAAGGTAAATACTTGCAGTTCGTGAATAGCTTTCCGGAATATCATATTCGAAATTGATAATTCCACAAGAATCAGCTTTAAAAACTTCGCTTCTTCCGGTAATCTTGAGGAAAACATTTGTTTGTGGATCGCCTATAGAATTCCTTATTTCTACTTTGAATTTAGTTTTTTCATCTCCCTTTATGCTATTAATGGTAGAACTGGCACTTAAAAATGAAGATGTGAATAGTAATATTAATATGAAGTAAAGTTTGATTCTGTTCATCTGATTCATACAAATAAAAAAGCTTTGCAAACGTTTTTTAAACCATTTGCAAAGCTAATAGTATTATCTCTTATAACTATAAGATGAATAGTTAATAAAGATGAACTTATTATCAATTCTCTGCCTTTTTGATAAGCCTGAAATGTTTCCTTGCTTTTTTCAGTTTCTCTTCCACATGTCTGTGGCTTATCTGTATTTGTCTGCGATAAACTATACAGGTAGTTATGAAATATATTCCGGTATGTAGCCACAATGCCCTGAATTCCGGAAGTACGTCAGACAGGGTAGCTCCCATGCTGTTGATTCTCACGAATCCGTTTATGCCGAATGTAGAAGGGAATATCCATGAAACAACCTTCCAGAAATCCGGAATGGCAGCTCCAGGCCATGATATACCTGAAATAAACAACAGAGGTACAGATGTAAATACATATATCATCATACACGATTCACGGTGATGTATGAATATGGAACATGTCATGGCAAAGAAGATACAAGCCAGCAGATACGGAAGCATGAATAACAATAAAGTTATAGGATCCGGCAACTGAACCAGGCTGAACATTTTAGGAACGGCACACAGCACGTATGCAGATACAATGGCATATATCAGGAAATATGCCAAAGATTTTCCTAAAACTATTCGTAATGTTCCATTATATTTTCTGCTTAACGGAACTAGGTCCTGAAATTTGTTTGTCTCCCTTGCAGTTCCCGCAGAAAGTCCTATTCCAAGTAGCAATGTCTGCTGGATTATCAGCACCAGAACGGCTGGTATAAGGAAACTGGCAAAGCCGTCCTGCGGATTGAACAGTGACACTTCTTCGTATTCCAGCGGGGCAGTACTTATTTCATCCTGGCGTGCGGTGGTATTTCCCATTCGCTGGATTTTTATATCCTTATTCATGTCGAGTGACACATTGGTGGTAGCCATAAGCAGAGACTTGTAATATAGCAAACCGCTCATGTCGCTGAAGATACTTACCGAAGTCTGTTTCCCTTGTGAGATATTTCGCGCGAATTCTTCGGGAATGTATATTATTCCATACACCCTTCCTTCTTCGATAAGGTTCTGTGCCTCCTCCATGTCGGCACAATAGGACTGTACCTTGATGTCAGGAGTGGCGTCTACCATTCGTATGAATTCCCTGCTCAACGACGAACGGCTGTTGTCGACCACGGCAGCAGGAACATCCCTTACCACTTCTTGTGTATATATAAATGCATAGACCAGAGGGTATGCCAGAGGGACAAGAATGAAGAATATAAGTACCCCCTGATCCTTGAATACATTCTTCAATTCTCGGGCACAAATATGGAACAGACTTGAAATACCCTGACGGACAATATTTCTAAACGGTTGATGTTTCATAATTCAATAGGGTGTTAAGGGAGATATACGTATGTTTCCATAATCTGCCTTAGTTTCTTCAGTACAAAGAAAGGCAATAGCAGGAACAGCATTAGTGCAACTACCGAATGCCAGGCATAGATTATAGGGTAACCGTTCAGTGCCTGGTTAACGTATAGCAGAAAGTAGTGCCTCAACGGGAACAGGTTGCTCAGAGCCTGGAGGGTAGGGTGCATTGCCATCACAGGGAATGTAAATCCTGAAATGGAGAATGACAGTACTCCCCACAGTGATGCCGCACTGAGGGCAAGACGCATCGAACCGAACAAACCGTAGAAGAAAATGCCTACAGACTGCGACGCCAATACAAGCAGCAGTCCTGCCATTATCATAGAGAAGATTCCTCCGTGACATGGGAAATGCAGAAATCCGTACAGATAAATATTATGGAATGTTGCCATAATAAAGAATATCAGTGTCTGAGGAAGAATCTTTCCTATTAGCGCCATAACTATGGAATTGTCTGCCAGTGCCATAAGTTCTTTTCCTGTATTTTCCTTTATCTCCGTTCCTAATGTGTATGCTGTGGTCATGAATATCAGCAGCATAAGCACACCAGGGAAAAGAGTGTTACACAGATAGATGGAATAATTCAGCCAGGGATTGCTGATGGCGTGAGTCTCTATAACTATCGGTTGCAGAAATGCCATAGCCTGGTCTTCTGTAGCTCCTTTGGCATATAGCGTCGCTCTTCCTACAGCTCCTCCTGCCAGTTCGGACATAGTTCTCATGTCCCTGTATATCAGCGAGCCGGCAATTAGATATGAATAGTTGGCATAAAACGATACCTTAGGTTGTCTGCTTGCCAAAGTCTCTTCGGTTGTTCCTTCAGGAATGTAATAGAAAGCATATATCTCTCCCTTCTGCATGGCTTTTCTCGCTTCTGCCACACTACTGTAATGTGCCACTATTTTTGTTTGCTGGAATGCATCCAGGTTTCTGATAATGTTTCTTGTGGTAGATGTATTGTCGAGGTCCACCACTCCGGCAGGCATGTCTGTAGGTAATCCGTTACTCATAAGAGTGGCGAAAAACACATAACAGAGTATAGGTGCTATAATCATACAAAACAGATACATAGGTTTTGTAGCAATACGGAGCGCCTCTCGCCTCATTATCTTTATTAATCTATAGGCGGTATTCGACATATTCAGTTTATTTATTTTTCAATTATGGCAGACATTCCAGGACGCAGGTTCTCTACAGTCTCAACAGCTTTTGCTCTTACCTCAAAAGTCTTGAGGTCGAACTGTCCTGTAGTCTTTGTTGCTTTCCATGCGGCATAGCTTCCCAAGTCCTTCATATAGTAAACTTTTAGTACGGCATCTTTTTCAAGTGCAGGAATGTAAGCCTTTATTTCTCCACCAACAGTGAAGTCCTTAAGTAAATCTTCTCTTACGTTGAATGTAACCCACATATCATCCATCTGTGCAACATTCATGATTGGTGCTCCTGTACCGACCAGTTCGCCCACTTTAGGGAAAATTTCAGTTACTTCGCCGTCTGCAGATGCTACAAGATAAGTCTCGTTTATATAAGATGATACCTCAGCCACAGCACCTTTAGCGCGTTCCACCTGAGCGGCAGCCATAGCCTTATCTTCTGCCTGAGCTCCGTTCTTTGCCATTGTGTATTGTGCGTTTGCAGCCTTTTCTGTAGCTTTCATTGCTTCGTACTGGGCTTTAGCCTCGTCTCTTTTTTGTTCTGAAACCACTCCCTGCTCAAACAGATTGTTTACTCTATTATAAGATTTCTCAGCTATTTCCAGACCGGCTTTAGCCTTCTGCCACATTTCGAATGCGGCCTGAAGCTGTTCGGCACGAGTTCCTTTGTTTGCTTTCTGGTTCATGGCAAGTGCAGCCTGTTCTGCTGCCTGAGCCTGCATCAGTTTGGCCATCACGTCCGGTGCCTCAAGTATGGCAAGTGTGTCGCCGGCTTTTACCTGATCACCCTCTGTTACGAAGTATTTCAAAATACGTCCCGGTACCTTGCTTGAAACCCTGTATTCGGTAGCTTCAGCCTGTCCCTGTATGATTTCCGGACCTTTACCAAGAGTGAAGAATCCAATAACGCTAACGATGACTATAGCAGCCACCAATGTGAAAAATGCCAGCAAAACGTTGCTGTGTTGTGATTTATCAGCCATATCTTTTTATTATTTTAATGTTCCCATTGATTTTTGTAAATATAATTCGCTCATTTTCATGTCTATCTGAGCATCTATTTTGCCAGACTGTGCAGAAAGCCAGGCTGTTTGTGCTTCGAGTACGTTGCTTGTCGGTATTACACCTTCCTTGAAGCCAAGAGTCGCGAAACGAAGGTTCTCTTCTGCCTTGTCCATGTTCTGTTCTGCCATGTGAAGCTGTTTTGTGGCTTCGTTCACCTTATATGAGCTTTGTGTCACCTGAAGTTCCACTTTTTCCTTCACGTCTTCAAGCTGGTATCTTGCGATGTTTGCTTCAGCTTTTGCGGCTCTGACTTTGTAGATACCTTCTCCCCAGTGGAACACTGGAACTTTCAATACCACTCCGGCTGCCCAGAAACCTCTGAATTTGTTTTCGAAACCGTTGACAAGTGAAGGATTAGTCACAGCATAGTTTGCTGTAAGTGCAAGCGAAGGAAGAAATTCCGAACGTACCACGTTTACTTTCTGTCTGTATATCTCTGATGCCAGCTCAAGGCTTTTAAGTTCATGTCTGTTCTCCAAAGCCGTGTTTACATTGCTTTCTGTATATAAATTAGGCAATGTAAGATTTTCCATATCCTCATCTTCTAATGATATGTCAGTATCGAGAGGCAACCCGCATATCTGACATAATACCATTTTCGACAAGCTTAATCCGTTTTCCACTTTCAATAAAGTCACTTCAGCCTCGTTTCTCTTAACCTTTACGCTCAGGCCGTCTGCCTTTGTGGCTACACCTTCGGCTATCATCTTGTCTATATCCGAGTCGAGTGTTACCAAAAGGTTTAGGTAGCTTTCAGCCAGTTTCTTCTTGTTTACAAGTGATACAACCTGCCAGTAAGCCTTGTCTGTATTCAGGATAATATCTTCCAATCCTGTGGCATGCTGCATCCGGGCAAGCTGTTCGGCATATTTTGTAATCTTGTTGTAAGCGATGATTTTTCCGCCCATGAATAATGGTTGGGTTAAGGTAGCGGCTCCGGCAAACATGTTTCTTGTATCAGTACGGAAAGCGTCCACAAGGTTTTGACCAACTCCGTTAAGGCCGGCGGTAAGTCCGGGTATCATACCCTGCAGAGGTTCAAGAAGAGATGAGAGAATAGGATTGGCGGCTGCTATCTGTTGAAATTGTTGTTGTAACTGTGCACCAGTTGCCGTACCGATGTTGCTGATTGAATTTTTCTGCTCGTCGCTTAGCAGTGAAATTTCTTTTTGCGTACGCATGTAGGTTGCCATGATGTCGAATTTAGGCAGGTAGTTTGTAAATGCAGCCTTTTTATTATAGTGTGCGGCATTTATTTTCTCCTGTGCGATACGCAGTTCCTTGTTATTCTGGATAGCAAGGTTTCTGCAACTGTCGAGTGACAGTATGCGTTGGCTGAAACCGTTTATTGTTATTCCGGCCAATAGGATTAAGCTTAGAAATCTTTTCATACCAAATGAAATGTTTTGTTGTTTTGGTTGTTTATGCAACATTGCAAATATATGCCTTAATAACAAAATAACAAAGGATATTGTTGAAAAGATTTCAATATTTTTATTTTACTATCGCTGATTTAGGTTTTAAAGATATTGAACTGTTAAGATTATATTTCTTTTCAAGACTTCTTGAGGTTGCTTCTGAAGTTTCAGATGTAGGAAAACTTCCGGTCTCGATATGTTTTATTATCGGAATCATTAATGAGTCAGCACTTGTACCGAACTCTCCAAGCTCTCCTTTGAAATTTTCAGATATTTCATAATCAGGTATTAATCCATTGGTGTAGTAGTCGCTGTAATCCTCTGAATTGCTTAGCAGGCTGTTAGTCAGCCAAAATTCAATCATTGGCGCTCTGCTTTCGTCGGTGTACAACTGTTGAGCCACATTCTTTCCGAATGTTGCTGTACCTACCTGTAGAAGTCTTCCTTTCATGTATGGCTTAAGGCAGTTTATCACTATTTCCGAAGCAGAAGCGGTATTGCTTGAAGTAATTATATATAGATTTTCATAACTTATGGCAGAACCGTTTGCAAGCAATTCCTGCTCGAATTTCAAAATATCGGTTTTATTGATTTTGTCGTTATGAGTCATTTTCAGGAATACGTTTCCAATGGCTTCCTGCGGTGCCAGATTTGTAGATAAGAGTTGGGCTGTAGTTACATAACCTCCGGGATTATATCTTAGATCGAGGATAACATCATTAATTGGTTGTCCTGATAACTGATTAAAAAATGATTTTATACTTTCCGAATCATTATTCCCAAATTCATTGTATAGAATGTAAGCCACCTTCTTACCGTTAATGTCGATAATATCCGATTTATAAAGGTTTTTGTTCTCAACAATTCTTGGTGCCGGCATTTGTACATTTTGTAGTGTATCGAATCCTGTCCCGTTTAATTTACCAAGTGTAAATTCGTATGCTTTGCCAGGTGAAGTGATATAAAATAGGTCAGAACTGTTTATTTTCTTATTGTTGGCTGCAATTATTAAATCACCTCTTTCAAGTCCTACTTCTTTTGCTGGAGAGTTCTCTTGTGTATATAGAACTCTTATTCCGTATGAACCATCATCTGTCCTTATTATAGTTCCTTCAAATCCGAATGTAGGTGTATTGGATGATGCTCGAGATGTGTTATATACAGAATCAACGTGTGAGAAATTGGAGCTCGATTTCTTGTCGTTTTGTGAGACAAGGTTGTTCAGAAATTCCGATGGCTTTTTAAAAAAGTCCAGACTTTCTTCATTAGGTAAATCCTGATAGAACAGATATTCCTGTTGCATTATTTCATACATCCATGTTTGTGTGGAAATAAGCGCGTAATATTCTCCTGAACGGTCAACGCCGCATGATGAAATAAGAGTGGCTGTTGCCAGTCCGCCCACTATACCGTATAAGTATTTTCTTGTCTTTTTGTTCATAATTAAAATTAAGCCAAAATTACTTCAGTGAGAATGAACCCTGTCCAATCATATTGCCATCGGCAAAGATGTAAATCTTGTATGTTCCGGCCGGCATGAATTCTTCAACATCCCAATATACGGTTACACTCTGCTCTTCGCCTGTATATTCTATCATTTTCTTGATAGAATACGAGATTTTTCTGTCTTCGTACGCAAATGTATTCGATTCACTTTTCGTAAGAATCTCGTTATCAGGTTTGGCTATTCTTATATACAAAGTTTTATTACCGGTTTTTGCTGTAATATTTTTTACTATTGTAAACGAAATGGCTAACGTCTTTACGTCTTTAGCTTTTTTAGCCACTCTATTTCGTTTGTTAAGTGGTTCAGTAACAATATTGGTCGCGTCAAGCTGTGATGCAAGTGTGACTTTTTCGTTCAAAGATTCTTTTTCTTTAGAAAGATTTGAGATTTGTCTTGTTGCAGCACTGTATTTGCTTTTTACTTCTTTATTTTCAAGTTGTAGAGCGGCATTTATTTTATTAAGCGAGTCTATTTGTATTACATAACTTCTAAGTACTGCCCTCACAGTTTTCAACTCCTTTTTAAGTCTCATTATTTCTGCTGCATTGCTTGTCTTTACCTGGCGCAGTTCTTCGAGCAGCCTTTGAGTTTTGAGTTTTTCGCTTTCCAGTTTTTCTCTTAAAGAGTCGTTGTTTATCTGAATTTGCAGTTCGTCATACTGTGTGGCAAAAGTGCTGTACTCGTTTTCCATTTCCAGTTTTTCAACGGCAAAGAGTTCGGACATTTCCTTGTTTTGCCGCATTTGATGAATAGCGAAGAATGATACGCCTGCTATAATTATTGCAAGGACTACTATTGTAATAATCAGAGATTTGTTCTTATTCATATTCTTATTATTTTTTATATGTCGCAAAAATACAACATTTATATCAAGAAGTATGATTTTGGTCTCCAAAAAAAATATAATAAGGTCTTTATTCGAATATAACTTTTTCTGAAGGATTTGTTTTCCATTTGCGGAAGGTTAGCTCTGGATATTTCGATTTGTTATCTTCTATCCATTGGTTTAATTCGTTTGCTATTCTTGTATATTCATCCGGACTTTCTGAATAATATACAGCTTTTTTTAATGCTGTCTCGCTTTTATGATCTGAATATATTGCTTTCCCATTATATTCTTCAGGTAGAATACAGTTATAATAATGTCCAGGGTCATTTTCATAACAGATTCCATAATAGTCTTGTTTATATTCGGTAACAAATATATTATATAACCTCATTGAATTGTAAACACAAATCGTAGAAGAATTATTACCTGTTGCATTTTTAATAGTGTTGTTTTTTATTCTACAGTTTATAATATTTCCATTGTTTTGATATACGAAGATCCCTAATGCGCCATGACTTCCATCCAATTGTAAATTGGATATACTGCTGTTTAATATCGTTCCGGTTGGGCTGTTTAATGCTGTAAATCCTGAATACATTGTATTGTCTTTTAACATATCTATAGTTCCATTAATCACATGACAGTTGTCTATTATTCCTTTATTTTGTCCAACAAATATACTGGCGACTCCACGATATGTTCCAGGCTGTAATTTAAAGCTACAGTTGTTGAGGATTATATTCTTTAAATATCCTGTTTCTGAGATTAAACCAAATATACCAATATTAATGTTATTATTTTTATTTACAGTTAGATTTGATAGTGTATGATTATTACCATCGAAGATATCGTCCAGTTCATTTATTACAGAAACTTTCGCAGCTTCTTCTTCCGTAAAGTTCAAATCATTATACAGATTAAATATTCTTCTGCCGTCAGTTTCTGTATAGAAATCTTCGAGTTTTTTCCCCTCATATTCTGTTTCGCCATTTATTAAGTGAGTGAAAGCAATGAAATCCATTGTAGTATAGATACCATTTTCCTGTTTTTTCTTGCGGACATTGCAAACATATTCATATCCGCTTTTAAATATGTTTTCTTTAATAAAAACGTTTTCAGATGTATTGTCATTAAAGTTTATATCAAACGATATGTTCATACCACTTATGCTTGGTATTAAAAATTCATATATGCAGTTATCATTTCTGTTTAGTGTGATAAGATTGTTGTTATCTGCTGTTGTAGAGTATTTTCCTGTTGTCAGGTCTATATTGGCTAATTTTTGAGGAATGTTTATGCTGATCAGTTCAATATTGTTGTTAAGTTCCTGTTCAATATTGATGGTGAATTTTGTAAAGATATGAGTGAAACTTAAATTAATAGTTTCTCCAAAGCTTATTGTGTCTTTACAACATACAACATCTATAAGCTCTCCGTCATCATTGTATAAATCATTGACATCCCTTATTATGGGATAATATGCAATAAAACTGGCGCTTTCATAGTCTTGATTCCATTGGTTGTTAGTTAGGCCAGTCCATTCTCCATTGATATAACTTAGAATGTCTCCTTCCGATTTTATACCTCCATTGCTGTAAAATATTATGCTTCCATTTTCCGGTATGCGACTCATGTCGTATATTCTTGAATCTTTGTCCATGAATCCTGATATAGAATTCCCTGTAATGGTAATGTTATGATTTTCAGAAAGATTATTGACACTGATTCCCACTTTTGTACATTCTGTAATTAATAATGTAATGCACAATAATAATAATGATTTTATTTTCATATCTATATTAATTATTATAGATATAACTCCGTAAGATAAATAATGGACTACTTTCAGAACAAAAAAACGCTGCCATACCTTCTCAGGCGGGCAGCGCAAGCTACAATACAAAATACAAATACAACTAAACGAGATATCTTAAATCTGAAGATTTAATTTTATACTATTCCTTGTGCCATCATTGCATGTGCCACTTTCATGAATCCTGCAATGTTCGCACCTTTCACATAATTTACATAACCGTCAGGTTCAGTTCCGTACTTGACACACTGTTCATGTATATCATGCATAATCTGATGAAGCTTTTCGTCAACTTCCTTTGCGCTCCAGCTCATGTGCATTGCGTTCTGGCTCATTTCGAGACCTGATGTCGCAACACCACCGGCGTTTACAGCTTTACCAGGAGCATACATTATCTTGTTTTCGATGAAAGCGTCTATTGCTTCAGGAGTACAACCCATGTTTGAGATTTCTCCGACACAAAGTACGGAATTTTTTATCAAATTTCCAGCATCTTCGCCATTTAATTCATTCTGGGTTGCGCATGGAAGTGCAATATCGACTTTGACTTCCCACGGACGGCGACCCGGAACGAATTTGGAACCAGGGAATTTTTCTGCGTAAGGTTCAACTATATCGTTGCCCGAAGCACGAAGTTCGAGCATGTAGTCAATCTTTTCGCCGCTTATTCCGTCTGGATCATAGATATATCCGTCAGGTCCTGAAATTGTCACGACTTTCGCTCCCAACTGAGTTGCTTTTGTCGCGGCACCCCATGCCACATTACCGAAACCGGAAATAGCCACAGTCTTGCCTTTTATGTCGATACCTTTCTTGTCGAGCATGTGTTTTACGAAGTATAATCCTCCGAAACCTGTAGCTTCCGGACGGATAAGTGAGCCTCCGAATTCAAGTCCCTTGCCGGTGAATGTACCTGTAAATTCGTGAGTCAGTTTCTTGTACATACCGAACATGTAGCCAACTTCCCTACCGCCGACACCGATATCGCCTGCCGGTACGTCCATGTCCGGGCCTACGTGACGCCACAGTTCAAGCATGAATGCCTGGCAGAAACGCATGATTTCAGCGTCACTCTTACCGCGTGGCGAGAAATCTGAACCGCCTTTACCGCCACCCATAGGCAGAGTGGTGAGCGCATTCTTGAATGTCTGTTCGAATCCGAGGAACTTCAGGATTGACAGATTTACTGATGCGTGGAAACGGATACCTCCTTTGTAAGGGCCTATCGCATTATTAAACTGTACTCTATAACCAAGATTTACTTGTACCTTGCCTTTGTCGTCAACCCAAGGTACACGGAATGTAATTATTCTGTCCGGTTCTACCAGACGTTCTATCAATGATACTTTTTCGAATTCAGGATGTTGATTATATACATCTTCAATAGATAGCAAAACTTCTTTTACTGCTTGCAGATACTCCAATTCACCTGGATGCTTGGCCCCCAGTGAAGCCATGATTTGGTTGATATTCATAATTCAAAATATTAAGGTCTGACAAAATGAAATGTTTTCTACATGCAAAATTATGAAATTCTGTGTTCTAACCAAATTTTTCTGTGCTTATTTGTGTAAAATAATGATAAAAAGTAAGTTGAAGTAACGGGTAGTGGTGGCGGTATAGTGGAGATTCGTTATTTTTTTATTGATGCGTCGGCAAATAAGAGGATAAATGCATTTATATAAAAAGCGTTACACGTTCGTGTGACGCGTGTGACACGAACGTGTGACGAACGCATCACGAACGTGTAACGGGTGTGACACGAACGTGTTACGCTTTCTTCGTCGTGAAATTTTTAATTTTATTTGCTCCTTATAAATCTTTTCATCCCCTCTGTGTAGAATATACGGGTGGAGTCATTGTTGTCCGAATATATGAAGTAGGCGTCTATTTCCGGGTGCGCGTTGCAAATGGCAACTGCAGAGTCAAGGCCGAGAACCATAAATGCGGTGGCGTATGCATCGGCTGTTGCGCAGTTTTTTGCAACGACAGTTGACGACAGAATGTTGTGCTGTACTGGATAGCCTGTACGAGGATTGATAGTGTGGGCGTATTTCTTTCCGTCCTTATAATAGAAGTTGCGATAATTGCCTGATGTGGCAAGTCCGGCATTTGTTATTTCAATTACAGTCTGGAGCTCCTGATTGACAGACAAGGAGTCGTCTATAGGCTTGTTTATACCTATCCTCCAGGTGTTCATCTTCGGATTTTTACCTTTCAGAACGAGTTCGCCGCCTATATCTATCATATAGTTTTCCACTCCTTTGCTGTCAAGAAGCCGTGCCACGTGGTCCACACCGTAGCCTTTGGCTATGGCGCTGCAGTCAAGCATTGTCCTGCTGTCCTGTTTTATTATTTTCCCGTTCTTTAATGATATTTTTTCAAAACCTACGAACTGGCGCAGCGAGTCTATAGTTTCGTGACTTACGTTGGTAGAACTGTCGAATCCGAATCCCCATGCGTTTACGAGCGGCGCTACGGTTATGTCGAAAGCCCCGTCCGTTTCTTCGGATATTTGTTTTGCCAAAATGTATACATCAGTCAGCAGACTGTCGGCTGTCATGTCTGTATTGCTGTTAATGCGTGTAATGACGGAATTCTTGTTGAAAGGTGAAAGCGAGTTGTCCACCTCTTGGAGAGCGGCTTCGATTTCAGGTTTTAGGTTTTCGTCATGTTGATATGTTATCTTGTACATTGTACCGAACACTAATCCCTGGTCTGTATGAAACGGTGGCTGTTTTTTAAGAATGAGAACTGTACCCACTATCAGTAAAATGAGGAATGGTATTTGCCATTTCAATGATTTGTTATTCATATCTCGATAAAGCTTTTATGATAAATGTTCTATTAGAATTTTAACTCCTATACCTATCAGTACTAATCCTCCGAATATTTCCATTCTGAGGTTGAATCTTTTGCCGAAGAATACTCCTATCAGACTACCTATGATAGATATTGCGAACGATGCGAATCCGATGGCCGCCAATGGATGGGCGAGTGAACGTAAAGTGTTGAAACCTGTGAAAGCGAACGAAATACCTACAGCCAGTGCGTCTATGCTTGTAGCTATGGCCAATGTCAAGATAACTTTCAGCTTTCGTGGATTGAAACTTTCCGATTCTTCATCGCTGAAGTATTCCTTTATCATTCTAACGCCAAGAAAAGCCAATAGCCCGAAAGCTATCCAGTGGTCATATGCCTCAATATAGTGGTGAAATCCTTTTGCTCCAATCCATCCGAAGAATGGCATCATAGCCTGAAAAAGTCCGAAGAAAAAGCCCATCTTCAGGAATGTTTTCCACTCTATTTTATGTAAAATAATACCGCTTGCCACCGAAACTGTAAAGCAGTCAATGGCAAGACTTACTGCAAGAAGCCAAATTTCAATTATGCTCATATATTAAAAAGGAAGATTATACATCAGATGATATGATACGCTGAATCCTGTTGCGGCATTATTACCATATCCCGGAATGTACCATGGCTCGGTATTTTCGTAATGGGTATAGCTTAGGCGTTTCTTGTATTTTACACTCCATCCCATACAGAAGCCTTTAAATATTTTTACTTTCATTCCGCCGACTATCTCAAGCCAGTTGGCTTTAGTATTTACTCCATGATATGAGAATGGATATTTTATCAAGCTTCCGTAATTGGGATCAGTCATTTCGGGTCCGTCAACATCATACATGAATGATGAAAAACCATATCTCAAACCTGCGTATAAGTATCCGGGCGAGTGAGGCTTGTTGTAGAAGAAATTGTAATCAGCTCCTATCTTGAAGAATGGTGCGGCAGTCTGGTAGTGTATATCAGTCGCGTCGCTTGTGGTATTGACTTTGCCGTAACCTATTTCAACTATAGGCAAAAAGCGATTCAGTAGGTTTGCCTGTATCATTACTTCACTGCTTAATATGTCGCTTCCTAAAACGTAATTTCCAAGACCGGCGACTTCGACACCTATGGTAGTCCCTTGATATAGTTTTACGTTTTCAGCCTTTTCCTTATCCTTGTCATTTTTCTTCTGTGAGAAAGCGTACATAGGACATAGCAGTAAACTACTGAGTATCAGAAACTGTAAAATATATCCTGAAATTATCTTTCTCATAATTATCAATATTTGGATTTACTATTATTATTGAATCTATTCCATTACTGTGTGTTACTTCTGTTGCTTCATGGAACATCATGGTTCCGCAATCAACACTCATGAAATACGGAATGTTTCGGTGCTTTATAGTGATGTAGTCTTGCTGTTGTCCGTCGTAGTCTATTATGAATGTTGTCTTGTCGGAATAACTCAAAGGAACTTTGAAAGAACTCATATTGCTTTCTTTATTTATAAGAGTATCGTTTATTATTGAGTCAGTCACTATCCTTTCTATGATTTCACCATTTTCAAGTGTGTCGTAAACAGTGACATCTGTAGTCATTTGACCAATTATACTTGTAGCTACAGTAGAACTTACGGCAACTCCGTGTTGGTTTACCATGGAGAATTTTGCGTATGCAAGTGCATTGGGAGGACAACTTTCTCCTTCACAACTATTTAGGACAATGGTTGCAAACAGTGTAATTACAATAAAGAGTATTGGATATCTATTCATTGCTGTTTATTATAGTTCTTTTTCAATTTGATATTTGTTTCTTTCCATTGAATTCCTTGCAATGAGTTCGCCAAGGAAACCTGCCAGGAATAGCTGTGTTCCTAATATCATTGTAGTGAGTGCAAGGAAGAAATAAGGATTGTCTGTAACGAGGCTGTACGAGTTGCCCGCATGCATATTGTATAGCTTCATGGCTCCAACAGCTATAAGGGCGATGAATCCGAGGAAAAACATTATAGAACCAAGGAAACCGAAAATATGCATTGGCTTGACTCCGAACTTTGACAGAAACCAAAGTGAAATAAGGTCAAGGTATCCATTGACAAATCTGTTTATTCCGAATTTTGTCTTTCCGTATTTTCGTGCCTGATGGTGTACCACTTTTTCTCCTATTTTGCTGAAACCTGCGTTCTTTGCCAGGTAAGGAATGTAGCGGTGCATTTCGCCATAAACTTCGATGTTCTTTATCACTTCACGTCGGTATGCTTTAAGTCCACAGTTGAAGTCATGCAGATTCTTGATGCCTGATACTTTTCTTGCAGTGGCGTTAAAAAGTTTTGTAGGAATTGTTTTTGACAGCGGATCGTATCTTTTCTGTTTCCATCCCGACACAAGGTCATATCCGTCCTCGGTTATCATTCTGTATAGCTCCGGTATTTCGTCAGGACTGTCCTGTAAATCGGCATCCATAGTTATTACGACGTCGCCTTGCGCTTTCTCGAATCCGCAGAATAGGGCAGGAGATTTTCCGTAATTGCGGCGGAACTTTATACCTTTAATATTATTGTGTTTTTTACCCAGCTCTTCTATTACGCTCCATGAACGGTCAGTGCTTCCGTCGTTTACAAATATTATTTCGTAACTGAAGCCGTGTTCTTTCATTACTTTTTCTATCCATGCCTGAAGCTCCGGCAATGATTCTTCTTCATTATATAAGGGAATTACTACAGATATGTCCATTTATATAAGTTTTTTTTTTAAGTTTCTCGATTGATGTTGGTATGTGTTTATATCCGGAAGGATTTCTTGTATATTATAATAATCAACTACCTCTTCTTTCGCATGGCCAATAATGCTGTTGGCAGTGAAAGAAGTATTCCGTAGAATATGTTTTGAAATATTAGTTGTAGTGTTAGTTGCAGCGAAGACATTGATGCTATTATGTCGAGATTTTGGATGAGTTGGTCTATTGATGTCTCCATATCACCGATTAGTGACGATTTCAGATTTTCAAGTTGTTCCATATATGTTCCCAACAGATAACCATTATCTATGAAGCGGAAATATATATAATGAGCGGCAGCCGTGAGTAAAGATGCGAAAAAATACATATAAATTGAAAATACCAGTCCACGCAGGAAAGAAAGTTCCCCCCCGCAATAACGTTCTCTATACTTACGGATGTATATATATCCTAATATGGGGACAAACAATGTCATGAAGATGAACAGAAGTTGCAGAAGTGGTATCTTGAATCCCATAGGCAGGAATGAGAATTTTATTATCCAGAATATTCCCATCATCGTACCGAAACGCATTGCATGTTCTTGTAGTGTCTTAGGTTTGTCTTCCATGTGCTCTATATATAATTAATTACTGTGCAAAAGTAAGTTTTTTCGGCATAGGAAGTATATAAAACGGCGAAAAAACATCTTTTTGAGGATAAAACTTTATTTTTTTATCGGTTAATGCTTGTGTAATTAAAAAAAATGCCTACCTTTGCACCCGCAATCGAGAAACACCAATATGGTTCAATCGATAGCAAAACATAACACGGGTAAGTCCCATACGGCCAGCTCCCTTCGAATCCTCCAGGGCTTGATCGCAGCAAAGGTAGTTGGTTGTAGCGGCGCGATATGGTAAGCTTACCCACCTGCCTCTTTAGCTCAGTTGGCCAGAGCACGTGATTTGTAATCTCGGGGTCGTTGGTTCGAATCCGACAAGAGGCTCAGAAAATCAGGTTGAATATTCAATCTGATTTTTTTGTTTATATACATTTATCATACATTTATTGTTATGAAACGTAATATACGGATTGTGTATTTAAAGTACGGGCATAAAAAAAGGAGTACCGCCGTACTCCAACCTTTGTTAACCTTAAAATCTAATACTATGAAAAACACGTTACAAAGGTACGGACTTTTCCTGAATTTGCAAGTTTTGTGCGCAAAAACACGTGTTTTATAACATGGTTTAACTAATTGCCTGTATCTGAAAATCTTATTAACAAAAAAGGAGGCGTAAAGCCTCCTCCGATACTTCAGTTTATGGTTTTATATGCATCCCTTACTTGACGGTACTTCGAAGTGATATACATCACGTTTTACTGCCATCTTTATACTTCTTGCAAGAGCTTTGAAGATGCCTTCAATCTTGTGGTGTTCGTTCTGGCCTTCAGCCTTTATGTTGAGGTTCATTCGTGCCGAGTCACTTAATGACTTGAAGAAGTGTAGGAACATTTCCGTAGGCATATCGCCTATTTTCTCGCGCTTGAATTCTGCATCCCAAACCAGCCATGCGCGTCCACCAAAGTCTAGTGCAACCTGACACAGACAGTCGTCCATAGGCAAGCAATAACCATAGCGTTCTATTCCGCGTTTGTTGCCTAATGCCTTGTAGATACATTCTCCGAGGGCTATGGCTGTGTCTTCAATGGTGTGATGTTCGTCCACTTCAAGGTCGCCTTTTACTTTTATGGTAAGATCCAGTCCTCCATGTTTGCCAATCTGTTCCAGCATGTGGTCAAAAAATCCCAGACCTGTACTTATATCACAAGCTCCGTTCCCATCGAGGTTGAGGCTTATATAGATATCGGTTTCTTTTGTGGTTCGTCTTACTTCAGCTTTTCTCTCTCCGGCAAACAGGAATTCCGCTATCTTGTCCCAGTCTTTTGTGGCAAGTGCACAATATTCTTCCAGTGATTTTTCTTTCAGGATTTCTTTGTCGTCCTGTAGGAGTATGGCCTTGCATCCCAGATTTTTCGCCAGTTCTACGTCTGTTGCGCGGTCGCCTATAACATAGCTTCCGGCCAGGTCGTATTCGGGATTGTCTATGTATTGTGTAAGCATTCCTGTGCGTGGCTTTCTGGTAGGTGCATTGTCTTCAGGAAAACTTCTGTCTATACATACATTGTCGAATGTGATTCCTTCGTTTTCCAAAGTCTTCATTACGAGGTTGTGCACAGGCCAGAATGTGTCTTCCGGAAACGAGTCGGTACCTAATCCGTCCTGATTGGTTACCATTACGAATTCGTAGTCAAGTTTTTCGCGCACAAAGCTCAGATTTCGGAAAACCTTTGGATAGAACTCAAGCTTTTCGAAAGAGTCGAGCTGATAATCGACAGGTGGTTCTATCACCAGTGTGCCGTCGCGGTCTATGAATAATATCTTTTTCATTGCTTCTCCTTATTTATAGTTTTCAAGAGCCTCTATAAGCTTGTCGTTTTCCGGACGCGAGCCTATGGTTACTCTGAGGCAGTTGTGACACAAGGTGATGTTAGTACGGTTCCTTACAATAATACCATTTCCTACAAGATAGTCGTAGATTTTTTTAGCGTCGGTCACCTTTGCGAGGAAGAAGTTTGCATCGGTAGGGTAGATATGTTCGCAGCATGCAAGTTTGCCGAATTTCTCTATCAGTCTGGTTCTTTCGGCAAGCAGTGTCTTCACCCATTCCTTTATCTGATATTCTTTTCCTATCATGCTGATGGCTTCTGTCTGTGTCAGGTGGTTTACGTTATAAGGGTATTTCACCTTATTGAACACAGATATGATTTCTTCCGAAGCGAACGCCATACCGAGACGGATGGCTGCACATCCCCATGCCTTTGAGAATGTCTGCAGGACTACCATGTTAGGATATTTGTCAAGCATCGTGGTGAATGAAACTTCATCCGAGAAGTCGATGTAAGCTTCGTCTATAACCACTATTCCTCCGAATTCCTGCAGTACTGTTTCTATCTCTTTTTTGCAGAGGTTGTTGCCGGTAGGATTGTTTGGCGAGCAGAGAAAGATAAGCTTTGTCTTGTCGTCAGTCTTTGCCAGAAGGTCTGAAGCCTTGAACTGAAAGTTCTCATCAAGCAGTACCTTGCGGTATTCCACATCGTTTATGTCGGCACATACTTCATACATTCCGTATGTAGGATCTATAGCTACGGCATTGTCTACACCGGGAACGCAGAATGTACGATAGAGAATGTCTATAGCCTCATCACTTCCATTGCCGAGGAATATTCTTTCTTTGGCAACCTTCTTTACCCTTGAAACCAAAGTCTTCAGTTCAGTCTGCAAAGGGTCAGGGTATCGGTTGTTCGGCGAGTTGTATGGGTTTTCGTTGGCATCGAGGAATACTGATGCTGTAACCCCTTTATACTCATCTCTGGCAGAAGAATATGGTTTCAATGACAATATATTGGGACGTATAAGTTCGTTTAATGGTTTCATTGTATTTTCTCTTATGATTTTAGTCTTACTGTGACTGCATTCTTGTGTGCATCAAGAAACTCGTTTGCAGCCATTGTTTCGATTGTTGGTCCTATGTTCATTATGCCTTCGCGTGTGATTTCCTGGAATGTAATCTTGCGTGTGAAACTGTCCAGGTTTACTCCGCTGTAGGCCTTTGCATATCCGTTGGTAGGAAGAGTGTGGTTGGTCCCGGATGCATAGTCGCCTGCACTTTCCGGAGTGTAAGGACCGAGGAATACAGAGCCGGCATTTACTATTCTTTCAGCTACCTGCATATAGTCTTTTGTCTCGATTATGAGGTGTTCCGGAGCGTATTCGTTAGACATGTCGATAGCTTCGTCGATGGAATTCACCAATATCAGTTTGCTGTGTGAAAGTGATTTTTCAGTAATCTCCTTTCTTGGAAGTACGGCTAACTGTTTTTCCACTTCTTCCTGCACTGCATTGATAAGTTGTTCCGATGTGGTAATCAATATTGACTGACTGTCTACTCCGTGTTCTGCCTGTGAGAGCAGGTCGGATGCGACGTAAGCCGGGTTTGCTGTTTCATCTGCCAGTACAGCTACTTCCGAAGGTCCTGCGGGCATGTCGATAGCTACATCGTGAAGCGATACTTCCTGTTTGGCTGCCATAACGTACTGATTTCCCGGACCGAATATCTTATATACCTTAGGAATGCTTTCAGTTCCGTATGCCATAGCTCCTATGGCCTGTACACCACCGGCTTTGAATATTCTGCTTACTCCGGCTGCCTTGGCTGCATATAGTATGGCAGGGTTGATTTTGCCCTCACGGTTTGGAGGCGAACAAAGAACTATTTCTTTGCAACCGGCAATCTTTGCGGGGGCTGCAAGCATCAGTACTGTAGAGAATAGGGGAGCAGTTCCGCCCGGAATGTATAGACCAACTTTCTCAATGGCTACCGCTTTCTGCCAGCAGGTAACTCCTGTTGAGGTAGTTACTTTCTGTCCTTCGAATTTCTGTGATGCATGGAATTTACGGATATTCTCCAATGCCTTGCATATAGCTTTCTTCAGCGTGCTGTCAGTAGCTTTTTCAGCTTCGGCAAATTCTTCTTCAGTAACCTCAAGCGACGACAGTTTTACCTTGTCGAATTTCTCTTCGTATTCAATAACGGCTTTGTCGCCTTTTGCGCGTATATCGCCAAGCACCTGAAGCACTGTGTCGCGAAGTGTAGCCGTATTCAGTGTAGGACGGCTCAGAAGGTTTTTCCATTCTGACCGTGCAGGATATCTTATTATATTCATTGTTTTGGTTTTTAGTGACTAGAGAATCATCTTTTCGATAGGAAGAACTAAAATGCCTTGTGCGCCGATAGCTTTCAGCTTTCCTATTATTTCCCAAAAACATTTCTGGTCAAGTACGGTATGTACGCTGCTCCATCCCTCAGTGGCAAGTGGCATGACCGTAGGGCTTTTTATTCCTGGAAGTACTTCAATAATATCTTTCACCTTGTCGGTAGGAACATTCATCAGTACATATTTCTTGTCTTCGGCAGCTTTTACGGCATCCAGTCTGAACAGCAGTTCCTTGAGGATTTCTTTTTTATCTTCACTCATGTTCTTGTTGCCAATCAGCAGAGCCTCGCTTTTCATTACCACTTCCACCTCTTTAAGGTTGTTGCTGATAAGCGTGGAACCTGAACTTACTATATCGAAAATGGCGTCAGCCAGACCTATTCCCGGAGCAATTTCTACTGAACCGGTAATGACATGTATATCGGCTTTTATATTGTTCTTTTCAAGAAATCTTTTAAGAATTACAGGATATGAAGTCGCGATTTTCTTTCCGTTGAACCATTCCAGACCGTTATATTCTATTTCCTTATGCAGGGCGAGCGACAGACGGCATTTGCTGAATCCAAGTCTTTGTATGATGTCTGCTTCCTCTTCTCTTTCTGTAAATTCGTTTTCGCCTACTATACCCATGTCGGCGACTCCGCTTGCCACGCATTGTGGAATATCGTCATCGCGCAGGAACAGAATTTCTACAGGGAAGTTTGTTGACTGTGTGAGCAATGTTCGCTTTGATGTTGACAGCTTGATGTCAGCTTCTGCAAGCAGGGCCATTGTATCTTCGAACAGACGGCCTTTAGATTGTACGGCAATTCTTAGCATATATATTGATTTTAAATGTTTATAATCTGTATTTAATAAAAAAGGCTCACCGTTGGTTTTACGGCAAGCCTTGAATAATTCTTTCTATAATGAAATGCATGAGCCATCAGCCTACCGATTATTTCGTCAGGAAATGATGATGGTGATGTAGTGCATTTGTAAAAATCATAACTTTTTCTTCTTGTTTGCGACAAAAGTATAGTGAAAGATTTATAAATCCAAATTTTTAATGTAAAATATTAGATTTTTCTTTCAAATTAATGGATTTACATCCTCTTCTTCTGTTTCGCATCCGTTGAAAAACATGTCTTTTTGTGCCTTTTCCTTAGAGAATGTGAAGTAGGTACATGTAGCTTTTGTACATTCTTCGCCATTCATATTAAAGATTGATGCGTCTACCAATATTATGTTTCGTTTCTGTTCTCTGATACGTGCACGTAGTACCACATAGTCATCGGTAGTCATAATGGATTTCATGTATCTGGTTTCCATTTTTGACGTTACACCGGTAGTCTGAAGCTTTCTGGCTATTACCCAAGCGCAGATTTCGTCCAGCAGTGTAGCCTGTATGCCGCCATGCAATGTGTTTACCCATCCCTGATATTTTGCTTCGGGATGCCAGATACTCACTATGTCATCTCCGTCCTCGTAGAACTCCATTTTTACTCCGGCTTCATTGTTTGGTGCGCATCCGAAGCAGTAATAACCGTCCATGCCTTTCCATGGGTTGATAATCTTTTTCATAGGCTGTTACAATTATATTTCAAAATCCACGCACGCTCTGTCTTCTTTTGCGTCTTTTATTATTCCGGCAGCAGCCACGTGGTCAGGATGAACAGAGTATGCTTTTACATCTTCCAGTGAATCGAAAGTGCTGTCGAGGCAGATATCCCATTTTTCTGAAGGATTGATATTCAGTCCTACGTGTATATCTTTTATGAATTTGATTGTTTGAGGCAGTGCTTCAATAGCCGACTTGAAATTGTTCATTATTTCAATTTTCTCATTTTCAGACAAGCTTTCTTTCAGCTTGAACATAACAATGTGCTTGACCATAGTTTGTATATTTTATTTATTATCGTATTTTTGTATGCAGCAAAGATAGTGATTAATTATTAAAATGTGATGCGATGAAGAAACGTAGATTTTTAATACCTTCAATAATAGTGTTAATTCTAGCTTTTATAAGCATACCGTTTGTTATTAATAAAGAGCATGATACAGTCATTATTCACGATGACCTTGACCAAATTATTGAAGATGGCGAGCTTATTGTGTTGACAATAAACAGCTATGCATCATATTTTAATTACAGGGAGGTTCCTATGGGATTCCAATATGAACTGGCACAAGGATTTGCAAAATCTTTGGGGGTAGAACTGAAGGTCATAGTATTGAATTCAGAGGTTGAACTTGTTGATGCTTTGCATAGTGGGGAAGGTGACCTTATAGCCTATAATCTTGCCATAACAAATGAAAGAAAAAAAGATTTGATATATTGTGGAAAAGAAAATATATCACATCAGGTTTTAGTTCAAAGAAGTAGTAAGGATGCACTGAATGATGTAACCCAGTTAGTAGGTAAAGAGGTATATGTAATGCCTGGAAAGTATAAAGAACGACTTGATAACCTTAATCATGAATTGGGGGGAGGTATAATAATACATGAAGTAACCGAAGACAGTATAACTAATGAGGATCTTATCGAAATGGTAGCCAAAGGTAAAATAGATTATACTGTGACAAATAATGAATTGGCAAAAATCAATAAGACATATAATCCTAATCTTGATATCAGTATGGAAATCAGTTTCGACCAGCGTTCTGCATGGGCGGTTAGAAAGACTTCTCCTAAACTGGCTGAGGCTGCCGACAAATGGCATAGAGAGAATATAAACTCTGCGGGGTATGAGGCTAGTGCCAAAAGATATTTTGAACTGAACAAACATACTCCTCAAGCTGCAATTCTTTCTCTTGAGGATGGCAGAATATCTTATTATGACGATTTGTTCAGGAAATATGCATCACAGATAAACTGGGACTGGAGATTACTTGCCGCTTTGGTCTATACTGAGTCAAACTTTAATCCGTCGGCAGTCTCTTGGGCCGGTGCGAAGGGGCTCATGCAGCTTATGCCTTCTACAGCCAGAGCATACGGCGTTCCTGCAGGAATGGAAAGTGATCCGGAACAGAGTATCAAGGGCGGTGTTAAATATATATCAGAGTTACAGAATATTTTTTCCAAAGTAAAGGATGATAAGGAACGAATGATGTTTGTTCTTGCTTCGTATAATTCCGGTATAGGGCATGTGTTTGACGCAATGGCTCTGGCAGAGAAATACGGTAAGGACAAGTACGTTTGGGATGGAAATGTAGCGGTATATATGTTATTGAAGAACAAGGAAGAATATTACAAGGATCCTGTTTGTAAGAGTGGTTATTTCAGAGGTACGGAAACTTACAATTTTGTGCGTGATGTACTTACTCGAGCTGATGTATATATCAAGAATATAAAAAAATGATATAAGAAGCAACATATGGCTGAAAATTTTATTTGTATAACTTTCATCCTTATTTAAATAATAGATGTAAAATGAATGTTTTATTATTATTTTGAAAGGTAATTTCAATTATGAACAACTATTTAAAATCGAGCTTTCTGTTATTGGGACTTGCATGTTCTTTTTCTGCTGAAGTTTTGGCTCAAGGTACGGTAGAGGACTATAATCGTGCTTATAGCCTTCGTCAGAAATATAGTGCAAGAAACGTCCTGTATAGTGATGTCGTACCTCATTGGATAAACAAGAGTGATGCGTTCTGGTATATCCGTAATACAGAAAAAGGCAAGGAATATGTCAAGGTAGATGCTTCTGACTCAAAGCGTATTCCTTTGTTTAATCATGAGAAGCTGTCGGCGGCACTTTCTGAGCTATCAGGAAAGGAAGTAGAACCATACGCATTATCTCTTAACAGTGTGCTTTTTAATGAGAGGCAAGATACACTGCGCTTTATCTTTGATGGCAAGCATTGGGCTTATAGTTTAAAGAAAAATCGTCTTGTTTCGGAAGGAAATGTCCAGCCTGCCTCTCCGCAGCCTCATTGGATGGTAGTAGATGATGAGAAAAACGGTTCTCCGGTTACATCGCCCGATGGCAAATATGTAGCATTTATCAAGAATGATAATGTATATGTGCGCGAAATCCCTACCGGTAAGGAAAAGCAATTGAGTATCGATGGAACATTGAGTAATTATTATTCTTCATATATCCAATGGTCGCCGGATTCTAAGTCTGTCGTTTCATGCCGGATACGTCCTATTGAGAAACGTTATGTATATTATGTAGAATCGTCTCCTTCAGACCAGCTTCAGCCGAAGTTACACAAGCAGGAGTATGCCAAGCCCGGCGATGAACTTAGATTCAAGGTTCCGTGTATCTTTAATGTAGAGACAGGAAAGGCATTGATTCCTTCTACAGAACTGTTCAGTCATCAGTATGAATTACTTGGCCCTTCATGGAATGATGATAGTAAGGCAGTGACGTTCGAGTATAATGAACGTGGTCATAAGGTATATAGAGTTCTTGAAATGTCGGCTACGGACGGAAGTGTGCGTACTCTGATTGAAGAAAAAGAAGAGAAATACGTAAATTACCCGCGTATATACCGCAATTATCTAAGCGACGGCAAGAGAATTATCTGGTCTAGCGAGAGAGATAATTACAATCATCTCTATATGTATGATCGTGCTACTGGAAAACCTACACATCAGATTACTAAAGGCGAGTGGTACGTCCGTGGCGTACAATACGTTGACGAGCAGAATGAGGAAATCTATTTCTCTGCCAATGGTATGAATAAGAATGAAGACCCGTATCTGATACATTACTATAAGATAAACTTTGACGGTACAGGTATGGTGGAACTGACTCCTGAAGAGGGTATGCACAAATGCTGCTTCTCTGCCGACCATAAATATCTTGTAGATGTATATAGTAAGGTAGACCAGGCTCCTGTAGCTGTTCTTCGTAACGCAAGTAATGGCAAGATATGTATGAATCTTGAGAAGGCTGATATTTCTGCATTGGTGGAAAATGGCTGGAAGGCTCCTGAAGTATTTTCGGCAAAAGGCCGTGACGGAAAGACTGATATCTGGGGAGTTATTTACCGTCCTTCAAATTTTGATCCAAGCAAGAAGTATCCGATAGTAGAATATATCTATTCAGGACCTGGCGACCAGTATGTTCCTAAAACATTCTCTTCATATAACTGGTGGATGACATCTCTGGCAGAACTGGGATTTATTGTTGTTCAGGTTGACGGAATGACTACATCTTTCCGTTCAAAGGAGTTTGAAGAAGTATGCTATAAGAATCTGAAGGATGCCGGACTGCCAGACCATATCGCATGGATAAAGGCTGCGGCAAAGAAGTATCCTTATATGGACATTGACAGAGTAGGAATATTTGGCTGTTCAGCTGGGGGACAGGAATCTACAGGTGCGGTTTTATTCCATCCTGAGTTCTATAAGGCTGCATACTCGGCATGTGGATGTCATGACAACCGTATGGATAAGATATGGTGGAATGAGCTTTGGATGGGATATCCGGTTGATGAGTCTTATTCTGCATGTTCGAATGTTGATAATGCACATTTACTTACCAGACCATTGATGCTTGTGGTAGGCGAAATGGATGATAATGTTGATCCTGCTTCAACAATGCAGGTGGTTAATGCTTTGATTAAAGCAGGTAAAGATTTCGAACTTGTTGTTATTCCGGGAGCACGTCATACTATGGGTGATGACTTCGGTGAACATAAAAGATATGACTTTTTTGTAAAGCATCTTATGGGTGTCAATCCTCCTTCATGGGATAAAATAAAAAAATAAAATAATAAAATCAGCCAACTAATTCATAAACATAATGTTGCGAATTAGATGGCTGTTTTATTTGAACAATAAATGATGAAAAATGAGTGTTTAATTATTTTTTATTTGAACATTTCTACGATTTTATTCAACTCTCCAGCGTTTATTACTCCACTTTGTCTCCACATTTGTTTTCCGTTTTTGAAAATCATCAGTGTAGGTACAGACTGTATGCTGTATTGCATGGCAAGTGCATTATTTTTATCAACATCTACTTTTACTATTCGCACCTTGTCGCCTTGCATATCTTTAACCTGTTTCAGAATAGGAGACATGGTTTTGCAAGGACTGCACCATTCAGCAAAGAAATCCACAATTACAGGTACGTCTGATGAAGATATTAATTCGTGAAAAGTTTCCATAATGTCTATCGTTGTATGTTGTCGTGATTTAGTTATAAAACAAACTAGACATAGCTTTTGTTCGATACAAAAATAAAAAAAGGTGGAAAAAATCCACCTTTTTTTTATTTTCATTTTGTGCTTTAAATAGTGTTTAAATGCTGTTTAAACACTATTTAAAAAGTTATTATTTGTTGATACCCGAGTAACGTGCGTTAAGTCCGTCAACAATTTCCTGTGTGATATTATATGCAGGATCTGCATAAAGAAGGTTGTCGAAACCTGTGTTACTGATAATCAAGCTATAACCTTTATCCTTGTTGTAGATTTTAAGGAATGAGTTGATAGAGTCTCTCAGCTGAAGACTGTTCTTCTGATTTTCGTCAGCAAGGTCCTTGCTAAGTTTTTCCTGCAAAACCTGAAGATCCTGCTGCTGTTTGATGATGCGGTTCTGCTGCTGCTGAGCGCTTTCAGCACTTACGAAACCATTGTTTTCATATTTACGCTGGAATTCTTTCATTGCTGCATCAAGAGCTTTTGCCTTTTCGTTAAGAGTAGTACGGATATTTTCTTCCTTCTTAATCATAAGTTCGTTCAGGTCGTTCCAGAAACGGTATTTTGTAAGAAGCGAGTCTATTTCTACGTATGCAATCTTCATGTTTGTTGTACCGGTAGCTGCAACAGGTGCTGCTGTCTGTGTTGATTCACCATTGTTTCCTGCGCACTGTACAAACATTACAGCCATAACCACAGCTAAAAATCCTTTAAGGATGTTCTTAGTCTTTCTCATAAATTTCTATATCATTTAAGTTAATTATTCTTCTTCTTCATTTTTCTGTCTTTCCGAGATGGCGTTAGGATTGGTTTTACGCTGCTCTCTGTCCTGCGATTGTACGCATCCGATGCCTCTTTCACGCATGGCTTTACTTCCGCTAACATGTGTATTAGGGAAACGTCCGTTCTTTTTGAACAGTATTTTTACGCATAATAGTGCTATACAGACAGCTACTATTATAAGTGTAGCGAGTATTATCTTAAGCATTGCTATAGTTTTTATGATAAATAGGATACTGTTAGGGATAGTCAAAATTTGAAAAACTACCTTTTTCATTTGCCTCTCCGCTCACCTTTCACTATTTTTGTGGTGCAAATATATAGTTTTGTTACGATTAAAACTTCACAATGCTTTTAAAAAAGTCATTATAAAGGTGTAAATCGGCTTATTTAACTTATTTTTACATAGAAAATAAATACATAAATGCTTAATACTGATTATTATGGAAGTAAAAGATTTGACTCCTAAGATTGTTTTTCATTATTTCGACGAAATATGTCAGGTTCCCCGTCCTTCTAAAAAGGAAGAGAAAATCCGTGCTTATCTTATCGCTTTTGCCGAAAGCAAAGGATTGGAATATAAAGTGGATGAAGCCGGAAATGTCCTGATAAAAAAGAATGCCACTCCTGGAATGGAAGACAGAAAGACCGTAATTCTGCAGTCGCATATAGATATGGTTTGCGAAAAGAATAATGATACTGTACATGATTTCGAAAACGACCCAATCCAAACATATATTGATGGTGAATGGCTGAAGGCTAAAGGTACTACTCTCGGTGCGGACAATGGTATCGGTGTTGCAACTCAGCTGGCTGTACTGGCATCAGATGATTTGCGGCATGGTCCTGTTGAATGTCTGTTCACGGTGGATGAAGAAACAGGTCTTACAGGAGCATTTGCATTGAAAGAAGGTTTTATGAACGGCGACATACTTCTGAATCTTGACTCGGAAGACGAAGGCGAACTGTTTATAGGATGTGCCGGTGGTGCTGGTACGACAGCTTTATTTCCTTGTCCGATGGTAAACTCACCTGAAGGATATTTCTTCTTCAGTGTAACTGTGAAAGGACTTACCGGTGGACATTCGGGCGATGACATCAATAAGAAAAGAGCTAACGCAAATAAGTTGCTCAATCGTTATCTGATGCAGCTGTCCGCAAGATATGATTTGCGTATAGCTGAGATAGACGGTGGAAACCTGCATAATGCCATACCTCGCGAGGCTCATGCCGTATGTGCGGTGCCGATGAAAGATAAAGAGTCTGTACGCGTTGACCTGAATATCTTCCTTGCCGAGGTGGAAAATGAATTTTCGGTGACTGAACCTAATATAAAAATGGATCTTGAATCTGAGACAGCTATGCCTCAGGTTATTGAAAAACAGGCTATGATGAATTTCCTTAATTCAATTCATGCCGTGCATAACGGTGTGTTCGCTATGAGTCAGGATATGGAAGGTCTGGTAGAAACATCTTCAAACTTAGCTTCTGTAAAGATGAAAGACGGACAGATAGTTGTTGTGACAAGCCAGCGCAGTTCTATTCTGTCTTCACGCATTGACATGTCGCAGACAGTGCGTTCGGCATTCGAACTTGGTGGAGCGACAGTGACTACAGGTGACGGCTATCCTGGATGGAAACCAAATCCTTCGTCAGAAATTCTTAATGTGGCAGTAGAAAGCTATAAGAAACTGTTTGCTACAGAGCCTAAAGTGAAGGCCATTCACGCTGGTCTTGAATGCGGACTGTTCCTTGAGAAATACCCTTCTCTTGATATGGTATCTTTCGGTCCTACTTTGAGAGGTGTTCATTCACCGGACGAAAGGATGCTTATCCCGACTGTAGATAAGTTCTGGAGACATTTACTTGACGTACTTAAGAATATTCCTGCGAAAGCATGATAATGGTTATAAGAAAAATGCTGTTATGTTGGGCAGTAGGGTTCATTACGGTGAGCCTTGCTGCCCAACAGCGTTTTTTAGTGATGGAGTATAACACAGAGAACTTTTTCGATTGTCGTCATGATTCTTTAAAGAATGATTTTGATTTCCTACCTGACAGTCCCCGTGGATGGAATTACAGGAAATATTTCAGTAAGGCTGTAAACATATCCAAGGTGATATATTCCGCTTCGATGGATAATGCTCCGGATATAATAGGACTGTGTGAGGTGGAAAATGAATATTGCGCCGAGACTCTTACTAAGTATTCTCCTTTACGTGAATTAGGGTATGAATATGTGATGACTGACTCACCGGACGAACGCGGAATAGATGTCCTTTTGTTATATCAGCCATATACTTTCAGACTTCTTGCAAGTCAGACTGTAAGAGTACCTGTTCAGGAAATAGGTGGGAAGCCAACTCGCGATATACTTCACGTCTCAGGAAGGATAGTTTCGGGAGATACTCTCGATGTGTTTCTTGCACATTTCCCGTCGCGTTCAGGAGGCAGACTGAAGACTGAACCTTTCAGGATTATGGCTGCCAGGTGTCTGAAATCTCTTTCGGACAGTGTTATGAGTACAAGGCTAAATCCCAATATTATAATAATGGGCGATTTTAATGACTATCCTGATGACAAATCACTTGTAGAGATACTTAAGGCACAGAAGCCGTCTGGCAGAACGGAAGTCAGTAATTTGTATAATCTTATGGATGGGAAACCTTCGGGAACATATAAGTATCGTGGAGAGTGGGGAAGTTTAGACCAGATGATTGTGAATGGTAATCTACTTGGAAACGGCAACATAAGGACAGATTACGGCAAAGTGAGAATACTCGATTTTCCCTTTCTGATGGAAGAAGATGAAAAATTCGGCGGCGACATGCCATTCAGGACGTACAACGGTATGAGATATAAGGGTGGATATAGCGACCATTTGCCGGTACTGATGGAACTTGAAGTGTATTTGCCGTAAATTCATGGTAACTTACTTTATATTTTATTTGCGTTTTATATTGCAAATACCGATATAAATGCCGATTTTTGTTTTTTAGAAACAAGATAAATCAATATTTACTATGCTCAGTAAGCTAAAGTTAAACCTTCTTTATTTTAAGGATACACAGTTTGCCAATCTTATGACAAAGCGTATATTCAACGTTTTGCTGGTGGCAAATCCGTACGATGCATTCATGCTTGAGGATGACGGCCGTATAGATGAAAAGATTTTCATTGAATATATGAACCTGAGTTTGAGGTATCCTCCACGTTTCACACAGGTCTCTACTCCTGAAGAAACATGGAAACAGTTGGGCAATACCATGTTCGACCTTGTGATATGTATGCCTGGAACAGACAGTAGCGACACTTTCGATATCGGTCGTGATATCAAGGCCAAATATCCGCATATTCCTATTATTGTCCTTACTCCATTCTCGCATGGCATAAAAGAAAGAATGGAACATGAGGATTTAAGCATATTCGACTATGTTTTCTGCTGGTTGGGAAATACCGACCTTCTTGTGTCTATTATAAAGCTTATCGAGGATAAGATGAACCTCGAACATGACATCAAGGAAGTGGGGGTACAGATGATAATGCTCGTAGAGGACTCAATCCGCTTCTATTCATCAGTCCTTCCTAATCTTTACAAGTTTGTCCTGAAGCAGAGTCAGGAATTTGCGACAGAGGCGCTGAACGAGCATCAGCGTACACTTCGTATGCGTGGTCGTCCTAAGATTGTGCTTGCCCGCTCATACGAGGAAGCAATGCACCTGTATGAAATGTTCAGCAATAACATATTGGGTATAATATCCGACGCAAGATTTCCGCATGAAGGCAAGATAGATCCTTTGGCGGGAGTAAAGCTTCTCAAAGAGGTACGTGATAGAGACCCGTTTGTACCTCTAATCCTTCAGTCGTCCGAGGAAGATAATCGCAAGTATGCAGATGAATGCAAGGCTGTTTTTATCGATAAGAATTCCAAGAAGATGAATATTGACCTTCGTGAGGCTGTTTCGGAAAACTTTGGTTTCGGCGATTTCGTATTTATCAACCCTGAGACAAAAGAGGAAGTGGCCAGAGTCCATAATCTTAAGGAACTGCAGAATATAGTTTTCTCCATTCCGGCCGATTCATTCCATTATCATATAAGCCGTAATCATGTGTCGCGCTGGCTATACTCGCGCGCAATATTTCCTGTTGCCGAGTTCCTTAAGCAAATTACCTGGGATTCGCTTCAAGACCTTGACGCGCACAGGCAGATTATTTTCGAAGCTATTGTGCGCTACCGTAAGATGAAGAACCAGGGCGTGGTAGCCGAATTCAAGCGCGAACGTTTCGACCGTTACTCAAACTTTGCCAGAATAGGTGAAGGCTCGTTGGGAGGTAAAGGGCGTGGTCTGGCGTTTATTGACTATATCATAAAGCGTCATCCGGACTTCGAAGATTTTGAAAATGCGTCAGTAGCTATTCCAAAGACTGTGGTCTTGTGTACAGATATATTCGACGAGTTTATGGACACTAACCGTCTTTACCAGCTTGCGTTGAGCGATGCCGACGATGAGGTCATTCTCAAGGCATTCCTGAGAGCAAAGTTGCCGGATCGTCTTGTAGAAGATTTCTTTGCTTTCTTCGATGTAGTAAAATCGCCTATAGCCATACGTTCGTCCAGTTTGCTTGAGGATTCGCATTATCAGCCGTTTGCGGGTATATATTCCACCTACATGATACCTTATCTGGAAGATAAGTACGAGATGCTGCGTATGTTGAGCGATGCCATTAAGGGAGTTTATGCCTCTGTGTTCTACAAGGACAGCAAGGCTTATATGCAGGCCACGAGCAACGTCATAGACCAGGAGAAGATGGCTGTAATACTTCAGGAGGTAGTCGGTACACAATACGGCGACCGTTATTATCCTGCTATCTCGGGTGTGGCACGCTCAATAAACTATTATCCAATAAACGACGAGCTGGCTGAGGAAGGAACTGTAAGTCTTGCGTTGGGACTTGGAAAATATATAGTCGATGGGGGACTTACGTTGAGAGTGTGTCCTTATCATCCTGATAAGGTGTTGCAAACCAGCGAGATGGAGATTGCATTGCGCGAGACACAGACACGCTTCTATGCTCTCGACCTTAAAAACATGGGGCATAACTTCTCTCTCGACGATGGTTTTAATTTATTGAAACTTAATGTAAAGGATGCCGAAGATGATGGCTCATTGAACTATATAGCTTCCACTTACGATCCGTACGACATGGTTATACGTGACGGTATATACCCCGGTGGACGAAAACTTATAACATTTGCCAATATACTTCAGCATGACGTGTTCCCGCTTGCAAGGCTGTTGCAGTTGGCACAGAAATACGGTCAGGGAGAGATGCGCCGTCCGGTAGAGATAGAATTTGCGGTAAACTTCGATGCGAACAAAAAAAGCGGTGTATTTTATCTGCTGCAGATTCGTCCTATGGTGGATATCAAGGCCGACCTTGACGAAGACCTCAATCTGATTCCTGAGGATAAGATTATTCTTAAGAGCGAGAATTCGCTCGGACATGGTGTGATGGACGATATATGCGATATTATATATGTAAAGACCGATGGATATACGGCTTCGAACAATCAGCTTATTGCATACGATATCGAGAAACTGAACAAAAAATTCCTCGACGAGGGAAAGCATTATGTTCTTGTTGGTCCGGGAAGATGGGGTAGTAGCGATACGTGGTTAGGCATACCGGTAAAGTGGCCTAACATCTCTGCTGCAAGAATAATTGTTGAGGCGGGCCTGACAAACTATCGTGTTGATCCGAGCCAGGGAACTCACTTCTTCCAGAATCTGACATCATTCGGCGTGGGATATTTCACGATAAACGCATTCATGAACGACGGAATATACAATCAGGAGTATCTTGACAGTCTGCCTGCCGTGGAGGAAACAAAGTATCTGCGTTGGGTAAGATTTGAGAAACCTCTAACCGTGAAAATGGATGGAAAGAAAAAGATTGGGGTGGTAAGTTTGCAGTGAATAAACTGATAAATACTCAAGTTTCGGTCATACCGGAACTTGAGTAAATTGTAATTTATTTTTTATACTGTAAAATCTTATTGATATTTTTTTGTATGGGGTAGGTTCGTTTAAAAACAAATCATTATGTTTTAATCAGTCTCTTCTATAGTGTTTAATTTAATAAGTTCAGAGAGAATTGTATCAGTAAATGTATGCCAAATATTCAAGTGAATGGGCTTGTAGTTTTTAAATAATTGTTTTACATACTCTATTTCAAATATAATCCGATAATCATTATCAAGACATTCAGGATGAATTTCTTGTTTCGTACCTATTCTGGCTGTCTTGATTATGTATAAATCCTTTATTCCTCTTCCTTTTATATATGGCATAAAGTAAAAGAGATTTTTTAGGTTAATAGTCGAAGGAAAGTTCTTACCTGTATAATATTTTTTTGCAGATTTGTCAAGATATACACTGAGGTTCTCTTTTGAAATAATACTGATTAAGACATGTTTTTCCATGTTAAGATTATAAATATTATTCCCAATCAGTTTGTTTATGATACCATAGGAATATTGTGCTGCAATATTGTTGACAGGTATTTTTTTTATATGTTGGGCATTGGTTAAAATTGGAATTCGATTACCTGCAATACAATCTGAAAAAGCCCTTTTTATTTGAATAGCAATTTGTTTTGCTAATCGTGGTGGTACTGCATTACCGACCATCTTATATCCATCTTTAATGTCTGAGTATTTAAAGATGAAATTATCAGGGAATGTTTGTATCCTGGCACATTCTCTTACACTTAATCTTCTATATAGATTTTCATATCCTTTTGCGAAAGAACGTTTATTATCTGATTCGTATACCATTTTAGGAGCTTGGGGATGTTGTGGAGTATTTCTTGCTTGTGCTTGAATTGTAAATGAAGGTTCATCCCATGATCTTACTCTGTTTCTTGACATATATTTGCTGTCATAATTACCGTTGAAAGTATCATGATTAGGACGTTGTTGATTTATTATTACAATTTCATTGTTATAATAAATGGGTTCTTCTTTAATATCTCCAATGGCTTGACGAAGTGTAATAGGTGAACTGTTTATTGCATCAGGGAACTTAAAATTATTTTTAAGGTCTTTTCTTATTCCAATGAAGAAAACACGAAATCTATCCTGAGGTATTCTGTAATTCGCAGCATTTAAAATTTCATAATTAATTTTATAACCGGCTTCTTTCAGTAATCTAATGAACATATTCAAAGACTCTTTATGTTTATCATCTAATATGCCTTGAACATTTTCAATTACGAAAAATTTTGGTTGTTTTTCTTTGACAATTCTAATGTACTCGAGAAATACTTGACCTCGAGGATCATTAAGTCCTAACTGTTTACCACCTTCACTCCAGGCTTGACATGGTGGTCCTCCTATAATTCCGTCACATTCAGGAATATCTGTTCCTTTAATGTTTCTTATATCAGAGGCGTTCAATATTGTATTAGGGTGATTGAGACTGTAAGTTTCATGTATGGTCTTATCAAATTCATTCGCCCATATTACGTTGAATCCAGCCATTTCAAATCCTAAGTCAAGACCACCACATCCGGCAAAAAGTGAAACTATATTCATATTAATTTTGATAATATATGCCATGCTTATCAAGTGTAGCACGAATACTCATGGCTACATGGTAAGCAAGATTTACAGGAACAGCGTTTCCTATCATTTTATAACCAATGTTGACATCCGTATAAAGAAATACGTAGTCGTCGGGGAATGTTTGTACTCTTGCAACTTCACGCACAGACATTCTTCTATACAAATGTTCTTTGCCCGGAACAAATATTTGTTCGTTTTTCCCAATTTTTATCATTTTAGGAGCCTGAGGATGTAATTGGCATTGACGACCACTTGCTTGGACTGTGAATCCTGGTTCGTCCCAGCTTCTTACTCTATTACGTGACATGAAGATTGGAGAGTATGCACCAATAAAATATTCATGATTTGGAACAACACACTTGTCTCCATTTGTTTTATTCTTTTCAAGAGCAGGAATTGCGTTATCTTTTAAATCCCAAATATATTCACGTAGAACAGGTTTATGTTTGCATGGAGTGGGATATTCAAAATCATGAATATTTAAGTCCTTACGAAATCCAATATAAAATACTCTATCCCGATCTTCAGGAACATCAAAATCATTGGCATTTAACATTTTAAGATTAACATCATAACCTGCTTCATCAAATAGTTTCATGAAACCTTGAACTGCTTCAGAATGACGTTTTGCTAACATGCCTGAAACATTTTCTGCTACAAAGAATAATGGTTGGGTTGCTTTCAAAATTCTAATGTATTCGTAGAATAACTGACCACGTGCATCTTCTATACCTCTAAGACTGCCAGCTTCGCTCCAAGATTGACAAGGAGGACCGCCTATTATACCTGTGATGTGTTCTGGGAACTCACTTTCTTTTACATTTCTAATATCACCTTCAATAAGATAGGTGTTAGGGAAATTAGCTTTAAATGTCGGGCATATTTTGGGGTCAAATTCGTTCGCAATAACTGTACGAAAACCGGCATTGTGAAAGCCTTTGTCAAGTCCTCCGGCACCGGAAAATAAACTGATAAGATTCATTTTTATAGGTATGTTTTTTCTTTATGGAATATAAATGTTTTGTTGTAATTAATATGGTTTACCTTAATGTAGAATTACAATGATTAAAACCGATATAAAAGAAATTTTTATAAACAAATTTTTTACCATCTGCAGTTATATTTTATATTGACATCACTTGGCATACCGACAATTTGAATATCAAACTTCAACGAGGTTTCAATTAAATCTTTAGCATTATGTATTCTAAATGAAAATTGCCATCCATTATCAAAACACATAATAACAGTTGTTTTACTCCGAGGCTTAAATCCAATGTGTAAAAGGTTTGTAGGTAAGTTTATAACAGGAACTTTAATTTTAGGTTCTTCTACTTTGCTTGGACGATTTAATGTTCCATATATATTGAATGATTGGATAGTTGTCAACCGTTTGCTGTCAATGCTTATAACCTTATAGAAATCATATTTGCTTAAAAGGTACTCTATCATTCTTTTTGGAATATTTTTGTTTTTATTGACCTGTAGAGTTATTTCTTTTACAAAAGCATTTAGAAGAGGAAGATACACTTGATCTTCTTTTGATTTAAGATCACGGAAAAGAGTTCCTTTGTTTTTTTCTTCTTCCAAGAAATCAAAAGTAGGTTTAATATTATCCCAATAGGTCTTTGAACATGGAACTCCATACCATTTTGTTCCAAAATCCAATGTTTTAGCTATACGACTGTGTTTCACTGCCATATGATTGTGCTTTATACTCAAGCCTATTTCCCAGATTATATCCTGTCTTTCAATGATTATATCCCGTACATCTGCTTCTTCTCCTCGTCTGTCAATTTGTATATAAAGGTTTACTTCATCGGAACTTATTTCAATAATATTGGGTTCAAGTGCGAATATAGTATCAATTGTAGAGTTTGCACTAAGTGTATAAAGGCTTTTTTCTGCAATACTAAGTGTATTCCATGCATTTTCAGCCGCATCATAGCTGCTATTTCTTATAATTTTTGCTTTACGGATTTTAGAAATTGCATTAAATAAAGAATGTAAGCATATAAATTCATATGCTCTTCCTTGATTATTGCTTGTATTACTCATTTTGTCTTTATTTAAAGTTCATAGCTGACCGCTGTATTCCTTATGGAACTCAACCACTGCTTCAATTCCTTTTCGGAATATGTCGAGAGGGAAATTCTCGTTTGGCGAATGGATGGCGTTGCTTTCAAGTCCGAATCCCATCAGCACTGTCTTTATTCCAAGAATCTGTTCGAAATCGCTTATGATAGGAATACTTCCTCCGCGGCGCACTGCCAACGGTTTCTTGCCGAAAGCTTTTTCGAATCCCTTCTCGGCTGCCTTATATGCAGGAAGGGTGATAGGGCATACATAGCCTTCGCCACCATGCATAGGTGTTACTTTCACCTGCACGTATTCAGGAGCTATTTCGTTGATATAGTCAACAAACAACTGCGAAATCTTTTCGTGGTTCTGGTGAGGTACAAGTCGGCACGAAACTTTTGCGTATGCCTTCGACGGAAGCACAGTCTTTGAGCCTTCGTCAGTATATCCTCCCCAGATACCGCATACGTCGAACGATGGGCGGCAGCTGTTGCGCTCGAGTGTAGAATAGCCTTTTTCTCCCTTCAACGCTTTGACTCCGATAGCTTTCATGTATTTACCTTCGTCGAACGGGATACTTGCTATCATCTTGCGTTCTTCAGCAGGTACGTCCTCAACATCATCGTAGAAATGAGGAACGGTGATGCGTCCGTCGGTATCAGTAATCTTGTCTATCATGCTGCACAATATGTTGATAGGATTTGCCACGGCACCGCCGAAGTGTCCTGAATGCAGGTCGCGGTTAGGACCTGTGACTTCTATCTCCCAATATGCCAGTCCGCGAAGTCCTGTAGTGAGTGACGGAAGATCCTTGCCAAGCATACTTGTATCCGACACTAATATCACGTCAGCTTTCAGCAGTTCCTTGTGTTCTTTGAGGAATGCATTCAGACTTGGTGAACCTATTTCCTCTTCTCCTTCGAAAATGAATTTTACGTTGTGTTTCAATAGTCCTTCGCGCACCATATATTCGAATGCCTTGGCCTGAATCATAGCTTGACCTTTGTCGTCGTCGGCACCTCTGGCCCAGATGTGTCCGTCCCTTATTTCCGGTTCAAACGGGTTGCTTTTCCAAAGTTCAAGAGGTTCGGCAGGCATCACGTCGTAGTGTGAATATATCAGTACGGTAGGAGCGTCAGGACTGACTCTCTTTTCAGCATATACCAGTGGGTTGCCTTTCGATGGCATTATCATGGCCTCGTCTGCGCCCGCTTCGATGAGTAGCTGTCTCCATCTTTCGGCGCATGCCAGCATGTCTTCCTTATGCTGTGGCAGGGCACTGATGCTCGGTATGCGTATCAGACTGAAAAGTTCGTCGATGAAACGCTGTTCGTTTTCTTCAATGTATTTCTTTATTTCCATGGTTATAGAGTGGTTGTTTTGTTTAACAGATAATAATCGAGTATGGTCATGGCTGCCATAGCTTCCACTATAGGTACTGCCCTCGGGAGTACGCACGGGTCATGTCGTCCTCTCGCTTTAAGGATTGTTTCGTTGCCGTCTTTGTCCACAGTGGGCTGTTCCATGAGCACTGTTGCAACCGGCTTGAAAGCAACCTTGAAGTAAATGTCCTGTCCGTTGCTTATACCGCCTTGAATACCTCCGGAGCGGTTTGTGCGGAAAGCTATCTTGCCATTGTCGTTATAGAAAATGTCATTCTGCTGGCTGCCTTTCATGTTCATGCTGCCGAATCCCTGTCCGTATTCGAATCCTTTTGCGGCGTTTATTGAAAGCATGGCATTTCCGAGTGCGGCATGTAGTTTTCCGAATACAGGTTGTCCCAGACCGATGGGGCATCCCTTGATTACGCAGTCCACGGTTCCTCCTATGGTGTCGCCTTCACCCTTTATCTTGAAAATAAGGTCGGCCATTGTCTTTGCCATTTCCGGGTCCGGACATCTTACCGGATTCTTTTCAATCTCGCTTAAATCGTATGAATTATAGTCTTTTTCGAGTTTCAGCTCACCAACCTGCGAAGTATATGCCGTAATCTCAACTCCAAGTTGCTTCAGAGCCAATTTAGCCAATGCTCCTGCCACAACTCTTGAGATTGTTTCTCGGGCTGACGAACGACCTCCTCCGCGATGGTCGCGCAGTCCGTATTTCTGAGTATATGTGAAATCGGCATGCGACGGACGGAATACATCCTTCATATTGTCATAGTCGCTTGAGTGTTGGTTGGTGTTCCATACCATGAAACCTATAGGGCATCCAGTAGATATTCCGTCGTATATTCCTGACAGAAATTCCACCTGATCCGATTCTTTGCGAGCGGTTGTTATGGCGGATTGTCCCGGTTTTCTTCTGTCGAGTTCTTTCTGGATGAAATCCATATCTATATGTATTCCTGCAGGGAAGCCGTCTATTACTCCTCCTATGCCTTTTCCGTGAGATTCGCCGAAGCTTGTCAGACGGAATATATTTCCAAATGTGTTGTTGTACATTGTATCTTGTTCTATTATATTAATGTATTTGTGGTTAGTTGATTCCCAAACTTACAGCCGAAATAAT
The DNA here is from genome assembly GCF_016902295.1 of Bacteroides caecigallinarum. GTDB lineage: Bacteria > Bacteroidota > Bacteroidia > Bacteroidales > Bacteroidaceae > Phocaeicola > Phocaeicola caecigallinarum_A. Next base: position 21,834 of record NZ_JACJLQ010000012.1, on the reverse strand, counting down.
CCGGCAAATTTGTCTTCAAACTATAGTGTGTAATGCGTCAAACTATAGTGTGTAGTGCGTCAAACTTAAGTGTGAAGAGCTGCATACTATAGTTTGCAGAAGGAAGTGTAAGTACTAACGGATTAGAATTTACTTCCGGCACCACCGCCGCCGAAGCTACCACCACCGAAACTTCCTCCACCGAAGCCACCGCCTCCAAAGCCGCCGCCTCGTCCGAATCCTCCTCCCATGAAGATACCTCCACCGAATGGTCCGCTTCGTCGTCCGTGATGATGGTTGTTTTCATCGTCCACACGCTGTTCTTTGCGTACGTAGTGTCCGCAGTTTGAGCAGCATGACACTATTTCTTCGATATGGTATGTAGGATATTTGCCTATGGTGCGTCTGGAAATGACTTTCATTGTCTGTTTGTGGCATTGCGGACAGCGTCTCTGCCTGCGGATGTTAAGCCATAGATAGAACATTGTAAATCCAATGACACCGAAAAGCAGTAGGAATAGCAGCCAGGAATCTTCGCCTGAGCCGGAATTTGGGTTGTCCGGAGATCCGCTTTCTCCATCAAGGTATCCTCTGACGGCTTTTATTCCGGCAAGCATTCCTGCATCCCAATTGCCTTGCGAGAATGCCTTGTTCATGTATCTCACCTGTATTTTCTTGCAGATAGCATCTGGCAGTACAGCTTCAAGTCCGTATCCTGTGGCAAACTGTATGCAGCGTTCGCCGGTTACGAGGAGTATCACCAATCCGTTGTCCTTTTCCTTTTGTCCTACTCCGTTTTCCTGACCGAGGCGGTATGCGAAATCAAAACAATCGCCGCCTTCAATTTGTTCTACGGCTACTACAAGAACCTGTATTCCTGTCTTCTGCTCCAGTGAAAAAAGTGTGGTGTCTATGGCGGCGACAGTAGAGGCGGAAAGAATATTGTCAGGATTGCTGACGTAGCGTGTACGGTCCATAAGATGTACCATTGGGACATCTTCTACCTTATATTCTTTTGCAGCTACCGTCATGCAGCAACACAATGCGAGCAGTATTGCTACGAAATGCAGTTTTCTCATAGTTTTATCAGAATTTTACTTCAGGCGCTTTTTCGGAACCTTCGGCTGCTTCGAAATATGGGCGTTTCTCGAATCCGAAAAGTCCGGCTATGATGTTTTTAGGGAAGCGGCGGATAGTTGTGTTGTAAGCCTTTGCTGTCTCGTTGAATTTTCTGCGTTCAACGCTGATTCTGTTTTCTGTGCCTTCGAGCTGTGCCTGCAAAGCCTGGAAGTTTTCGTTGGCTTTAAGGTCAGGATAGTTTTCTGTTATGGCAAGCAGTCGGCCAAGCGCTGCACCTATCTCGCCTTGTGCGCGCTGGTATGCCTGAAGCTTTTCAGGTGTGAGGTCGTCAATGCTTACAGTGTTTTGTGTGGCTTTTGCCCTTGCTGATACCACTGCGTCGAGTGTCTCTTTCTCGTGTGCGGCATAACCTTTTACTGTGTTTACCAGGTTAGGAATCAGGTCGGCTCTCCGCTGATACTGGTTTTCAACATTGCTCCATGCCGTGCTTACTGTTTCGTCCTGTGAAACCAATGAGTTGTAAGTAGAAATGCTGTATAATACTGCGATTACAATGACAGCTATCACAGTGATTATTTTCCAATTTTTTTTCATAAGAATTTAATTGTTTGTTGTTATATAATTAAGAATTACTGCACAAACATAATAAAAATAACATTTGCCGCTACTGATATTTTAGTTTTTATAATGTTAGTTTAGTTATAATTATCCGGTACTTGCCAGTAAATGTTTTCTGAAAATTACCGGATAATCATGTCTTTCGTTTAAGTCTTGTTGTATTTTTTTCTTGAAAAAACAGCCCTGAGCCTTTTATATATTTTCACTCCGGTCATGATTCCATCGTATGCGGCCATACCGGTATTGAAATGGTGCATCATCAGGTCCATTTTGTTTTTTGCTTCCGGCGGGGAGAATAAATTCTGTGTCAGTTCCTGTATTTTTTTCTTCGAAGCACTTAGTTCTGACTTTTTGTTGTTTTTTCTTTCCGTAATGTCCTGTATGCTGTATTTGGTGTTATTGTTCATGATAGTGGTATGTTAAGAGTTAGTTCCATCTTTATCTTCAAGGAAAAGTTTCGCAAGGAAGTTTACCATAGGTTGGAAAATAATTTTTTTCCTCAGTGCGTAGATTACAATTCCTATTATTAATATGCAGCACCCGATAATGGCGTAACTTGCAATTATGTTGTTGACAAACGAATCTATTGTATATACCAGCATGAATGAAAAATAGAATAAAGCTGTCATGCCCAATACTATGAGGATACATATCAGTATGAGTGTGGAAATCAGTATCGTCAGTTTCTCTACCAGGTCAAGTTTTATGTATTGTCCCTGAAGCTCTATGTATTTCTTTATTTCTTTGAATAACGCTTCCAGATTGTCAATGCTTTTATCGTTGGCAAACATATTTGTTTCTTTACTTTGCGATTAATAAAAAAGGGAAATTTAAAAGGAAGTTCCGTCAGTCGCATTGTGCGTGAGCGGCTTTTCCTTTTAAAATCCCTAGTGAGTTTTTCTCAATTCCTTAACTTGACAGACTTTTGTGCTACAGTCTGCCTGCCTGTTTGTCTTTTTACTCGGCATCTTTTACTTCTGCTGCAATCTGGTCAACCAAGTCTTCCATTTCAGCACGGTTCAGTCTGATTCCTTTCTGGCGAAGGATTTCAGCAATTTTTTTACGAGTGTCTTCGCCTTTTTCCGGAGCGAATAAGATTCCGGCTGCCGCACCAATGGCCAATCCGCCTAAGAATGCAGCTACAATGTTTAATGCTTTCATGATAATTATGTTTTATCTGTGTGTATGATGCTTTGAAAAAAAGTATTGTAGCTTAAAAACGGTTGTTAACCAGCAAACAGTACATTTATTTGCGGCATCATATACTGGTTTGTAATTTGGTTTCTACAAATCTAATAAAAAAGATTGTATTTTGTCTATCTTTGTCCGTAAAAAATTATCATTATATTTGAATAAGCGTATAATTAACTGTTTTTAACTGCAATGAAAGCTTTATATTAGTATTTTTGTCGCGCAAAGCAAAATAACGGAAATTTATAAATCAAATAAATATAAAAACGACATGAAAAAATTATTCGTATTAGGATTCGGATTGTGCCTTGTAATGGCATTTACTTCCTGTAAGTCGAGTGAGAGTGCTTATAAGAAAGCATACGAAAAAGCTAAACAGAACGAACTTGCTGAAGCCGCAAATAATCAGGAAGCTGTTGTGGAAACTGCCCCTGTTGTTGAGGCTGCTCCTGTAGTTCAGACTCCTGCTCCTGTTTCTCCTGCTCCTGTCCGTGAAGAAAAAGTTGAACTTGTTTCAGGCGACGGACTTAAGGCTTTCAGTGTAGTATGCGGTAGCTTTGGTGTTAAAGCCAATGCTGATGGCTTGAAATCTACACTTGATGGACAGGGTTACAATGCAAAAGTTGTATATAACGCAGAACGTAACATGTACCGCGTTATTGTAGCTTCTTTCGATACAAGAGAAGAGGCTGCCGCTGCAAGAGATGCTTTCAAGGCTAAATATCCTAACCGTCAGGATTTCCAGGGATCATGGTTGTTATACCGTGTATATTAATGTAGCATTTAGCTCGGATTTATTATCCTAATTATCATATTATAAGCGATGGCATATCTGCTATCGCTTTTTTTTGTACATTTGTAACTCGATTTTTGTTTATTATTAAATTATGAATAGGTATTACGTTTGTATAATTTGCGCTATGCTTGCTGTGTCGGCTATGGCGCAGGAAAAATTCGAATTGTTCAAATATGGTGATATGGACCATTGGATTACGAGGCGTATTGAAGAATCTGCGATTATCGGTGGAAATGTAAAATATCTGTATGAGCTTGGTCCTGAAAAGAAAATTGACGGTAACGAACCTTATGTTAACCAAGATGGGTGTCCGTGGGGAAACTCAAATATTATGGCCAAAGTAGTGGGAATAGTAAAGACTAACACAAGTGTATATCCTGAGAAAAGGAACTCTGGAAAATGTGCCCGTCTTGAGACTCACATCGAAAGCGTAAAGGTTCTGGGAATAGTTAATATAACGGTTCTTGCATCTGGCTCAATGTTTCTTGGTGATATAAAGGAGCCTATTACCGGAACAAAAGATGGTGAGAAGGCATTGAACTGTGGTGTGCCTTTTACGAAACGCCCGAAAGCAATCCGTTATGATTATAAAGTCAAGGCTTCAGGCGCACAGGATAGGATACGTATGACAGGTTTCAGCAAGAAGTCGGTGGTGAAAGGTAAAGATGCTGCTATAATGGTATGTTTCCTCCAGAAAAGGACAGAGGATGCCGAAGGTAATATCATAGCAAAACGAATAGGAACTGCTGCTGTGAAATATACAGCTTCGTCTGACTGGGTAGATGGCGCCACTTACGAAATAATGTATGGCGATATAACGAAAGACAGCAGATATGTACCTGAGCTTATGGCGCTCGGAACCGGCGGATATCATGCCAGAAACAGTAAAGGAGAAAGCGTTATGATAAAGGAAACTGGATGGGCTGACAAGGATGAAACTCCTACACACCTGATTGTTCAGTTCACTTCAAGTATAGGCGGAGCTTATGTGGGTTCGCCTGGAAATACTCTGTGGCTTGACAATGTAGGACTTGTGTATTAATCGTATCGTAGGATTTTTTAAGTTATATATATAATGTGGTAATGAATTAATTTGTAAATTTGCTGCCACTTATGAGTCGAATTTTAGCTATAGATTATGGACGTAAGCGTACCGGGCTTGCAGTGACGGACCCGATGCAGATTATTGCAAGCGGGCTTACTACTGTGCCTACACACGAACTGGCAGATTTCATAAAGAATTATGTCGGCAAGGAAAAAGTCGAGCGTATTATCATTGGTCACCCCCGGCAGATGAATTATGAGGATTCGGAAAACATGAAGAACATAATTCCATTTGTAAACAGACTGAAAAAAATGCTGCCTGACATTCCTGTGGAATTTGTGGATGAAAGGTTTACTTCCGTGTTGGCTCATCAGGCTATGCTGGCTGGTGGACTTAAAAAGAAGGACAGGCAGAACAAGGCTTTGGTGGACGAAATCAGTGCGACTATAATTCTGCAGTCGTATCTTGAATCGCGAAAATATTAATAACTTAATAAAAATATAAAGATGATTTTACCTATTTACGTATATGGCCAACCTGTTTTACGTCAGGAGGCAGAAGATATAACACCCGATTATCCTAATCTGAAAGAATTGATTGCAAACATGTTTGAGACAATGGACCGTGCCGATGGTGTAGGTCTTGCAGCTCCACAGATAGGTTTGCCTATTCGTGTTGTAGTAATAAACCTTGATGTTCTTTCGGATGATATGCCTGAGTTCAAGGATTTCCGTAAGGCTTACATTAATGCTCATATTATAGAAACAGGAGAGGAAATGGTATCTATGGAAGAAGGTTGCCTGAGTCTGCCTGGAGTACATGAAAGTGTTAAACGACCTGACAAAATACATGTCACTTATCTTGACGAAGACCTTAATCCGCACGATGAATGGGTTGAAGGTTATCTTGCAAGAGTAATGCAGCATGAGTTCGACCATTTGGACGGTACGATGTTCATCGACCATCTGTCTCCACTTAGAAAACAGATGATAAAAGGAAAACTGAACAAAATGGTTGAAGGAAAAGCCCGTTGTGCTTACAAGGTGAAGACTGTAAAATGATAAGAAAGCTTCTATACATATTATATATAGGCTTGATGTTGCCTGTTGTTTCCCTGTCACAAATCAATACTGACAGGGTTATGACAATAGGTAAGAACGCTCTCTATTTCGAAGATTATGTATTGTCAATACAATATTTTAATCAGGTAATCAATGCTAAACCATATCTGGCTGAACCGTTCTTTTATCGTGGACTGGCAAAGCTGAACTTGGATGACCTGCAGGGGGCGGAGGCCGATTGTACCCAGTCTATCGAACGAAATCCGTTCGTGGCAAATACTTATCAGATAAGGGGAATCTCAAGAATACGCCAGGATAATTTTGATGGCGCGATAGCCGATTACCGTAAGGCGTTGACTATCGAACCTGAGAATGAGGCGTTTTGGCATAATCTTATACTATGCAGAATTCAGAAAAAAGACTATTCTACCGCAAGAGCTGAACTGGATACCCTGATTTCTTTGTCGCCGAAATATACTGATGCTTATTTGATGCGTACTGAAGTGTCTTTGAAAATGAAAGATACGATTCAGGCTATGAAGGATGCCGACAGGGCTATCGAAATAGACCGGTATAATCCTGACCCGTGGGCTTCAAGAGCTGTTCTCTTTATGCAGCGCAGTAAATATGCCGAAGCTGAATCTGATTTCGATGAGGCGGCAAGACTTTCTTTTAAAAATTCCGGTATATATATAAGCAGGGCTTTGACCAGGTATTACCAGAACAATTTGCGCGGTGCTATGTCGGACTACGATATTGCGCTCGAGATAGATAAAAGCAATCTTATTGGACATTATAACCGTGGACTATTAAGAGCTCAAGTAGGAGATGACAATAGAGCAATTGAAGATTTTGACTTTGTCTTGAGTGTGGAACCAGACAATTTGATGGCCGCTTTCAACAGAGGATTGCTAAGAAGCAAAACAGGCGACTACAAAGGAGCTGTAGATGATTATACATCTGTGCTTGACGAATATCCGAACTTTATACCTGGCTACCAGTGTAGGGCAGAGGCGTATAGGAAAATGGGAGATTTGAGGAGGGCTGACGCAGACGAAGTAGTTGTGTTAAAGGCTCAGATTGAAGCACAGAACGGTAACAAGAATAATACGGCTTCGAACGACAAGACAAGAAAGAAGTCGGATAAGAATATGAATAACTACCGTAAGATAGTTGTCGCCGACAATGATGATACGGATAGCAAATACAGGACAAACTATCGTGGAAGGGTACAGGATAAGAATATCAATATACTACCTCAGCCTATGTTTGCGCTTACTTATTACGAACGCAAGGATGAGGTGAGACAACAGGTGAACTTCAGCAAACTTATTGCACAGATGAATGAGAAGCGTTTGTTCCCTAACAGGCTTATCATTACCAACAATGAAATGCCTCTTAGCGAATTGCAGGTAAAAGAACATTTCAATTCCATTGACCTCTTGTCGGCATCAATAGCCAATAATCCTGGTTATGCGTTGAACTATTATGCTCGTGCTTTGGATTTTTATCTTGTACAGGATTTTGATAATGCAATTAACGACCTGAATGAATGCATAAGTAGAGACAGTACTTTCTTCCCCGCATATTTCAGCCGTGCTTTGATTCATTACAAGGAATTGGAGTACAGAAAACGTGAAAAGAGTTTCGAAATTATGTTGACAGATGAAAAGACAGCTCAGGTTAAATCTTTGGATTATGCAAAAATACGCGAGGATCTGGATAAAGTGATTGAGCTGGCTCCTGATTTTGTATATGCTTATTATAACAGAGCTAACATACTGACTATAATGAAGGATTACAGAGGGGCTATCGCCGATTATAATAAAGTGTTGGAAATAGAGCCTAACCTTGCTGATGCTTATTTCAACAGGGGACTGACACATATTTTCCTTGGAAACAACCGGCTTGGAATACAGGATTTGAGTAAGGCGGGCGAGTTGGGAATTTTCTCGGCTTATAACATAATAAAACGCTTTACAGCTAAAGAAGAATAACATTTTATATCAAAAAGAAACCTATTAGAGAAACTTTTACTATTTTTGCGGATAAAACTGAGTAAAAATAAGATTAATATATAAAAATCATGATTAAGATAACTTTTCCGGATGGTTCAGTTCGTGAATATAACGAAGGCGTAACCGGTCTGCAGATTGCAGAAAGCATTAGCTCACGTCTGGCACAAGATGTGTTGGCGTGCAGCGTAAATGGAGAGACTATAGATTTAAGCCGTCCTATCAATGAGGACGCTGAGTTCGTTTTATATAAATGGGATGATGAACAGGGTAAACATGCTTTTTGGCATACCAGTGCCCACTTGCTTGCTGAAGCTCTTCAGGAATTATATCCTGGAATACAGTTCGGTATCGGTCCTGCCATAGAAAACGGTTTTTACTATGATGTGGATCCGGGAGAAGCAGTAATCAAGGAAGGTGACCTGCCTGCCATTGAAAAGAAAATGGCAGAACTGGCTGCTAAGAAAGAGACATTGGTTCGCGAAAGTATCTCTAAGGAAGATGCGTTGAAAATGTTTGGCGACAGAGGCGAAACTTACAAATGCGAACTTATCTCGGAACTTGAAGACGGTCATATCACAACATATACTCAGGGCGCATTTACAGACTTGTGCCGTGGTCCACACTTGACTTCTACAGCTCCAATCAAGGCTGTTAAACTTTTGTCGGTTGCCGGTGCTTACTGGAGAGGCCAGGAAGACCGTAAGCAGATGACACGTATCTACGGTATTTCTTTCCCTAAGAAGAAAATGCTTGATGAGTATCTGACTTTGTTGGAAGAGGCCAAGAAACGTGACCACCGTAAGATTGGTAAAGAAATGGACTTGTTCATGTTCTCTGATACAGTAGGTAAGGGTTTGCCTATGTGGTTGCCAAAGGGTACAGCTCTACGTATACGTCTGCAGGACTTCTTGCGTCGTATCCAGTCAAGATATGACTATCAGGAAGTAATGTGCCCGCCAATCGGTAACAAACTTCTTTATGTCACTTCTGGACACTATGCTAAATACGGTAAGGATTCATTCCAGCCAATACACACTCCGGAAGAAGGAGAGGAGTACTTCCTGAAACCGATGAACTGTCCTCATCACTGTATGATATATAAGAACTCTCCACGTTCTTATCGTGACCTGCCTTTGCGTATCGCAGAATTCGGTACTGTATGTCGTTATGAACAGAGCGGTGAGTTGCACGGATTGACTCGTGTACGTAGCTTTACTCAGGATGACGCTCACCTGTTCTGCCGTCCTGACCAGGTAAAAGACGAGTTCTTGCGTGTAATGGATATCATTTCAATCGTGTTCACTTCTATGGGACTTGAAAACTTTGAGGCTCAGATTTCATTGAGAGATAAAGTGAACCGCGAAAAATATATCGGATCGGAAGAAAACTGGGAAAAAGCTGAACAGGCTATTATCGAAGCTTGTCAGGAAAAAGGATTACCTGCAAAAATCGAATATGGTGAAGCTGCTTTCTATGGTCCTAAACTTGACTTTATGGTAAAGGACGCACTCGGACGCCGTTGGCAGTTGGGTACAATTCAGGTGGACTATAACTTGCCTGAACGTTTCCAATTGGAATATATGGGTTCTGACAACCAGAAACACCGTCCGGTAATGATTCACCGTGCACCTTTCGGATCAATGGAACGTTTCGTTGCAGTTCTTATCGAACATACAGCAGGTAAGTTCCCATTGTGGTTGACTCCTGATCAGGTAGCAATTCTTCCTATTTCTGAAAAATTCAATGAATATGCGGATAAGGTTCGTATGGAACTCAAGAAATATGACATCCGTGCTTTGGTTGACGACAGAAACGAAAAGATTGGCCGCAAGATACGTGATAACGAAATGAAACGTATTCCTTACATGCTTATCGTAGGTGAGAAAGAAGCTGAAAATGGTGAAGTTGCTGTAAGAAAACAGGGTGAAGGCGACAAAGGAAGCATGAAAATCGAAGATTTTGCAAAAAATATTGCAGAAGAAGTTCATAATATGATAAATAAATGGTAACTTTGCAACCGTTTTCATGAATATGTGAAAGTATTCGTGAAAACGGTGTAAAAACTATTAAAAAGAATAATTTATAAAAAGTAATTCAAACTGGAATAAAAGTTATTAATGAAGAATGACAATTTAAAAGGGCAACATCGAATCAATGAACAGATTCGTGCCAAAGAAGTCCGCATAGTGGGCGATGATATTGAATCAGCAGTTTATCCGTTGGCTCAGGCTTTGAAAATGGCTGAAGAGCATGAAGCTGACTTAGTTGAGATTTCACCCAATGCTGTTCCACCGGTTTGTAGAATTATAGATTATTCTAAATTCCTTTATCAGTTAAAGAAACGTGCTAAGGAACAGAAGGCTAAGCAGGTTAAAGTGAATGTGAAGGAAATACGTTTCGGACCTCAGACAGACGAACATGATTATAACTTCAAGCTTAAACATGCAATAGGTTTCTTGCAGGACGGAGACAAAGTTAAGGCTTATGTATTCTTTAAAGGACGTTCAATCCTTTTCAAGGAACAGGGTGAAGTCCTGTTGTTACGCTTCGCAAACGATCTTGAAGAATATGCTAAGGTAGAGCAGATGCCGTTACTTGAAGGTAAGAGAATGATTATCTCTTTGACTCCTAAAAAAGGACCTGCACCAAAGAAGGCTGCTCCACAGGCTCCGCAAGCAAAAGCCGTAAAGACTGAAGAGGACGAAGAATAAAATAACAAGAGCGTATAGCGCGCAGGTATAGTGCGTTATTGCCTTTAGAATAATAATAATTAAAAATTTAAACAAGATGCCAAAGATCAAGACTAACTCCGGTTCTAAAAAAAGATTTACTCTTACCGGAACAGGTAAAATCAAAAGAAAGCACGCTTTTCACAGTCACATTTTGACTAAGAAAACTAAAAAGCAAAAAAGAAACCTTGTACATGCTGGATTAGTACACAGCTCTAACTTAAGCCAGGTTAAGGAACTTCTTTGCATGAAGTAATTTTAGCTTAAAAGCGTATTTTGTATCATTTAAATTATTAACTGAATGTAATAGCTTTAAGTCCGGTTGTGAAATATCGGCGCTTTCATTCAAAAAAGAATTAAAACTATGCCAAGATCAGTAAATCACGTTGCTTCAAGAGCAAAAAGAAAGAAAATTTTAGGTTTAACCAGAGGTTACTTTGGTGCAAGAAAAAATGTATGGACAGTTGCCAAGAATACTTGGGAAAAAGGTTTGACTTATGCTTACCGTGACCGTAAGAATAAGAAACGTAACTTCCGTGCATTGTGGATTCAGCGTATCAATGCTGCTGCACGTTTGGAAGGTATGTCATACTCTAAACTGATGGGTGCTTTGCACAAAGCAGGTATTGAAATCAACCGTAAGGTTTTAGCTGATTTAGCTATGAATCACCCAGAAGCATTCAAGGCTGTTGTTGCTAAAGCAAAAGCTGCTTAATTAAGCTTCTAAGGAATAATGTTATTGAAAAAGCTGTTCTTCGTAGGAAGGACAGCTTTTTTTGTATTAAAATGATGGCAAATCTTTGTAATATTAATTTTTTGTATTATATTTGTAATACTAAAAGAATATAGCCGCACTTGCAGAATCGGGAAACTCATCAAATTATAAGAAATACCGAGACAAGCTTCATATTCTAATGGCGGGCCACGCCTTCGGGTAGCATTTATGCCGGTGGATTACAAAGGAAATGAGCTCTCAAATCATGTCTATCGGAGTTTCGTCACGCCTCGGGTGCGGCTTTTTTATGTCTGTATTTCTCCAATAGTATAATTACATATACACTTTAACAGCAGGCTATATTTTCGAAATTGAAATAAATATAGCCTGCTGTTATTTTATAGTTGTATGCGCTTTAATTGCGACAGTAGGACGATTATCTGATGTATATGTATGGTTCCCCATACCTTTCAATGAATTTTCTATTGATGATTAATGGCAGTGTTTTCTTTATCTTTGCCCAATGCCTTTTAATAGTATTTCTACACTTTTTTAATCTGATTGAAATTTCGTCGTTTGATTCTTTATTCAGTTTCCCTTTAATGATTTCTTTGTCCAAATATTCAAGTTCTTCTATGGACTCTATTACAATTTCTATAGCTAATGTTGACCTTAAATCATCGTTGGCATATTGAGGTGATCTGAAAGTTGCTTTAATGTCTTCAAAATAGACCATATTTATTTTACGTTTTTCATTTATTCTGTCTATATAGAAGTTTTTTGTTAATATTTTAACCCATGCTTCCAGTTTTCCCTCTTCTTTGTAACTTGTTTTTAAACGCTTGATTACGTGTTTTAGGACGTCATGTATTAAATCTTCTTTGTCGCATGGATTACATGGAATTTTATTGACGACGTTTTTAATAACACTATAGATTCTCTCCCATTCTTCATTGCTTAAATTATGTTCTTTCATAAATAATAGATTTTTATCACATTGTAAATATAAAGCAAATTATAAGAAAAATCAAATATTTTATATATAAAATGTTTATATTATTATGATTTTTTTATTGCCAATGAGATTTTTGCTATAATATAGATATAAAAAAAGATGCCTCTTAGTGAGACATCTTTAAAATTTCTTTTAAGACAAGTAGAAGAATTAAGCTTCTGCAGGAGCTTCTGTAGCTTCAGCAGCTGGTTCTTCTGTAGCGGCTTCAGCTTCAGCTTTTGCAGCAGCTTCAGCAGCTTTCTTTTCAGCTACTTTCTTAGCGATTTCTTCGTTTACTTTCTTTTCAGCTTCAAGACGTGCTTTAGCTTCTGCCTTCTTTGCTTCTTCCTGTTTTGCTTTCAAAGCGGCAAGACCGTTCTGCTTGTTTTCTTTCCAAGCGTTGAACTTAGCTTCAGCCTGAGCTTCGTCGAATGCACCTTTAGCAACACCGCCAAGCAAGTGTTTCTTCATGTAAACACCTTCTTTAGAAAGGATGTTGCGAACTGTGTCTGTAGGCTGTGCACCTACCAATACCCAGTGTAATGCACGTTCAAAATTCAAATCTACTGTGGCAGGATTGGTATTAGGGTTGTAAGTACCAATTTTCTCAGTAAATCTACCATCACGTGGTGCTCTTGCGTCTGCAATAACAATTGAATAGAACGCATAACCTTTGCGTCCGTTTCTCTGCAATCTGATTTTAGTTGCCATTTTTTAAACGTTAAATTTTTAATGTTAATGATTTGAATTATGCTATTATCTCGTAATAGCGGCTGCAAAGATACTGCTTTTCTTTTGTTTTACAAATAGTTGTGGGATTTTTCTGTATATTTATTTGTTTATTTCCCTCAACCATTTCTCCAGTTCGCCGGTCCACTGTCTCTTGTAGATGAAGTCGTCGCGGAATCCCCATCCGTGTCCACCTATAGGATAGGTATGCAGTGAGGCTGGAACTCCGTTTTTTACGAGCGACATGTAGTAGTTTATGCTGTTTTCTACAGGTACTGTGGCGTCGTCACTGCTGTGCATTATGAAAGCGGGTGGGGTTTGGGCTGTTACTTGCTTTTCGTTGCTGTAAAAGTCCACAAGTTTCTCGTCAGGATTATTGCCTAACAGGAAAAATCTGGAGCCTTCATGAGTGTATCTTTTATCCATCGTTATTACAGGATAAAACAGAATCTGGAAGTCAGGTCTTGTACTTTCGTCGAAATGTGTCGCTGCTGTGCTGGCAAGATGTCCTCCTGCCGATGAGCCCATGATTCCGAGTCTTGAGAATTTCAATTCATGTGCTTTTTCGCGCATTATTCTGATAGCCTGATGTGCATCGCTCAGGGGAACTTCATTGTTGCCGTTAGGCATGCGGTAAATAAGAACTGAATAGGTTATACCCAAACTGTTGAACCATGCAGCCATGTCATGTCCTTCGTGACCTGATGCAAGGGTAAAATACCCTCCTCCGGGACATGCCACTATAGCCATTCCGTTAGGATTCTCTGCAGGATATATATATAATGTAGGTTCAGCTACGTAAAGAGGACTGTTTTCCTTTTGTTCTTTTATTCCATTATCATTTGGTGCACCGTCAGGCCAAAGTTTTATTTCTATAGGCTTCTGTGCGCATAGGACTGATGAGATTATAATGAAACTCATAATCAATAAATTCTTTTTCATAACAGTTTATTTTTTGATAGACATGCTGGCTTTAACCAAATATATAATAAGAAGTGCGTATGCTACGAGCGATACTGCCTGGCTCATAGGATTGGTAAGCCATGACTCGTTGATAAGGTTGATATCGCAATATCTCATCACTGCGCTTACTACACCCATCAATGCACCTCCTGCAATGAAACCGGATGCGAGTAGTGTTCCTTTTTCGCCGCGTTCCTGATTTACTGACTCGTCCTTGCTTCTTGTTGTCACGTACCAGTTTATGGCACCACCTACAAGAAGAGGGAGGTTAAGTTCCAACGGTATGAACATACCCAGGGCGAATGCCAGAGCAGGAACCTTGAAGTATGTAAGTACGATTGCCAGTACAGCACCTGCTCCGTAAAGAGCCCATGGAGCACCTACACCGTTCATCAGAGGGTCGATAACAGCAGCCATAGCGTTTGCCTGAGGTGCGGCGAGCTGTCCGCTTGTAAATCCGTATGAGTCGTTCAGGACCATGATTACTCCTCCTACTGTTGCAGCCGAAACTAATGTTCCGAGGAATTTCCATGTTTCCTGTTTCTTAGGAGTGCTTCCCAGCCAGTAACCTATCTTGAGGTCAGTGATAAATCCTCCTGCCATTGACAGTGCTGTACATACCACACCGCCCATTACCAATGCCGCAACCATACCTGTAGCTCCGTTCAGTCCGACTGCCACCATGATTACCGATGCAAGGATAAGAGTCATAAGCGTCATACCGGAAACAGGGTTTGTACCGACTATTGCTATTGCGTTTGCCGCTACTGTTGTAAATAGGAATGCTATACCAGCCACAAGCAGAAGTGCCACTACAGTGTGAAGCACGTTGCCCTGCATCACGTCGAAGTAGAAGAACAGCAGGACAAGCAGCAATGTGAATATAGAGCCGAAAGCGATAATCTTCATAGGGATGTCGCGCTGCGTACGTTCTACGGTTCCTTCAGATTTTTTGCCACCCATTTCTTTTGCCGCAAGGCTGACTGCTCCTTTGATTATTCCCCAAGAGCGTACTATACCTATGATACCCGCCATGGCTATACCGCCTATGCCAATACTCTTGGCGTACTCGCTGAATATCATTTCGGGCGACATGTCCTTAACTGCTATGGCTATGTTAGGATTCCATGTGTTGAGAACCTGGTCGCCGAATACAAGTGCAAACCCTGGAACTATTATGAACCAGACAACGAGAGAGCCGGCACATATTATGGCTGCATATTTCAAACCGACTATATATCCCAAACCAAGTACGGCGGCACCTGTATTGATTTTGAATACCAGCTTGAATTTTTCTGCCACCATTTCTCCGGCACTGCATATACGGCTTGTAAAATTCTCGTTCCACCATCCGAATGTACCTACTATGAAATCGTACAGACCTCCTATAAGTCCAGCCATGAGAAGAGGTTTAGCCTGGTCGCCGCCTTTCTCGCCCGAAACAAGGACCTGTGTGCTGGCTGTAGCTTCAGGGAAAGGATATTCGCCATGCTTGTCCTTTACGAAATATTTACGGAATGGAATAAGGAACAGGATGCCAAGTACACCTCCAAGGAGTGAGCTGATGAACATCTGCATGAAGTTCACTGTCATTTCCGGATATTTTTCCTGAAGGATATAGAGCGCGGGCAGAGTGAATATGGCACCTGCTACAATTACTCCGGAGCAAGCTCCTATAGACTGTATCATTACGTTTTCGCCTAAAGCGTTCTTACGTTTTGTAGCGCTTGACACTCCTACTGCGATTATAGCTATAGGTATTGCGGCTTCGAACACCTGGCCTACTTTAAGTCCCAGATAGGCGGCTGCCGCCGAGAATATTACAGCCATTACAATACCCCATGTTACTGACCACAAGTTTACTTCGGGATAATTTTTTGAAGGCGACATGAGTGGTTCATATTTCTCGCCCGGTTTAAGCGGACGGAACGCGTTTTCAGGCAGCCCCGTCGGCTTTTCTTGTTCTGTTTTCATGTGAGATTTGTTATTAATGATGTTAATATTATTCTTTTTCGTGCCCAAAAGTAATAAAAAAACTTATACCCTTTGCATTCTGTATTCGTTTGGTGTACATCCGACTTCTTTTTTGAACATTCTGCTCAGATGTTGCGGATACTGGAATCCTAATTCGTAGGCTATTTCTGTCATTGTCATTTGTGTAGATATGAGCTTTTCTTTCGCCTTGTCCACAACCTTTCCATGAATATACTCTGACGCCGTTTTACCTGTCTGCCTGCTTATCATGTCGCCGAAATAGTTTGGTGACAGAAAAACTTTTTCAGCAAAATATTTCACTGTAGGCAATCCGTTTTCTACCGGAGCCTTGCTCTCGAAATAATCGTCGAGTAATTGTTCGAACTGCACGATTACATTTTTGTTCGATTTTTCTCGCGTTTCAAACTGTCTGTCGTAGAAACGCAAGCAGTAGTCGAGCATGAGTCCTATGTTGGTCGTTATTATTCTGTTACTGTGTTTGTCCTGTTTGTTTTTAAGCTCTTTTTCTATATTGCCAAAGCATTCTATAATGATCTTTCTTTCTTCTTCCGAAAGATGCAGTGCCTCTTTCGAGTTGTACGAAAAGAATGAATATTTCTTTATTTCCTTGCCTAAATTTGTACCATGTATAAAGTCCGGATGAAAAAGAATGCCGTATCCTTCCGGTTTGGTGTCAGAATTCATGTACGATGTTACTACTTGTCCCGGTGCGAAACATACAATTGTTCCTTCCTGATAATCGTATTCCTGAAGTCCGTAGGTCAGATCGCCGCATTTCGTCTTTTTCAGGTAAACGGCGTATATACCATAATTTACGGTTAGAGTCTCCGGCCATCGGGTGGCTTCGGACAGATTGATGACGCTTACCATTGGATGCATGGTCTCCAGTCCGAATATATCGTTGAATTTCTTTACTGTGTCAATTTTTATAACTTCCTGTTTCATGCTACGAATAATTTGTGTTCCGTAGCAAATTTAATACATATTATCCGTATTGGCAACATTCGGTAAAATTGGTACAAAGAGCCGTAATCCATATACAGGGTTGTCGGAGTGTATAATGTACTTTTGTATCATGAATCAATATATATTATAACAGATATGCTTTTAAACGAATTTTTATCATGGGTAAAGACCGGTAAGGCGCTGGGCACAGACGAGATACACGCTCTTATGGGCGAGATGAGCGAGGAGGCTCGCCGTGTGACATTCCGTCTGAACTCATCTTATCACACTCCGGAAGAGGTGAGAGAATTGCTTTCCGAACTGTTCGGATATAAAGTGCCTGAATCGCTGCGTGTTTTTCCTCCATTCTATTCTGATTTCGGGAAGAATATCCATGTGGGCGAAAATGTTTTCATAAATGCCTGCTGTCATTTTCAGGATCATGGAGGTGTGACTATCGGCGACGGCTGCCAGATAGGTCATAATGTGGTGTTTGCCACTCTCAATCACGGATTGCAGCCGGAGGAACGTGGCATTACTTATCCTGCTCCGATTGTTCTTGGCAAGAACGTGTGGGTAGGCTCAAACTCTACTATACTTCAGGGAGTGACTATTGGCGACAATGCCGTGATAGCTGCCGGAGCTGTGGTGACAAAGGATGTAGAGGCAGGAACCATAGTAGGCGGAGTGCCTGCACGCTTCATCAAGAAGATATAGTGTTTTTCTGAATTTGCTGGCAGAATATCAGAAACTCCTGTAATAAATTAGCGTTACACGTACGTGTAACGACCGTAACACGAACGTGTAACGCGCGAAACACAGTCGTGCAACGCGTGTAACACGAACGTATCACTCTATCTGCGGGCTGGCTTCACTGAATATGAAAGACAACTATTTTTCCTAATGTTTCAATAAATATACCAATATGAAGATAAAACTACTTTTAATTGTTCAAATTCTAATAATAAGTGCTATGACAAATCTAAATGCGCAAGACAAGAAGACTTTCGTGCCAAGCGATAAAGTCGTGACAGAACGAGTGTCGTTCAAGAACCGTTTCGGCATAACTCTCGTTGCAGATATGTATCGTCCTAAAGACGTGGAAGGTCCGTTGCCTGCATTGGCTGTGAGCGGTCCTTTCGGTGCTGTGAAGGAACAGTCGTCCGGACTTTACGCACAGACAATGGCTGAACGCGGGTTCCTGACAATAGCTTTCGACCCATCTTTCACAGGCGAGAGTGGGGGAGAACCACGTTACGTTGCATCGCCTGACATCAATACCGAGGATTTCAGTGCTGCGGTGGATTATCTGATGACACGTCAGGATGTAGATTCTGCTAAAGTAGGAATAATAGGTATATGCGGCTGGGGAGGATTCTCTATTAATGCGGCTGCCATTGATACCAGAATAAAGGCTACTGTGGCAGTGACCATGTACGACATGAGCCGTGTGACGGCAAACGGATATTTCGATTCCATGGACGAGGATGCACGCTATGAACTCCGCAAGAAACTTAACGAACAGCGTACCGTTGATGTCAAGAATGGAACATACGCTCTGGCTGGTGGTGTGGTTGACCCGCTGCCTGAAGATGCGCCTCAGTTCGTTAAGGATTATTATGCTTACTACAAGACTCCGCGCGGCTATCATCCACGTTCGCTCAACTCTAACAACGGGTGGAACGTCACTTCATCGCTCTCATTCATCAATACTCCACTGCTGGCTTATAGCGGCGAGATACGAAGCGCGGTTTTGCTTGTCCACGGCGAGAAAGCCCATTCGCGCTATTTCTCTGAAGATGCCTTCAAGAAGCTTAAGGGTAACAATAAGGAGTTGCTCATTGTTCCGGGAGCAAGCCATGTTGATATGTACGACAATATGGAATTGATACCTTTCGACAAGATAGAGAAATTCATCCGCGACAATATGGAGTGATTGCCGCTTGATAAAAACAAAAAAGAGAAAATCATTTGGCACTGCCTTTTGATTTTCTCTTTTTTGTGATTCCGCTGCGATTCGAACGCAGGACCCACGCCTTAGAAGGGCGTTGCTCTATCCAGCTGAGCTACGGAACCATCCTTATTATGTTTGTCTGCATTTAAGTGATTCCGCTGCGATTCGAACGCAGGACCCACGCCTTAGAAGGGCGTTGCTCTATCCAGCTGAGCTACGGAACCATCCTTAATTGCGGTGCAAAGGTAGATGTTATTTTTTAATTATACAAATGTTTTATACTTCTTTTTGTGAAAAAAGTCAGTATAAACTATTACTCGATGTGTCGTTGTATAAATTGAATTATACAGTTTTTGGTATTCTGAGTATGATACTAAGTATAGCGAATATACATAGAACTATAGGGTAATACAAATATTCGATGATGTTTAACGGTGAGACGGAAGCCAGTTCGGCTGCTATCAGCATTTGCGCTCCGTATGGTATAATACCTTGAATCACACATGAGAATATGTCAAGTATGCTTGCGCTTCGCCTTTTGTCTATTTTGTATTGATCAGCAATTTCAGCTGCCAGCGGTCCTACGGTAATAATTGCAATCGTATTGTTTGCCGTACACATATTTGCCAGACTTACCAATGCCGCGATACTGAATTCGGCCCCACGTTTACCGTTTACTTTTTTGGTCAGTTTATGGAGAATATAGTCCACACCGCCGTTGAATCGTATCAGTTCCAGCATTCCACCTGCCATGAGGGTTATAATTATAAGTTCACCCATACCGGTAATACCTTGCCCCATTGAGCCGAACCATCCGAAGAGGTCGAAAGTACCGTATGCCATACCGATAATTCCTGTTGATATTATTCCAAGCAGTAATACGAGCATGACGTTCAGACCGGCAATAGCGGTAACAAGTACTATTATATAAGGTATAACTTTTCCCCATTCTATGACGTTGGCGGAAGTAAGTGCCTCTACATTATTACCATAGAATATATAATATGCAAATACCAAAATAGCTGCAGGTAGGGCTATAAGCATATTCATTTTGAATTTATCTCTCATTTGGCAACCCTGCGTTCTTGTTGCGGCAATTGTGGTGTCCGATATAAATGAGAGATTGTCGCCGAAGAAAGCTCCTCCTATTACGAGTGCTGTCATAAAAGGTATCCCTACATCAGTTTTTGAAGCTATTCCTACAGCAACGGGAACTAATGCTACTATTGTTCCAACGGAAGTTCCTATTGACAGCGAAATAAAGCATGACGCAAGGAATACACCTGCAAGCAGTAGGCTTCCTGGTAATAGATGAAGCGTAAGGTTTACTGTGGCGTCTATGGCTCCCATAGCTTTGGCAGACTGTGCGAAAGCTCCTGCCAGTATGAAAATCCATATCATCATCATTATGTTTTTGTTTGCCGCACCGCTTGAATACTGTATTATTCTGTCATTCAGGCTAAGCCCTTTGGTTGTCGCTACAGCATAAATGGATGCAACAAGAAATGCTACAGTTATTGGTACCTTGTAAAAGTCATTTACTATTAATGATGTCACCAGATACAAGCATAGAAATACCACAAGAGGCATTAGCGCCGCACCACTTGGCTTATTTATAATAGGGGTAAGTTTGTTTAAATTCATTATACAATTCAGATATTGTTTGTCCTTACATGTGCGTCAAGGTAAAAATCCATATTCTCTTTCGAGATGAGAGATATAGGCATATAATTGTATGGCTTGACTTCTTTCTTTAATATAAGATGTTCAAACAGCGTTTCTATACAACTTTGTCCTTGTTCTGTAGGCTGTTGGGCTATTACGAATTCTATACTGCCTTCTTTGAGACATTTCACATTTCTTCTCAGCAAATCGTATCCAATCATCTTGAAGTCTTTTCGATTTATCTTTTGCATATATTCTCCTACGATATAAGCCTTCGAATTGAAAGTTATTCCACATTTAATTTCAGGGTGAGCTGCGAAAAATTCTTCCATTATTTTTTCATTGTCCTCAGGCTTGTTTACGTAGAAATCCAGCTCATAAAGTTTGATGCCGGGGCAGTTGTTCTTAATGTATTCTCTGAATCCCTCTTCACGGTTTCTTTGCTGGTTTGAGCCGAGTCTTCCGCCGTAAATCAGTCGGAAAATAACTACAGAATCATTCTTTTCGGCCATAAGACTTAGTATTTTGGCTGCAAAATATCCGCTGCTGTGGGAATTCTGTCCATAGAAACTCAGTGGAGAGAGTGATTTGATATTCGAATCTATAAAAACGTAAGGAATATTCCTTGCATTGAGTTCAAGCGCTGTCGATTTTGTCTCATCTTCAGAACTTGGCGCCATAATTACACCATCAGGCATTGTCTCAAGCATTTTCATTCCTACTTGAGCAAATGCTCCTGGTTCATACTGGTCATAATACATTATGTTAAGTCTGATATTGAAATCTTTATATACAGATACTGCATGCTCCATTCCGGCTTCTATATCTATCCAGTAATCCTCTTGGGTATGTGACGGAAGAATACAGGCGAAGTTATATTTTTTGTTTGAAGCCAATGCACTGGCGTACATATTGGGCTGGTAATTCATTTGTTCAAGAATTTCTTCAACTTTCTTTTTGCTTGATTTTGAAACGCCTGATCTTCCGTGTATGACTCTATCGACTGTTCCAACAGATACACCTGCTTTTAGGGCTATATCCTTTATACGTATTCTTTCAGACTTGTTTTCTTTCATTTTCTATACCTTATTATATATGCTTAGGATTGAGTTGTGTAGGAGATAAAAAATTCGTCACAAAATTACAACTTTTTTTGGTATTATAAAAATAAGTCGTACCTTTGTGTGCGCACACGGATTGATTTCTTAACCAATATCAATCCTATGTAAACTAAAAGTGATATAAGTAAAATATTAAGTAACTATTCAAAATTAATTTTATACATATGAGTAATTCACAAATAAGTTCGTACCTACAGATGCCAGTGCCCTGTTTGTACAATAGAAAAGCGAGTCCT
>NZ_JACJLQ010000110.1 GCF_016902295.1 Bacteroides caecigallinarum | reverse complement strand
GGTTGCTCCTCAGCAGAGCCTACTTCCTCTTAACATCCTGATACAAAGATATAAAACTAAAGTTAATTAATAATGAATTATCCAACTTTGTTTGGATTTTAAATGGAAAATTGAATATGAAAAATATAGCAATTGCAGGAACAGGGTATGTGGGCTTGTCGATAGCCACATTACTGGCACAGCATCACAAAGTGACAGCTGTGGACGTGATACCGGAAAAGGTAGAGAAAATAAACAATAGAGTCAGCCCGATACAGGATGAGTATATAGAGAAGTATTTTGCGGAAAAGGAACTGAACCTGACAGCTACACTGGACGGGAAGGCGGCTTACAGGGATGCGGAATTTGTGGTTATAGCGGCGCCTACGAACTATGATTCGGTGAAGAACTATTTCGACACTTCGCACGTGGAGGAGGTGATTGACCTGGTGATGGAGGTGAACCCTGAGGCGGTGATGGTGATAAAGAGTACTATCCCTGTGGGATACTGCCAGAGTCTGTACAAAAAATATGGCAGGGAACTGAAACTGCTGTTCGCGCCTGAGTTCCTGCGCGAGAGCAAGGCTCTGTATGACAATCTGTATCCGAGCAGAATAATCCTGAGCTATCCTACTGAGGAGGTATCGAGCCATGCTGAGGAGCTGAAAAAGGCGGCAGAGACTTTTGCAGGGCTGCTGCAGGAGGGGGCGATAAAAGAGAATATCGACACTCTGTACATGGGACTGACGGAGGCGGAGGCGGTGAAGCTGTTTGCAAACACTTATCTGGCGCTGAGGGTGAGCTACTTCAACGAGCTGGACACTTACGCTGAGATGAAGGGGCTGAACACTCAGGATATCATCCGCGGGGTGAGTCTGGACCCGAGAATAGGGAACCACTATAACAACCCGTCGTTCGGATATGGTGGCTACTGTCTGCCTAAGGACACTAAGCAGCTGCTTGCGAACTATAAGGACGTACCGGAAAATCTGATAGAAGCTATAGTGGAATCGAACCGCACAAGGAAGGATTTCATAGCGGACAGGGTGCTGAAAATGGCGGGATATTATGATTACTTCAATCGTGGCGACTATAACTCTTCAGAAGAGAAGGAGTGCGTTGTGGGTGTGTACCGACTGACAATGAAATCGAACAGTGACAACTTCCGACAGAGCTCCATACAGGGGGTGATGAAGCGTGTGAAGGCGAAGGGGGCTACGGTGGTAATATACGAACCTACACTTGAGGACGGAACCACTTTCTTCGGCTCGAAGGTGGTGAATGACATGGAGAAGTTCAAGAGCATGAGCAACGCCATAATAGCGAACAGATATGACGCAT
>NZ_JACJLQ010000109.1 GCF_016902295.1 Bacteroides caecigallinarum | reverse complement strand
GTTTGTGAAGGACTGAACCTAATAATTAAACGATAGTAATAGAAACATACCTAATGAAAGAACGAATGCAGAAAACATTATCCGAAGTTAATGACTGCCCTCAAAGAGATAGGTCGGAAACCGAATGGTATGAGGGAGTGCAGACTTTCATGTGGATATGTGAAGACAACATCGTGGAAGTACCATTCGACAAGGAACACCTTTTCGAGCAAATCCTGAGTCCTTCCAATCTTAATCGAGCCTATAAGGCAGTGATTGGAAACAAGGGCTGTGGCGGTATCGACAATATGTCATGTGAACAATTGTTTTCATGGCTACTAGCCAACAAAAATGCGCTCATCCGTTCCTTGATGGACGGTTCTTACCGTCCGAACCCCGTCAAAAGGGTAGAAATCCCCAAGGACAATGGCAAGATGCGTCTATTAGGAATCCCCACGGTGGTAGACCGCTTGGTGCAACAAGCCATTAACCAAGTTCTTGGCCCTATCTATGAGCGTCAATTCTCCAGGAGAAGTTACGGCTTCCGTCCTAGAAGAGGCTGCCATGACGCGGTAAGAGGAGCCCAAGAGATAATCAATACAGGCTACACGTACGTTGTAGACCTTGACCTTGAACGCTTCTTCGATACCGTGAACCATAGCAAACTCATAGAAATTCTCAGCCGTACTATTAAAGACGGCAGAGTTGTCAGTCTGATACACAAATATCTCCGAAGCGGTGTAATGAACAAAGGTCTGTTCGAAGCTAGCGAGGAAGGAACTCCCCAAGGAGGACCACTAAGTCCATTGTTAAGTAATATTATGCTCAATGAGCTGGACAAGGAACTCGAACGCAGAGGACTTCCTTTTGTGCGGTATGCCGATGACTCGATGATATTCTGTAAGTCTAAAAGGGCAGCAAGAAGAGTCAAAGAGTCCATAACCCGATTTATAGAGGGAACTCTATATCTTAAAGTCAACAAGGAAAAGACTGTAGTATCGTATGTTAGAGGAGTGAAGTATCTCGGTTACTCCTTCTATGTAATGAAAGGCAAATGTCGTCTCACAGTGCATCCGAAATCCAAATCTAAGATTAAATCAAGACTTAAAGAACTGACGAATCGTAGCAATGGATGGGGATACATGAAGAGGAAACAGAAACTGAAAGAATACATACGTGGATGGATTGGATACTATCACCTTGCCGATATGAAACGTTTTCTTATTAACACAGATGAGTGGTTAAGACGGAGAATACGTATGTGTATATGGAAAGCTTGGAAGAAACCCAAGACCAAGGTGGCAAACCTCATTAAATGTGGTATAGAAAAATACAATGCACGG
>NZ_JACJLQ010000108.1 GCF_016902295.1 Bacteroides caecigallinarum | reverse complement strand
GCTTTCAACAAGAAAAGTATCCGTGACTATTGGTTCAGTTCCGGCACTCCGACATATCTTATCCGTCTGCTTGCCCATTTCAAGGAGAACATGAACGAACTGACAGGCAAGTATTATCGTACGGAAGAGTTCATCGACTACAAGGCGGATGTTGAACAGCCTTTACCTATGATTTACCAGAGCGGATATCTGACCATCAAAGACTACAACATGCGCCGTAATACTTTTCTTCTTGACTTTCCGAACAATGAGGTCAAGAACGGTTTTCTGACTGCCATCGCCACTTCTTATCTACAGCCAAAGAAGCGTGTTGAGGGTTGGATATTTGACGTGCTGGATGCTTTGGAGGGTGGCGATACCGGCAGACTGTGCAGCCTTTTCACCTCTTTCCTTTCGAGCATCCCCTATACTATGCGCCGCAAAGACAATGAGGTGGAGCGTGAACGCTACTTCCAATATACGTTTTATCTTATACTCCGCCTGATAAGCGTTTATACCGTTTATGTTGAGAAAGTGCAGAGCCAGGGCCGTGTGGACTGCGTGCTGGAGACGCCTCAATATGTCTATATCTTCGAGTTCAAGCTGGACGGCACGGCGGACGATGCGTTGCGTCAGATAGAAGAGAAAGGTTATGCCAATGAATACGCTTCGGATACACGTACCCTTTATAAGATAGGCGCAAGCTTCTCTTCCGAAACCGGAACGATAGGAGACTGGAAATGTATAGAACCCAATAAGCAATAACTAACAACTTGGCTCTTAATTTTTAATTATTAATTTTTAATTCTTAATCGACCGACATGAAATACCCCATAGGAATCCAGAGTTTTGAGCAGATAATCGAAGACGGTTATGTCTATATCGACAAGACCGACCTTATATATAAGCTTACCCACGAAGGCAAGATTTATTTCCTTAGCCGTCCGCGCCGTTTCGGTAAAAGTCTTCTTGTCTCCACGCTAAAGAATTATTACTTAGGTCATAAGGAGCTTTTCAAGGGCCTGAAGATAGACAGACTGGAGAAGGACTGGAATGTGCATCCTGTGTTTCATGTGGATTTCAACGGGGCGAATTTTACCCAGGCAGGTGTTTTGGAGACCATGCTCGATGATTATGTTGACAAATGGGAAAAACAGTATGGTATTCATACAGACCCTGAACTTGGAGTCGGACTTCGTTTTCGTGATATACTTTGCGCCGTCCACGAACAGACAGGCCGTCGTGCGGTAGTCCTGATAGACGAGTATGACAAGCCTATCTTGGATGTACTTGATACTGATTACGGTCTTGAAGACCGTCACCGTAACGTCCTGAAGGGATTCTATTCCGTGTTCA
>NZ_JACJLQ010000107.1 GCF_016902295.1 Bacteroides caecigallinarum | reverse complement strand
ATGGGAACTACATTTTCTCCTTACTGAAGCACCGACAGACAATGCACAACCATGTAAATATTCTCATAAAGTAGTTAACAGCTCGGATAAAAGAATTTGATAATATAAAGTCGGCAATAAAGTTGATTTATTGCCGACTTTATATTATCTTTGTACTACAATGAGTATTGACGAGAGACATAGTATTAAACAGAGCATATTGGATTATGCTCGTAATTACGGACGGATTGAAGTTCCTCAATTAGTATCAGGATTGGGGATAAAGGCTAATACCGCCCGCCAGTATCTATGTACCTTGGCCAAAGAAAACAAGATTGCCCGTACAGGAAACGGTGAATACATGCTTACAGATAAACAGGTGTTCTCATTTGCTCCAACAGAAACACTTAGAAAACTATATGTCGGATTGAAAGAGAAATTGCCATTCACCGATTTCTGCATCTACGATGGCAGCATCTTCACCACACTACAACATCACGTCTCTGTGAACCATGCTATTTATGTCGAGACCAACCGGGATGCTGTAGATTCTGTTTTTTCTCTGTTGAAGGATTCAGACATGCCCGTTTATAAGCAACCGACAGCAAAGTTCATGTACGACTACGTAAATATGCATGAACCATGCATAATAGTAAAGACATTTGTCACTGAATCTCCAGTAAACAAGGTTGATGGGATGGTTACTCCTACCATCGAAAAGCTACTCGTAGATATACAGAAAGACGAAGACTTTGATTATATGCAGGGCACGGAAATCACTTATATGTATCAGACCGCCTTTGATTTGTACACAGTCAATACTCCCAAAATGCTCCGATATGCAAAACGTAGAGGAGCATACGACAGTACTTATTCATTAATAGAACAATCACAAAAATATGATAAATAAAGAATGCTTTACAGCAAGATGGATTGAAGAAAAATCCAAGGAGTTAAACTATCCGGACAAAAATATCATTGAAAAGGTCATCCATGCCTTTTCATTGCTGGACATGTTGGCGGCTTCAGGTTGCCCATTTCATTTCAAAGGTGGAAGCAGTCTGATGCTTCTTTTAAAAGAACAAAGACACAGGCTGTCTATCGATATTGATATAATATGTCCTCCAGGTACTGAAATAGAAGAGTATTTGCAATCATACAAAGACTATGGCTTTATTGACTATAAGCCGATAGAAAGAATTCAGCGTGGAACAGACATACCAAAATCGCATTCCAAATTCTTTTATCAAGTGGCTTTCCTTGATGGCATAGACCGAAAAGAAACCATCCTGCTGGACGTTCTAAATGAAGACTGTCACTACAACGAAGTCGTGACTTTACCTGTAGAAAGCCGTTTTATAAA
>NZ_JACJLQ010000106.1 GCF_016902295.1 Bacteroides caecigallinarum | reverse complement strand
CTTTCCTTGATGGCATAGACCGAAAAGAAACCATCCTGCTGGACGTTCTAAATGAAGACTGTCACTACAACGAAGTCGTGACTTTACCTGTAGAAAGCCGTTTTATAAAGACAGAAGGTGAACTGAATTATGTAAAAGTACCATCCATTGGAGATATTCTCGGAGACAAGCTTACGGCGTATGCACCCAATACAACAGGTATTCCATATATCAAAAATGGTAAGGATGCCAGCATGGAGATCATCAAACAGCTATATGATATAGCCAGACTGTTCGAGAAGACAGAGGTCCTTGAAACAACGACAAAATCGTTTGTACAAATTGCAGAAGTTGAACTCTCATACAGGCATTTGCCAAACAATCCAAAACTCATTTTCGATGATATCAGACAGACTTCGCTGTGTCTGGCAACAAGGGGAAGTGAAGGAAACGGACAATTTGATGCACTACAACGTGGTATACAAAGGATCAAATCCTTCATGTTCAATGGCGGTTATTTCATTGACGATGCGATTAGAGACGCAGCACGCGCAGCCTATATCGCCACAATGATAGAGACGGGCAACACAATAATAGAAAAATACGACGGTAATCCTGCCACCATAGGCTTCCTGGATATAGCACCCACACTTCCTTCGCGACTGAATAAGCTGAAAAGGACTTCTCCTGAAGCATATTACTATTGGGCAAAGACCAGCCATCTATTACAACAGTTGTAACTATAAACAGAAATACAATTTCAGCAAGGAGAAAAAGACCAATATAGCCCTCCATCAACCAGAACAGCATTCTGACTGATGGAGGGCTTTCTACAAGTTTAAAGTTTAGATTTACCCATGTATATATACATGTATCTTAAACTAAACTTACTTGACTGATTCAGCCATACAACAGGATAAGCCATTGAGTTTACAAGTTTAATAGTATGTATATATGAATTGATAAACTTATTTATAAACTTCATCCCTAAGCAGGAAAGTAAGTTCTTTTTTCCTTTGCTGAAAAATCATGTAGCATAAATTTCTACCATATGCAGGATTAACATAACGTACATCTTTCTGAGAATCTGAAAACCTGTATATATGTGAATACCTTTTTCTCCTTGCTGAAATAATTGGCGACTAAATAAACACAGATGAGATATTGAGAAATATTTTCGATAAATATTATGCGAAATAATTGATAATTACCTAATTTTGCAAAATATAGATGCATATTAGAGATAAATTCATTCGCATCTGTGTTATTAACTCAAGTTTCGGATTTAGAATATTTCGATGAGAAGTAAATAAAAAAGGCTTTGAGAATTTCTGTATATAACAGAAATTGAGTAAATTAGTAGCTCCCAAACGACTAATTCCACATCTCAAAGCCATGAGCAAATATACTAATATTCCGT
>NZ_JACJLQ010000105.1 GCF_016902295.1 Bacteroides caecigallinarum | reverse complement strand
AAAGAACTCATACTAAAAGCTATGAACAAAAATACACATATTATTTCAGAACTCAATACGTTCTTCCACAAAAATGATTGCAACAAGGCAATAAACTGTATTATGACAACAATCCGTCATTTCAATCTGCGTTCGTCTTGCATTGGTGTTGAGAAACGGCATAATTGCAAGTTGAGTTGTCTTCAAGTATTGGAACTGCTGCTTGTCTTCCCGTTCTTCATGGTCAAGAACTCTTTCCAATATCACCATTCGGGACTTTCCAAGTTTTTCTCCTGTCAAAAGGATATGTTCTATCGTTTCATGGAGCAGGACAACATTGACTGGCGCAAACTTGTCTATTTGGTGAGTATTCGCCTGTTGAATCGGATTTCATCGAGGAAGGACTCGAAAGAATCCCTCCAATGTCTGATAATCGACGATACCGACCTGCCGAAAACAGGTTTCAAGACGGAAATGATAGGCCGCATCTATTCACACGTTCTTCACAAGAGCGTCTTGGGTTTCAAAGGGCTGTTCCTGTGCCATACGGACGGGAAGACACAGACCTTGCTTGACTTCTCGCTTCACGGGGAGGAAGGCAAGAACCCTGAAAAGAAGCAAGGATTGACCGACAAGCAGCGGAAAGCACGCTTCAGCAAGAAACGTGACGGGGATTCCGCAGTCAACACCCGTATAAAGGAATACAGACAAAACAAGATCGACCGTTCCATTGAAATGGTCAGAGAATCCATCAGGAGAGGCATACGCTTTGATTATCTGCTGGTTGACAGTTGGTTTACTTGTGCCGACTTGTTGAATTTCATCTGCTCAAGACATCTGAAATGCCATCTGATAGGCATGATTAAAATGGGCAAGACCCGATACAAGACCAGGTTTGGCAACTTGAACGCATCCGCCATCATTGACAGACTGAAAAAAGAAAAGTCTGTCAGGTACAGCCGCAAGCTGAATTGTCATTATGCTTATATAGATGCTGAATATGCCAACCGGAAAATCCGCATCTTCTTCTGTAAAAGAGGACGGAAAGGAACATGGAACGCATTCCTTTCCACCAATACCGGACTGAACTTTTTTGAAGCATACCGCATCTATTCCATGCGTTGGGCCATTGAAGTCTGCTTCTCTGAGATGAAAGGACTACTCAAACTCGGGAAGTGCCAATGCCTGAACTTCTCTTCGCAGATAGCAAGCATCAGCCTGACCGTAATGCAGTACAATATCCTTTCTTTCATCAAGCGGTTTGAAGCCTATGAAACCATAGGAGGATTGTTCAACCAAACCATTAATGGAACAATGGAACTGTCCGTAACCGAAAGGATTTGGGATTTGATCTTGCAGATTGTGTCTGCCATCGCGGACTTGTTTTCGGCAGATGAAGAAGAAATCATCCGGATGATTGCTAATGATAACCAAAAAATTGCTATCATCAAAAAGCTATGTCCAGAGAAGAAAACGGAATAAAGCTACTTGCGAAACTTAAAT
>NZ_JACJLQ010000104.1 GCF_016902295.1 Bacteroides caecigallinarum | reverse complement strand
TGAGTGGTTAAGACGGAGAATACGTATGTGTATATGGAAAGCTTGGAAGAAACCCAAGACCAAGGTGGCAAACCTCATTAAATGTGGTATAGAAAAATACAATGCACGGAAATGGGGTAATACTCGCAAAGGTTATTGGCGTATCGCTGATAGCCCTATATTGAAAGTGGCGATAAATAATGATAGCCTGCGAAAGGCAGGATATCCTACCTTAATGGACTCGTATCTCGAATGGCGCCCAAAATAGGAACCGCCGTATGCCGAACGGCAAGTACGGTGGTGTGAGAGGTCGGTGAACATGAAAATAGGAGATAAACACCTATGATTAATGTTTACCTCCTACTCGATCCCTAAAATTGGAAGTTTACGTGCCAAGATTGCTTTCTTATAAGATTCTTCATTGCCGTTTTGTATAGCAGCCATGATAAGTATTCCGTTTTTATGGCAATATTCTGAAAAATCCTTTGTAATATTTTCAGGACTGATTTCTACATACGAAGGTTTGCATACGGCTTGCCATTTTTTAAGACCTTCTATGTCGGATGCGTTAACCTTGATTTTCATCTCAGGGGCAATTTTTACAAACTCCGGAATCATTTGTGGGTCGGCAAACCAAAAGAAACTATTGTTTGCAAATCCTTTTTTCCTTACAAGTTCTACCAGATTGCTGACTGAGGTTCCTTTTTTAACATCGAAAAAAACATTAGCCTTTCCTTTCAGTGTATCAAGCATTGTTTCAATACGTGGCACTTTAACTCCTTTGAAAGCTGGACTAAACCATGAGCCGGCATCAAGTTTGTCTATATCGGAGGATATGTGGCCATGCTGATTGGACCGTGACTGTTTGTTGTGCGGTCTAAAGTCTCATCATGAAGATTATACATTACTCCGTCCTTGCTCTTACGGACATCCAGTTCAATCCATGTGGCACCATGCTTTAATGCCGCAAAAGCAGAGGGAATGGTATTTTCCGGAGCCAGGAAGTTTGCTCCGCGGTGTACTACGATTTCTATCTCTTTTTTATTG
Organism: Bacteroides caecigallinarum; assembly: GCF_016902295.1. Lineage (GTDB taxonomy): Bacteria > Bacteroidota > Bacteroidia > Bacteroidales > Bacteroidaceae > Phocaeicola > Phocaeicola caecigallinarum_A. The sequence continues at coordinate 480 of NZ_JACJLQ010000104.1, read as the reverse complement.
CCTTCGGTGGTATAGGCATTGTTTACGTCAGCTATGCATAAAATAAATATAACAGCAAAGAGTCTGAAAAGTGTATTCATATAATTAGGTTTTTATTTTTAGCTTTAATTCACGACTAATTTATAACATATTTACTTTAAATAAATGAGTCCGCTCAAAAAAAAGTGGACAGATTTTGAAATATGACATAAAGATAGAAAAAATCATTCAAAATGACATAAAATCAAAGAATAAGAAGATAAAAATAGATAAATAATTTCAGACCACTTTTTGCATCGAAGAAAACTGAAAAAAACGCGGCCGTGTTTATACTAAAACATGACCGTATTTAAGATTAAACACGGCCATGTTTTTTTCAAATGTATCAACACCTTGACTATGCCTAAATTTACTTTACACTTTTATTGGTTTATTACTAAAAAAGTTCACTACACTTCTTCAACTTTCCTGATAAACTTTACATGAAGAATTTCTGTTCCT
>NZ_JACJLQ010000103.1 GCF_016902295.1 Bacteroides caecigallinarum | reverse complement strand
AAAAAAGGCTTTGAGAATTTCTGTATATAACAGAAATTGAGTAAATTAGTAGCTCCCAAACGACTAATTCCACATCTCAAAGCCATGAGCAAATATACTAATATTCCGTCAGAACTCAAGAATTTTTTCAGTGAAAAACGAAAAAGTTCCATCATGGATATGTTTTCCACCCTTCTTGTCTCCCTCCGTTTTGACAACCGCAGTCTGGGCGGTAATAAAAGGAGCAACTGCCAACTGACCAATCTACAGGTATTCCAACTTATCGTACTGATGCCATTCTTTGCCATAAAAGGTTTCTCACATTATAAAAACTCCATACTCAATCGTATGTTTGGCGGCAGAAAGGATGTGTTCTATTCATTCATGGCACAGGACCATATCAATTGGCGCAGGCTGATTTACCGTATGTCCGTTACGCTTGTCTCTTCCATCACCTGCCGTAAGGATTTCAAGAAGAGTCATCTTCCGGCAGTTCTTATAGCTGATGATTCCGATCTGCCCAAGACAGGATTCCGGATGGAGGCAATAGGCTAGATTTTCTCTCATATACATCAGAAGTGTATTCTCGGGTATAAGGCCCTCATGCTGTGCTGGAGCGATGGTCGCACCCAGTTCATGCTCGACGTTTCCCTTCATGGCGAGAAGGGTAAAGTGGAAGGCAAGGAACAGGGGATGACGGCCGAACAACGCAAAAGGCGCTATGAGCGTAAACGCGATGCAGGCTCCCACGCAGCCGGACGTAAAGAAGAATACTTCATGGGTAAGGGCGAGAAGCTGATAGAGATGGTCAAGGCCGCTATCCGCTACAGGATTCCTTTTGATTATCTGCTGGTGGACAGCTGGTTTACAAATACCGGGCTTGTGGATTTTGTATGCAGCTGCCATAAGAAGTTTCATCTGCTTGGCATGGCGAAAATGGGTAATACAAAGTATTCCACCTCATGGGGAGACCTTTCAGCCAGATCCATTCTCGGCAGGCTTTCATCCTCAAGACAGATAAGGTACAGCAGACGTTACCATATTCACTATGCCATGACCGATGTGAAACTGGGCACACGGCAGGTCCGTCTGTTCTTCTGCCGGCGCGGCAAAGCTGAGGGATGGAGAATGCTGCTCACTACCGATACATCGGTTGATTTCATGCGCGCATACGAAATCTACGCCATGCGTTGGGCCATTGAAGTCTTCTTTGCCGATAGCAAACGACTGCTTGGGCTGGCCGATTGCTCCGCACGGGACTTCACTGCCCAACTGGCACATGTTTCGCTGGTCATGATACGGTATAACTTATTGGCCTTACTGAAAAGAAGTCTGGATTACGAAACCATAGGAAGACTTTTCAAGGATGTGTATACAGGAGCCTACGAACTGACTGTTGTAGAGAAAATATGGCTAATAATTGTTGAAGTGGTGGGCATAGTTGCAGAACTCACTGGAGCAGATGAGGACACGCTGATGCGTCAGCTTATCGAAAACAACAAGAGGCTGGAAGCACTACAGGCATATGCACAAACTGCCTAAAATCTAAATCAGAAACTTGAGTAA
>NZ_JACJLQ010000102.1 GCF_016902295.1 Bacteroides caecigallinarum | reverse complement strand
TATCTTTCCTCTAAAATGATTTACGGTAGAATGATTCCAAAGGCTTCCATTGGTATATTCATATGAATAAAGGCAATAAAATATTTACCGGCAGCATATTGTTGTCGGTAATAATTTTTTATAAGTTTATTACTTTCCTCTACGAGCTTTAAATCTCACACCGGCATCCAAAGCCTGTTGCAGTATTAGCCAGTTTGTAAAAACGAGTTTGGTTAACATCACAAAGATAATGACCTTACAAACAACAGGTATATCATGAAGCGGCTTTCATGCCACTTTTTGATGCTTTAAAATAGGGTCAATATAATCCTGGTCTTTTGAAAACATGTTCCATATTGCAACAAGCATTTTTCTGGCTATTGCAACCTGAACTTTCATCCTGCTTTTCTTTTTTGCTGTAACCTGAATATAACAGAACCTGTTGAAGAATGTTTTTTGTTTTTTGGAAGCAGCCCATGCACACTCAATAAGTATTGTCCTGAGGTATTTATTGCCATGGACTATCCTCCGACCCTTGATACGCCCTGCACTCTCTTCATTCCTTGGTCTTAACCCACACCATGAGACCAATGCGGATGCTGTTGCAAACATCTTCATGTCAACGCCAAGCTCCGCAATTATGGATGTTGCGCTTCTTTCTTTAACTCCCGGAATTTTCTGAAGTCTCTCAAGTTGCTTGGGGTAATGTTTCTTACAGAGCGAAGTCATTTTCTCCTGACATTTATCTTTATGTGCCACAAGCGTCTCTATTTCCTCAAGCAACATTCCTATTATATCCGAGTCGACTTCCGTAACAACGCCTGTCAGTGCCGCAAGCATCGTGTCCCTGCCATGTTTGTTCAGTGTCCTGCCATGTATATGTTTTATAAGTTCTTCCGGCTTTGTGACACCTTGAGATATGGCCTTGGCCACCATACGGTAACTTTTGGAATCCACATTGGATATATAGTTGCTTATCCTGATGTTACAGCGCTGCAGACATGTGTCAAGCTTTACAAGCTTTCTTGATATATCCTTGCTAAGGTCAAACATCATTCTGTTGTATTGTCTGAGCTGCTGGATGACAGGCTCGGGAACATAGCTTCCACGGATTAACTCCTTGTGGACACATGTTGCAATCCACTCTGCATCCTTTACATCTGTCTTTCGTCCGGGAAGCTGCTTTATGAAGTATGGATTGACGAGTTTCTGGTCGAACATTTCTTCAAGAACACGCCATATAGGAATCCAATATATACTGGTACTCTCCATTGCCAGTTCGGTTACCCCATATTTATGCATGTCATTGGACATGCAGTCCAAATCAGGGGTTAATACACCGTATTTATGTTCAAAAATCTTGCCCGAATCATCTATTATACAAAGGAAAACACTATCTTTGTGGACATCAAGCCCTGCTACTGTTCTATTAGGTCTATTCATATGAGGATTTTTTAATAAATGTATGCACCTCAAATATACAACATTTTGTGCTTCGAGCACGGCAATAGACGATCAATCAAGTACGTAGGGCTTGATTTTTTATTGCACCGGCATAAAAAACGAAGATTTTTATGTAAGTTTGT
>NZ_JACJLQ010000101.1 GCF_016902295.1 Bacteroides caecigallinarum | reverse complement strand
CTTGACTATGCCTAAATTTACTTTACACTTTTATTGGTTTATTACTAAAAAAGTTCACTACACTTCTTCAACTTTCCTGATAAACTTTACATGAAGAATTTCTGTTCCTGAAAAACTTCATACCTGTTGTTTAGGTTGCAGGAAACCTCCTTGTCCCTCCCCAGACTTTTACGTAGTCCCTTTTACAGGGACAAATATATGCCTTTAACTTAGTTATGGCAAATAATACTATGAAAAACACCACGGAGGTTTGCCTTACGGCTGGAGGCGTGAAGCCTCCAAAGAGTAGTTATCCGCACTTTCTGTGCATTTCTGCCGGGGTAAGCATTCCGTTGCTCATGTGAGGCCTTTCATTGTTGTAGAATTCTATTATTTTCCCTATCTGTTCTCTGGCATCTTCCAGATCTTTGAAACGTTTCATCCTGTATATCCATTCCTGCTTGATTATGCCGTTTACGCGTTCGGCTATGGCATTATCGGTAGGATTGCCGTCTTCTGTCATGCTTATAGATATTTCCCTTTCCCGCAGCTTCTCTATATAATTGTTGCAGCAGTATTGTGACCCCCTGTCCGAATGATGAATCAGATGACTGAGATCATACCCTTCAAACCTGTCAAGGGCCATTTCCAAGGCTGCTATTGTATTGTCTGAAAGCAGGCTTATAGAGACTACCCAACCTATTATTTCGTGCGTATATGCGTCTGTAAGAAGATGGAGATAACATACTCCATTGTCTGTTTCTATGTAGGTTATATCCGCTACCCACAACTGATTGATACCCAAAGGTTTGAATCCTTTTATGAGATTCTTGTACTTCCGGTAATTATGGTTGCTGCTGGTTGTGTGTCGCTTTCTTTCGGGTTTCAACATAAGATGATGACGATGGACAAGAGAGTAGAACCAGTCCCTGCCGGGCATCTCTTTGTGGAAGATACCTTTTAATATTAGGAACAGCTTGTATGCGCCTATTCCGGGAGCTCTGTCTCTTATCTCACGCACGCTACTGAGTATCTCAGTTTCAGTATACATACGCTTCTCTAGTGTATCTTTACTGACGCTGTAATAGCCTTCGCGAGTCTTGCCAAACAGTGAACAAAGGCATCCTATGGAACGTTCAGGGTGCTTTGTGTGAAGGCTTGTCACTGTTTGGCGCCAGCTTTTTTTAATAGGTCGATACCATATTGTTCACGACCTATCTTAATGACTTCATGCAGGGCTTCATTGCGTAGCTCTGAATATTCCAAGGCTTGTCTCAGGCGTCGGATCTCGGCTTCAAGTTCCTGCTCGCGGCTTAAGGGAACATTGGATGTTTCCCTTTGTTTCTTGGACTTTTGCATAGCTTCTAATTTTGAACATAACTCTGATGACAAAGTTAAATCTTTTTCGTCTAACTCCAAATCATGCTCCCATCGAGTTAGATAACTATGGTCTATTTCATACTTCCTGGCAATGAAACCTTTGGAACTACCGGATTCATAATACTCCTTCAATACTGATAACTTAAATTCCAAATCAAATTTTCGATGTGTTGATTTCTTCTTTCCCATTTTAATCTCTAATTTGTTAAAACGGTGTAAAGTAAATCTGTATTAAGTCA
>NZ_JACJLQ010000011.1 GCF_016902295.1 Bacteroides caecigallinarum | reverse complement strand
ATTTCCTTAACCACGTACATGAATACGACAGTGATTACTCCAAGGACATTGCAGAATTACTGCCATCATCTTTAAAAGACAAGAAGATTATTTAAAGAATCTCCGAAAAAGTCACAGGTATGTATTAATGTCTTCGACTTTTTCGGAGAAAAATCCTAGCTTTTAATAGATCCTGATAGAAATCGTCGAATATATTCAACATTTTCAGAGACAAGTCGAAATTTTTAATAGACAATCTATGCCGGCTTTACCAGTTCTAATCATACGGGGTTTACTGAATGCTTACATTTGAATATAGAGTCTAATATTAGAATATTCAAATCAGAAATCCAATCGGAACACAATAAAAGAAAGAGATTAATAGAGAAAGAGACTCAACGGGTCTTTGGTCTTAATCCAGGAGGAGTTGAAGGTTATATTTATACTCATTTTCTTATATCAATGGCATACAATATACATTTATTAGGAGACTATACTAGTGATAATAGTGAACTTAGAGGATTATATCCATACGAAAAACTTGTAGAAAGGATTTGTGAAGATATAAAGTCGCTGGATCCTAAAGAAAGCCATAAGATAATAAAAGGAATTCAAAGAGTAAACTTTGAACATTCTGATGTTCAAGAAAAAGCCGATTATCTAATGTTGTATCTAAAGAATCAGGTTCCTTTATTCATTAAGAGAGCAAGACAAGGGAGCTTTAAATATAAATTGGAGATTAATGGAATAAAGTTTAATCATTGATTTTATAAAAATGTGTCGTTAATGTATTGTAATTGAACTTTTTGCTTAGTTTTATTGGTTGATGTTTTGGATATTTAAAACTTTATTTATTATTAAGAGGATTCGTTTGTTATTCAATTGTGAATCGGAAGTAATACATTGGGAAAAACGGAAAGAAGGAAGATTGGTTTCAGATAAATCAGTCTTTCTTTTTTTATAACCTTGCCAAAGAAACATGTGCAAGCCACCTGTACCTTTGCATCATAGAACTAAAACTATTATAAATATGAAGAAAGTATTTTCATTTATTGTATTGCTGCTTGGTGTAGTGGCAATCAATGCACAGGTGAGGAAAGAAACATTCAAGAATGTATTTGTTGCTAATGCTGCTATGGCTGGTATCAGTGGTGATGAAGCTTTGAAAAACACTCAATTAGTTACTTCTAAGGGGGCGACTGTTCTTTTTGACAAGGCTAATAAACAGATAACCATAAAGATTCGTTTGCCGGAAAAGACTGATGTATTGAAGATTGAGGAAATTACAGAAGATGAGACTTATGTTATCTATACGTGCACTGGTACTGAAGGTCAGGGGAAGGTAATGGTGTTTGAATATAAAAAGCAAGATTTCATAATGATGGGGTTTGCTGATGCAGGTGTGATTTTTGTTTTTACCGATATGGATAAAGGGGAAATGTTAGAACTATATTAATAGAAAGTAATATGGAAGGTAAAGTAAAATTTGTACGCCGTGATGTATGGCTTATTGAGAATCAGGAGTATAGTAATGATTCGGATGTGCACGCAAGAAGATGTACCGCCACTTATGCTGTACTGTATAATTATGACGAAGTGGAGATTGACGAGGATGATATTAGGGATTATTATGATACCAGGTATCTTACTGCCGGTGTAATCTCTGCATTGAACGAAAGTCTTCATAATGTATATATAGACTATTATGAGGACGAGGATGGGGATTATTGTCTTGATGGATGTTTGGAAGATTATATTTAGTCATGAAATAAAAATATTTGTTAATATGAAGAAACTGATTAATTTTTTGTTTGTCGTGGTATGTGTTATTATGACAACAGCTTGCGAGAGTGAACTGAAGGATATGGCTTATAGCTATACCAACAAGTCGAATGGTGATGTGACTGTCATCCGTCTTTATAAAGGAGGCAAGGTGCTTATTAATAAATTTACAAAATGGGATGTTGAAGACAAGGATGAGATTTATATGTATAAAGGTAAAAATATTATCGGGGCTTCTTATAGTAGGATAGACAGTATTATCAACATAAAGAATGAGTATGAAGTTTTTGATAAGATTATTGTTCAGAAGGATGGGGGGATCAGGTATAAGGCTGATGTTTACCGACCGGACAAGCGTTTTAAGGATATAAAGCCTGTGGGTAAGTATGGAGGTAAATCGTATGAGTCGAAAGGTGATGACGGTAATATGTATATGTGTTTTATAGATGAAAAGACTGTGTTGCTGGCGACTGAAGGTGGATTGGATTATTATGATTATGAAATTTCTAACGGTAAAATTCTGATAATCGGTAAAAATCTTATTTTTAAGCCTGAAGGAGATAATTTCCTTGTTCTGGAGAGTAATTGGACTTCGCTTGTTATGAAGTATAAGGGGATGGTGGATGATTATGAACTTTGGAGTTATATTCTTTCTGATTTTGAAGGAGATTTTTGAATGTAAATGAATTTTGCGACGCTATGAAATATGTAAATGACAAATTCCTCCATTCTGACCTTATCGTTTTGGGATGTATCGCTACTATCAACTGTTACATCTTGTTGGTGATGGGAAAGATTATAGACGGTATGGATGTTTTCTTAAAATCACTTTCGTTGTTTCAGGTGATTGGAATATTATTAAGCCTTATTACAGTCCAGACACTTATAGAGCTATATGTGAGGTATATAAATAAAGGTAAGACTGCTTTCCTCGTTTCCAGATTTATATTAGGAGTATTTGTAATGTTTATGGCATACATATTGGTTGTAACAACAGGTGGTTCATCCGGCTACGATGGTATTATAAAAAATATGACTTCATGGGAGTTCTACAATTTAATGACAATAGAGTTTATGTTCTTCTGTTTTGCTGTTGTATATGAAAAAGCGGAGCATAAGCGTTATCAGAATAAATCCTCTGATGATGTCACTTGCTAAAGAAATGTAATAAACAATTTAGATGTCGAAGAAAGATATCTGATTTGCGTTTTTTATCTCTTATGCACATGATGTATGTGCAAGCCCGCTGTACCTTTGTGTCATAATCAAGGAAGTAAATAACATTAATACTTATAATCATGAGCACAAAGCGTATGAATCTTTTGGAGTGTATAGAGGTGATTGCCGATAAGGCTGAGAATTCACATCTGAGTGATGAGTTCTTCAATGAGGTTGAAGGACAGATTGGATATGTATCGCGCAAGTTGGGTATCAACAGAATACAGGCTGTTGTGCTGGCTATGATGGTGAACAGAAGTTTTGATACAAGGATTGAACTTAATGATTTGTCGGACTATCTGAACTGTAAGTATATAAAGATGCTCAAGTACTCGGCCGATGTGGAGGGGCTTGTGAAATCTCATCTTATTGCCTGTACAAGGGGAAGAGGGGATGGTAATCTTACTTACAGGGTACCTCCAGTGGTAATAGAGCATCTCAAGAATAACAAAAGTTACAAATATGAGTTGCCTAAGAATTTAACTATAAACGAGTTTTTCGGTAAGCTCAACGAGTATATTGATTGCCGGGTGAATGAGGAATGCAGTATAGAGGGCTTTCAGAACGATGTGGTGGAGTTAATTGAGAACAATCTCCATCTGGATTTTGCAAGCAGGACTAAGGCTTTGGAACTTGACGTCAATAATCTGGCTCTCTTCCTGTTTGTGTGTGATGCGTTTATTCAGAACAGAGAGGAAAATGTAAGGCAGCAGGATCTTGCTGATATGTGTTGTAACAAATATCATTTCAAGTCTGTCTGCAATCTGCTGATGGAGGGTAAGCACTGTCTTCAGAAGTTGAATCTGATAGAGTTCTGCAATGAGGACGGGATGGTGAACAGGGAGGAATATAAGCTTACTGAGGATACGAAGAGAACTTTTCTGTTCGGAGTGAAGGCCGGTGGCTCGGACAATTCATCCGGAAATTTCTCCTCTTTACTTATGGACTGCAGGTCTTTGTCCGCAAAGGAGCTGTTCTATAACAGAAGGGTGACTGATTCGATAAACCAGCTGGCAGGTCTGCTGGAACAGAACAATTTTTCTGACATTTGCGGACGTCTGAAGGAAAAGGGGCTTCGCAGTGGTTTTGCATGTCTTTTCTACGGTGCTCCGGGAACGGGAAAGACGGAGACGGTTTATCAGCTGGCGAGACGGACCGGGAGAAACATCATGCGTGTGAATATCTCTGAGATTAAGAGTAGCTGGGTGGGCGAAAGCGAGAAGAATATAAAGAATGTATTCAATAAGTACAGGTATCTTGTGGAGAGATCGGAGGTGGCTCCTATTCTGTTGTTCAACGAGGCTGACGCTATTCTTGGCAAGAGAATGGAGGGGGCTGAGCGTGCTGTGGACAGGATGGAGAACTCAATCCAGAATATCATCTTGCAGGAAATAGAGAATATGGAGGGTATTCTGATTGCTACCACGAATATAGCGGGAAATCTGGATAAGGCTTTCGAAAGGAGGTTCCTATACAAGATTGAGTTTGAAAGACCGGATATTCAGGCGAAGTGTGCTATATGGAAGTCGATGATACCTGAACTGAATGAGGATGAGGCTGAATGTCTGGCATTGAGATATGATTTCAGTGGAGGGCAGATTGAGAATATCTGTAGGAAAAGAACTATAGATTCTATTTTATGGGGAAGCGAAAACCTGGATTTTGAAAAGCTGAAAGAGCATTGCGAATCGGAAATTATGCATATAGGAAAAACGGAAAGAAGAAAGATTGGTTTCAGGTAAATCAGTCTTTCTTCTTTCCGTTTTATTTGTACATTTCATTCATCTCACCGATAGTCTTGCGGATTTCTTTAATCAGACAGTCCGGACTGAGGACCTGAAGGCTGGAGCCGTAGGATAATAGCTCCTGAACCAGATCGAGAGTAACTTTCATGTGCAGTTTAAAGATAATAAAGTTTTCATCGTGAGAGATTACTTCCTGTGTATGGTGTAGCGGTCTTGTCTGTATGTATTGCCCCTGCTTGGTTGTGAATTTTAAAAGAATATCGTGGGCTTTGGTGTTTTCCTCGCCATGGATAATCCCGAAATTGTCATTATATAATACCTGTGGATAGTTTTTTTCTTTCATCGTAAAACTTTTGTCGCTGACTGTCGCACAGTCCATCCTGTCGAGTGAATATACACGCAGGGCATTTCTCTCGTGGCAATGGCCGATCAGATACCATCTTTGTCGGAAAAATTTAATGAAGTAAGGTTCTACTGTGAAGTTCTGGGCTTCCATCCAGTACGAATGATAGGTGATGTTTATGCACTTGTTGCGCGACATGGCATCGGTTATGGCGTCAAGATGTTCTTCGCCTCCGAAAGTGCTTTCGAGGACAATTCTGTCGGCAAGGCGTTTTCGTCTTGAAATAACATCTGTAGATGACGCAGTCTGTATCAACCACTGGTTGATAGGGGAGTTGCTTATTTCTTCAGGATATTCGATATAATATTCGTTAGTGCTGCGGTCGCAATTGATGTTGATGTCGAACATCTCTTCGGCTGTGCGTTTGTACGACATGAAGGTGTTGCGGTGCAGGGTAATGTCGTAGTCGGCATTATGAGCTCTCCATTCTTCCTGAATTTCATTAAGTGTCATTCTTTTCCTTTTGAGAAGCAGATTGACAAGCCAGATACATATTCTATTCTTCATAAATCCCGTTTTTATGGTTCTTAGGCAAATTTACTGAATGTATGCACTGAAAGCAAGTGCAAGCGACGGATAACTTTACAATAAATGATAAGTCGGTTAAGTACTTGACATAAAATAAGAACTAAAATATTTGTAACATGAAGGAACGGTTTTTTTGTATTTGAGTGTTGTAGTGGTTTATGTAAAAAGAAAGATGTGACAAGTGAGAATTTCATTAAAAGAGTTATATTTGTACTATAGGATAATATGTGATATTGTCTTTAAAATTATTTTCTAATGATATACATTTTCTGCCTATGTTGATTTATATTTCTTGTGCCAAGACAATGACAGCTCAAAGCAAGCAAAAAGTTCCGTTTACTACCATACCGGTCTTTAAAGATGAAGCAATCAATAATGCTATGTATATGTCACAATTCAATAATGAGGAATTGGGTCGTATGCTGAAAGTAAACTCCAAGCTGGCTGCCGAGAATTATTTCAGATATCATAATTTCTTTTCGGAGGATAATAAGGGGCTTCCTGCCATCTTGTCGTACACAGGAATGGTTTTCAAACGTCTTTCTGTAAAGGATTTTTCGGATGATGACCTGAAATATGCGCAGGAGCACCTGCTTATCACGTCATTCCTGTATGGATTGCTTCGTCCGCTGGATGTAATAAAAAATTACCGTCTTGAAGGAGATGTCCGATTGCCCGAAAGGGGTAACGTGACAATGTTCGATTATTGGAAACCTGTATTGACAGATTTCTTTATTGATGAAATAAAAAAGCAGGGTGGTGTTCTTATAAATCTTGCCAGTAGCGAGATGAAGGATTTGTTCGACTGGAAGCGTGTATGCGGCGAAGTCAGGGTCATAACTCCTGATTTTCATGTATATAAAAACGGGAAACTTTCTACGGTTGTGGTTTATGCCAAAATGTGCCGTGGCGAAATGACACGCTATATACTGAAAAACAGAATAGAAGATCCGGAACAGTTAGAGTCGTTCGAATGGGAAGGTTTCTGTTTTAACACGCATGAAAGTGACGGAGACAATCTGGTATTTACCATGGGGTAGGTGACATAATACGCTTTATGACATAAATGATTAGGGAGTATGTAGGACAAAAGTCGGTACATACTCCCTATAATTATTTGTTTAACCTGACGTTATATCACCTCTGTAAGTTAGGATTCTTTTCTACTTCCTTAGGAGGATAGTTGTGATAGATGGATTTTTCATTGTTCCATGATGCGGTTACAGACATATTTTCTTTCAGAATCAAATCTTCTTTCAGTGTATAGGTAAACGCTTTTCCGTCTTTGCCCATACTGTGTGTTTCTGTGCCTTTTGGAATAAGAACCAAGTTCTGGTCTCCGGTACGATAGTCGTAATTTTCCTTCAGACGATTCATTCTGAACTCGTCAGAGCGTCGTGTTACCATGGCGATAACATATCCGCCTACTTCGTATCCATGTTCCAGGTATGCTGCTTCGGCCAATTGATCGGCATTCATATTGTCAACTTCAGAAACCTTAGTCTGGTCGGTGTATGCACGTTGGCGAACTTGCTTAAGTGCATTTTTTGCTTCTGTAAGATCTAAATTAGCTCTTGCCGCAGATTCTGCATACCACAACAATACTTCTGAATATCTGATTAGCTGATGACGCTTGTTGATACACATACCTCCCCAGAAAGGTTTGGTGTAGTCGTATGGAGCGGCAGCTGGTCCGTCGTTCACAGTGAATGCTACAAACATTGGTCTGTAATCGCTTACTACGGCATTTTCGCCGTTATAAGGCTCTCCATCCTGAGTCGCCCACCAGTCAACCAAAACACCTTGAGATGTGCGTAACTGTTTTGCAAATACAGCATCCTTACGAGGACCGTCAGGATAATTCAGCCAGAATTTTCTTTCAGGAATGAAGTCGCCCCATCCTTGTAAACTTGACAACTGATGGCAAGATGAGAATTGCGAATCAAAATCAGACCATCCGCCTGTTGTAGTATTGTAATCGATACCTAACAATGTCTCAAAGTGATGATTGTTTCCGTATGAATATACATCTTCCCATTTTTCAAGCAGTCCGTGGTTATAAGTGCCGTTTTTAACTCCGTCGATAACTTCTTTAGCTTTTTTTGCAGCTTCAGCATAATACTCTGTCTTGTTTAACGGATAACCTGCCATGGACATATATACAGCCGCTAATGTAGCTTTCACAGTCTGTTGTGAGACATATAGATTCTGTCCTTCTATAGCTTGAGGGCTTTTGTCGTATTTTGCCGGTAAATTACATTTTTCTGCATTATCCAAATCTTCAAGAATCTGCTTATAAACGTCTTCTACAGAAGTCAGAGGCGTAGAGTTATTATCCGGCTCATTGTTCAGGTTCATAGGTAACGGACCAAACAGACGTACGAGTGTAAAGTATGAATATGCACGCCAGTAATAAGCCTGTCCCATAGCCAGATTCAGATTTTCCTGTGATAGGTCTGCTTTAGGTGCATTGCTGATAATATCGTTTGCAACCAGAATAATCTGATACATTCTTCTCCATCCGTCTTCCAGACCTTTGGTGTCTGTAGGAGACTCGTAAGCGTCGGCAGAAAGATAAGCTGCCTTGTTTGAACCGGTGGTAGAAGTTACGTCATCACCCTGGCAATGTAAAATCATTGGGTTTGAGTTACATTGGTATGACTGTACTTTGAAGTATAAAGCATTGACGGCCATGTCAATTTCATTTTGGTTTGTATAGAAATTGTCAGGAGTCAGTTTACCTTTTGGATCTTCTGTCAGGAAATCGCTGCAAGAAGAAAACATAAACATGGATGCAGCCATCAGGCATCCTGATAATATTTTATTTTTCATAATGTTCTGTTATTTAAAAGTTCATACGTAAACCGAAAGTAAATGTTCTTGGAGTAGGATAAGTACCTGTATCAATACCTGCAGCACGGTCGCCATAATCGCTTGAGAATGAGTAACTGCTTGGATTTGAACCTTTATAGCCTGTCAGTGTGAACAGGTTCTGAACGCTGAAGCTCAATCGTAAATCGGCGAACTTAGTCATTGATTTAGGGAAGTCATAAGCTAATGTTATGTTCTCGCAACGGAAATAGTCAGCATTTTCTACCCATTTGGATGAGTTACCGATATATTGGTTGTTCTCAACTCTTGGATCCGGCATCGTAATTCCTACCTGGCTAAGGAAATCAGCGTCGGTGAACATACGTGAGTTACCTATCATTGAGTTCATAGAGAAACGAAGCGCATTGAGACGCTGAACACCGAACGCAGCGTTAAAGAATGCATTCAGACTCCAGTTCTTGTAGCGGAGAGAGTTGTTCCAACCAAGAGTAAAGTCTGGAGTTGATTTTCCTAACACTACACGGTCGTCTGTAGATGGGTTTCGTGTGATGTCACCATTTGCGGTATAATAAGTATCATATCCATCTTTGTCGATGCCTGCCCATCTGTAGCCGAATAAAGTACCTATAGCTTCGCCTTCCTTTATAATAGTACAGTCTGTAATGATAGACTGGAACGATCCGCCATAAATTATAGGTTCCTGGGCTGTAAGCTTCTTGACTTCGTTCTTCAGATATGTACCATTGATGGTTGTTGACCAGCTGAAGTCTTTGTTGTTGAATAAATTGGCTGTTAAAGAAATATCCACACCTTCGTTTGCTACCTTACCGGCATTTATCAAGTAAGAGCTTCCTCCAAGATAGTTTGCCAATTGGGTAGTAAGCAATGCGTCTGAAGTCTGTTTGTTGAAGTAGTCAACACTTAAATCTAATATTCCATGGAACATGCTTAAGTCGATACCGAAGTCAAACTGCTTGGTCTTTTCCCATTTGATATCAGGAGTAGCCAAAGCGTTTTCCCAGTAACCGCTTGCTCCGATGTTCGTGCCATAGTATGTAGAAGTGGCGCCTAAGAGTCCTAATGTTGAGTATGGATCTATGTCCTGATTACCGATAACACCATAGCTCGCACGAACTTTAAGGTTAGATATAACGTCGCGCGCTTCTTCCATGAATTTTTCGTTAGAAACAGTCCATGCGGCAGCGATAGAAGGGAAGTATCCCCACTTGTTCTTGGAGAATCGGCTTGAACCGTCGGCACGGAAAGTACCGGTGAGCAAGTATCTGTTATCAAAGTTATACATTACTCGTCCTACACCTGAAAGCAAAGCCCATGCTGTGTAACTGTTTGTGGCGTCACGTTTTGCCGCATTCTGTATATTCCACCAACCTACAGACTCTACCTGCAGATTCTGTCCGGTGATATCCATATATCGTGTTTCGCTCTTGGTAGCTTCCCATACTACAGTTGCAGTTAAGTTATGCTTTTCTTTCCACGTATTCATATAAGTCAGGTTGTTGGATGACTGTAACATCATACGTTGGGTGTTGGCATTACTCATACTGTTGTTGTTATGGTCTATACCTGTAGCTTTAGGCTTAAATCCGTATGAAGTAAAGTTGTAGTAGTCAACTCCGTTTGTTGATGTAAATGTAAGCCCTTTAGCTATATTGAACTTTAAGTCAATACGACCATTCAAAACATCCTTTCTTCTTTCATTGTCGCCTCCGGCAAGTGCTCCGTAAGCGTTTTCCTGGATAGTACAATAAGGGTCATTGTTGTAGTTGCCGTTTTCATCCTGCATAATCATAGTTGGTGATGAGTTGAACGCAATCCACAGCGGGTTGTATCCACTCATTTCCAGACCTCCGATACCTTTTCCTATACCGCGTGACGCGTTGACGTCAAGCGTTACATCCAGCCATTTTTTTATCGAAGCTTTAATATTGGCTTTAGCTGAATATCTTTCGTATGTACTTTTTTCAAGGATACCTTCGTTCTTCATGTAGTTGGCGGATATGTATGACTGCATATCTTCCTTGCCTTTTGAGAACACGAGTTTATAGTTCTGTATCATACCTGTACGGAACATTACGTCTGTCCAGTCGATACCAGGATTTGTTCCGTTAAGGTAATCCTGCATTTCCACCTGATTCACTCCGGCGTAATCAATCAATGCCTGAGCATAGCTTTTGGTATCCATCATCTTAGGCAGTCTTGTAGCATTTGATATACCCACTGAGGCATCGAATGTTATGGTGCTTTGACCTTTTACACCGCCTTTAGTAGTAATAATCACAACTCCGTTAGCGCCGCGTGAACCGTAAATAGCAGTAGATGAAGCGTCTTTCAGTACCTGCATGCTCTGGATATCTTCAGGGTTGATACCTTCCAAACCGGATTCGCGTACTATACCGTCCACAACGTATAGCGGGTCGTTGCTCTTGTTGATTGAGTTTGTACCTCTGATTCGAATCTTTACAGAACCTCCTGGAATACCGTCGCTGATTACGTTTACGCCCGACATACGTCCTTGAAGAGCGTCGCTGGCTTGTGTGATAGGCTGGTCTCTGAAAGCCTTATTGTCCATTACTGATACTGCGCCTGCCAAATCGGCTTTTCTTACGGCACCATAACCGATTACAACCACCTCGTCCAAAGTCTCGGTATCTTCGTGCAGGGTGATGTTCAATGTAGTATTGTTGCCTACAGCCACTTCCTGATTATTGTAACCTATATATGAAATAACTAAAGTGGAATTAGGCGATACATTTAAAGTGAATTTACCGTCGAAGTCGGTGATTGTACCATTTGAGGTACCTTTTTCAAGGATATTTACACCGATTAATGGTTCTCCGTGTTGATCAACTACAGTACCGGAAATCTGTTTGTTACTTTGAGAAATTTCAAGTTTAGCCGTTGTCTGATTAGAAAATACAACAGATGTGTTGCTGATTGCAAGCACCAAACTTAGTGCTATAGGTATAGAACGCAGTAAGCCCCTATACCTCGGTGATTCGTACATGTTATTCATAATTAGTTTAAAATTAAGTAGGTTAACCTTTTTGTTGATTTCATTTTATTAAATCTGGCGCAATATATTATTTTTATATTAAAATACAATATCTAATTAAGAGTATTTATGAATAAATGTCTTGTTTGATATTGAATTATATTATTTTAATGTTTAACAGAATAAAAAAAATGAATAACTATAGCTGTTATATTTAATAATATGCTTATTCCTACTCTAAAACGACAATATCCCTTTATGAGCAACTTTCGTGAATATGTTGCTAATATAGTGCAAACCCGAAAATAAGCATCCATAAGCAACCACAGCTCTTTACAGCAATATTTTATAAATTTCGTGATATAAACACATAATAATCAAATCAATTGGGCGATTTTAACAGAAAATCTGGTTTTATCCTTACCTTTGTATATAGAACTTGGGCTTTATCCCCAAACAACAAAAAGAAAACGATGCAAATTCATAACAATACATTGATAGCGGAATGCTCGTCTTACGATTTCAAGGAAATGCTGGAACGTAAGAAAGTGAAGTCATGGCTTAAATCCGTATCTGCTTTTGCCAATACGGATGGTGGCAGCTTGTTTTATGGAGTAAACGATGACGGAGTGATTGTAGGTTTGGAAAATCTGCAAGCAGATGCCGATTTTATCAGTGAAGATGCCGAACTATCGCCTGAACCTCCCCGACTATTCCGACCGTGCTATTTTTGAAGGATTGGTAAACCATCTTATCCATAGAGATTACACAGTAATGGGTGGTGAAGTACATATTGATATCTATGATGACCGGGTAGAATTGGTATCACCCGGTGCAATGCTTGATGGCACACAAATTTAAGACCGGGACATATACAAAGTGCCGTCCATGCGCCGTAACCCTGTCATTGCGGACATGTTCACCCAATTGGACAATATGGAAAAACGTGGTTCGGGCTTAAGGAAAATGCGGGAACTTACGGAGAAACTGCCTAATTTCCTGCCGGGCAAAGAACCACAATATCAAACGGAAGCAATTTCTTTCTGTACCACATTCTATAATTTGAATTGGGGAGAGAACGGAAGGATACCTATAGAGGAAGTTGCCAACAGGGTAAATAGTAGCCTCGAAAAGTACCCTGTAAATGAAGAAGGTTCGGAGGAAAAGTTCGGTGTAAATGCTGAAAAGTTCGGTGTAAGCGGAAAAAGTTCGGTGAAAACCTTCGGAGGAAATGCTGATAAGTTCGGAGACACATTGGAAACACAGAAGACTGTCAGTAAAACTGCACAAAAGATAATTGACCTCGTTATTTCTGATCCATCAATCACTGCCGATAATATGGCTAACAAGATTGGTGTAACTAAACGTGCTATAGAGAAAAACATCAAGAATCTTAGGACTTTGGGAATTTTGACTCATGAAGGTTCCGATAAAACTGGCTATTGGCGCATTATTATGAAACCATAAATAACAATAGAATCACATGGCAATGTTAGTCTTTGTCTTTATTGCCGCCTCATTAATAATCATTCAGACCACAGCTACATATAGTCAGCAAGATTTTATGTGTTTTATTTTGCCTTTTTCAACATGGATAAGAAACGCAGTGAATCACAATAAATATACAACATTAATATCTTTGGAAATACCTCATAATATTTCGTATTAATTCTTTATTTTTGCAATTAATTATCAAGTCTTCTTTAAAAAGAAAGGTATTTGTTCAATAATAATATTATAATGGCTGTTTCAGAAGATAGAAAATATACAAAAGAATTTATATATAACCTTCTTGAAGAAATTAAAGGTAAGACTTTAGGTGAGGTTGATAAATCTAATCAGTTTGCTCGTACTAAGAAGTGCGGTAAGATTACTGGTATTGCTGGAGATGTAATTGAGCAGTCAGTTTTTGGATATGCTCGTGACAGTAAGCAGGAATGTGACATAGAAATTGACGGTGTGCTCACGGAGTTGAAAACAACAGGTGTGCGTATTCCAAAATCAGATTTGGAAAAGGTTAAGGGAAAAACAGGTTCTGATTATAATGTTTATCTCGCTGCCAAAGAGGGTATTAGTATTACTGGAGTCACTTTTGAACCTGATATTCAGCATGATTTTATGACATCTCACTTTTGGGAAAAGTCTGAGCATTTGCTGATAGTATTCTATGAGTACAAATCGTATGATGTGGTTTCATCATCAGAATATTCAAAATTTCCTATAG
Organism: Bacteroides caecigallinarum; assembly: GCF_016902295.1. GTDB lineage: Bacteria > Bacteroidota > Bacteroidia > Bacteroidales > Bacteroidaceae > Phocaeicola > Phocaeicola caecigallinarum_A. The sequence goes on along the minus strand of NZ_JACJLQ010000011.1, from coordinate 74,984 downwards.
TTGATTATTGTTATAATAGATTTTCTGATGAAGAAAGAGGAAAGTTGCAGAATGACTGGGAAATAGTTCGCGACTATCTTCAGAGTGTTTATGATAAATACCGAACTCAAGAAGAGCGCAACGAGAATTTGCAAGGTTTTACTCATGTGCTCAGACCAGATTTGTTATTGATCGAACTTGTTCCCAGTTTCAAAAAGAAGTCAACAGGTTCTTATCAAAAACCTCGTTACAGACTGAAGCAGACTTTTGTCGATTATATTGTGCGTGGTCACTTCAATAAGAGCCGTACAGCAACTGAAGTTAAGTTAAAAGAATCATTCTCAAGCTTTTCACAATTGGATGCTCGTTGTCATACTATTACAGAAAAATATAGAGGAATGACATTCAGTCAAATGAAAGAAATGTTTGGTATTAGTACATCTGTAACAACTAAAGATTTTGGCAGCAAGTGTGTATTGAAGATGTTTGATGCTGATTGCAATAAACTAAATCAAATTTCAGATTTTAAAAAATCAGGAATTATTGCAAAAACCATAACAATTACCCCACAAGGTGGCAGAACGGAAGATATGAAGCTCAAGCATATTGATTTTGAAGAATGGTCTAGTAGTAATATAGATTTTGAAGACTCTGATATATATATTTATTTTTGTGAGCATAGTTTTTTATGTCCGATTTTTTGCGAGCATGATAAAATAGACCCTTCTAAAACTACTTTTGAAGGATTCAAACGCTTTGCGTTTGATGAAGACTTTATCGACAAAGAAGTAAGGCGGACATGGGAGGATTCTCGTAATCTGATTTATCAGAATAAATTAAAATGGGAATATCTGTATGATGCCCGAGGTTGTAAAAGACGAAATAAGAGTGGATCGTATATGGGAGCACCTAATTTCCCTAAGAGTTCTGAATATGAAGTTTTTTTTCGAGGTGGGGCGGATGTTTCAAATGATAAGACCAGGACAGAGGTGGTTAATGGAATAAAAATGTTACCACAATTTTTTTGGTTAAAAGGTTCATACGTTGTAAATAAACTTCAAACATTAACTTATCTGTAAAAATATTATGGCTAAAATCAAAAATAACATACGAGTTGTAGAATTATTTGCAGGTGTTGGTGGGTTCCGCATCGGATTGGAAGGAGCTTCAGATGCATATGAAACTGTGTGGAATAATCAATGGGAACCATCAACAGTTCATCAAGATGCCTCTCTTGTGTACCGTGCCAGGTTTGGAAGTAAAGGACATTCAAATGAAGATATAAATACAGTAGCAACTGATAATATTCCAGATCATGATTTGCTTGTTGGAGGATTTCCTTGTCAGGATTATTCAGTTGCATCAACCTTAAGTCGTTCCGGAGGTATTGAAGGGAAGAAAGGTGTATTGTGGTGGCAAATATATCGTATTTTGAGCGAAAAAGGAGAAAAGCGTCCTAGTTATGTTTTTTTTGAGAATGTTGACCGTATACTTGGCTCACCTGCAAAGCAGCGTGGACGAGATTTTGCTATTATTCTTGCTTCGCTTGCAGACTTGGGATATACTGTAGAATGGCGTGTGATTAATGCGGCTGACTACGGTATGCCACAAAGGAGAAGACGAACTTATATTGTAGGTTACCGTGAAGGCTCTACTGTTTACAATAAAATTGAGACTCTTCAAAACTGGGTGTTGTTTGACGGAGTAATGGCAAAAGCTTTTCCTTTTGAAGTAAAGGAAGAAACATGTTCAGAATTTGATATTGATGGTACTATAAAAGAGGTTTCTGATAATTTTAACAAAAATCAAAAAGGGAATGCGGCCAGTCCTTTTGGAGATGCAGGAATCATGAGGAAACGACATGTTTATTCTGTTGATACTATTGCTGTTTATGATGGAATTAATATGACTCTTGGTAATAACCTGGTTGACGAGAACTTTGTACCAGAGGAATATTTTATTTCTAATGAAGACTTGGATCGATGGAAATATGAAAAAGGGGCAAAAAAAATAGAGCGTACATCCAAAGACGGCTTTAAATATATATTCTCTGAAGGTGGCATGTCATTTCCTGATGATATTAACCGACCTTCACGTACCATTATAACAGGCGAAGGGGGTCCGTCTGCATCTCGTTTCAAGCATGTTGTTCTTACACCTTCAGGTAGATATCGCCGTTTGATTCCACTGGAATTGGAACGCTTGAATATGTTTCCTGATAATCATACTTTTCATCCCGATGTTACTGATGGACGTAGAGCTTTTCTTATGGGAAATGCTCTCGTTTGTGGAATTGTAGAAGAAGTAGGTAAATCTCTATATCGTTTTATATATGATGAAGAACCGGTTTCTACACATCCTATAGAACAACAAAGAGATGCTCAGCCCAAATTACAACTGAACTTGTTTGAAGATGAACAACAAATCTTGATTTGTAATAAACCTAAAAAAAATTACTTATTGGATTATAATAAACATCTATTGATTGGTTTTGTTAAAGATGACAATAGAGATTATTATCTTGATGGGGAACGTATTAAGAAATATTATACAGGTAAAACCAAATCATTTCCTTCAACTGTAGCATTGAATAAACTTTATTACTTCATGCCATATATAAAAGGAAAAGGTGTACGTGATCTTTATATTATTAAGGTTGCACGCGTCGGTAATAAGTCTGAAATATATCCGGAAAGCGGGGATATTGAACCTCGTCTTGTATTTGAGATGGAGTATCTTGAAAGCCTTCCAGAGTATGTGCAAATTAATTTGAACATCTTTCACACATATCGGGATACTTTATTAGGAAGGATTTTTAGAAATCAATAAAATTGTGTCTTTTATACTGATGAAATAAAATGATTTAATGGATAAATTGACTAAAGAACAGCGTCATCGTTGTATGTCAGCCATAAAAGGAAAGAACACAAAGCCCGAAATGATGGTAAGAAAGTTCTTGTTTAGCCGAGGCTTCCGCTATCGGCTAAACCATCCACGCCTTCCTGGCCATCCGGATTTGGTACTTCGCAAATACCGAACAGCTATTTTCGTGAACGGTTGCTTTTGGCATGGTCATGAAAATTGCAAATACTTTCGTTTGCCCAAAACCAACACTGATTTTTGGTCGAATAAAATAGAAAGGAATAAAGATCGTGACAAAAAGGAACAATGCCAGCTTGCTGCTATGGGTTGGCATTGTATTACAGTTTGGGAGTGTCAACTAAAGCCTAAAGTTCGCGAACAAACGCTTGAGTCATTAGCTTATACATTGAATCATATTTTTCTTCAAGATAGGAAAATAAGAACATATGAAATGGTAGAAGCAGACGATAGTTTATCGGTAGCAGAAGAACCGGAGGACTATTCTATAGAATGATAAAAAGTGGCAATATCCTCATCATTCCTTATATAAGAAACCTGTTTGTTGCTTTCGGCTATTTGTTTTAATTTTAATTTTTCTTCATCAGTCCATTTATCATATTTTTTGAGTTCTGAAATTATAGAATGAGTTTGTTTAAAACTATTACTGTTTTCCAGATCCAATATAAGTTTCTCTTTTTCTTTATTCTCCAGGCCTTCTATATTTATATTTTGACTTACTTGTTCTTTTTTATTCTTATAGTGAAAAGACATAAGTTTCTCGTTTGAAGCGGTCTGGTCGATTATTGCCTTTACCAATTTATCTAAATCTGAGTTTTCTGTATAATCTGCTGGAGCAAAATATTTAATTCTTTTGTCTCCCATCATTTTATACACTTTTCTTTTGTCATTTGTCTCTGGATTATAAACTCCAATAGAATGTCCAGAATATGAGTTTACAAGTTTCATACATGGTATATCGGTGTCGCTGTCACCTATATAAACCATGTTTCTAAAGGGAATACGAATATTTTCGGGCTCAAAGTAATCGTTGACAGCGGAATCGTTTACATCTAATGTTCCTTTTTCTATTCTAAAAAGAAATTGTGTCTTGCTTGTATAATTTATAACTTGTGCAGGCCATTGAGCGACTCCACAACTGTCATAATAGAATGAACTTGCATAGATCTTTTCAAATTCATTTGCAACTTTAGTTCCTTCAATCATTTCTTTAAGACCGGATGAAATAATGTAATGCTCAACAATAACTCCTTTTTTTTCTCCATACTCTCTAATACGTTTAAACCATGTTTCAACACCGGGGAATAATTGTACTTTCGAACCATAATCCATTAAAGCTTGTCTGTTAAAAACAAACTTTCCATGAGCTTTCTGAATCATTGTGAACATGTAAGCTAAATTCTGATCCATGTCGTTTTCTTCGGCTAATCCGTTAGATTCCTTCCAAAATGATTCGACTTCATATCCGACAGATTGTATATATCCTTGTGCTTGCATGTCGTCTGGAGATAGTGTTTTATCAAAGTCATAGCATATTGCTACAACAGGTTTATCCTCTTTGTATTTTCTTTGAAACTCTTTACTCATAACTATAAATAAAAAAATGAGGCACAATCATTGTAATTATGCCTCATTTTAATTAAACTACTTTATTTGATTATTTTACTTCCTCAAAATCAGCATCCTGAACATTGTCGCCATGCTTGTCGTTAGCGCCGCTGTTGTTTGCCTGACCAGCGTTAGGACCTGCCTGTGCACCGCCCTGTGCGCCTGACTGAGCATACATTTCAGCGCTTGCTGCCTGGAAAGCTGACTGGAGTTCTGCGCTTGCAGCGTCGATACCAGCCAAATCCTGTGCCTTGTGAGCGTCTTTCAGTTTCTGAAGAGCAGCTTCGATAGGAGCTTTCTTGTCTGCAGGGATTTTGTCGCCAAGGTCTTTCAACTGATTTTCTGTAGAGAAGATCAAGCTGTCAGCCTGGTTCAATTTGTCGATACGTTCCTTTTCTTTCTTATCAGCTTCTGCGTTTGCTTCAGCTTCAGCTTTCATACGGTCGATTTCTTCCTTGCTCAAACCAGATGATGCTTCGATACGGATAGCCTGTTCCTTACCTGTAGCCTTATCCTTGGCAGATACTTTCAAGATACCGTTTGCGTCGATATCGAATGTTACTTCAATCTGAGGAACACCACGACGAGCTGGAGCTATACCTGTCAGGTTGAACTGACCGATTGATTTGTTCTGTGCTGCCATAGGACGTTCACCCTGGAGTACGTGGATTGTAACTTCTGTCTGGTTGTCGGCTGCTGTAGAGAACACTTCGCTCTTCTTGCAAGGGATAGTAGTGTTGGCGTCGATAAGTTTTGTCATCACACCACCCATTGTTTCGATACCCATTGACAATGGAGTTACGTCAAGAAGAACAACACCCTTGATTTCGTCTGTCAATACGGCACCCTGAACTGCTGCACCTACTGCAACTACTTCGTCCGGATTAACACCCTTAGAAGGAACTTTACCGAAGAAGTCTTCTACGAGTTTCTGAACTGCAGGGATACGTGAAGAACCACCTACAAGGATTACTTCGTCGATATCTGAGTTGCTCAAACCTGCATCGCTCATAGCTTTCTTACATGGTTCAAGACAAGCCTGAATCAAGTTGTGTGCCAACTGTTCGAATTTAGCACGGCTCAATGTCTTAACCAAGTGCTTTGGAACACCAGCTACCGGCATGATGTAAGGCAAGTTGATTTCTGTAGAAGTAGAAGATGACAATTCGATTTTTGCCTTTTCTGCTGCTTCTTTCAGACGCTGCATTGCCATTGGGTCCTGAGTCAAGTCAGCACCTTCGTCGTTCTTGAATTCCTGAACCAACCAATCGATGATTACCTGGTCGAAGTCATCACCACCAAGGTGAGTATCACCGTTTGTAGAAAGTACTTCGAACACACCGCCACCGAATTCAAGGATTGAGATATCGAATGTACCACCACCAAGGTCGAACACCGCAATCTTCATGTCCTTGTTTGATTTGTCAACGCCGTATGCAAGTGCTGCTGCTGTCGGTTCGTTTACGATACGTTTTACGTCAAGACCTGCAATCTGGCCGGCTTCTTTTGTAGCCTGACGCTGTGAGTCTGAGAAGTATGCCGGAACTGTGATGACAGCTTCTGTAACTTCCTGGCCGAGGTAGTCTTCTGCTGTTTTCTTCATTTTCTGAAGAATCATAGCTGAGATTTCCTGTGGAGTGTAAAGACGTCCGTCGATGTCAACACGTGGAGTGTTGTTTTCGCCACGAACAACTTTATATGGAACGCGTTCAATTTCTTTTGCTACCTGTTCGTAAGTTTCACCCATGAAACGTTTGATTGAGTAAACTGTACGGGTTGGGTTTGTGATGGCCTGACGTTTTGCAGGGTCACCGATTTTACGTTCGCCGCCGTCAACGAAACCAACTACTGATGGAGTAGTACGTTTACCTTCGCTGTTAGCGATTACAACTGGTTCGTTACCTTCGAACACTGCTACACATGAGTTTGTTGTACCTAAGTCAATACCAATAATCTTTCCCATAATTTTATCTGTTTTTTTATTATTATCTAATTAAGTTATTTCTGTAACTTTTGCGTTACGCTGTAATATAAACAAACCGCGTGCCACGGAATAAAATAGTTTTGGCACGGACAAAAACTGACATTTTGGCTGGAAAACGTCTTAATTGTACTGACAAATCATGATTTCTGTCATCTTTTATGCTATATATATTTTTTGTTTATGTAATAGGAAAGATTTCTTTTTGCTGATGATAAAAGTGTTTTTTCAGCAAGAAATCTATAAATACAATTTGTATTCTTATAAATATAACTTGTATTTATAAAAACACAATCTATATTTATATATATATAATTTGTATTTATAGAAATATTCGGCATGAAAATATTTTATCATGATGTAGAGTGGTTTTTGTTTTGTGTACACACAAAAAAGAAAGGAGCCGCGGTTGTAACTATGTCACCGTGGCTCCATTTACTATATAATAATGTATAATGTCAGATTATCTCTATACCTTTCTGTTTACAGAGTTCAAGACCTAAGTCCTTAAGCTTGAATTTCTGTATCTTTCCGCTTCCTGTCAGTGGGAAACCGTCAACGAAGAATATGTATTTCGGTATTTTATATCGTGCTATCTTGCCCTGGCAGAACTCGCGCACATCGAATTCGTTCATCTCGTATCCTTCGTGCAGGATGATGAATGCTCCTACGGCCTCACCATATTTCTTCGATGGTATTCCAGCCACCTGTACATCCTTTATGCCTGGCATCTGATAGAGGAATTCCTCTATTTCGCGCGGATAGATGTTCTCGCCGCCACGGATAATCATATCCTTTATACGTCCTGTTATGCGGTAGTTGCCGTTCTCGTCTTTTACGCCGAGGTCGCCTGAGTGAAGGAAACCGTTCTTGTCGATAACTTCGGCTGTGGCTTCAGGGTTCTTGTAGTACCCCTGCATGGTGTTGTAACCGCGATTGCACATTTCGCCTTGAACTCCTACAGGACATTCCTCGCCTGTTTCCGGATCGATTACCTTTACTTCAGTAAACTCGAACTCATGGCCTACGGTAGTGCAGCGTACTTCGAACGGGTCGTCTATGCGGGTATGTGTCATGCCTGGAGAGGTCTCTGTCAGACCGTAAACGCTGGTTACGCGCATGAACATTTTTTCCTCAACCTGGCGCATCAGCTCCACAGGGCAGAGAGAACCTGCCATGATGCCGGTGCGAAGACTTGTGAGGTCGAACATGTCGAACATAGGGTGGTGGAGTTCGGCGATGAACATTGTCGGTACACCGTAAAGTGCTGTACAGCGTTCCTTATGCACTGACGCAAGGACGAGTAGGGGGTCGAAGCGTTCAAGCATTACTTCCGTACATCCGTGAGTGAGGCAGTTCATTGTGGCAAGTACTACGCCGAAACAGTGGAACAGCGGTACGCAGACACATAGCTTGTCGTCCGAAGTGAATTTCATGTGTTCGCCCGTCAGAAATCCGTTGTTGGCTATGTTGTAATGGCTTAACATGACTCCTTTGGGGAATCCTGTCGTACCGGATGTATATTGCATGTTTACCGTGTCGTGGCAGCTTACTTGCTTTTTGGCTTTTTCGAGCACTTCATCGTCGATGTTGTTTCCAAGAAGAAGTATTTCCGGAGTGTTGTACATCCCCCTGAATTTTTCCTGACCGATGTAAACCACATTGCGCATGCACGGGAAACGCTTGCTTTTCATGTGTCCGCGGCTGAAGGTCTTCAGCTCCGGAAGCATGTTGTATGTCATCTGTACGAAGTCGCTGTCCTTTTCGCCGTTCACTATGCAGAGGGTATGCATATCCGAGTTCTGGCACAAATATTCCAGTTCGGCCTGCTTGTAGTTGGTATTTACTGTTACAGCTACCGCACCGATTTTTGCGCATGCATACAGGAATGTCAGCCAGTCGGGCACATTTCCTGCCCATATACCTACGTGAGTACCTTTTTCCACTCCAATGGCCAACAGACCTTTTGCCATATTGTCCACGCGCTTGTTGAATTGGCTCCAAGTGAAGCGCAGGTTGCGGTCGGAATAAACTAAATATTCTTTGTCGGGGGAGACTGTAGCCCAATGTTCGAGCCAGTCGCCAAGTGTTCTTTCTGATAATTGTAACATGGTTTCCGGCTTTTTAAATAGGTGTATAGATTACTGCAAGGATTCGTGCTGCCTGACCTTCGTAGGCATGGACATGATGAGGCACTATTGAGTCGTAATATATGGTGTCGCCTTCTTCAAGTACGTATGTGTTCTTGCCGTATGTTATTTCCACCATTCCGTTTATTACCATGATGAATTCTTCGCCTTCGTGTGCCGACTGGTTGAACACGGTTTCCTTGTTCTCGTCAATATCAATGATGAAAGGTTCCATGTGGCGGTCAGTCTTGCTGCGTGATAGTGAATGATAATGCATGTGCTGGCGTGAGTCGGTAGCATTGTTTGAGAAGCTGATTGTGTCGTCGGCTTCTCCTTTGCGGCATACCACAGGGCCTGATTCGCTGTCCTGATCGTCAAGGAATGTTCCAAGACGTACTCCGAGGGCACGTGCTATCTTTATAAGCGGAGCAAGTGAAGGGATGTCAATGTTTTCTTCTATACGTGAAATCTGTTCGGCAGACAGACCTGTGTTTTCAGCCAATTCTTCTATACTGATTTCTTTTATGTCTCTTAGCGATTTGATTTTTTCGCCGATAATGTTTGTGTAATCCATGGTAAAAAGTTTTGATTTGTATGTTTTCAGACGCAAATATAAATAAAATCTGATTAAAACATGTAATTTGGTAACTTTTTGTCTGCTGAAGCTGTTAATTCCTATTTTGAAAGAGATAATATTCCGTCTTTCTGGCAAACTATCTCTTCAGACAGCAAATAGGATATGACCTTTATGATATTATCTTTGTCGTCTCTGTCTATACTGCTTATCAGTTCGCTCACTGACATGCTTTTGTCCGACAAAGCATTTTCGATGAGACGTTCCAGCTCGTCGAAAGTTCCTTGTTTCATTCCTGACGAGTGAGAGGCAAGGCATACGTCACACAGTCCGCAATTATGCTCGTTCTTCTCGCCGAAGTATAGCAGTAGCATGCGGCTGCGGCATTTGCCTTCCGATTCGGCATATTCTGTCATTGCCTCTATGCGGTGGATGAAACTATTCTTTCTGTCTTCGTACACCTCTTTTGTGAATATCAGTCTGTCTGCATCCTGACGTTCGCGTGTGTATATTATATAAGGTGTTTTCTTCCCGGGAATATAATGGAGTATGCGGCGTTTGGTTAGAGATATCAATGTGTCGTATATTTGCTGGCGAGTCAGTCCGGTACGAACCGATAAAGTCTCCTCGTTGATATAGGCATATTCAGTGAATACTCCAGTGTACGACCGCAGTATTACGTTGATAAGTTTTTCTGTCTCAGGGCTCGTTTCGTGGATACGGTAGAGTTCTTCTTTGGTGAGTGTAAACATCAGGCGCGAGTTGTTGTCCTGTTCGTCTGTATATTCTATATAGCCTGCGCGTGTAAGTATTTTCAGCGCACTGTCCACCTGGATGGGAAAATGCTTGAAATTACGGCAGAATTCGTCAATGTTGAATTCCCTTACGCAACCGAGGCCGTCGCCCATAGCCATCTGGTAGTAATAGTTGATATGTTCGTAAACCGTGCGTATATATTCTTTCTCGGGAAATGTGTCGGTAATCCTTTTTTTGAGAGTGGCCTTGTCGCTTTTTGCGTAGAGCAATACAGCGTATGCCTTTTCGCCGTCACGACCTCCGCGTCCGGCTTCCTGGAAATATGCTTCGGGTGAGTCCGGTATGTCAACATGCACTACGAGTCTAACATCAGGCTTGTCTATACCCATGCCGAAGGCATTAGTGGCTACCATGACGCGTGTATCTCCTTTCACCCACGATTTCTGTCGCTGGTCTTTTGTGTCATTGTTCAGACCGGCGTGATAGAATGTGGCGGTAATGCCATTCTCGTTTAGCATCTGAGAGTATTCTTTAGTACGCTTACGGTTGTGTGCATAGACTATGGCCGAACCTGGAACGTGTTTCAGAATATGAAGAAGTTCTTCTGATTTGTTTTCAGTCCTACGTACGATATAGGCAAGGTTTTTTCTCTCAAAACTCATTCGGAACACATTCTCTTCCTTAAATGCGAGTCTCTGCTGTATATCCTTTACCACTTCGGGCGTGGCTGTGGCGGTAAGTGCCAGTACAGGCACTCCCGGCAGCATATTTCTTATTTCCGATATTTTGAGATAGGCAGGACGGAAGTCGTAACCCCACTGCGAGATACAGTGCGATTCGTCAACTGTTATCATACTCACCTTCATACTGCGGAGTTTGACGCGGAATATTTCCGTATCAAGTCTTTCAGGCGAGATGTAAAGAAATTTGTAATTACCGAAAATACAGTTCTCAAGCGATATGATGATTTCCTCGCGTGTCATGCCAGAATATATCGCAATTGCTTTTATGCCTCTGTCGCGGAGGTTTCTCACCTGATCTTTCATCAAGGCTATAAGCGGGGTGATGACTATGCACAGACCGTCCTTTGCCAATGCCGGAACCTGGAACGTTATCGACTTGCCGCCCCCGGTAGGCATCAGCCCAAGTGTGTCGCGACCACTGCCAATGCTGTTGATGATATCTTCCTGAATTCCGCGGAAGTTATCATATCCCCAGTAGTCTTTCAGTATTTTGCGGTAGTCTGTAGTCATTTAAAATCCGCTTGGCTTAATGTCTTCAATTTGCAGTTGTATTTCTCCACGTTTGTGCGAGTTCTCTTCTATTGTATAGCAGATGTTGAACGACTGTTTCGTCTTGATGTATCTTACCTGCGAACTTTGTCCGAAAGCAATTCCGTTCATTACGTTGTTCGACTTGTTGTCAACCAGTTCCAGCTTGATATGTTCCTGTTCGCGTCCCACAACCTTACTTGTTCCGTAGTCGTAAACATTTAGGGTCGCGAACACCGGCTTATGGTTTTCAGGACCGAATGGGTTGAACTTTTTCAGGTCGAAAAAGAATTTAGGCGTAATGTCGCGGAAGTCGAGCTGGGCATCAATGTCTATAGTGGCATTTGTCTGTTCGGGCAATATATGGTTCGTTACATATTCTTCGAATCTTCGTGTAAACTCTGTAACATTTTCTACTTTCATCGAAAGTCCGGCTGCGTAAGTATGACCACCGAAATTTTCCAGCAGGTCGCGACAGTTTTCTATAGCGCTATATACATCAAATCCGGATACTGAACGTGCCGATCCGGTAGCCAGGCCATCGGTACATGTCAGTACAACGGCAGGGCGATAGTATATTTCCGTTAGTCGTGAAGCTACGATACCTATTACTCCTTTATGCCATTCCTCGTTGTAGATCACTATACTACGTCTTTCCGACAGATTATCCAGTGAGTCCACAATCTTGTTGGCTTCTTCAGTCATAGTCTTGTCAAGGTCCTTGCGCAGTTCGTTATAGCTGTTTATGCGGACGCCTTTCTCGTGGGCAAGCTTGCTGTCCTTCTCTATAAGCAGGTCAACCGCCTCTTTACCTTTCTGTATTCTGCCTGAAGCATTGATTCTTGGGCCTATCTTGAAGACAATGTCGCTCATTGTTATTTCTCTTTCCGACAGTCCGCATACGTCGATTATCGCTTTCAGTCCCATGCACGGATTGGCGTTCAGCTGCCTTAGGCCATGATAGGCCAATATTCTGTTTTCTCCCATTATAGGAACAATATCCGAGGCTATGCTGACAGCCACAAGGTCAAGCAGTGGAGTAAGCTGATGGAATTCTATTCCATTGTTCTGTGCGAAAGCCTGCATCAGTTTAAATCCTACGCCGCAACCGGAAAGATGTTCGTATGGATAAGTTGAATCGGCCCTTTTGGGGTTTAATATTGCGGTCGCGTCCGGAAGGACTTCGTCAGGAACGTGGTGGTCGCATATTATGAAGTCTATGCCTTTTTCTTTGGCGTAAGCGATTTCGTCAACAGCCTTTATACCGCAGTCGAGTACGATAACCAGTTTGACACCGGTTTCGTAAGCATAATCCACTCCTTTGATTGTTACTCCATAGCCTTCGTTATATCTGTCAGGAATGTAATAGTCTATATTTGAGTAAAACTGCTGAAGAAATTTATAGACCAATGCCACTGCCGTAGTTCCGTCAACATCATAGTCACCATAAATCAAAATACGTTCTTTTCTTCCCATAGCCTTGTTAAGTCTTGCCACAGCTGCGTCCATGTCGTTCATCAGAAACGGGTCGTGCAGATCGTGCAACTGAGGGCGGAAGAATTTCTTTACCGCGTCGGCAGTTTTTATGCCCCTCTGTCGCAATAAGTGGCAAAGGATGGGGCTAATTCCTATTTCCTTTGCCAGTGCCCTGGCTTCTTCTCTTTGCTCGAGAGTAGGAGGTTGATAATTCCATTTGTATTTCATTATATTATTTTTTTTCTTTTTCTTAAGTAGATGTATGGCGGAACGCGTGTTCCTGGGTTTACCGGAGTATCGTTTGTCCGATGATTTTTTCATTTTGTAAAGTTAGGAAAAAGAAAGAATAAAAATGCCGGTTTAGTATAAAATTTAACTAAACCGGCATCATATTTATTTGTAATCAGTCTATATTACGATTATTTCAGGCCTAATTTCTTTGCGATATTTGAAGGAATGGCATCCTTGTGTACAAGTATGTTCATTGTTTTGTATGCAACGAATGCTTTTGAAGCATACCATATACCTTTGTATTTTCCGGCTTCACCCCAAGAGTTCTTAACCATGAAATATTCTTTTCCGTTCTGGTCCTTAGCCAAACCGTAGATAAGCATACCGTGGTCGTCGGTAGTTTCCCAGTTGTCGAAAGCAGTCTGACGCATCTCCTGAGTTACAGTTACTTCAGGAAGAGGTTTGCTTGTAAGTTCCTTACGCTTGTCGGCTGCGCTAAGACCTAACCAGTGAGCCATATCAGAACCAGTAAGTTCGGCTCCCTTTGTAGCATCAGGGAATACGGCTATACCGTCGCGAGTGAATCCCTGTTCGCTTACGTCTGAACCCCATGCGAATGTATATCCTTTTCTTACGGCATTATCCATAACTTCCATAAGCTCTTCTATAGGCAGGTTGTAGGAAAGAGCGTTACGCCAGTTGTCCTGTACCTCGACATTGAACTGAGTATAGAAAGGATGATGAGTGTAAGAAGTCAAAGATATATAATCATTCATGTTAAGTTTCAGCACTTCATCAGCAAATGTTCTCGGAGTGTAAGTCTTGCCTTTGTAAGTAAATTCTTTCGGGCATTCGCCAAGATAAGTGTCATAGATAGAGCGCAGTCCGTTTTTCCATACCGGAGTAAGTTTTGAGAATTTACCTTTGCCGATAGCTTCAACGTATGCTCCTGCTACAGCGTCAAGTTCGTTATGAACAGGAAGTGAGTCGCCGTACATGATACCCGGCATAGCGTCCTGAGGAACCATACCGTATTTTTCGTAGCAGACTACCATATCCTCGAAACTTCCTCCAGGTGAGAATGAAGCGTCGCCGTGGTAACGTACGTAGTTTACTGCACGGTCTTCCATAGTATGGTGAACTATGAACATCTCTGAAAGGTCGAAATCGCCTTTGCCTTGACGTAACAATTCCGATTCAAGGAACGCTACAGACGAGAATGACCAGCAAGTGCTCGAACGGTTCTGGTTCTTGATGGATGTGATAGGATTTTCCTTGATAGTAGTAAATACAAAGCCCTCTTCAGCTTTTTCTTCTTTCGCCTCCTGGGCGTTGATGCCACTGAAACAAAGTCCCAAAGCAGCCAATGTGATTAATTTGTTCATGTTATTTGAGTTTTTAAGTTTTTAATTCTTCATTATCTCCTCTACGTCCTCTACCTTGATAGGAATACGTTTTTCGCCGGTAAATCTTGAACCGTCAGGAGTGATGAGAATATCATCTTCCAGACGGATACCGCCAAAGTCTTTATACTTTTCTATAACGTCGTAGTTCAGGAAGTCGGTATGCATTCCTTCAGCTTTCCATTTGTCTATAAGTGCAGGTATGAAGTAACATCCGGGTTCGTCTGTCATGACAAATCCAGGCTGCAGGCGGCGTCCCATACGCAATGAAGCCAGTCCGAACTGGTCGGAAGGACGAACCTCATCATCATATCCTACATAAATCTGTCCAAGGTCTTCCATATCGTGAACGTCAAGACCCATCATGTGTCCCAGTCCGTGAGGCATGAACAGTGCATGGGCTCCGGCAGCAACTGCTTCGTTTACATCGCCTTTCATCAGTCCAAGGTCTTTAAGTCCCTGAGCCAGAACCTTACATACATCGAGGTGTACTGATTTGTATGTGATACCAGGTTTGGCAAGTTCAAGAGCCTTTTCATGACAAGCATAAACTATGTTGTACACGTCTTTCTGACGTTGAGTGAATTTGCCACCTACAGGCACTGTGCGCGTATGGTCCGAGCAATAGTTGTTTATGTTCTCCGCACCGGCATCGGTCAGCATCAGTCTTCCTTCCTGGAGAATGTGGCTGTGGTCGTGGTTGTGCAGTGTCTGTCCGTTCTGAGTGAGGATAGTAGCGAATGATGTCATGCTTCCGTATGAAGCGGCGATACCTTCCAGGATACCTGCTATGTATTGTTCGGATACTCCAGGTTTGCACAGACGCATGGCAGTTGTGTGCATTTCGTAACCTATATTGCATGCCTTGTCTATTTCGTCAATTTCGCATTGCTCTTTTACGGCTCTTAGAGACACAACGGCTTTTATCATTTCTACAGAAGCATGAGTCTTTACCATAGAAGCCTTTATACCTGTCAGGTCTTCGAGAAGCATCATATTGTCGTAGCGGTATGGTGGCAGGAAATGAATTTTTCTGCGTTGTGAGAGGGCTTTGCCAATAACATCTTTCAGTTTGTCGAAAGGATAGCTCTTGTTTACCCCGACTCTTTCCGCGAGTTCCTTTATGCTTGGCTGAGGACCCATCCAGATGATGTCGTCCATGTCAACATCGTTTCCGAAGAAATATTCCTCGCCGCTGTCTATATCAATTATTCCGGCGTATCCGGGATGTGAATGTCCGAAGAAATACAGGAACGAGCTGTCCTGTCTGAACTTGTATGTATTGTCTGGATAATTTGCAGGCGCCTCATTGTTGCCTAAAATGAGAATTAAGCCATTGCTCATTTTTTCGCGCAGGGCCTTGCGCCTATTTTGATATGTTAAGGTTTCAAACATAGCAGAAATATTATACAGTAGTTAATATATTATGATATTTGTGTCGCAAAAGTAAGAAAAAAATGTTTTATTTTCTATCCGAATGTCCCGAAAAAACATATATTTGCATTTGGCGTGTCTGTTTTAAAAGAGAAATGTTATGAAAGTAGATTTAACTAAAATGGGCTTAGTGCTTGAAGGTGGTGGCATGCGCGGCGTCTTTACCTGTGGTGTGCTTGATTTTATGATGGATAATGATATTGAATTTCCATACGCGGTAGGAGTATCTGCAGGAGCATGTAACGGACTTTCGTTTATGTCACATCAGCGTGGACGTGCCAAATACAGTAATATAGATATGCTTGAAAAGTATAACTATATAAGCTTTAAACATCTTTTTCATCAGCGTAGTATTTTAGACCAGAAGCTTCTGTACGAACTCTTTCCTGAAGAAATCCTGCCATACGATTATGATGCTTATATGAAGAATCCTAACCGATTTGAAATGGTCACTACGAATTGTGTAACCGGCAGGGCATGTTATCTTGAAGAAAAGCATGATAAGGAACGCCTGTTGCGCATAGCAAAAGCATCAAGCAGTCTGCCATACGTATGTCCTATTGTCCATGTAGATGGAAAGCCAATGCTTGATGGGGGAATTATAGACTCCATACCTGTATTGAGAGCGATAGAGCAGGGATATGAGAAGAATGTTGTCGTTCTTACCCGTAATCGTGGTTACCGTAAGACAGAGAAAGACATAAAGGTTCCTCATTTCATATATACCAGATATCCTCGTTTGCGTGTTCTATTGAGTAACCGTTGCCGTGTATATAATGAACAGCTGGAGATGGTAGAAAAAATGGAAGATGAGGGAAAGATTATAGCAATCCGTCCTGAAAAGAAAGTCGTTGTAAACCGTATCGAGAAGGATATAAAGAAACTTACCGAACTTTATGATGAAGGCTATGCCTGCGCGGAAAAGGTATTGTCGCCTTTAATATAATATTTAAGCGGTATTTAAACAGCGTTTAAACACTGTTTAAATACCGCTTAATCATAAATGAAAATCTTTTAGAATAATACTAAGCCTGCCTCAACTATCGGACTTTTGTAGTATGCCTGGTTGTTTTTATATGTTCTGGTCCATGAATAGCCTCCGGCAATGAATACTCCGAACTTTTTCAGAGGGTTATATTCCAAACCTAATCTTGGCTGGATGGCATACAACCTGTCAGGGATGATATTTGCATTTCCAAGTGTCTCTATATGGCTGTATCCTATGTCTGTATTGAGATGTAACTTGTCTTTTATCAACGGAAATGCCAGACCGGTTCTGTATGTTCCTGCCACGGAAGCTTTGTCAGTAAGTCCGCCAAGAATCATTCCCGCTCCAAGCTGTGTGTAGATAAGTTTGTTTCTGAATCTTACCTCGGCACCGGTTTTATAGAGATTTCCTCCTGATACTATCATCTGGATGCGTGTCTGAGGTTTTATATTTATTATTCCCACCTGGCGGGCACAACTGTCGCCATTGATGTTTATCACTCCAATCTGTACACCTTTGCTGCACTTATTGCTGACATTCGCAATACCCAATTGCAATCCTTTGTTGTCGCCGGAATAATTGGATATGCAGCTCATCTGGAAACCATGGTTTATGACGCTGACATTGCCTAATGCGGAAAGCTGAAATCCCTGATTGGTATTGCCGGCGATATTCATTAATGAAGATATCTGTACTCCGTGCATGTCGCCTCCACATACGTTCGAAAGTCCGCCTATCGCTACTCCCTTCTGTTCGTTTCCGGCTATATTTGCCATACCTGAAATCAGTATTCCTTTCGTATTGACGGAACTCATGTTCAAAAGTCCCGTAATCATAAATCCTTTTTGGTTATTACCAGCCAGATTACCTATTCCGGATATCTGCATGGCGTAAGTGGACCTTCCGCTGATATTGAACAGGCCGGCAATTCTTAATCCGTGCGATTTCACTCCGGATATATTGGCTATACCGGCAACCTGCATTCCGGAACTTCTGTTTCCTACAATATTTACAAATCCGGAAGCCTGGAATCCTGCTGTTTTCTGATGAACCACATCCGAGATGATGTTTATACTGGCCCCATTAAGGTTCTGATAGTTACTTAACAGTCCGAAATTGAAATAAGTCTTTTGTTTTTCTGAGTTTTGGTTATTTATGCTCAAAGAGATGTTTCTTCCCTTTTTCAATCCATATTCCTGGGCAGAGATAGGGGAAAACATTGTTCCTGCTGTCAGTATTGCTGTCAGCAGGAACATCTTGAAATATGTGAAGTGTCTTTTCATCTATTATTTTACGTCTTGATACAAGAAACGCTTAATGCTCTTCTTAGGTGTCTTTTCGAATTCTTCCGGATAAATCTTCACTCTTGCTATCTGTGAGTATGCTGGAAGTTCGGAATTGAGTGTAACACGGTTTTCCTCCATTGTTTTTTCAATGTCGGCAGGACTCATTCCGTGTGTGTAGGCATCGTCGAAGTCCGGATAGATAAGTGCTGCCAGCTTATGGTCTTCCTGCTGTATGACTATACTTTCGCATACGAACGGCAGGTTGTTCAGCTTATCTTCTATTTCTTCCGGATAGATGTTTTGGCCCGAAGGTCCTAAAAGCATGTTCTTGCTGCGTCCCTTTATGGTTATGTTTCCTTCAGCATCCATTATTCCGAGGTCTCCGGTATGAAGCCATCCGTCCTTGTCGATAGCCTGTGCTGTAGCTTCAGGGTTTTTGTAATAGCCAAGCATGACATTATCGCCTCTTGTAAGGATTTCGCCTACTATATTTTCCGGATCAGGACTGTCTATCCTTACTTCCATACGCGGTGCGGCTTTACCGCATGAACCTGGTTTGAATCGTTTCCAGTCTTCGTAGCAGATAATTGGACCGCACTCTGTCATACCGTATCCTACTGTGTATGGGAAATCTATGCTCTTAAGAAGTTTCTCTACATCCTGATTGAAGGCTGCTCCTCCTATGATTACTTCGTAGAAATTTCCTCCGAATGCCTGTATCATGTGTTCCTTTACAGCGGCTTTTATCTTGTCGTTGATGATAGGTACCTTAAGCAATATCTTCATCTTTAGAGTCTCCAACTTGGGAAGGACGTTCTTCTTGATGATTTTTTCAATGATAAGAGGTACTGAAATTACGATACTTGGCTTGACATCGGCAAATGCCTGGAATATAATCTTAGGGCTTGGCATGCGTGTAAGGAAGTATATGTGACATCCTGTACACATCTCGTAAAGAAACTCGAAAGCCAGTCCGTACATGTGTGCCATAGGAAGTATTGAGATAACTCTGTCGCCTGGTTTTAGTGACAGGACTTCGAATGCAAACTGTGTGTTCGACCATATTGCCCTATAAGGAAGCATGACGCCTTTCGAGAAACTTGTGGTTCCGGAAGTGTAGTTTATTATGGCCAGTTCTTCAGGATTGTCCCTGCGGTATGAGACGTGTTCGCGACGGAAATTCTTAGGGAACTTCTTACCGAACATTTCGTTAAGATGTTCTCTGGCGTATAATAACTTCTCGCTTCGGCATACTAACAGTGTGAAGTCTGTCATCAGAATTATACCTTCCAATGAAGGCATTTCTGCTTCATTGAGGTTTTCCCACGCCATGTCGCCTACAAAGAGCAGGCGCGCGTCGGAATGGTTCACAATGTTGTGTACATTATCCGGCTTGAATTCGTGAAGTATTGGAACGGCTACAGCTCCGTATGTAAGTATCGAAAGGAATGCGACTCCCCAGTGCGAACTGTTGCGTCCGCATAGTGCTACCTTGTCTCCGGGTTTGACACCACTTTCCTGCAGCAGGATATGAAGTTTTTCTATTTTTCTGGCTACATCCTTATACTGTAGGGTAGCACCTTTATAATCTGTAAGGGCGTCAAGGTCCCAGTTTTTCTTGATACTTTCTTCTATAAAAGCTAAGAAACTATTTTCCATAATCGAAATTTTGGTTGTGCACAAATATAAGTGTATTGTGCAAATATACAATTTTGTTATAAGTATTCAAACTATTTATTGATAAAACGTTATGACATAATAAAGGTGTTCTCGAAAAATAGTTTTTATAAAATTTTTTAACTATTAACGGGAACACCTCTGTATGATTTTATGGAATGTCATTATTGGTACCACCAAAATGTGCAGCCTGCTTAATTGATTGTATCACAGTTTGTTATAAGCTTTCCAAGTGTGGCGATTTGAATAGAAAGAATTTTGGGAATAAACACGGCCGTATTTAAATTGAAACACGGTCGCACTTCGATTGAAATGTGACCGCGTTTATTTCAAGGTTTTGTGGTACTTTATTTTAGTACTGATTTTCAGCAGATGCTTATAACATAACTTAACATCTGGCTCTGCTTTTTATTCGTGGTTGCTGTAGTATTTCATGAACTGAGTTCTTTCGAATGGGTTGATGCTTCCTGCTGCATTGGCATTCATTTTACCTTTCATGCTTTCAATGTTTTCGAAGCCTTTTGATGCCATCCACTCTGTAAGTTCCTTGGTCATTTCAGCAATTTCCTTTTCGCCGTATTTGTAGATTGCGCTACATACTTCTACTGCGCTCGCTCCGGCAAGGATAGACTTGATTACCCCTTTTCCGCAATGTACACCTCCGGATATCGCATAGTCAATCTTAGGTACTGAAGCGGATGATATGGCTGTCCATCTTATTTTTTCAGTCAGTTCGTTAGCCTCGCTGAATACGTTCGAGCTGGTGAACGCCATTGTATCGATATTGATGTCAGGCTGATAGAAGCGGTTGAACAATACTACTGCGGCGGCACCGTTGGCATACAGCTGGTTTATAAGCGCTACAGGGTTTGTAAGATTGTTTCCGAGTTTCATTATCACAGGAATCTTTACGGCATTTTTAATGTTCTTCAGAACATCGATGTGCAATTGTTCGAAACTGCCGTATTTATATTCCTTTTCAGTCTGTAGGGAAAGGATATTGATTTCGAGTGCATCGGCTCCGGCTTCTTCCATGTGTTTGGCGAATTCAGTCCATTCGCTTGTTGAATAGCAGTTGATGCTTGCTATTACCGGTATGTTGCATTCCTTTTTGGCTTCCTTTATCAGCGCGATGTGTTCGTTCAGGGCGTTTGAACGTACGTATGCGCTCAGATAATCGTCAGCTTCAGGAGCTCCGTATCCGCTCATCTGTCCTGCCTGAACTGTTATCTGTTCTTCAAAAACAGATTTCAATACCACGGCTCCGGCACCTGCGGCTTCAAGTTTCTTGATTTTTTCTGCGCTGTTGGTCAGACCAGAGCTACTTACTATGATTGGGTTTTTAAGTTTCAACCCGGCAAATGTTGTTGTTATTTGTGTCATAATTATTATGATTTTAATAGTTTCTTATTCCGAAGATTTTACTGCCTATTCTTACGAGTGTACTTCCATGCTTGATTGCCAGATGATAGTCTTCCGACATTCCCATTGAGAGCTCCCTGAATGAATCATCATTTCTGAACACCGTCGATTTCAGATTTTCGAAGAACGACGCAAGCGTACTGAATTCCTGTTCAATCATGTTCTCATCGTCAGTATTTGTGGCCATACCCATTATTCCACATATTGATACGTTAGTGAGTTCTTTCCAGTTTTCGCTGTTCAGCATATCCATGCATTCGTCAGGAGTGAAACCATACTTGGTTTCTTCCTTGGCCACGTGTATTTCGAGCAGGCAAGGAATGACTCTGCCGGCCTTGGCGGCCTGTTTGTTTATTTCTGCCAAAAGCTTGAAAGAATCTACGGCATGAATCATGGAAATGTATGGTGCAATATATTTGACTTTGTTTGTTTGCAGATGTCCTATAAAATGCCATTCGATGTCCTGAGGAAGAATGTCGTGCTTTTCTTCCAGTTCCTGTACCTTGCTTTCACCGAAAATTCTTTGTCCTGCATCGTAAGCCTCCTGTATAGCCGAGGCAGGATGAAATTTCGATACTGCTACAAGTCGCGTTGTCTGTGGCAACTCGGCCTTTATTTCATCCAATATTGCTTTGATGTCCATGATAGTATAGTCTTATCTGTTTGCTGCATCAGGAAATTCTGGTTTCACGTCCGGTTCGGCAGAGTATGGATATACGTCCATGATAGCTGTTTCGGCAACCGAGGCTATCACATAGTCTGCCATTGTACCCTTCATCCCTTCGTCAAGCTTTTTGATAGAGTCCTTTAGGTCGGCAGCCTGTACCAGAACGTTGGTCGCTGTTTTCTTTTCCGCACCGCTTTTCTCGTCAAGGGTTATGAAATATAATTTGCATTTGAACCATTTGTCGGCTTCATCGTCTTCGCAGAAGAATAATTCGCTGTAATTGGCTCTCTTTATGTCGGAAACGGTGAATTCTCCGCTAATGAAAGGTGTTATTTCTTCTATTATCCTGGATTCAGCCTCAGTAAAGCTGAGTGCATCTACCAGGTATGGTTCTGTTACTTTTTTGTTCATCCCGTTTTCGGCTACTTTTTCATATCTGATTTTGCATTCAAACCAATTATGCATCATGTCGTTTTCCTTTTTTATATTAAATATTACGTATAATTTACTTCGACAAAGATAGTATTTATTTGTAAACGGTGTACGAAAACCGTCAAAACTTTCTTGGCGGTTAGTTGTTTTATTTAGCTATTAAATTTATATTTGCAGCCTAAATTCTTATTTTTATAATAATATGCCACAAATATCCATTAGAGGAAACGAAATGCCAGAATCGCCAATCAGAAAATTGGCGCCATTGGCCGAAGCTGCGAAAGAAAAAGGTATTCATGTGTATCACTTGAATATAGGTCAGCCTGACCTGCCTACTCCGCGAGCGGCCCTTGAGGCTATTCGTAACATAGACCGTACTGTACTGGAATACAGTCCGAGTCAGGGATATAGAAGCTATCGCGAGAAATTGGTAGGTTACTACAAGAAATATGATATCAATCTTACGGCTGATGACATTATCATCACTACAGGGGGATCGGAAGCTGTTCTGTTCGCATTCATGAGCTGTCTTAATCCCGGGGATGAGATAATTGTGCCGGAACCTGCATACGCCAATTACATGGCTTTCGCAATTTCGGCAGGTGCTGTAATCAGAACAGTAACAACAACCATTGAAGAGGGATTTTCATTGCCTAAGGTTGAGAAGTTCGAGGAACTTATAAACGAACGCACAAAGGGCATTCTTATATGTAATCCTAATAACCCGACAGGCTATCTATATACCAGAAGAGAGATGAACCAGATTCGCGATCTGGTGAAGAAGTATGATTTGTTCCTGTTCTCGGACGAGGTGTACAGAGAGTTTATCTATACAGGCTCGCCTTATATCTCAGCATGTCATCTTGAAGGAATTGAACAGAATGTTGTCCTGATTGATTCTGTATCGAAGAGATATTCTGAGTGCGGTATCCGTATAGGAGCGTTGATTACAAAGAATCCGGAGGTGCGTAAGGCTGTAATGAAATTCTGTCAGGCGAGACTAAGTCCTCCACTGATAGGTCAGATTGCTGCCGAGGCGTCGCTTGACGAACCGGACGAATATTCACGCGAGACATACGACGAGTATGTGGAACGAAGAAAGTGTCTGATTGACGGACTGAACAGAATCCCGGGAGTATATTCGCCTATACCTATGGGCGCTTTCTACACAGTGGCCAAACTGCCTGTGGACGACAGTGAGAAATTCTGTGCCTGGTGTCTGTCTGAATTTGAGTACGAGGGTGAGACTGTAATGCTTGCTCCGGCCAGCGGTTTCTATACTACACCTGGAGCCGGAAAGAATGAGGTACGTCTTGCTTACGTATTGAAGAAAGAAGATTTGGTTCGTTCGCTTTTCGTTTTGAGGAAAGCACTGGAAGCGTATCCGGGAAGAGTTGACGAATAAATTATGAATTGGAAACTGTTTATAGCCCGTCGGATATACAAGAACAATGACGGCAACAAAGAAGTGTCAAAGCCGGCTGTGCGTATTGCCATGGCCGGCATTTCTATTGGCCTTGCTGTAATGATTGTTTCAGTGGCTGTTGTCATTGGCTTTAAGAATCAGGTGCGCGACAAGGTCGTGGGGCTGGCTTCAGAAGTTATAATAACGAGTCTTGACGATGCACAGTTGTACATGACGGCGCCTATAGCGGCAAGCGACAGCCTTATTGGCGCATTGACGGCTATGCCTGACATTAGCCATGTGCAGAGATATTCTGTCAAGCCCGGCATGATAATGACTTCCGACAATTTCCAGGGAATGGTGTTGAAGGGAGTAGGGCAGGAGTACGATTTCAGTTATATCCGCAAACATATAACGGAAGGCGAAATCCCGGAGTTTACAGATACGGCAGCCACAAACAAAGTGTTGATTTCTAGGTCTATGGCCGACAAACTGAAACTTAAAACCGGTGACAGAATCTATACTTACTACGTAGATGACAATGTGCGCGCCCGGAGATTGACAGTAGCTGCTATATATCAGACAAATTTCTCGGCTTTCGATGATTATTTCCTGCTGACAGACATTTATACAGTAAACCGTCTCAATAAATGGGAAGCTGATCAGGTGAGCGGAATTGAGATAGATGTGGATGATTACTCGCGCATTGATGCCGTGAATGATGATATCCGCGCTGGGTTGTTTGAAGCCTCCGACAAATACGGGCAGAGCTATTTCTCGCGTACCATAGTTGAGGCCAATCCGCAGATTTTTGCATGGCTGGATTTGCTTGACCTTAATGTCTGGGTAATTCTTATACTGATGACAGGAGTGGCGGGATTTACCATGATTTCCGGTCTGCTGATTATAATATTGGAACGTACCAACATGATTGGTGTGCTGAAGGCTATGGGGGCCGACAATAATTCCATCAGGAAAATCTTCCTTTCATTCTCCGTGTTTCTGATAGGCAGGGGTATGCTGTGGGGAAATGTGATAGGACTTTCACTTTGTCTGATACAGTATTTCTTCGAACCGATAAAGCTGGATCCTTCCGTCTATTATGTCAGTTCTGTTCCTATAGAACTGAATTTTCTTATTTATATTCTGCTAAATGTGTTTACGTTGGTCGTTTCTGTGCTGATGCTCGTTGGACCATCCTATCTTATAAGCAGGATTCATCCGGCACGCTCAATCCGTTATGAATAAAGTCTGTTATCAATAATGATGAGTACGCCGGTCCAGGATAAAATATCAAATCAAAGAAACCGTTACACGGACGTGCTGCGAGCGTGACACGTAGGTGTTCCGCTCGTTACACGGATGTGTCGCGTGCGTTGCACGAACGTGTTCCGTTATCTTTTCCTTGACATTACGGGTGATGTGTATGTAAAAATTTTCAGAACGTACGGTAAACTATGTAAAGGAATAAAACGAAATGTCCGATACCGGGGAAGTTCCCTTGTATCGGACATTTCGTTTTTTATATCATCTTTGGCAATATCAACCTATCTTACTTATTTTCTTGAGCTTTTCTTCGTCTATAAGTTTGATTTTTCTTCCGTCTATTATTATCAGTTTTTCAGAGGCAAAATTAGAGAGTGTGCGTATGGCATTCGATGTTGTCATGTTCGACAGGTTTGCCAGGTCTTCGCGCGAAAGATAAATGCTTAGTGTGCATTCATCCTCTTCCAATCCGTATGTATCTTTGAGGAACAACAGAGATTCTGCCAGACGTCCGCGGATATGCTTTTGGGTGAGACTGACGGTTCTTTCGTCTGAGATACCCAAATCTATAGAGAGTTGACGGATGAAGAACAAACCAAGCTGTGCATTCTCTTCCAGTAGTTTTACTATACATGTCATCGGGATAAGACATATAGTGCATGGCTCAAATGCGGCTGCGGCTGTAACAAAGTTTTCGTTGGCAAAATATGCTCTATAAGCAAAATATTCTTTATCTTTTATTACTCTTATTATCTGGCTTCTTCCGCCGACCCCGTCTTTATAGATTTTTACTTTTCCTTTAAGCAGGCACATTAAGTGCTTAGGTGTTTCCCCTTCACAATAAATTGTTTCGTTTTTCTTGTACTTTTGGATTGTAAAGTTCTGCGCTAAATAATCTTTTTGAGCGTCTGTTAATGGTTGCCATAAATCGGGAATACTTTCGGCAATCTCAGTTTCAGATAATTCTTTTTTTACCATAGATGTTATAAAAAAGTGTTATATAGCACAAAGGTAAGAATAAAAAATTAAAAAACTGTTTTTTTGCAATTAAAAAATAATGCTTTCAATAGGTTTTGTGTATTTTTGTTTCTGATATGTCGTATATATTCAAATATGGAAGATTTAAACTATTGCATCTGCTTTTAGTTGTTTTTTGCATGATGCCGCTGATTGGGCAATCAGAGAATATTATTTCGCTGATTCCCAAAGACTGCGTTGTTCCTGATTCCATTCTTAATAAAATGTATTCATCGGCATCTATTTATTCTAACGAAGTAAAGTCGTATAGAGCAAATCTGTATCTTAAAGGTACAGTTACGGTGCATAACAGAAATAGGATTATCAAGTATATACCGTCTATGTTCAAACTGGAGGATAGCATAAAGCACTATATGCATGAGTCTTTAAGTGAATTGCAATATACAGCGCCGGCTATTTATGACAGAAAGATAAAAGCGATGGTTTCTACCTTCAGAAGTCAAAAGGGGCAGGTGTTTGACATTATGGACTATATGAAATTCAATGTCTACTCATCATCGCTGATGGGTGATAAAGTGCTGTCACCGCTTAATAGTCAGTCTAAAGTTCACTACAAATATATTCTTGACAGTTTGTTGGTAATAGATAATAAACCTTGTTATAAAATATATGTAAAACCCAAGTATAAGAGTACAAAACTGGTGGATGGATATATGTGGCTATATGCTGATGATTGGTCTGTACATAGTTTTGATTTTGAAGGAGTTTATGATTTGATTGATTTCAGGATTAAGGCATATATGGGGAATACACCTCAAACAAAGTATCTCCCTTGCTATATGGACTTGGATATGAATTTCAGATTCCTTCGTAATCATTTGCAAATGAGATATTTTGGATGGTTGGATTATAAAGAGGTGAGGTTTACGGAACTAGGGGAAGTAATATATTTAAAGAAGGACAGAAGTAAATATAATTTGTCGAGTTCATATACACTGACTTGTGACACCAGCAGGTTGGTAACCGATATTGATTCGTTCTCGAAATTAAGACCTTTTCCGCTCACTTACGAAGAAGAGTTGCTCTACAAGGATAAGATGGACCGTAAGATGCTGGACAGACAGAAATGGGTAAAAGATTCTATTGAGAACCTGAAAAGACCGAAAAGCCAGGTCTTTCTGGGACAGGTGGGTGATGCTTTGATAAACTCGTACGATATAGACTTGCCCAAGGTGGGAAGCATTAACTGTTCGCCTATTATCAATCCGCTGTTGCTTAGTTACAGTCATCGCAATGGTATATCCTACAGGCAAGTTTATAAATACAACAAATTGTTTTATGACGGGCGTCTGTTGAGAATAGCTCCGCAGATAGGTTTCAATTTTACGAAGAAGGAGCTGTATGCCAAGGCGGACATTGAGTATGTTTATAATCCAAGGAAACATGGTGCCTGGGAGTTGCACGTGGGAAACGGTAACAGAATTTACAGTAGTGTTGTGCTTGACCAGCTTGCGGCTATGCCGGACAGTACATTCTCTTTTGATGGGCTCGATCTGGATTATTTCAAGGATATATATGTAAATCTGTCGCATAACATAGAAATTATAAACGGATTGAATCTTTGGACAGGTCTTTCCATGCATTGGAGATATACGAAGAGTACTCCTGAACTGGATTCAAGAGTGCGCTCCCGGTATAACAGCTTCGCTCCGCGTGTGAGAATTGAGTGGACTCCGGGAATGTATTATTATATGAATGGAAACCGAAAGGTTAATGTGGGTTCGTTTTATCCAACTTTTATTGCTGACTATGAACGTGGCATTAAAGTCTTTAAAAGTTCAGGTGAGTATGAGCGTCTGGAATTGTCTGCGGAACAGATTATCAAGGTCAGGGACATTCATCACATAGCATACCATGTGGGATGCGGATTCTTCCTTAATCAGGAGGATATGTATTTCGTGGATTATGTAAACTTTGCAAACAGGAATCTTCCTCAGGGCTGGAATGATGACATTGGAGGGACATTCCAGATGCTCGACGGAAGATGGTATAACGCGTCAAGCCATTATGTACGCGGAAACATGACTTACGAATCGCCTTTCATACTGCTTTATCCTGTCAGCAAACTTCTTTCCTTCGTGCAGAAGGAAAGAATATATGCCGGAATATTGTTCATGCCACACCTTAATCCTTATTTCGAAATTGGATATGGTATAGGTACACATGTATTTGATGCCGGTGTGTTCATCGGGAATGAACGTGGAAAGTTTACCTCTGTGGGATGTAAGTTTACGTTCGAGTTGTTCAACAAATAATGTAATCCGTGTGTGACTATTTTCTCATATAGTCACTCTTGTGGCGGGTAATATATCTTATTTTCAGGCTCAGACTGTATAGCGGACGCATGATGTCATATACAAACAGATATGAGTAAACCTTTTCTCCCATAGCCTTTGCCGTTTTTGTGAATATTTCCATGACTGTGATTTCCTTTAATATCCATAATGTCAATGCTGAAATTGTAAAGATCCATTCTCTATAGAATATGCTTGTTGTCAACAAAGCTAATGCCGAGATGCTGAATAGTAATGAAGACCATGTTTCAATAGCGTTTAAGACTCTTGCGTGCCCTTTATAATGGCTGCCTGTCACTTCATATCCAATTTTTTCTTCTTCCCATTGCTTTCTTGTTTTAGGCAGAGGCATTCTCATTATGCTGTTTGATGAAAGACATACTTTTGTATTTTTTCCGTTTGAAATCTCGTTTATAAGTAAGTCATCATCTCCGCGTAGCAAAGGTAACTGGTTGTGGAAACCTTTATGGCTTAGGTATACATCTTTACGGTAGGCCATGTTTCGTCCTATTCCCATGTATGGCTTTCCTCCTATAGCCCTACCAAGGAAACGCATTGAAACCATCAGCATGTCGGAGATTATTCTTTTGGCAAATATTCCTTTGTGTATGTTGTAATTGCAGTATCCCAGTACAATGTCTGTTCCCGGAACGAAGTTTCTTGCCATGCTTCTCAGCCAGTCTTTGCTTTCAGGTTTGCAGTAAGGCTCTGTCACAACAATCCAGTCATATTTGCTGGCCTTGATACCCATTGCCACTCCAAGTTTCTTCCTGCTTATGTATCTTGCGGATTTAGGAATGAATGTGCGGTATAGGTGGTGGTAATGGTTTCCAAGTATTTTCAGTACATTCTCATCTTCGACAGATGATTCATCGTTTACCACTATCACTTCGAACTCCGGATAATCCTGTTCTAGGATTGACGGAAGGTTCTCTTTAAGCATGGTTGCCGAATCATTTGTAACTATAATTACAGAGAGTGGGGGACAATTGTCATTTTCCGGTAAATTGTTTTGCTGTTTACTGCATTTAAACATTCTGCTGTATGGAAAAAGAAAGTAATATAGCTGGATTAGAAACATCAGTCCGCAGAATATCTGCAAAAATAGAATAGCCGAATTATAGTCTATGTTTATCATATCTTATTTTGTTTTCTGAAAAGTCATGCAAAAGTAGTTCAAAATTTCAGAAAAAAGGCTCCTTCGATGGTTTTTATTTAGCCATGAAGGAGCCTTTGCGTGTGCGTTTTTGTTTCTTTAAATAAGTTCGTCGGATGTATATCCTTGCGGAAGTGTTCTGCAGTTGTATGCCGATGCCATTATTTCACCGTATGCACCTGCCGAGCGAAGCGCTATGAGGTCGCCTCTCTTAGTCTTGTTAAGGTCGATGGCCTTTCCGAAAACGTCAGATGACTCGCATATAGGACCTACTACATCGTATGCCTCTACAGCTTCTTCCGAAGTGATGTTTTCTATCTTGTGATAAGCCTGATACAGAGCCGGACGGATAAGGTCTGTCATACCGGCGTCAACGATTGCAAACTGTTTGTTTGTTCCTTGTTTAACGTATGTAACCTTTGTGATGAGGCTACCGCACTGTCCGACTACTGCGCGTCCCAACTCGAAATGCAGTGTCTGCTGCGGACGAAGGCGCAGATGCTTGTGGTATGTCTTGAAGTATTCTGCAAAATCAGGTATCGGCTGACGGTTAGGATGAGCATAGTCTATACCTAATCCGCCACCTACGTTGATGTGCTCAACGATGATTTGGCGCGCGAACAGTTTTTCCTGAAGTTCGTTCACTCTGTTGCAGAGTGCAACGAAGTCGCCCATATCAAGTATCTGAGAACCGATGTGGAAATGAAGTCCTACGAACTTCACATTATTCATCGCCAGAGCACGGTCGATGACATAGTCCATATCGTTCATGCTGATACCGAACTTGTTTTCTGCAAGACCTGTTGTGATGTTGGCGTGAGTATGTGCACCTACATCAGGATTTATACGGAAAGCCACTCTTGCAATCTTGCCTTTGGCTGCTGCAAGTTCATTGATGACTTCAAGTTCAGGAACAGATTCTACATTGAAGCAGAAAATATCGTAGTCCAGTCCGAGATTAATTTCCCAGTCTGTTTTACCTACTCCTGCATATACTATCTTGCTTGGAGGAAATCCAGCTTTGATAGCCGCTTTGATTTCTCCGCCGCTTACACAGTCGGCACCAAGCCCGCTTTCGCGGATAATACTGAGAACCTTAGGATTGGCATTTGCCTTAACGGCATAATGAACGCAGAATTTATTGTATTTGCCACTTTCATCCTTTATAGTCTGAAGAGTTTCGCGAAGAAGGTTTGCATCATAATAATAGAATGGGGTTTCCATTTCGCGGAATTTTCCGATAGGGAATGTACCTTTCATAAGATGTTCTGTTTTTTATGATTTTCGTTTGTAGCTATATATTTCACAAAAAAGGCGAATGGTCAGGATACAATATCCACAGCCATTCGCCTTTATATTATAGATGTTTATTTATTGTTGAATAAAACATCGCTCAGAGACTGCAGTGCGCGTTTCTTGTCTTCTTCACGGATAAGGAAAGAAATGTTGTAGTTGCTTCCTCCGTAAGAAATCATACGGACAGGAACTTCTTTCATTGCCTGAAGGGCTTTTGACTCGAAACCTACGTTTTCCCATTCCAGGTCACCTACCACACATACGATACACATATCCTGGTCAACGGTAACTGTACCGTATTTCTTCAGGTCGTCAACAATTTCGTTGAGGTGTTTTGTATTGTCGATAGACATCGATACGCCAACTTCTGAAGTACAAACCATATCAATGGCAGTCTGGTAGCTTTCGAATATTTCGAATACCTTGCGGAGGAATCCGTGAGTAAGCAGCATACGGCTTGACTTAATCTTGATAGCAGTGATATTGTCTTTTGCTGCCACTGCCTTGATTTTGCCTTTCTCTGTTTCGTTAGAGATAAGAGTACCAGGTGCGCTTGGCTCCATAGTGTTGAGCAGTCTTACCGGGATATTTGCATATTTGGCAGGCTGTACGCATGTAGGGTGAAGAATCTTTGCTCCGAAGTAAGCCAGTTCTGCAGCTTCTTCGAAGTGTAACTGACGTACAGGAGAAGTCTTCTCAACGATACGAGGGTCATTGTCGTGCATACCGTCGATATCTGTCCATATCTGTATTTCAGAAGCGTTGACAGCCGCACCGATAAGAGATGCTGTGTAGTCGCTACCGCCTCTCTGCAGGTTGTCTATCTCGCCGTAAGCGTTGCGGCAGATGTAACCCTGAGTGATATAGATTTCATATCCAGGGTTTGCTTCAAGTTGGAGAGCCAGTTTCTCACGGATGTAAGTCAGGTCAGGTTCGCTGTTCTTGTCAGTACGCATATATTCCAATGCTGGCAGAAGAACAGCATTGATACCTTGTTCGCAAAGGTAGTTTGTCACCATGTTTGTAGAAATGATTTCTCCCTGAGCCAGGATAACTTTTTCTTCGAACAAAGTGAAAATGTCTTTTGTATATGAACGGATATAGTCAAATACTGACTTTACGAATTCCAATGTCTTCTGTTTATATTCTTCAGTAGAATAAAGTTCATCTATGTGCTGTTTATACTTTGCTTCCAGCTTATTGATGATTTCATTCGCACCTTCAGGATTTTTCTTGTACAGATAATCCGAAATTTCAACTAATGTGTTAGTTGTACCCGACATTGCGGAGAGTACTACTATTTTCTGCTCGCCGTCAGAAATCAATTTGGCAACATCTTTCATTCTCTGTGCAGAGCCTACCGATGTTCCTCCAAACTTTAAAACCTTCATTTTACGTTTCGAATTTTAATGGATTGTTAATAATTAAATATCAGAGTGCAAAATTAGCAATAATAATCAATTTCTTTTTGTTTTTATGCCGATTTTACGTTCATGTTTGATTTTTTTATGAATTCTGCTGCTCTTCCAGCTTGTGCGACTCACATTTATATACTTTGCCGGGGTATTCCGAAAGCAAGTTTATATTGTGAGTGGTCATTATTATCGCCGAGCCTTGAGAACATATTTCCCTGAGGAGTTCAACAATACGATGACCGGTTTCTACATCAAGATTACCTGTCGGTTCGTCTGCCAGGATAAGTTCAGGCTTGTTCAGGATTGCCCTGGCTATTACAATTCGCTGCTGTTCGCCTCCGGACAGTTCGTTAGGCATCTTGTATCCTTTGGTTTCCATCCCTACCTGCGTAAGAACTTCTGTTATTCTGGCCTGGATGTCGTTATTGTTTTTCCATCCGGTTGCTTTCAGTACAAATTCCAGATTTTCTTTTACCGTACGGTCTGTAAGTAGCTGGAAGTCCTGAAAAACGATACCTATTCTTCTTCTTAGTGCAGGGATATGTTTTCTTTTTATACTTTTCATGTCATAACCCAGCACTGTAGCATTGCCGTCCTTTATGTCAAGTTCGCCATATATGGATTTCAAGAAAGTGGATTTTCCGCTTCCTACCTTACCTATAATATAGACAAACTCTCCTGGATTGATGCTGAAATTGATATTTTCCAGAATCTCCTGTTCCTGTTGCCAGATACTTACATTGCTGTATGATATAAGTGGTGCTTCGCTCATCGATTAATGTTTTTTCCAGGTTTCACTGTGGCGTTCTTTCAGTTCTCTTGCCAGATCTTCTATACGGTAACCTTTCGAAGTAAGCAATACTATAAGGTGATAGAGGAGGTCTGCTCCTTCATAAATAAGTCTTTCGTCGGTACCGTTGCATGCTTCGATTACAGTTTCAACGGCTTCTTCACCCACTTTCTGTGCCATTTTGTTTACGCCTGATTTGAATAGACTTGTGGTATATGATTTTTCTGGCATTTCTTCATGGCGTTTGTCTATAAAATCCTGAAGCTCCTTGAGGAACATGATGTCCTGCTCGTTCTTGTCGCCCCAGCAAGTGTCTGTACCAAGATGGCAGACAGGTCCAACAGGATTTACCATTATGAGGAGAGTGTCGTTGTCGCAGTCAGCCTTGATTGAAACCACATTCAGGAAGTTGCCGCTTTCTTCACCTTTAGTCCAAAGTCTGTTTTTTGTACGGCTGAAGAAAGTAACTTTACCTGTTTCTACTGTTTTCTGGTATGCCTCTTCGTTCATGAAGCCCAGCATAAGCACTTTCTGGGTATAGTTGTCCTGTATGATGGCTGGAACGAGTCCGTTCATTTTGTCAAAATTCAATTCCATAATTTTAAAATTCTTTTTCCGATTATTATATATGTATTTAAATTCTTACTGAGATACCTTCTTTGCGAAGATATTCTTTCAGTTTCATTATAGGTATCTCTCCAAAGTGGAAAACGCTTGCAGCGAGTGCGGCATCGGCTTTTCCTAAAGTAAAAGCGTCTCTGAAGTGTTCCATCTTTCCTGCTCCTCCGGAAGCAATTACAGGAATGTCCAGTGTTTCGCTCAGATGCGACAAAGCTTCGTTGGCATATCCGGTTTTCACTCCGTCGTGATCCATACTCGTAAACAGGATTTCTCCAGCACCACGGTCGTTGACTTCCTTTGCCCATTCGTACAGATACCTTTCTGTTTCCACTCTTCCGCCGTTAAGATAGCATTTCCAGCCATTGGCTGTCTGTCTGGCATCAATGGCTACCACGCATACTTGAGAACCGAAGTGTTTTGCTATTTCATCAACAAGCATCGGATTTCTTATGGCTGCAGAGTTTATGGACACTTTGTCGGCTCCGGCATTGAGCAGTCTGTCAACGTCTTTAAGCTCGTTTATTCCTCCACCTACTGTGAATGGAATATTAATATGTGCGGCTATTCGCTTCACAAGATCTGTGAATGTTTTTCTTCCTTCATGGCTTGCCGTAATATCAAGATAAACAAGCTCGTCGGCTCCCTGTTCGCTGTAAGCCTTTCCAAGTTCGACCGGATCGCCGGCTTGGCGTAAGTTTACGAAGTTTGTGCCTTTTACAGTCTGTCCGTCTTTTATGTCAAGGCATGGTATAATTCTTTTTGCAAGCATAATCAGTCTTGTTTGTCAGAGTTTGATAAATCGGACAAGTCCTTTAGTTTGATTTTACCTTCATATATAGCTTTCCCGAATACTACTGCAGGAATACCGGCCTCATCCAGTCTGTAAATATCGTCAAGGCAGCTTACTCCTCCACTGGCTATCAGATGCATATCCGGATGGTTTGCCATTATGTTTTTGTAAAGTTCTATTGACGGGCCTTCCAGCATTCCGTCCTTGCTTATGTCTGTACAAAGAACTTTAGATACTCCTTTGGCTGTATAATCGTTCAGAAAATCTTCAAGCATAATGTCGCTTTCTTCTTTCCAGCCGTTAATAGCTATTTTGTTGTCTTTTACGTCGGCTCCCAGAATTATCTGTTCGTGACCGTATTTGTTCAGCCATTTTTCGAACAGTTGAGGATTCTTGACTGCTATACTGCCGACAGTTACCATCTGTGCTCCGTTGTCGAAAGCAATAATAAGGTCTTCATCCGATTTTATTCCTCCTCCGAAATCGATAATAAGAGAGGTTCTTCCGGCCAGTTGCTCCAAAATCCTGTAGTTGACAATATGTTTTGATTTGGCTCCGTCTAGGTCAACTACGTGTAATCGTCTTATACCGTATGCCTCAAATTCTTTTGCTACTTCAACAGGATTTTCATTGTATATCTTTTTAGAGTCATAGTCTCCTTTTGAGAGGCGGACGCATTTTCCGTCGATTATGTCTATGGCAGGAATTATTTCTATCATAATATTATTATGTGTTTATAGTTCTAAGAAATTTTGTAAGATTCTTTCTCCCGTTTTTCCACTCTTTTCAGGGTGGAACTGTGTGGCATAGAAGTTGTCTTTGTGCAGCGCAGAACTGTAAGGAAGAATGTAGTTAGTACGTGCGGCTGTGAAATCGTTCAGCGGAACATAATAGCTGTGGACAAAATAAACATACTCATCCTTGTCGAATCCTTTAAACAGAGGGCTTACGGTATTCTCGATAGTGTTCCATCCCATGTGTGGCACCTTGTCAATGTGTCTTTGCGGACAGAATCTCTTTACATCTGTATCAAAAATTCCGAGGCATTCTGTATTTCCTTCTTCGGAATATTTACACATAAGCTGCATACCCAGGCATATTCCTAAAACCGGCTGCTTTAAGTCCTTTATCAATATATCCAAATTTTGTTCTTTCAGATATTTCATTGTGGTTTCAGCCTCACCTACGCCTGGAAATATCACTTTGTCAGCTTTAAGAAGTGTCTCCTTGTCGGATGTTATGACAGGTGTCACTCCGATGCGCTTTAAAGCATAATCTACAGAGAATATGTTTCCGGCATTATATTTTATGATTGCTACATTCATTTTGTCTTTTTTCTAACTCATTATATCGTTTTGCAAAAGTAACCAAATAATATTTAATTCCTATCTTTTATGTCAAAAAGTTTGAGATACGGCTTATTTTATTGCATGATATGACTTTTTTAATAGTATATTTCTGAATAAAGTTTTTTGATATTTATATGATACGATAAGTGAAAGAATATTTGTAATTTAATAGGAATAAATTAATACAATTACAAAAATTATATATATCTTTACAAAATTGATATTAAACAAGTGGAAAAAATGAAAGCAAACAATGTTATAATGGAAGTGGAGGCTTATGAAGCTCCGGAATGTCAAGTGATAAACTTGGAATGTGAATCAACTATCCTTAGTGGTAGCGTTTCGTCAACGCATGAAGGATTTGAAGAAAATGAATATATTTGGTGAATTAAGATTTTATGTATGAAAAAATATTTTATACCGTTCCTTATTCTAGGAACATCAATGTTGTATTCATGTACTAAAGAAGAAATTATTTCGGATACAAATTCTTCAAGTACTGAAAAAGTTAAATTGGAGTTCAAGGCAGGTATTGATCCGGTTTCGCGTACAGTTTTGGTTGCTGGAAATAAAGTGAATTGGGAAGAGAATGATGCAATATCTTTATTTGATCAAAATAGTAATAATAAATTTATTACATCTACGGGAGGAGAATCTGTAATTTTTACAGGCTCGGCACAAGACAATCAGAATACATATTATGCTTTGTATCCATATGATGCTGATGCTACAATTTCAGGAGATGGAATTACAACTACATTACCGGCAAAACAAACCGCTCGTGCAGGTAGTTTTGTAAATAACTTAAATCCGTCGGTTGCCAAATCTGGAAGTGATAAAACTTTGATTTTCAAGAATGCTTGTGCACTAGTGAAGTTTACCCTTCAGTATTCCGGAAGCAATAAAATAACAAAAGTGATGTTCCGTGGTAATAGTGGTGAAGCATTAGCTGGTAAATTATTTGTTCAAGTTAATGATGCAACTCCTTTAACGGCGGTTGAATCAGAAATTAGTACTGAAGTTATTTTGTCAGATGATCAAGGATTTGAAAATCAAAAAGACTATTATTTTGTTGTAGCTCCTTCTGAATTAAAAAACGGAATTACACTTGTTCTTTACGATGCCAACGGTATGGAATGGAAACGTAGTAGCAATAAACCTGTAACATTGAAATCCGGGCATATTTTAAATTTGGATAAAATAGAACCTGGTGAGTTTAAAAAAGTAATACGTATTAGTACTGCTGAACAATTGATTGCTTGGGCAGAAAGTGAAGATAGGTTGACTACAGATGTCATATTGGATGCAGATATTGAAATGAAGGATATGAAATGGACTCCTGTAGGAAGCAGTATGGATATTGGTAAAGGATATTCTGGAAATTTTGATGGAAATGGAAATGCTATAAAGAATTTGAGTTTGAGTGGAACTGGTAATATAGGTTTCTTTGGAGGACTTGCTATTGGAGCAAAGGTTCATGATGTTGTATTTACCGATGCAACAATTAAAGGAGATGCATCTTCTTCTGTAGGTGTGGTAGCAGGTACTAGCTTAGGTATAATAGGTAGCTGTAAAGTTAGTAACTCTACGGTATCTGGAAGTAATAATGCTGGTGCCATAACAGGTAACAATAGCCTACAAGTTAATAATAGTAATGTACAGAACGTGACAGTAAGTGGAAACAGTGCAGGTGGAGTAGCTGGTGTTAATTATGGAAAGATTGAATATTGTACAGCATCAGGCAATAATACTAAAATTACATCTACAGGTTTAAGTGCAGGTGGAATTGTAGGTTCTAATTCGGAGGAAGGTGGTACTAAGACAAGTGGTCGTGTTTTAAAATGTGCTGTAGATGGAATAACTATAATAGGTAATAGAGCAGGAGGTATAACAGGGGAGAATGGTTTTGGTACTGTGGCGCAATGTGTTGTAAATAAATGTAATATTACTCATAATTCTACGGGTAATAGTGCAAATCTTGGTGGAGTAGTAGGATACAATGCTCGTGGTGAAGTGGTTGCAAGCTATTCAGCAAATTCTATTATAGGTGCAGCAATTTTAATATCAGAGGCTATAGGTGGTATTGTTGGTTATAATATGAATTCTGCATCGTCACCGGCTTATGTTTATGGATGCTATTCAACACATGTATCATTGCTTGGTAGTGCTGTTAAGAATATTGGTGCCATAACAGGATATAATAACGGACATGTAACTTCGTGTTATGCTGTTTTGCCTGATGGTGTAACTGGAATTACATTGATTGGTAATGAAGCTTCTACAGGCATAATAGACCATTGCGTAGAAGTAGGTGGAAATAATTATACAGAACTTGAAAATGCCAGTGACCTTACAGTTACGGATGGTACCGTGTGGAAAGCTGCAGAAATTTGGGAAATAACAGCTTCTGGTGTTACTCCTACGATAAATGTAAATTATATAGGAGAAGCCGGCACTAATTAATTTAATACAATTGCTATATAATATTAATGGGACACGATTTCACATTTGATACGTGTCCCATTTTTTTAGCCTTATTTCTTGCCAGGCAATTGTGGAATAATACTTTCTATTCTGTTTTCAACTTCATCAGGTAGTTTCGAGAAGAAGTCCATCCCTGTGACATTCTCCACGCTATCCACCGTCACCATGTATTTATCTAAATCTTGTGAACGGGCGATGTTTTTGAATATAAATCCCATGGCTATAGGATTCTTTCTATTATATATAAGTATAACCTTGAAGAATCTGTCTGGTACGGCAACCTTATGCCCACCAATCCTCTTAGGTGATTTGGAATCAAAAATAGGTCCGCAGGCAATGTATATCCTTCCGTATTTGTCTGCCCAGTTTCTGCAAAGTTCTTCCAGGTCGTTCCAGTCCCCACGGTTCAGGTTACCAACTTGAGGACAGATATTGCTCATATAGAATGATTCTATCATAGCCTGTTTGCTCCATTTCATATCCGCTGCCGGAGCCATGTGCCCTCTGTCGTATCCGCTTTTCGTATAGTCTTTGTGTACTACTCTCGGTTCAGGCAGGTCCGGGTCGGGCATGAACTTATCGTATCTTTCTGTTTCTCCTTTAGTCTCTTCCCTTGTCAGTTCCCATGCCACCCAATTAGGGTTTTTATAATACTGGTTGTACGATAGTGTATATCCTGTTCTGTTGATGATGATTTCCTTTTCGTATCTTCCCGGATATGTATAAACAGGTATTTCCAGATTAAGTTTAGGTGTTTCGGCAGATGAGGTTGTCTCTTCCTTGTTTCCTGATCTTATCTTTTCAATTACCGGTTTCAGGTTTTCTGCCTGCGCTACTATTTCATCCTTAATCTTGTCGGCTTCCTGAACTGTTTTTTTTAATGTTTTCTGTATTTCTTTATTGTCAGGAAGTTCCGGTAGATTTATGTTTTTATTTTCTGAATAAACATAGTATCCACCTGCGCATAATCCGATAAGTATAATTAACAGCAACGGTTTCCACTTGATACCGCTTTTCGCTTTTTTCTTTTTTGCCATATCACTTAAACAAGTTTGAATCTTATCCTCAGAATACCATCGTTATGGTCGTGGCTTATTATCTTGAATGTTCCTATTTCTGATGTGTTCTGTACGTGAAGTCCTATGCAGAGGCATTCGTCGTAATCGCCAACCTTTACTATTCTCACAGTGTTCGAGGCATTTTCAGGCAGGCGTTTCATGTCGAATCTGTCTGCGGCTTCCTTTTGTGTTATGAATTCTGTGGTAACATCAAGGTGTTGTGCTATAACACTGTTCACAGTTTCTTCTATTTTCGTAATGTCTTCATCACTTAAAGGTTGCGGAATGGCATAATCCAGTTTGCTTTTCTTCCTTTCGATATGTGCCGAAACAGCTCTTCCGCATCCGAAGAGATTTATCATTGTCCGGTTGATTATGTGTTCGCAGGTGTGCATTGGAGGAAATTCCTGTTTGTTGTGTGCGTTAAGTTGAGTTGATGGTTCCATAATTAACTACATTATTGTTCGTTCTGCAAATTAACTAAAAAATATTCATTACTCTGATAGAATTGTTATTCTTCATTCTGATTTTTCATTCCTATGATGACATAAATATTTACTGATAAATTAGAGAAATATCAGTTGTTTAGTGTTTAAATGTCTTTTCTCATACATTGAAAATAGGCGATTTTTCATTATCTTTGCACTCAAATTAATTTTACGCATTAGAAAACGAATGAAAAATATACGCAATTTCTGTATCATCGCACATATAGACCATGGAAAGTCAACTTTGGCTGACCGACTGCTGGAATACACACAGACCATCAAGGTCACTGAAGGACAGATGCTCGACGACATGGATCTGGAACGTGAGCGTGGTATAACTATCAAGAGTCACGCCATTCAGATGGAGTATAACTACAATGGTGAAAAGTATATCCTTAATCTTATTGACACTCCGGGGCACGTGGACTTCTCGTACGAAGTGTCACGCTCCATTGCTGCATGCGAGGGTGCGTTGCTTGTGGTAGATGCTTCGCAGGGTGTGCAGGCTCAGACAATCTCTAATCTTTATATGGCGCTTGAACATGACCTGGAGATTATTCCTGTTATGAACAAGTGTGATATGGCGAGCGCCATGCCTGAGGAAGTGGAAGATGAAATTATCGACCTTTTGGGATGTAAGCGCGAAGATATTATCCGTGCATCCGGTAAGACCGGTTTGGGCGTTGAAGAAATCCTCAAGGCTGTTGTTGAGCGTATCCCTCATCCTGAAGGTGACGAAGAGGCTCCTCTGCAGGCTCTTATCTTCGACTCTGTGTTCAACTCATTCCGTGGAATCATTGCATATTTCAAGATTGAGAACGGAGTTTTGAGAACAGGAGATAAGGTAAAATTCTTTAACACAGGAAAAGAATACGATGCTGATGAGATTGGTGTGCTGAAGATGGATATGGTACCTCGCAATGAGCTGCGTACAGGCGACGTGGGATATATCATTTCAGGTATCAAGACATCAAAAGAAGTAAAGGTAGGTGATACGATTACACATATAGCGAAACCTTGCGACAAGGCTATCGACGGTTTCGAGGAAGTCAAGCCTATGGTCTTCGCCGGTGTTTATCCTATCGAGGCCGAAGATTACGAGAACCTTAGAGCTTCATTGGAAAAGCTGCAGCTTAACGACGCTTCGTTGACATTCCAGCCTGAATCATCATTGGCTTTGGGATTCGGCTTCCGTTGCGGATTCCTCGGATTGCTTCACATGGAAATCGTTCAGGAACGTCTGGACCGCGAGTTCGATATGAACGTCATTACTACAGTGCCTAACGTATCGTATATGATATACGACAAGCAGGGTGGGGTGCAGGAAGTGCATAACCCTGGCGGTATGCCTGACCCTACATTGATTGACCATATTGAAGAGCCGTATATTGATGCTTCAATCATTACTACTACAGATTATATCGGTCCTATCATGACTCTGTGTCTTGGCAAGCGTGGTGAGCTTGTCCGTCAGGACTATATATCCGGTAACCGTGTGGAACTGCATTACAAGATGCCGCTTGGAGAAATCGTGATAGATTTCTACGACAAGCTGAAGAGTATTTCAAAGGGATATGCTTCGTTCGACTATCATCAGTCCGGCTTCCGTCCTTCCAAGCTCGTTAAACTTGATATCCTCCTGAACGGTGAATCGGTGGACGCGCTTTCCACTCTTACACACTTCGACAATGCTTACGACCTGGGACGACGCATGTGTGAGAAACTAAAAGAACTTATCCCGCGCCAGCAGTTTGAAATCGCAATCCAGGCTGCTATCGGTGCGAAGATTATTGCCCGCGAAACTATCAAGGCCGTGCGTAAGGACGTAACCGCCAAGTGTTACGGTGGTGACGTGAGCCGTAAGCGTAAACTTCTGGAAAAACAGAAGAAAGGAAAGAAACGTATGAAGCAGATTGGTACTGTGGAAGTGCCGCAGAAAGCATTCCTTGCAGTATTGAAACTCGACTAATATACTTATCAAATAGTGAAACGAACCCACGACGGATGATTTTATGCCGTTGTGGGTTCGTTTTTTCTTTATAGACCTCTTCTTTATAAGTATTTTTTTGTAAGTTTGTATCAGCATTAATAAACAATCATACACTTGAAAAAGCATTACAAGACAATAATATTATCAGATCTTCATTTGGGAATGCCTCATGCCAAGGTGAACGAGCTTATTCAGTTTCTACGTTCGGTGTCATGCGAACGGTTGATTCTGAACGGTGATATTATTGACGGGTGGTACATACACAAGCATCCAAAGTGCGCTTGGAGAAGTGACCTGATGCGTCTGTTCCGTACCATATCCGAGATGATGAAGAACAGCACTTCTGATGTTATTTATACATACGGCAATCACGATGACTTCATGCAGAGGTATGTAGGTAAGGTTATAGTAGGTATAAAAGTATTCAGAGATTTTACTCTCTCAAGTGGAGGCAAGAAGTTCCTTGTTACGCATGGTGATTGTTTCGATACCGTAAACCGTAAAGCCACATGGCTCTCAAAAGTTGGAGCTTCATGCTACGAGTTTCTTCTTTTCTTGAATGAATTCTATAACAAGTACAGGGCTTTTCGCCATAAACAGCCGTTCTCTTTCGCTCAGGTAATTAAGCGATGGACAAAAAAACTTGTCTCAAACTTTACTAATTTCGAGAAACAGATAACAGACTTTGCCGTAAAAAATAATTACGACGGTATTATTTGCGGACATATACATCACCCGGAAGATACTCATCTTGGAAATATCCGCTATCTTAATTCCGGTGACTGGATTGAGAATAAATCAGTTCTGATAGAAGATGAAGATCAGAACTGGAAAGTCCTGATGGCATAATTCTGATTTATTCCTTTTTTTTGATGTGATAATAAAAAAATACCAGACATACCTTCCGGTATGCCTGGCATAAACCTATTCTGTAATAGTAAATTATTTCTTGAAGTATCTGTTGTACAAACCTTCGAAACCTTTTCCGTGACGAGCTTCGTCCTTAGCCATTTCGTGAACTGTATCGTGGATAGCGTCAAGGTTAAGAGCTTTAGCGCGAGTAGCGATACGTTTCTTGTCAGCGCAAGCACCGCTTTCAGCGTTCATACGCTTTTCAAGGTTAGTCTTAGTATCCCATACGCAGTCGCCAAGAAGTTCAGCAAACTTAGCAGCGTGTTCAGCTTCTTCCCAAGCGTAACGTTTGAAAGCTTCAGCTACTTCTGGATAGCCTTCGCGGTCAGCCTGACGGCTCATAGCCAAGTACATACCTACTTCTGTACATTCGCCCATGAAGTGGTTGTTAAGGTCTTTAATCATTTCTTCGTCGCAACCTTTAGCTACACCGATAACGTGTTCGTCTGCAAACTGAAGACCACCTTCTGTTTCTTCCATTTCTTTGAACTTAGAAGCAGGAGCCTTACACAATGGACACTTTTCAGGAGCTGAGTCACCTTCGTGGATGTAACCACATACTGTACAGATAAATTTTTTCATAATAGTAATAAGTTTTGTTTGTTATTAAATTAATATTTTATTCCGAATTTAATTCTTGTCGGAATTATTCTTTTTGCAGTCTGGGCAAACACCTTTGTAATAGTTGTGTACCTCTTCAACGCTGAATCCTTTGTCTGCCATGTCATTCATGGCTTTTTCGTTGATATGCATAGGCATATCGAAAA
Organism: Bacteroides caecigallinarum; assembly: GCF_016902295.1. Classification (GTDB taxonomy): domain Bacteria; phylum Bacteroidota; class Bacteroidia; order Bacteroidales; family Bacteroidaceae; genus Phocaeicola; species Phocaeicola caecigallinarum_A. The sequence goes on along the minus strand of NZ_JACJLQ010000011.1, from coordinate 31,671 downwards.
TCTTACCGCAGCATTTGCACTGGAAATGTGCATGTGCCGATGTGTCACCATCAAAACAAGCGTTGCGCTCGTCTATCGTTAGCATCTTTGCGGCTCCATGTTCAACAAACAACTTCAGCGTGTTATATACAGTTGTTTTTGAAAGGGTAGGAATATCATCGTGAAGTGCCATATAAATCTCATCAATACAAGGATGAGTGTGGTGCTTCAGCAGATAGTCCATGATTGCGATGCGTTGTACGGATGGCTTGATGTCGTAACTAAGCAAATATTCGTAAACGTTCATACTCTCTTTCAATTCTGTAATTATTACAATTTTATTTCAATGGCAAAGATACAAACTTTTTTCTAAACTACAAGTTCCAAACTTACTTTTTTGTTTTTTTTACTTTTAACTTAACTGCTGTGCAAAGGAATAATTTGTATTTTTGCACAGACTATACATTATATATAACAAATTATATGAAATTTGGTTTTGTAAAAGTGGCGGCTGCCATTCCGACGGTAAAGGTGGCCGACTGTAAATTCAATGCACAGCAGACAGAGGCGCAGATTATGGTTGCCGACGGGAAGGGTGTGCAGATAGTGATTTTCCCTGAATTGAACCTTACGGGATATTCGTGTGGAGATTTGTTTTCGCATCAGCTTCTGATAGAGCAGGCAGAAATGGCGCTGATTCAGGTGATGAACAATACACGCCAACTGGATATTATATCTATTGTAGGTATGCCTGTGATGGTTAATTCTACTCTGGCAAATTGTGCTGTTGTATTCCAAAAAGGGAAAATTCTGGGAGTTGTGCCTAAAACATATCTTCCTAATTATAAGGAATTCTACGAGCAGAGATGGTTTGCGTCATCGCTTACTTATACAGGTATTTCTACGATAAGGCTTTGCGGCCAGATAGTGCCTTTTGGCAGGAATCTGCTTTTTGAAACATCGGATACATGTTTCGGAATTGAGATTTGCGAGGATGTCTGGGCACCTGTACCTCCAAGTTCGGAGTTGGCATTGAAAGGGGCTGAAATAATATTCAATATGTCGGCTGATACCGAAAATATATCCAAACATCAGTATTTACGTTCTTTGCTTGCACAGCAGTCGGCACGCTGTTTGGCCGGTTATGTGTTCTCATCATGCGGTTTTGGTGAATCTACTACCGATGTGGTTTTTGCAGGAAACGGTCTTGTTTACGAAAACGGAACTCTCCTTGCCGAAGCAGAACGTTTCTCTTTCGCGGAACAGTTGGTGGTAAGCGAGATAGATGTGGAAAGATTACGTGGCGAACGTTTGGTGAATACTACTTTTGCTGCCAGCGTAAGGGCATACGGCGCAGGCGATGTGCAGCGCATTCAGACTGAGCTTGTGAACAGCCGTGACCTGTCGCTCACAAGATGTATAGACCCTCATCCGTTTGTGCCTGCAGGAGGAAAACTTCTTGACGAAAGATGTGAGGAAATATTCTCCATACAGGTGGCAGGACTTGCAAAACGAATAGTACATACCAACTGCAAGAATGTAGTTGTGGGAATATCAGGAGGATTGGATTCTACTTTGGCGCTTCTTGTGTGCGTGAAGACTTTCGACAAGCTTGGACTTCCGCGCAAGGGTATAGTAGGTATCACAATGCCTGGATTTGGAACTACCGACCGTACCTACAATAATGCTCTTACACTGATGAGTTCGCTTCAGGTGACAACTAAAGAGATAAGCATCAAGGATGCCTGCATACAGCATTTCAAGGATATAGAACATGATATGTCTGTACATGATGTTACTTACGAGAACGGTCAGGCGCGCGAGCGTACCCAAATCCTTATGGACTATGCGAACAAGATTGGCGGTCTGGTTATTGGTACCGGCGACTTGTCTGAGCTTGCTCTCGGGTGGGCTACATATAATGGAGACCACATGTCGATGTATGGTGTCAACGCAAGTATTCCTAAAACTCTTGTACGCTATCTTGTAAATTGGGTGGCGCAGACAGGAGTTGATGTCATTTCACGCAACACTTTGCTTGATATTATAGATACACCTATCAGTCCGGAACTTATACCTGCCGACGAAAACGGTAATATCAAACAAAAAACCGAAGACCTTGTAGGTCCGTATGAGCTTCACGACTTCTTCCTGTATTATTTCCTAAGATTCGGGATGCGTCCGGCAAAGATATACTATCTTGCAGAGATTGCTTTCAAGGGAATGTACGACAGTACTACTATAAAGAAATGGCTCACCAACTTCTGCCGCCGTTTCTTCAACCAGCAGTTCAAGCGTTCTTGTCTTCCTGACGGACCTAAGGTCGGCTCCGTGTCACTCAGTCCGAGAGGTGATTGGCGTATGCCAAGCGATGCCAGTGCGGCAATGTGGCTGAAGGAATGCGATGAGCTTGTAGGTTGATTTGACAAAACTCCATGTAATATTTGCCGTAACACGTTCGTGTTACGCTCGCCACACGTTCGTGTCACACGCGTTGCGCGTTCGTGTTACGGGCGTTACACGTTCGTGTTACGCTTTCTTTGTATGGAAATTCAATGATTTATATCAGCGGATATACTTATCTGTAAACGCTTTTACCCTCTTGGTATATTCTTCAGGATAGTTTTTATATGATGTGGCATGGTCCGTATCAGGCACAAGCCATATTTCTTTCGGCTCTGATTTTGCGGCAAACACCTCGTTCACCATGTATGTAGGTACAAAATCATCCTTGTCGCCATGAATGAAGAACATCGGTTTCTTGCATTTTTTCACTTGCTCTATAGCAGAAGCTTCATGGAAATTCCATCCGTTTTGAAGTTCGCAAATCCAGCTTGCCGTGTATAGTAGCGGGAACGCGGGCAGATTGAATTGTTCTTTAAGTTCCTTTTTGAACTGCTCCCATACACTGGTGTATCCGCAATCCTCTACAAAACATCTGATATATTCAGGAAGTACTTCGCCCGAGGTCATCATGGTAGTTGCCGCTCCCATTGAAATTCCGTGAACTACGGTCTGTATGGAATCGCCGAAAATTTCAGGTGTGAGATTTATCCATTCCTTCACGTCAAGACGGTCCAGCCATCCCATCTGGATGGCATCTCCTCCGCTAAGCCCGGTGTATCTCAGGTCCGGTACTATTATGTTATAGTCAAGCGACTGGTTATACATGTATCCTATGTGGAACATTCTTATTGCACTGTCGGTATAGCCATGAACTATCACCGCAGTCTTTTTGGTAGGTTTTGATGCGTATGCATAGTATGCGTGAAGCCTGATACCGTCTGGTGCGGTGATGAATGTATCTTTCAGGAGTTTGTTGCTTTGCATGCTGTCCAGCCACCCGTTAATCTGTGGGTATGTCTCGCGCATGTATTTTTCCGAACCGGCAAGGTCTTTGCCTCGGTTTTCAGGGCGGAGTGAGTAGTTTATCATGTAGATGCTTCCGCCAATAAGACCTACAGCCATCATTATGATGACGGCAGTAAGTATGATAATTGGTTTTCTGTATTTCATAGTTTTATCTGTTCCATATTTCCCATGCCCCGAAAGCTTGAAGAAGAAGCATTTCCAGACCGTTCTTTACAATGGCACCTCTGTCCGAACCGTTTTTCATAAACAGGGTTGTGTCAGGATTATAGAGAAGGTCGTACATCAGATGTTCAGGTGTGACGTATTCGTATGGAATTTTTGGACATTCGTCCGCTTGTGGGTACATGCCTGTAGGAGTGCAGTTTACTATTACTTTATATTCATTCATTATTTCCGGAGTGATGTCATCGTATGTGATAGTGTTGTCATTCCTTTTTGACCTTGACACGAATTTTGTTTCAAGTCCAAGCTTGTGCAGTCCGTAGTTTATCGCTTTCGAAGCTCCTCCTGTACCGAGAATAAGGGCTTTTGTGTGATTAGGCTCAAGAAGTGATTCTATGGATTGTGTAAATCCCATCACGTCAGAGTTGTAGCCCGTAAGTTTCGTTTTTCCTTTGATTTTTTCTATTTTTATCACGTTTACAGCTCCAATTGCAGCCGCGTCAGGATCAAGTTCGTCTAAGTATCCTATTACCTGCTCTTTGTAAGGAATGGTGACGTTAAGTCCGCATAGTGTAGGATTTGATTTTATCACATTGCTGAAATCCTCGATTGTCGGTATCTCGAAGTTTACGTATTCGGCATCAATATTTTCCGAATGAAACTTCTCGTTGAAAAAGTTTTTGGAGAATGAATGTCCAAGAGGATAACCTATTAAGCCAAATTTTTTCATCGGAATAAAATTTTAAGTTATTTTGTTGCAAAGTAAAGTGTACAAATTCCTAAAGTAAGTCTTTTGAATGTCACTTTGCTGAATCCTGCCTTGTAAAGAATCTTCTGCATTACTTCTCCTTGCGGGAATGCCTTGATAGATTGTGGCAGGTATGTGTAAGCGCTGTTGTCTTTCGATAGTAATTTGCCTATTGTCGGTATAACGATTTTCGAATAGATGGCATAAAGCTGTTTCATAGGGAATGTTTCCGGCTCCGAAAGTTCCAGAATAACCAGATGTCCGCCGGTTGTCAGTACGCGGCGCATTTCGGCGAGTCCTTTATCCAGATTTTCGAAATTTCGCACTCCGAATGCCACTGTAATGGCATCAAATCTGTTGTCAGGAAAAGACAATGATGTGCAGTCTTCTTTTGCGAATGAAATCTGTTTGTCCAGTCCCGACTGTTTTACTTTTTCTCTTCCTACATTCATCATACCCTCCGAAATGTCTGTTCCAATTAGTTCTTCAGGCTGAAGCACGCGGCATGCCTGTATCGCAAAATCGCCTGTTCCTGTAGCCACGTCCATAATATGCATGGGGCGGTATGGTTTGAGCATGTTGATGGCTTTACGTCTCCAGCTTTTGTCAATGCCTAACGAAAGGACATGGTTGAGATTATCATAGGTAGGGGCGATGTTATCAAACATTTTTTCTACCTGTACGGCTTTGCTCTCGTCCTGATTATATGGCTTTATGTTTTCTTGGGGATAATTTGACATGTTATGAATGTAGTTATGTAGAGATATATAATGGGCGGGATAGTCCCCGCCCGTTAATATTATTTCAAGTATTCAGTTACGTTCTTTTCGATGCGTGACGCTAATTCAGTAGTATCAGCTTTTACGAAAGTCTCGCCAGTGATGTGTTCGTAAAGTTCGATATAACGTTCGCTGATAGAGTTTACTATTTCCGGAGTCATTTCAGGTACGGTCTGTCCTTCCTTTCCCTGGAAGCCGTTTGCCATCAGCCATTCGCGTACGAATTCTTTAGACAGCTGTTTCTGAGGTTCGCCTTTTTCGAAACGTTCTTCGTAACCTTCCGAATAGAAGTAACGGCTTGAGTCTGGAGTGTGGATTTCGTCCATCAGATAAATCTGACCGTTGTGCTTACCGAATTCGTATTTAGTATCGACGAGGATAAGACCGCGTTCTGCAGCTATTTTTGTACCACGTTCGAACAGTGCCAAAGTATATTTCTCTAATGTAGCATATTCTTCAGGAGTAGCAAGACCTTTAGCAAGGATTTCTTCTTTAGAGATGTCTTCGTCGTGCATACCCATTTCAGCCTTTGTGGTAGGAGTGATGATTGGAGTTGGGAATTTCTGGTTCTCGCGCATACCTTCAGGAAGTTTTACTCCGCATATTTCGCGGACACCGCTCTTGTAAGCGCGCCATGCGCTACCGCACAAGTAACCGCGGACAATCATTTCTACAGGGAAACCTTCGCACATAACACCTACAGTAACCATTGGGTCCGGAGTAGCGAGTTTCCAGTTTGGACAGATGTCAGTTGTAGCATCAAGGAATTTGGCTGCAATCTGGTTCAACATCTGGCCTTTGTAAGGAATACCTTCAGGCAAAACAACGTCGAATGCCGAGATACGGTCTGTTGCAACCATGACTAATTTTTCACCGTTGATGTTGTACACATCGCGAACTTTTCCGTGGTAAACACTCTTCTGACCAGGAAAGTTGAAGTCTGTTTTTGTTAATGCTTTACTCATCTTTTCTATATATTTTAGGAAGTAAATATGTTGTTTCAATCATTGTTTGGCCGATGTTTTCTTTTCTGCCTTTTCGGTTTTGGCCTTTTCTTCTTTTTCGGCTTTACATTTTTCTTCGAATTTTTCGTAAGCCTCAACTATTCTTGTCACCAACTTATGTCTTACGATATCTTTCTTGTTGAGCTCGATGAAGCTGATACCTTTTACGTCTTTCAGGATTTTTATTGCCTGTACAAGTCCGGAAGTCTGTGACGACGGGAGGTCAATCTGTGTCATATCGCCTGTGACAATCATTTTTGTGTTCATACCCATACGTGTGAGGAACATCTTGATTTGTTGTGTAGTAGTGTTCTGCGCTTCATCTAATATCACTACGGCGTCGTTCAATGTTCGTCCGCGCATGAAAGCCAAAGGGGCTATCTGTATAATGTTCAGTTCCATGTATTCTTTCAGCTTTGCGGCTGGAATCATGTCCTGAAGCGCATCGTACAGAGGTTGCAGATATGGGTCTATTTTATCTTTCATGTCTCCCGGCAGGAATCCGAGTTTCTCTCCCGCTTCGACAGCCGGACGGCTTAATATGATTTTTTTGATTTCTTTGTTCTTGAGGGCTCTTACAGCCAATGCTATGGCAGTGTATGTTTTACCTGAGCCGGCAGGTCCTATGGCGAATATCATATCGTTTTTTTCAAAATCCTTTACCAGTCTCAGTTGGTTCGGACTTCTCGGAATGATAGGTTTTCCAGTTACACTGAATACAATAGCCTCGCTGTTCTTTTCAATTTTGGTGTTGTTGCCTTTTATAATATCCAGGATAACTTCTTCGTTCAACGAGTTATATGTCGAACAATGTTTCTCAAGCGCTGTGATGGCATCTTCAAAGGCACACATTTCTTCTTCGTCTCCCATTATTTTTATGACATTGCCTCGTGCCACAATTCTGAGTTTGGGAAACAGAGCTTTTATCATTTGCATGTTGGTGTTGTTCACACCGTAGAAGATAACCGGATCTATATCTTCAAGTACAATATGTTTTTCTATCATTAAGTTAAAATCAATATGCTTATGTAGTGTTTATTTTTTCTGCAAATTTAATGAATCCTTTTGATTGTTTTGTAGAAATAGGTATAAAAAATGCCGACTTGGGATTAAAGCCGGCAAAATAATGACACGAAAAACGGTACTGTAAGGTCTATCAATATTCCGTGGAAAATTGCCACTGGTATCATGTCTTTTCCTGAGTATCTTGTAATGATTGGCAGAACCACATCCATAGAATTTACTCCTGCTGCAGATATAGGCGCAAGTTTTCCGAAATATTTCACGAGCAATGGTGTTCCCAGCAGAGCCATCATCTCGCGGAAGATATTCGACAGGAGAGCTATTGTACCGAGCTCCGTGGCAAGTTGCAGTCCCAACGACGCTTCTTTGAACTGGGTTATCAGAATGGACGAGAGTGAGTAATAGGCAAATCCGCTACCTACAGCCATGCAGTCGAAAATGCTCCACTGTGAAAGCAGTACGCTTGCCAGGGCGGAAAAAAGTAAAGTACCTATGATTGTTGCCAATGGAATGAGCAGATATTTCGGACGTATATCCTTAATTATGGATTTCAGGTCCTTGCTTGAACCTATGCTCAATCCCACCTGGAGCATCAGCGCATACAGTACGTACATTGACATGTCGCTCTTTTGTGAATCAAAAGGTATTATGTCAAGTATTCCCAATATGCAACCTGCCATAAAAAACATGAGAACTATCAGACTACCCTTCATGGCTTTCTCCTTTCTGGAAAAACATGGTTAACACCAGCCATGCGGCAAGAATACTGCCACAGGTTGCCGAAAAAGCTATTATGGCTGCCTGCCAGCCGAAAGTTCCGATGTTTTCTATTATTCTGTCGTTTGAGCCGACTGATACACCCATTATAAATAAAAGTAATATTATGGTGTACGATATTGTCTTTTCTGTTTTCTTCAGGATATTCAAGTTTCTGAATACATATCCTAAAATGATTCCAGTGAACATAGTTCCTATAATTGTAAACATAACTGTCTTCTTGTTTTTAGTTTGTGGATGATACATGTTTGTCCGGAGCTACATATATTATGTATCTCTTTAAGATTTTACGATAAAGATAAAGTTATGTTTATTGGAATCCGCTGAACCAATGAACGGACGCACTGCGATGTCCGAACGTAAGATAAATTCGGAGAGGAGTGTGAGGCTGTATGTATGTCAGAAGTTTGTTCATCAGTCCTATTCTTGTGTTTTGTGATGCAAAGATATGATAAAATTGCATATTTTCCAAATATTTATAAGCTTTCCGCATTCTGTTGAAATTATTTCATCCATAAAATGACAGATAATTAGGTGAAAGTAATAACTTTGCATTTATTATTAACGAAACATTCAGAATTGTTATGAATACAGCTTTTAATTTTGTCTCTTTATCTTACAGACAGAGCAGAACATATCTGTTTACAGTATTCTTTGTTTTAGGAAATATACTTTTGCCTCAGTTGTGTCATCTTGTACATCTTGGTGGTCCTACATTGTTGCCAATTTATTTTTTTACATTGGTAGGAGCATATAAATATGGAATGAAACTTGGTTTGCTTGTCGCAATACTTTCACCATTGGTTAATTCCATTTTGTTTGGAATGCCGGTTCCGGCTTTGTTGCCGGCCATAGTATGCAAGTCAGTCTTGTTGGCTGTCGCTGCAGGATATCTTGCCCATCGCACAGGAAAATTATCTGTTCTGTCTCTGATTGCTGTAGTATTGTTTTATCAGGTGGTAGGCGGATTGGCCGAATGGATTATGAGCGGCAGTCTTGACGCGGCGCTTCAGGATTTCAGAATAGGGGTTCCGGGAATGCTTCTGCAGATATTCGGAGGCTATTTCCTTTTAAAATCCATTTCAAAAATTTAAATTCATAAAAACATATGACAACATTATTACTATTGGGGATAGGGATGCAGGAAGTCCTGCTTATCGGACTTATCTTTTTGCTTTTGTTTGGTGGAAAGAAGATACCTGAACTGATGAAAGGATTGGGTAAAGGAGTAAAGAGTTTCAAGGATGGAGTGAAAGGTATTGAGGACGATATCGAGATGTCCGATAAAGAAAACAAGGATAAGAAAGAGCAGTAAAAGTGGAACAGGACGAGAAAGTAATGACATTTTGGGATCACTTGGACGAATTGCGAAGTGTCCTGTTTCGTATAGTCGTTGTTGTAGCGCTATTTACAATTCTTGGATTTTGTTTCAAGGACCAGCTTTTCGCTGTTGTACTGGCACCTAAGGAGTCCGATTTCATTTTTTATAGGTTTCTTTGCCGTTTGTCCGAGTCGCTTGGTATGCCGGGGTTATGTCCAGGCGAATTCACCTCCACGCTCATCAATACCCAGTTGGCAGGTCAGTTTATGATGCACGCCATGGTGTCCATATATGCAGGCCTGATAGTAGCTTCACCATACATTATTTATAAATTGTTTCATTTTATATCGCCTGCGTTATATGAGAATGAACGCAAATACTCTGTTCGTGTAGTAACGAGCGGATATCTGCTGTTTATTATCGGTGTATTGGTAAACTATTTTATCATATTCCCGCTTACATTCCGTTTTTTGGCATCATATCAGGTGAGCCTTGATGTTCAGAACACAATAATGCTTTCGTCGTATATCGATACGCTGATGCTTCTGAGCCTGTTGATGGGAATAGTTTTCGAGATACCTGTAGTTTGTTGGTTCCTTGCCAAGATAGGGGTTTTGCATTCTTCTTTCATGCATAAATACAGGAAGCATGCATACGTTGTGGCACTTATAGTGGCGGCTGTGATTACCCCTACATCTGATGTGTTTACATTGTTGCTTGTTTCTGTACCAATTTTTGTACTGTACGAGGCAAGTATTCTTATAGTAAAAAAGGTTGATAAGAATGTCGATGATTGATTTAAGAAAATCTATATTTGCAATCTTGTGTTGTATTGTCTCAGCGTCTTATGCCGGCGATACAATAAAGTATTGTTCTCCTCTTGATTTTCCACTGTTATTGAGTGCCAACTTTGGTGAGTTGCGACCGAATCATTTTCATAACGGTCTGGATTTCAAGACAAAAGGTACGGTAGGACATCCAGTAAGATGTATTGCCGACGGGTATGTATCACGTGTTGCGGTTCAGCATAGCGGATATGGTCAGGCTATATATATCACTCATCCCGACGGGCATACTTCCGTATATGGTCATGTTCTTTCATTTGCTCCAGAAGTGGAGAAGTATGTAAGGGACTACCAGTATTCCAACGAGACTTTTGTATGTTATCTCTATCCCGAACCCGGCCAATTCGAGTTCAAGCAGGGCGATATTATTGCGATGAGCGGAAACGAAGGCTCATCCGGCGGTCCTCATCTTCATCTTGAAATCAGAAAAACCGGTACAGATGAATATCTTGACCCGATGCCATATTTCAGCGGCCTCATTAAAGATACTAAAGCTCCTAAAGCCAGTTTCATAGGACTTTATCCGGTAAAGGGTAAAGGTCTGGTGGAAGGCTCTTCCAACAAGAAAATTTATCCGGTGTCTTCCATAAAATCTCCGGTGTATGCGTGGGGACAGGTATATGCTGCCATAAGTGCGAAGGATTATATGGACGATACTTCCAACTTCTACGGAGTACATTCCGTAACTCTTTATGTCGATTCTGTTGAGGTGTTCAACAGTAAGACGGACAGGGTTCTTCCCGATGAAAACAGAATGATAAATACCTTTACCGATTATGACGAACTTGTGCGTTCACGCAGATTGCTGATGCGTTCGTATAAGTCGCCCGGAAACAAGCTGCGTCTGCATCATGTAGGCGATGACAGGGGTATTGTGAATATAGACAACGAAAGGGATTATAAGTTTGTCTATGTCCTCGAGGATAATTTTGGAAATAAGAGTAAATACCGTTTTACCGTGAGAGGGAAAAGGCAGGATATTCCGGAATACCGTATGAAAGGAGAGGAACTGTTGCAGTCTTCTCATACGGCCATTATCCAGCGTCCCGGTATGGAGTTTATTATCCCAAAAGGAATGCTTTATGACGATGTGGAAGTTACTGTAGGTATTTCATCCGCAGATACAACAGCCGTTTCGCTTGAATATGACATTGATGCCGGAAACACTCCGCTTCACGGTTATTGTCCTTTGGCTATTGGAGTGAAAAAACAGAATACTGTATCTCCCGATAAATATTATATCAGGCAAATTGACGGCAGGAGGACGTATTACGTAGGAGGTGAATACGACAATGGCTGGATGAGGGCTAAGGTGCGTAACTTTGGAAAATTTTCTGTGGCTGTTGACACTGTTCCTCCTTCTGTCGTTCCGCTTGATAAGGCAAAATGGCGTTCCACTTCGAATATCCGTTTCAAGGTGTCCGACAAGGCTACAGGTATAGCTTCCTATAAAGTATATATCGACGGAAAGTTCGTTCTCTTCGGTCTGAAGAAAGGTATCCTTGTCATCCAGGATAAGGAAAAAGTAAAGAGGGGAGTACCTCACAAGCTGGAGGTCGTGGTGACCGACAATTGCGGAAACGAAACACGTAAACAATTAAATTTCTAAATAACTATTCAATCACAAACGCTTATGACAAACAGATTGTTGATGGCTGTGGTGTTGCTTACAGCCTTTGTAGTAAACGGTTGGGCTTGTACCAACTTTATTGTCGGTAAGAAAGCGTCTGCCGACGGTTCTGTAATAGTGTCTTATTCTGCCGACTCATACGGCATGTTCGGATGGCTTTATCACTATCCTGCAGCTACACATCCTGATGGTGCCATGCGTGATATTCACGACTGGGATACAGGCAAATATCTCGGACAGATCAAGGAAGCAAAGCAGACATATAATGTAGTGGGTAATATGAACGAATATCAGGTTACTATCGGCGAAACCACATTCGGCGGTCGTCCTGAACTGGTCGATACTACAGGTATCATGGACTACGGAAGCCTGATTTATGTAGCTCTCCAGCGTTCACGCACTGCCAAGGAAGCCATCAAGGTTATGACAGATCTTGTTAAGGAATACGGCTATTACAGTAGCGGTGAATCATTCTCTATTGCCGATCCTAATGAGGCATGGATTATGGAGATGATTGGTAAGGGTCCAGGCATCAAAGGTGCTGTTTGGGTGGCAGTCCGTATTCCTGACGACTGTATCGCTGCTCATGCCAACCAGAGTCGTATCCACAAATTCAATCTTAATGACAAGGATAACTGCCTTTATTCTCCGGACGTAATTTCGTTCGCTCGTGAAAAAGGCTATTTCACTGGCAAGAACTCTGATTTCAGTTTTGCCGATGCATATTGTCCACTTGATTTCAGTGGTCTTCGTTTCTGCGAGGCGCGTGTATGGAGTTTCTACAATATGTTCAGCAAGACAACAGGCGATGCTTATCTTCCATATATCCTTGGCGAGAGCAAAGAGCCTATGCCACTTTATATAAAGGCTGGTTCAAAACTTTCTGTACGCGATGTCCAGAGAGCAATGCGCGACCATTACGAAGGTACACCGCTTGATATCACTAAGGATTTGGGTGCAGGTCCTTTCGAAACTCCTTACCGTCTTTCTCCTCTTACATTCAAGGTTGACGGAGTGGAATACTTCAACGAACGCCCTATCTCTACACAGCAGAGTGCATTCTCATTCGTGGCACAGATGCGTGCAAACTTGCCAGATCCTGTAGGCGGTGTATTGTGGTTCGGACTTGATGATGCAAACATGACTGTATTTACTCCGGTTTACTGCTGTACAGACAGAATTCCTGTTCCATACGCTGAAGGAAACGGCGATTGCATCACATTCTCATGGGATTCTGCTTTCTGGATTTACAACTGGGTGGCAGACATGATCCGTCCTCGTTACAGCCTGATGATAGACGATATGCGTGCCGTACAGAAAGAATTGGAAGATACTTTCGAGTCTGCTCAATCAGGAATAGAATCTTCGGCACTGAAGTTGTATCAGGAAAGTCCTGAAAAGGCAAAGGATTTCCTTACAAACTATACTGACATGACTGCCCGTACAACAGTTGACCGCTGGAAGAAACTTGCAGAGTTCCTTATTGTGCGTTATAACGACGGTGCGAGAAAACTGGTAAAGAACGGAAAGATGGTTGCTCCTGAAACTGGAAACTGCGCTCCATTGGAACGTCCTGGATATCCTGAAGAATTCTTGAAGGAAGTAGTTAAGGCTACAGGCGACAGATATAAATCAGTTGAATTGAAATAAAAAAAGAGGCCCGAGGGCCTCTTTTTCTGTTATTGTCAGTTGCGGAAACTCAATCCGTCTCCACCACGTTCCACTATGATTGGTTTTGTGCGGTCAACTTCCTGTGAAAGAAGTTTCTTTGACAAGTCGTTGAGCAGATAACGCTGTATTGCACGTTTCACAGGACGTGCACCGAACTCTGGGTCGTAACCTGCTGTAGCTATGAAATCGACAGCCTGGTCAGTCATCTGGAGCTGTACACCGTTCTCTTCAAGCATCTTTCTAATGCCGTTTATCTGCAGACGTACAATCTGTTCTATCTCATTCTTGTTCAATGGCAAGAACATGATAGTTTCGTCTATACGGTTCAGGAACTCAGGACGGATAGTCTTTTTCAGCATATTCATCACTTCGTTCTTGGTTTCCTCTACTATCGTATCATGATTCATCGGAGTGATTTTTTCAAACTGGCTTTGTATGTATGAACTTCCCAAGTTTGAAGTCATGATGATGATAGTATTCTTGAAGTTCACCGTACGTCCCTTGTTGTCTGTCAGACGACCATCGTCCAATACCTGAAGCAGGATGTTGAACACGTCAGGATGAGCTTTCTCGATTTCGTCGAACAATACTACAGAGTAAGGTTTACGTCTTACTGCCTCTGTCAACTGTCCGCCTTCATCGTAACCAACGTATCCCGGAGGCGCTCCGATAAGTCTTGACACAGAATGTTTCTCCTGATACTCACTCATATCTATACGCGTCATCAGTGATTCGTCATCGAACAGATATTCTGCCAGTGCCTTGGCTAACTCAGTCTTACCTACACCGGTTGTACCTAGGAAGATGAATGAGCCTATCGGACGTTTAGGATCCTGCAATCCTGCACGGCTACGTCTTACGGCATCGGATACAGCCTGGATAGCCTCGTCCTGACCTATGACACGCTTGTGCAACTCGTCTTCCAGATGAAGAAGTTTTTCGCGTTCGCTTTGCAGCATCTTGCTTACCGGTATTCCGGTCCAGCGTGATACCACATCAGCAATGTCTTCTGCAGTAACCTCTTCCTTGATCATGGCGCTGTCGCCCTGCTTGTGTTTCAGGTCTTCCTGAATATTCTTGATTTCAGCTTCCAGTGCCTGTAACTTGCCGTAACGTATTTCAGCTACACGTCCATAGTCACCCTCACGTTCAGCCTTGTCGGCTTCGAACTTGAGTTGTTCTATTTCCTTTTTGTTCTGCTGAATTTTATTTACAAGTTCCTTCTCGCTTTGCCATTTAGCCTTGTAGGAAGTCTCTTGTTCTTTCAGTTCGGCAATCTCCTTGTTAAGCTGTGCAAGTTTGGCTTCATCCTTTTCACGTTTGATAGCCTCACGCTCGATTTCAAGTTGTTTCAATCGGCGTTCAATCTCGTCGAGTTCCTCAGGCAAAGAGTCACGTTCCATACGCAGTTTTGCTGCTGCCTCATCCATAAGGTCGATAGCTTTATCCGGCAAGAAACGTTCTGTGATATACCTGTTACTCAATTCAACTGCTGCTATGATTGCCTCGTCTTTGATACGTACCTGATGATGGTTTTCGTATCTTTCCTTCAGACCACGAAGGATTGAAATAGAACTCTGAGTATCAGGTTCGTCAACCATTACAGTCTGGAAACGACGTTCAAGGGCCTTATCCTTTTCGAAATACTTCTGATATTCGTCAAGTGTGGTAGCACCAATACTTCTAAGTTCGCCACGAGCCAATGCCGGTTTAAGGATGTTTGCGGCATCCATCGCGCCTTCGCCTTTACCTGCACCCACCAGGGTATGTATTTCATCGATGAACAATATTATGTTACCGTCTGATTTTGTTACCTCATTGATGACAGATTTAAGTCTTTCTTCAAACTCACCTTTGTATTTGGCACCTGCAACCAGCGCACCCATATCGAGTGAGAACAACTGTTTGTTCTTCAGGTTTTCAGGCACGTCACCACGCAGGATACGCTGTGCCAGACCTTCCACGATGGCTGTCTTACCTGTACCCGGTTCACCTATCAGGATAGGGTTGTTCTTTGTACGGCGGCTCAAAATCTGAAGTACACGTCTGATTTCCTCGTCACGACCGATTACCGGGTCCAGCTTACCTGTTCGTGCAGCCTCAATCAAGTTTATTGCATACTTTGAAAGTGACTGATATGTGTCTTCACTTGACTGTGAAGTAACCTTCTGTCCTTGTCTTAATTCGCTGATTGCGGCACGCAATTCCTTGTCGGTCATTCCGGCATCTTTCAGAATAGTTGCCACTGTACTCTTAACATTGAGCAAAGCCAGAAGTATAGCTTCAAGTGAAACGAACTCGTCGCCAAGCTCTTTTGAGTACTCAACTGCCTTCTGCAATACATTGTTCGTATCGCGGCTCAGATAAGCCTCACCGCCTGAAACCTTAGGCAGAGATGCAATCTGACGGTCAAGAACTGTAGCTACCTGCTGGCCGTTTATTCCAAGCTTCTGGAATATGAAGTTGGTTACGTTTTCGCCCACCTTCAATACGCCCGCAAGTATATGTTCCGGCTCTATGGCCTGCTGTCCTCGGCTTTGTGTCAAGTTCACAGCCTCCTGAACAGCCTCTTGCGATTTGATTGTAAAGTTGTTGAAATTCATATATATTCTCCTTTCTTATTTTATACTTTATTGTTATCCAAGAATCTTTTTACCTATTGTTCCAATACCTTGTTGTTATCCTTGTTTTTACCTTTCGTTTTTAATCACGCTTATAATACTCCAAACTTCTTGCCAAAACTGTTTTTTAATGATTATGTGTCTAAATGTCAGATACTTAGAGCCTAAGACTGCAATTTTGTCCTTTTTTAGGACAGTTTGTCTGTAAAGTTTTTAGTATCTTTACACGGTAATTGAATTTTTATGGAAAAGAAAATAGAATTTGCACCAAACGTGATGCTTATAGATGCATCATATCTTGATAGAGTAGGCCGCGATATGGCCGAACATTTTTCACCTATATTAAATAGAGAATTACCGAAGGCAGATCTGGCTGCATTGCTTGAATGTCTGGCGCTTGATGCAGGAGTTGTATTAGGGGATAATGCCGTTCAGGTAATTTTTATATATGATTCGGCAGAACCACGCATGTCGTTCTGTACCCCATCCGATTTGGATAAGGAACTCAATAATGTAGCCTTCAAGAGTCAGCTTGGCGAATTTTCCATATATTCTTTCCAGCCGTCAGATATGGCAACGTGCGAGGAATTGTTCAATGAGGCTCTTATGCTGGCAGGCGAATCCAAGGATGTGAAACGTGTTGTAGCTGTTGCCGATGAAGACGCATATCAGCAGAAAACTCATTCCACACTCAACAAGATAAAAGGAAAAGACAGTATAACGCTTTTCGGAATGAACCCTCCAAAGGATGAGGCTGTATATTCTTTTGAGATGCTAGGCTTTGCAGTCCTTCAGTCATTAGGAATAAAAGCGGAAGAGCTGTGATTTCTAGACAGCTCTTGGTACCGACGATGGTCAGCACCACTGCCGACGATGGTCGGCACCTCTGCTCACGATAGTCAGCAGCTCTGCTCACGATGGTCGGCAGCAGAATGCATATAGATATTTAAACGGCATTAAAAAATAAAATAGTCATGTCAGATTTCCGTCTTAAAGTATTTTACAGTGTTGCCAAAAACCTAAGCTTTACAAAAGCCTCACAGGAACTGTTTGTCAGTCAGCCGGCAGTGACAAAGCATGTACACGAACTGGAAAGCATGTACCACGTGCGTCTGTTCGACCGTATGAACAACAAGATAACTCTGACCGAAGCAGGAAAAGTTATGATGGAACATTGCGAGCGTATCCTTACGGAGTATCGCAAGATGGAATACGACATGCATTTGCTCAATAACGAATATGCGGGAGAACTACGTCTTGGAGCAAGTACAACAATAGCCCAATATATCCTTCCTCCGATACTTGCAAAGTTTACTGAGAAATATCCGCAGATAAAAGTGTCGCTAATCGATACCAATTCACGTAATGTGGAGAATGCCGTGTCGGAACATACTATTGATCTCGGTATGGTGGAAGGAGTGTTCCGTACTCCGAACTTGAAATACGAGGCGTTTCTTTGTGATGAACTCGTTCCGGTTGTACGTTCGTCGGCATTTCCAGCCGATGTAGAGGAAATAACCCTTGATGAGTTCTGCAAGATCCCACTTGTTCTGAGGGAAAGAGGTTCTGGAACACTCGATGCTATAGAAACAGTCCTTGCAGAGGAAGGTCTGAAACTTTCGTCACTCAATGTGAGAATGCATTTGGGAAGTACCGAGAGTATCAAGTCATTTCTGGCATGCAGCGATTGCATGGGAATAATCTCAATTGCCGCTTTGGTGAAGGAGTTGGGCGAAGGAATGTTCCGGGTGATTGATGTTTCTGGGCTTCAGTTTACACGTCATTTCTGCTTTGTGTCGGCACAAGGTCAGGAGATTGAGGCTGCACAGTTGTTCATGCGTTTCGTACGTAGCAGTCTTGGTAAAGAAAACAAATAAAAATACAATATATAATAATGAGTACAAGAGAAGAACAGATGAAAGCGTTCGGCCGTCTGCTTGATGTGCTGGACGAACTGCGCGAAAAATGTCCGTGGGACAGAAAGCAGACTAATGAGAGTCTGCGTCCCAACACTATAGAAGAAGTTTATGAACTTTGCGACGCTTTGGTTCAGAATGATAAGAAAAACATTTGCAAAGAATTGGGCGATGTATTGCTCCACGTAGTGTTCTATGCCAAGATTGGCAGCGAGACTGGTGATTTCGATATTAAGGATGTATGCGACAAACTGTGCGACAAACTAATATTCCGCCATCCGCACGTGTTTGGCGAAGTGAAAGCCGATACGGCAGAGAAGGTTTCGGAAAACTGGGAGCAGATAAAACTGAAGGAAAAAGACGGGAACAAATCAGTATTGAGTGGAGTGCCTGCTGCCCTTCCTTCGTTGATAAAGGCATACCGAATACAGGATAAGGCTCGTAATGTTGGTTTCGACTGGGAAGACAGGGAAGATGTATGGAAGAAGGTTAAGGAAGAAATCACCGAGTTTGAGGCTGAGGTAGGCGGCATGGATAAAGAAAAGGCTGAAGCAGAGTTTGGCGACGTAATGTTCAGTCTTATTAATGCGGCAAGGCTTTATAAGATAAATCCGGACAATGCGCTTGAGCATACCAATCAGAAATTCATCCGCCGTTTCAACTATTTAGAGGAACATACTATCAAGGCGGGAAGAAACCTCAATGAAATGACTCTCAATGAGATGGACGAACTGTGGAATGAGGCAAAGAGTAAAGGCTTGTAGATTTTTGCAAGATTTTTCCGTCAAGGTCTTTCATTTTGAAGTCAATTAACTATCTTTGCCGCTAAATTAGTTATTAATACCGATAAAAGATGAATAAATCAATTATTACCGTAGTGGGAAAAGATACTATAGGTATCATAGCCAAAGTGTGTACATATCTGGCAGAAAACAATGTAAACATACTCGACATCTCTCAGACTATCGTTCAGGAATATTTCAACATGATGATGATTGTAGATATGTCAGCTATTGAAAAACCATTCGAACAGATCGCAACAGAGATGGGAAGCCTGGGAGAAACGATGGGGGTTCAGGTAAAATGTCAGAGAGAGGAAATTTTTGACAAGATGCATCGTATCTAACTCACAAACTCAAAAACTTACAAACTCATGATAAATATATCCGAGGTTATTGAAACCAATAAAATGATAGAAAAGGAAAATCTTGATGTCCGCACCATCACTATGGGTATCAACCTTCTTGATTGTGCCGACGGAAATCTTGATGTCCTTTGTCAGAATATATACAACAAGATAACACGTCTTGCCGGTAAGCTGGTAAGTACAGGCGAGGAAATATCAAAGGAATTCGGTATTCCTATCGTGAACAAACGTATTTCCATCACTCCTATAGTCCTTGTAGGGGGAGCAGCATGCAAGACTTCCGACGATTATGTAAAGATAGCTCAGACTCTGGACCGTGTGGCAGCCGAATTGGGAGTGAACTTCATAGGAGGTTATTCTGCCATCGTATCAAAAGGCATGAGCCATAGCGACGAACTGTTCATACGTTCTATTCCTAAGGCATTGGCATGTACAGAGAGAATATGCAGCTCTGTCAATGTAGGTTCTACAAAGACAGGACTCAATATGGATGCCGTACGCCTTATGGGAGATATCATAAAGGAAACTGCAGAGATGACAAAAGACCGTGACTCTTTGGGTTGCGCCAAACTCGTAGTACTTTGCAATGCTCCTGATGATAATCCGTTCATGGCAGGTGCATTCCACGGAGTGTCTGAAGACGATGCTGTTATAAACGTGGGAGTAAGTGGCCCTGGAGTAGTGAAATATGCACTCGAGCAGATACGTGGAGCAAGTTTCGAAGTCCTTTGCGAAACAATCAAGCGTACTGCATTCAAGATTACACGTGTAGGTCAGCTTGTAGCACAGGAGGCGTCTCATCGTCTTGGTGTTCCTTTCGGTATTATCGACCTTTCGCTGGCACCAACACCTGCTGTTGGCGACAGTGTGGCTGAAATCCTTCAGGAGATAGGACTTGAGTATCCGGGTGCACCGGGAACAACAGCAGCCCTTGCATTGCTTAATGATCAGGTTAAGAAAGGCGGTGTTATGGCGTCATCATACGTAGGAGGACTTAGTGGAGCATTTATTCCAGTCAGTGAAGACCAGGGAATGATTGATGCTGTAGTGGCAGGAGCTCTTACAATAGAGAAGCTGGAAGCCATGACATGTGTATGCTCTGTGGGACTTGACATGATAGCAATTCCTGGCGATACTCCGGCTACTTCTATTGCAGGTATGATAGCCGATGAGGCAGCCATAGGAATGATAAACCAGAAGACTACAGCGGTACGTGTAATTCCTGTAGTGGGAAAGACAGTGGGCGAAACAGTAGAGTTCGGAGGTCTTTTGGGTTATGCTCCGGTTATGCCGATTAACCGTTTCAGCTGTGATGCTTTCGTAAATAGAGGAGGACGTATTCCTGCTCCTATACATAGTTTTAAGAACTAGAAAGAAATAATTTAGTATAGATGACGAGTCTTTCTCTTTAAGAGTATGGCTCGTCATTTTTTATATTTGCGTAAGATAGCTTCAACTCGGAATTAAAAGTCTGAAAGCTTTTTTTTGCTTTGTACTACATTATGTTTGCGCTATCTTTTGATAAGCTAGGATGCGTTTCGGCATAGTCTAAATTTGAAAAACTTTGTTTTTCATTTGTCTCTGCTCTCAACTTTCATTATCTTTGTAAAAGACGTGCGACACTCACAAAATAGCCTTTGTCCACTTTTAATTATTAATTATTAATTGAATTGCATGAAATATCCTATAGGAATACAGAGCTTTGACCGTATAATAGAGGACGATTATGTTTATGTCGATAAGACTGATATGGTATATAGCTTAGTGCAGGAAGGCTCAATATACTTCCTCAGCCGTCCGCGCCGTTTCGGCAAGAGTCTTCTTGTATCGACACTGAAGAACTATTTTCTTGGCAGAAAGGAACTTTTCAGGGGATTGAAGATTGATGCGCTGGAGAAGGACTGGAAGGTGTATCCGGTATTTCATATTGATTTCAATGGTGGAGAATATACAATTAAAGGCGCATTGAGAAGCGCTATCCTAAGCTATATCACAGATTGGGAGAAACTATACGAAATAGAAAAAGGCGAGGAAGAACTTAACTTAGGTTTCAGGTTCAAGAGAATACTCGAGGCAGCCTATAAAAAAAACGGTCTCCGTGCAGTGGTACTTATTGACGAGTATGACAAGCCTATTCTTGATGTTCTGGATTATGACAAGGATTTGGAGGAAGAACATCGCAATATCCTGAAAGGTTTTTATTCCACTTTCAAAGGAGCCGATGAGTACCTTCAGTTTGTATTCCTGACAGGTGTAACGAAGTTCTCGCAGGTGAGTGTTTTCAGCGGATTCAATCAGCCCAAGGATATAAGTATGCATGTCAAGTATGAGACCCTTTGCGGTATATCCCAGGAAGAGCTGGAGAGTTATTTCAGGAAGCCTATAGAACAGATGGCTGATGAATACAGTTGTTCGTATGATGAAATGATGAATAAACTGAAATCGCAGTATGACGGTTATCATTTCAGTAAAAGAATGGCAGATGTGTATAATCCTTTCAGTCTGCTTAATGCATTCGATTTAGGTGAAATGAATGATTATTGGTTCAAGAGTGGTACTCCGACATATCTTATCCGCCTGTTGTCGCATTATGATGAGAATATGAACGAGATAACAGGGAAGTATTATTCTTCTGAAGAATTTATAGACTACAAAGCCAACATTGAGCAGCCATTGCCTATGATATATCAGAGTGGCTACCTTACTATAAAGAAATTCGATTTGGAAGAAATGACATTCCTGCTTGATTTCCCAAACAATGAAGTAAAACGTGGGTTTCTTACGATGGTGGCTTCATCTTATTTTGGCGATAAAATGGAGACAGCACCATGGATAAGGAAAGCTGTATCACAACTGAAAAAAGGTGAGATAGATGATTTCCGTACCGGTATGACCGCTTTCTTTGCAAGTATTCCCTATACGATGCGACGCAAAGAGAACGAGCGCGAAAAGGGAAGATATTTCCACTATACATTCTATCTTATCATGCGCCTTATGAGTGTCTATACAGTCTATACTGAGAAGGTCCAGAGCCACGGTCGTGTGGACTGTATAGTGGAAACACAGGATTATGTCTATATATTCGAATTCAAGCTTGACGGAATCGCCGATGAGGCTATGCGTCAGATAGAGGAGAGGGGGTATGCCCGTGAATATGAGTCTGACAGACGGAAACTGTATAAGATAGGTGCTGTATTCTCGTCCGAGACGGGGACTATAGAGGAATGGAAGGTAGAGTAGATGTTTCTTGTTGTAATTCTGATGAAATAATAACAGAGTCTTATTCCAATTTTGATTACAGTTGTCATTCTTTTTGTCCTTACGTCTTATTTGATAAAAAAACATTAGGATAATTTGTTTTCATTTTATATTTTTGTGCATAATTAATCATATAATCAATAATCATTTTAATAACAACTAATCATGGGAAACGAAGAATTAATTAAGCTTTGTATTGAGAAGGCACAGAAATGGTTGACTCCAGCATATGATGCTGAAACTCAGGCAGAAGTAAAACGTATGATCGAGAACGAAGACAAGACTGACTTGATTGAAGCTTTCTATAAAGACCTTGAATTCGGTACAGGCGGTCTGCGTGGTATCATGGGTGTAGGTTCAAACCGTATGAACATCTATACTGTTGGTGCTGCTACTCAGGGCTTGTCAAACTATCTTAACAAATGCTTTGCAGGCAAGAATGATATTTCTGTAGTTGTAGGTCACGATTGCCGTAACAACAGCCGTCTGTTTGCTGAAATCTCTGCTAATATCTTCTCAGCAAACGGTATCAAGGTATATCTTTTCGACGATATGCGTCCTACTCCTGAAATGTCGTTCGCTATCCGTCACCTCGGCTGCCAGAGCGGTATCATTCTGACTGCTTCACACAATCCGAAGGAATACAACGGTTACAAGGCTTACTGGGATGATGGCGCACAGGTACTTGCTCCACATGACAAGGGTATCATCGACGAAGTAAACAAGATTTCTTCTGCTGCCGACATCAAGTTCGAAGGCAATAAAGACCTTATCCAGATTATCGGTAAGGATGTGGACGATGTTTACTTGGAAAAAGTTCACTCTATCTCTATCGACCCAGAAGTTATCAAACGTCAGAAAGACCTCAAGATTGTCTATACTCCTATCCACGGAACAGGTATGATGCTTATCCCTCAGGCTCTTAAGATGTGGGGATTCGAAAATGTTCACTGCGTGCCTGAACAGATGGTAAAGAGTGGTGATTTCCCGACTGTAATATCTCCAAACCCTGAAAATGCCGAGGCTCTTACACTTGCCATCAACCTTGCAAAGAGCATCGATGCCGATATCGTTATGGCTTCCGACCCTGACGCTGACCGTGTGGGTATGGCTTGCAAGAACAGCGAAGGCGAATGGGTGCTTATCAACGGTAACCAGACTTGCTTGATTTTCTTGTACTACATCATCAAGAACCGTATCGCTATGGGTAAGATGAAGGGTAATGAGTTCGTTGTGAAGACTATCGTTACTACTGAACTTATCAAGGCTGTGGCTGACAAGAACAATATCGAAATGTATGACTGCTACACCGGTTTCAAATGGATAGCACGTCAGATTCGCCTGAACGAAGGTATCAAGCAGTATATCGGTGGTGGTGAAGAAAGCTACGGATTCCTTGCTGAAGATTTCGTTCGCGATAAAGATGCTGTTTCTGCATGTACTCTTCTTGCTGAAATCTGTGCTTGGGCTAAAGACCAGGGCAAGACATTGTACGATGTATTGATGGAAATCTATGTAGAATACGGTTTCTCTAAGGAAGTGACTGTAAACGTTACTAAGCCGGGTAAGAGCGGTGCTGACGAAATCAAGGCTATGATGGATAACTTCCGTGCATGTCCTCCTAAGGAACTTGGCGGTTCTAAGGTTGCTCTTGTTAAGGATTACAAGACTCTTAAGGCAACAGACGGCAACGGTAATGTAACAGACATTGATATGCCGGAACCATCTAACGTGCTTCAGTTCTTCACAGAAGACGGAACCAAGATCTCTGTACGTCCTTCAGGAACAGAACCTAAGATTAAGTTCTATATGGAAATCAAGGGTGAAATGGCTTGTCCTAAGTGCTATGCAGGAGCATGCGCTGATGCTGAAGAAAAGATTGAAGCTGTCAAAAAATCTCTTGGTATCTGATAAATTTAGTAATCAGTTAAATGGCTTTTAAACACCGTTTAAATACTGTTTAAACAGTGCTCGAATATTACTCAGACTGCATCGGATGATGATTGTGATAACAATATCGTCCGGTGCAGTTTATTTTTTGTTAAAATCCTAATAACCATAAGTCTATGAGTGTGGAAAATACATTACCTTTGCATCCCGGTAAAAAGTACAGGATATATGGCAAAGTCTAAAGAGATGACATCAGGGGCTCCTCTGCCTCTAATATTGAATTTCACAGTTCCTCTTTTATTGGGAAATCTGCTTCAGCAGACATATTCGTTTGTCGATGCTGCCATCGTGGGTAAGTTTCTTGGTATCAATGCACTGGCATCTGTAGGTGCAAGTACGTCTGTTGTGTTTCTTATCCTTGGTTTCTGCAACGGATGTTGTGGTGGTTTCGGTATTCCTGTAGCTCAGAAATTCGGGGCACGCGATTATGTCACTATGCGCAGGTTTGTGTCAGTCAGTCTGAAACTTGCTGGAGTGATGTCTGTTGCCATAGCTATCGTGACTAGTCTGCTTTGTGCGTATATCTTGAAATGGATGCAGACACCTGATAATATCATGGAAGGTGCGTATCTATACCTCTTGGTTACTTTTATAGGAATTCCGTGTACTTTCTATTACAATCTTCTTTCTAGTATAATACGTGCATTGGGAGACAGTAAGACTCCGTTCTGGTTCCTTCTTATATCTACTGTACTGAATATTGTTCTCGATTTGGTATGTATCCTTGTGTTGGGGTGGGGTGTTGCCGGTGCAGCCATAGCCACGGTAGTTTCGCAGGGAGTATCGGCACTGATGTGCTATAAGTATATGTACCGCAAGTTCGATATTCTTAAGACTGCTCCGGCTGACAGACGTTTCCGACCGGAACTGGCAAAACAGTTGCTCTATATAGGTGCACCTATGGGACTTCAGTTCTCCATAACAGCCATCGGCAGTATAATGCTTCAGAGTTCCAACAATGCTTTGGGAACAGCATGTGTGGCAGCATTTACGGCAGCTATGAGGATAAAGATGTTTTTCCTCTGTATGCTCGAAAGTCTTGGTATGGCGATGGCAACGTACAGCGGACAGAACTACGGAGCAGGAAAACCGGAGAGAATATGGCAGGGCGTGAAGGCTGCCATGATGCTTACGGTGGCTTATGTGGTAATGGTAAACTTAGTTTTGTGGAATTTCTCCGAGGAGATAGCGATGCTGTTTGTCGATGCCTCTGAAACAGAAGTATTGGCCGACACAGCATTGTTTCTGCATGTATCGGCTTCATTCTTCATATTTTTGGGTATGGTATGTATATTCAGATATACTATTCAGGGAGCCGGTTATACCCAGCTGTCTATGCTTTCCGGATTGGCTGAGATGATAGCCCGCATATTGGTGAGTGTGGTAGCAGTTCCTATGTGGGGATATTGGGCAGTTTGTTTTGGCGATCCTATAGCATGGATGTTTGCCGTTACCTTCCTGCTTCCGGCGTTCAGGCATGTATATCGCAAATTATGCAGTATAGTTGAGAAGGAAAAGGCTCTGCAGACAGCCTGATTCAATTCTTTACACTCATCCTTTTCCAGACACATCGTGGAATGAGTCTCCAGAAAAAGACCAAAATTCTGTATTTCCAGTCTATTACGGCAATTCTCTTTTTACTGTTCAATGCCTTAACTATTAGTCTTGCCGTATAGTCTGTTTTCATCAGCATCGGGTATTTTTTCCCGTCATTAAGCAGGTTTGTGGCAACAAATCCCGGACGTATATCCGTGAATCGGATGTCCAGTTTCTTCATTGAAGCCAGCTGCTCGAGTGCATCAATGTAAGTATTCTGAAATCTTTTGGTAGCAGAATATGCAGGTGCTATTCCAAGTCCTTTTGTGCCGGCAATGGAGCTTATAACAGCTATGTGTCCTTTGCCTTTATCTCTGAAATATCTGAAGGCTGCACCAACCATTCTTGTAAATCCGGTTCCGTTTGTTTCAAGAGTATTAAGCTCTATATCTGCATCAAGGTTGGCGTTCTGATGTCCTATACCGGAACTGTGGAAGTACATATCCATGCCTCCAAGCTCATCTATGAGTGAGAACAGTGCGTTGCCGGCGTCTTCATCTTTCACGTCTATGGCTTTAATGCAAACCTGTCCTGGAAATTCCGATTGCAGTTTTCTTAGGTTTTCTTCTCTTCGTCCGGCCAGTCCAAGCTTCCAGCCTTCAGAGAGGAGGAGGCGTGCCACTTCGTAACCTATACCGGAAGTGGCTCCCATAATTACCGCACGTTTCGTCTTGTTTATCATGTTATTATCTGTTTGATTTTATTTCGTAAATAAACTCCTTGTATTCTGGTATGTTAGCATTCTTCCCGAGGTAGTATCTCGTCAGCATAGGCATCCGTTCGTTCAGGCTTACAAAATTCCTGTCCAGATTACTGCAGAAAGCCATATAAGCATTTCTGTTTGCCATATTTCCGGCATCATCCCTGTATATGGTTATGTAGTGGTTCATCGGACGGGCATGCATAAGCTGGTTAATGTGCATGGCGAGATGTTTGGCTTCTGTGGGTGATATACTGCCCATTATATTTGACATGTTGAAAATTACAAGTTCAGGAAGTACTGAATGTGCTTTCCAGAAGCCGTCACTGACAGATGTTATTCGTGGATGCAGGCTCCATTTTACATGTCTGTAGCTTTCTGAAGTCAGGAACTTTTCGCTTGTTTTTCCTATTTCTTCCGTAGGATATATACCTAAATAGTAGATATCAGTATGGTTAAGCTGTCTGCATAAGTCAATGAAAGCCAATCCTGAAGCTGCCGATTCGTATGATATATCGCAGAATACCACTCTTCCGGATATATTGCGTATTGCGCCCCTCAGCCAGCTTCCACAATCTTCGTACATTGCCATTGCCGCCGAATATTGTTTTCTCATCTGATAAAAGTTGAATAATAGAGCATACTCGTCTTCGTTCAGTCCTGATAATGATGCGAAATCTGTTCTGCCGTATGATATTATTTCCTTTGCCCGCGCCATATCCATTTCTGATAGGACAGCATTTTCGAAAAACGGTTTTTCTATAATACTCTTGAACGTCTGTCCGAAATATGTACTTATGGAATACGACTCATCTTTAGTCTCCCAATCTGTGTCGTAATTGGGGATAGTAAATTTGCCGTTACAGAAGTCTTCTGTATTGGTTTCTATAAATCCGTTGTTCATGCGGATATATTCCATAAGTTTGTAGAAAGTGATGTTAGCGCTCAGTACTTCAGGGTTTCCTGTCATAATCATTTGCTTGCGTGCGCGTGTTATAGCCACATTCAGTTTACGGTCTATAATTGCATCTTCCTCGCGGAAAGTGTTTGATGTCAGGAAATTAAGCTGACTGGTATTTCGCACGGTGAATGAATATATTATAATATCCCTTTGGCTTCCCTGATATCTTTCTACAGTGTCGATGGAGATATTCATCAGTTCCGGAATACCGAGCGATGAAATCTCCTTTCTTATCATTGCTATCTGGTTACGGTAAGGCACAATAATTCCTACAGTTTTGTCTGCATCAAAATAGTTTTCTGTAAGACTGTAAATTCTTTTCAGTAATGCCGCTATGATTTTTGCCTCGTTTATGTTTGCCTTGTCTGATAGAGCGGATATGTTTTCCGGGGTAGGGGTAGTGATGAAAATCATTCTCCTTGATGTCAGAAGCTTTTCTATCATATCCGGATTTTCAGGTATGTTCGAATATGGCAGTTCCTCTTCCTGATGAGGTAGAGGTACACATTCCAGACACTCGCGGCTGTAGAATGTGTTGTTCGGAAACTCTGCTATGGCAGGATGCATGCGTCCCTGTTTCCTCAGAACACTTTTCAAGTTTTCGCAACTTTGTTTGTATAATCGCTCGAACAGTGAGTTTCTGCAGTCGTACAGACCAATTTCGTTAAGAAGAGGATCTGTAATTCTTGCGCATTCCGCATTCTGAAGTGCGATGGCAGGTAATTGCTTGTAGTCGCCTATCAGAACAAACTTATCTATGGCATTGCTGTTCCCGCTTCTTGCAGAAAGGATACCAATAAGGTCAGGCTCAAGTATCTGAGATGCCTCGTCGATTATAGCCATGTCGAAATGTTTGATATCGAACAGGTTGAGTCTGTTGTTTATGGCAGTTGTGGTTCCTACAAAAATCCTTGTATCAGAAATTTTCTTTTTTATGTCAGCCAGTTTGGGACAATCCGCCAACTGATTTTTCATCAGGAAAGGTTCGAATCTTCTGTCGCACGACATTTCATGCCCAATACGGATGAACGATGTATCCGACGCTATTCCTGAATCGACAAGCATACTGCAAATCTCATCGACAGCCCTGTTGGTGTACGATAATAACAGCAGGGATGTATTCTTTTCAGTAAGCGCCTCTTCCACCATAAACCTCAATGCACACGAAGTCTTGCCTGTTCCCGGAGGACCTACAAGCAGGAAATAGTCTTCAGCCTGTTTTTCCTTGAGAATGATTTCATCAAAACGTCCGTAGTTGCCGTTCAGCTTTATTTCGTTATTTAACGACGGTTCCCTGCTTCTCAAGAGAAGTTCCTTCCTTTCAGCTCTGGCAGAAAGAAACGAGAACAAACCTCTTATGGCTGCAGATGCAGAGATATCCGAAGAATCGTGTTCGATGGCGAATTTGTCAGTTTCTCCACCAATGATATCCTTGTTCTGCTGTCCGTTTCTCAGTATGATAGTTACGCTGTCGTGAGTTATTTCAGTGATGTTACCTTTCATAAGTATTTCGTTTCTCACGTCAGGAATGTCTTCATAAGGGTAGAATATAACTATGTCACCTTTCCTGAAGTTTGGCAGAAAATCCTCTCCCTGTACAGGTATGCTTAACTCTATCAAGTCATAACCTTTATTGGGCGAGCTTTTTCTTTTGTCAATGATTTTCAGTCCGGTAAGAATATTCCCGTTTTCAAGTTTCTCGGCTAAAGTAGTGTTCCATACTGATGCAAATCCTCTTGAAGGATCATCGTTCCCGCCTGTACGCGACAGTACGGATTCTTTTGAGATAAAGGTGAAGAAACGTTGGAAATAAGCCTTCTCCAGTGGCGAACAATGTTTCAGAGTCTGTATAGTCTTATACAGTTCAGGCTCCTGAAAATCGTTCCATAATCTGTTGTGCAGTTGCAGTTCGTTTAGCAGGTCAGTATCAAGTTCTTCTGTCACCTTCGATATCGCCCCTTCGCTGAAAGCCATTTCGTTGCACACTATCATGTTTCTCAGCTTTATACTTTCGCGGAAAAGTTTCTCGCTGAAGTGTTCTATCATAAGCCCGTCTGTATATCTGGAATATAGCAGGAATGTCTGCATGTCTTCGGTTGCCTTACCGAAATTATACATCAGTACTCCCTGATAGAGCATCATCTGTATGAAATGGTCTTCCTTATGCCGGCGGTTAAACTCATCCTTCTTACCGGCCTTTTGTTCAATAAGTACTTTAAAATTCTTCTGAAGCAAGTCCACACGTCCCTGCAAGCCAAGTTTCTCGCATATAAACGATGCTTCCAGCATTACCTTGTTTCTGTCAAAAGATGGTATGCTGTGTGGAAGAATGTCGTTTACAAAAGAGCGGATATTCATCATCTGCGACTGTGCCATTGCATGGAAGTTGTCCGGTATCTGGCAGGTACAGAAATCGAGCGCCGATGTTGAAAAGAATTTCTTCAGACTCTCTGCGTAAGTCACAGGTTGAGTACTTCTTTCGTTTATATAATCATCAAGAAACATACCAGCAAGGTTACCCATAAGTATATGATGAGTATTGGCTTTCGGCTTGATACGGTTCATGAAATAGTTCAGCGGGTGATGTCCGTATTCTCTGAAGCATGTAGCCAGCGAACTTATGTCGAGAAGGAAATCCGGATGTAGTATTATCAGTTCGGGTATATAGTGGTTTTCTTCATCCACTTTCACATTAAGCAGATTTATCTGCATGTTTTCCGTGAGTAAATCGTTCAGATACATTATGTCGCCATTGTATCCCCCTTTGGCATAATTGATTACTATCAGAGGGTCATCGTTGCTGTCGGTAGAAGCAAAAATAAGGTTCTCGTTCCAACTGTTTACCGAGGCTCTGACGTAAGGAATATGTGAAAGTCGAGTACCGCTGTACGGGCGGTTGGAGTGAGGTATCTGTGGAAGAATTGAAGCGGGAATATCCTCTCCGAAAGCCAATGAGATGAATCGTACGATGGCTCTCAGGTCGTAAAGATACTCGTCCATGTCAGGATGGAAATCGTCACCTAAGGCCGAGTTACAGTTACGTCTCATGGTCTGTATGGCATATCTGTCCGATGGAGTCATTTTCTTTTCCTTACAGATGAAATCAAGTCTTGAGAACATATTGGCGAAAGATGCGGTTACTCCAGTTGTCAGTTCGTAACAGGCCTGTTCCAGTACCTTTTTAAGCAGAATATATTTAGCCCGCAGGTTGTCTTGCGACGCTGCGGGCTGAGTATGTATTTTTTCTATTCTCTGGAAAAAATCAGATGACTGTATGTCGATGTGTTCCGGTCTGTTAGTCATCAGTTATCTGTTGTATCGGCTAAAATATATTCAATTGTTGCTTTCTCGAGTTTAGGATACTGACTCTGATATGTTTCAGTCACATCATGTCTAAGAACTTTATAGGTATAGTTATTTTCTGTTTTCTCAATCAGATCCATTTTAATTTTATTATAACCAGCTAGTGATATTTCGAAACTTAATATCTTGTTTCCGCTTTCAGAGTCGAATGATTCATTTTGACTGAATATCCCTGTTACTGCATTTCCACCTTCTTGCTGATATATTGTTACATTACCTCCGTTCATTTCTTCTACAGTATATGTAAACTCAATAGAACCACTGACCTTCATTATTGCGCTTTCAATAATGTTTTCTTCAATAACCTTTGTCTCGTTCTGAGTCAGATCACCACCCAGAACTTCAGTTGAAATATTATTTACATGGAATATACGTGCCTGATTTTTTACGTTAATGATAAACCGGCTTTCATTCTTTTCATAATCTGTAATACGCAGACTTCCATATCCTATCTTGAGTGGAATGAGTGATACTTTCTCGCCGTTGTATTCATATCTTACAATATCTCTGTTCTGGTTTTCAAGGACATATTTCCCGTCTCCACCTCTGATGCTGAAATCCATACCTTCAGTAAAAGCGTCGATATATATAGTATCGTTATTTGTTATATGAGTCTTTCCGTCAGAGCTGACAAGTGTTATAGGAGCATAGCTTTCGCCACATGAAGTTAGGAAAACAGTAAATAATATATTTGTAATTACAATCAGAGATGATAATAAATTTCTTTTCATATTTCTCGTTTCCATTTAAAATCCAAACAAAGTTGGATAATTCATTATTAATTAACTTTAGTTTTATATCTTTGTATCAGGATGTTAAGAGGAAGTAGGCTCTGCTGAGGAGCAACC
>NZ_JACJLQ010000002.1 GCF_016902295.1 Bacteroides caecigallinarum | reverse complement strand
GTGACTATAGCACGAAGGTTCCACCTCTTCCCATTCCGAACAGAGAAGTTAAGCTTCGTCACGCCGATGGTACTGCGTACAAGTGGGAGAGTAGGTAGTCGCCGTTTTAGAAAGAAAGATCCTCGAGGTAGAGATACTTCGGGGATTTCTTGTTGTTATATAGTTTGTATTCTAAGAAATAGAAGTATTAAAATAAAATAGACAAGCATCAAAATGATACTTGTCTATTATATTGTATTTGAGTTAGTGTTATATTTCTGCTATTTAGAACATATAGTCCCATGCCGGGAGTGTAATAGGTTTTTGTTTAGCAGCCTTTGATGACTCATCGTCAAGATATTTTTTATTGATAACTATACGGAACATGTATTCGTCAAACCATTTGTCAGTGAATGTCATATATCCGTTGTGACCTGCAGTAGGACCCCAACTGTTTTCAAACTGCCATTTCAGCGGTTGGTCGTTCTCGTCAGTATCAACAGCCATCAGTGTCATAGCATGAGCAGAGGCGCTTTCTCTTGTAAGAATTCTGGCTTTTTTGTCCATATCGAGTTTGACTCCGAAGAGAGATGAATAATCGAACATTTCCGGATGGCAAACACCGTCAGCAGAATTGTACATTGCTACATCGCATGAAGCATACATAGCTTCGTTGGCTTTAATAGAAGAAATAGCTGCTTTTTTGATAACATCATTCGGTAAATTAAGGTAAACCCAGTTTACACCTTCGTATGTGTTGCGATAGTTAGCTATTTCGTACACTTTGTAATATTCGCGTGTAGGGTCATTCATTATCATTACGTATGATTCCGGATTATAATTTTCCGGCTTAATCATATTATAGAATTCTTTGGGAGTAGTCTTTAAAGTCTTTATTTCTCCGTCAGAAGTTTCGTATCTCCATTCAAACTGGCTTGGAGGATTGCCAAGACATAGTGAAAGTATCCTATAAACATCTTTCAGAATATTTTTTTTAGCTTCTGTGATTTCTTTTTTACTTTTCTTGCTGTTCACCATTGTACGAAGTTCGTAACCACCCGTACGAAGGCATTCGTTCAGTACCGAACGCATTTGTGTGGTATTATTTGAATGTGCAGTTTCAGGCATAATGTTTTGAGGAACAACACCATATTTTTCTGCAATATTGTAGAACAGGTTCCATACACCTCCGTCGCCTACAGGGGTTCTGAAGTAGAATTCAACATCGCGTTCCAGCATGTCGTGTCCGGCTGTAGCGATTGCATTTTCAAGGAAGAGATTGCTCTTTTCGAACATGTCCCAAAAATAGTTGTAATTATGCGAGAAATCGAATTCCTTTATGTTGAATTGTTTCATAACAGATGGACGTAGTACATTCATAGAAGTGAACATCCAACATCTTCCTGACTGTTGCTGGTCTGTTATTCCTTTTACGTCAACTTTATATTTGAAATAATGGTCTGTCTCACCTTGAATATCCCTGTTCAGAGAAAGCTTTCTGAGGTTAGCGTCATTTGTAATAATGTTTTGAAGTGCTTTTGTCGAGGCATCCATTACGAATGATGACTGTATGTCTTTCAAATCTGTTTCTGTGATTTGCTGTGCCCCTGCACTAATTGCCATTGCTCCCAAAGCTGCAGTAAATAATGTTTTTTTCATGTCTCTATGGTTATTTATTTATGTTTCGGTTGCAAAGATGGCATTTTTAGTTGGATGATGCAAGAAAATGAATACCGATAGGCGAAAAAAGAAGCTGCATGATATCCTTTTCTTATTAAGGATTACCATGCAGCTTTGATTTCTTTGGGTTGCTTAATTATTTGATTTCAAATTCTTCCTTCATATCAATTTCTTCGCCTTTAGAATCGTAGAATTTGTATTCCAGCATTGCCAGATTCTGATTAGGAATTACTTTGATACCAAATCCGTATTTCATTTGCCATTTGCGTTTCAATGAAACCATTCCCTGGTTTACGTAAGCGGCAACGTACGGATGTATATGCAACGTGAATTTCTTCACTTTTAATTTGTTGACCAAATAATCCAGTTTGCTTTCCAGCGAGTCAGTGAAAAGTATCGAAGGTTTGATTTTACCTTTTCCGAAACATACAGGACATTCTTCATCAGTTGTAACATCCATAGCAGGACGCACTCTTTGACGTGTAATCTGCATAAGACCGAATTTACTTAACGGTAGGATATTATGCTTTGCCCTGTCTTTTTGCATGTTCTGACACATGCGTTCGTATAATTTCTGACGGTTCTCGGCAAGGTTCATATCAATAAAATCGACAACTATTATACCACCCATATCCCTCAGTCTAAGTTGGCGCGCCAATTCATCTGCAGCCCCAAGATTTACATCAAGTGCATTTGCTTCTTGTCCATTGGCTGATTTCGAACGGTTTCCACTGTTGACATCAACCACGTGAAGTGCTTCTGTATGTTCAATAATAAGGTAAGCGCCACTTTTATATGACACAGTTTTACCGAAAGATGATTTAATTTGCTTTGTGATGGCAAAATTGTCGAATATGGGAAGTTGACCAGTGTAACGCTTTACAATATTCCCGCGTTCGGGAGCTATAAGCGATACATAATCTTTAACTTCGTTGTAAACGGTTTCGTCGTTTACATAAATATTTTCGTATGATGGATTAAACAGGTCGCGCAGCATAGCCACTGTTCGGCTTGTTTCCTCATATACCAGTGTGGGCAGTTTAGTAGCAGACTGCACCTTAGTTATGGTTTCTTCCCAATGTTTGAGCAATACTTTCAGCTCGGCATCCAGCTCTGCCACTCTTTTGCCTTCGGCCACTGTTCTAACTATTATACCGAAGTTCTTAGGCTTGATGCTTTGAAGAAGTTGCTTTAATCGTGTCCTTTCTTCGCTTGATTTTATTTTCTGCGAAACAGAAACTTTGTCGTTAAACGGTATTAATACCAAATATCTTCCAGCAAAAGATAATTCGCATGTAAGACGCGGACCTTTTGTAGAGATAGGTTCTTTTACAATCTGTACAATTACTTCCTGACCTTGCTGGAGTACATTGGATATTGATCCGTCTTTATCTATGTCAGGCATTGAGGTAGCCTTTGATATAGGGAAAAGTTTCTTACGGTCACTAATAACTTGTTTTAGATACTTTTGATAAGAATAAAACTGGGGTCCCAAATCAAGATAGTGAAGGAATGCGTCTTTCTCGAAGCCGACATCCACGAAGCATGCATTAAGTCCAGGCATAAGTTTTTTCACTTTGCCTACATACATATTCCCGACAGAGAAGGAAAGGTTTCTTTCTTCTTTCTGAAACTCAACCAGATTCTTGTCTTCCAGTAGAGCAATAGAAATCTCTTTGGGTTGTACGTCAACAACTAATTCGCTTGTCACTTTTTCTTGGTTTTATAGAAATTGTTTGAATTCTTAATTAAGACAAAGAACAAACTTGAAAGCCTGAAACAGTTCTTTGCAAGTTTGTTCTTCATTGAAGTCGGGACAGACTAACAATTATTTTTTGCTTTTATGTCTGTTCTTTCTTAGTCTTTTTTTACGCTTGTGAGTTGACATTTTATGTCTTTTTCTTTTCTTTCCGCTTGGCATAGCTGTAAAATTTTTATAGGGTTAATACTAAATTTATTTATTCCTTTACTGATAGGGTAAAAGTCTTTGCAGGTTTAAATACCGGAATATTGTGTTCCGGAATAATGATTGTGGTATTTTTTGATATATTGCGAGCTGTCTTCTGAGCTCTTTTCTTAACGACGAAACTACCGAAACCTCTGAGGTAAACATTTTCTTCGTTTGATAACGATTCTTTAACTGAACCCATGAACGCTTCCAAAGTAACCAGTACAGTGTTTTTGTCGATACCTGTTTTTTTCGCAATTTCGTTTACGATATCTGCTTTAGTCATTTCGCTAATAAAAAATTATTGTGTTATACTTTATCTAAATTTTTGGTCTGCAAATATATAGCTTTTCTCGTTCTTTAAGAAATTTATTGGCGACATTTTTACAAAAAAAGTGAGAAACACAGCGTTTTTTTCATCTTCGAATATGCTTCCAGGCTATTTTATGAGTTGTATTTCTGATGTTTTATTATTATAATGTATGCGTACATTTTTAACACAGACGTGCTTTGCATATTCAGTATTGTGGCACTTTTATGCCAGTACTGCAATGCTTCAATGGTAGTATTCCTTTCGTATAAGAAGTATGCGTTTAATTAAATCATAGAAAATAGTTGTTTTCTCATTTTTTTTATATATTTTTGATGCGAATTATTAAAACTTTCGAATATGTCTTTAAACAAAGTTCAATTAATAGGTAATGTTGGAAAAGATCCCGAAGTGAGATATCTGGATAGTGGAGTGGCTGTGGCTACTTTTCCGTTGGCTACAACTGACCGTGCTTACACACTGGCAAATGGAACACAAGTTCCGGAACGTACAGAATGGCATAATATTGTTCTGTGGAAAAGTTTGGCGGAAATAGCAGAAAAATACGTTCATAAAGGAGACAAACTATATATTGAAGGAAAAATCCGTTCACGTTCGTATGACGACCAGAATGGAGTGAAGAGATACATAGTCGAAATTTTCGGTGATAATATAGAAATGCTTACACCTCGTTCGGCGCAACAGGGTGGGCAGCAATTTGCTTCGCAGCAGCAGCCTGCAGCTACACCGGCTCAACCGATTCAGCAAGCTCCCGTACAGGATGAGGCATCTGATGATTTGCCTTTCTAAATAACTTATGTCTAACTAAAATTTGTTTCTTTGGATCCGGATTCGTATTTATGCCGCTTGGCGGATTTATTTAACGGAGTGACCGTTACAGCTCCTGATGCAGGAGCTGTCATTGCTTTGATTTTAGCATTATTATTACTTTATGCTTCTGGCTTCGTATCGGCATCTGAAATAGCGTTCTTTTCTTTGACGCCATCAGATTTAAGCGATATTGAAGAGGAGAAGCACAGTTCAGATACACGCATAAAATCATTATTGGCCGATTCTGAAAGACTGTTGGCGACGATTTTAATATCAAATAATTTCGTCAACGTGATGATTATAATGCTTTGTAATTATTTCTTTGCCTCTGTCATCGATTTTGGAGGTTCGAGATTACTCGAATTTTTGGTAATTACGGTTATTCTTACATTTCTATTGCTTCTCTTTGGGGAAATAATGCCTAAAATTTATTCTGCTCAGAATGCTCTTGCCTTTAGTAGGCGTGCGGCTCCTGTGCTTAGTGTTTTAAGTTATGTATTCAAACCGATTTCGTCTGTATTAGTTCGCTCAACAGTCTTTATTAATAAAATTGCCTATAAAAAGCCTCAGGGACTTTCTGTGGATGAGCTTTCACAAGCTCTTGAGCTTACGGATAAAGATGAAATTTCTGAAGAAAGCAATATGTTGGAGGGTATCATACGCTTTGGCGAGGAAACTGCAAAAGAGGTGATGACATCGCGTTTGGATATGGTGGATCTTGATATTGATTCGACTTTCTCAGACGCCCTGAAATGCGTAGTTGAGAATGGATATTCACGTATTCCTGTATATCAGGATAATAGGGATAATGTGAAAGGTGTTTTGTATATCAAAGACCTGCTGCCTTATCTGGAAAAAGGTGATGAATTCAACTGGAGGAAGCTTATACGTCCAGCTTTTTTTGTTCCTGAAACAAAAATGATTGATGATTTGTTGCGTGACTTTCAGACTAATAAAGTCCACATGGCTATAGTGGTTGATGAGTTTGGTGGCACATCAGGAATAGTGACAATGGAGGATATAATAGAAGAGATAGTAGGCGAAATAAACGATGAGTATGATGATGAGGAAAGGACTTACGTTAAAGTTTCTGACGATGTTTATATCTTTGAAGCTAAAACCCTATTGTCTGATTTCTATAAGATAATGAAGACCAATCCTGATGAATTTGAAGAAGTTTCTGATGATGCTGAAACGTTGGCAGGTTTTATTTTGGCAGTTAAGGGCGAGTTCCCTTCACTTAACGAGGAAATCGTGTTCGGACGTTATACTTTTAAAGTTCTTGAAATGGATGCCAGGAGGATTCTAAAGGTTAAAGTTACAGTTGGACCTGAGCCCGAAAACGAAGAAAACAATGATTAGAATTTATTAATCATACAATATGCCTATATTAAGAAAATGGGAATATAACGGAGCTATCTGTGGAATCTGGAAAGTTACAGAGACTATTGATGAGCTCCGTTCTTTAATTACAGAAAAGTCATTTACGCCAGACTTTCTGAAATATAAGTCTCCGTCAAGACAGCTTGAATTTTTGGCTGTCAGGGTTCTTATTCTCCAACTTACGGGAAAAGAATTACGTGTTTTGCACTATGAGACAGGCAAGCCTTATATTGAGGATTATAGCGGCCGAATTTCCATTTCACATACCAAAGGCTTTGTTGCCGTAGCTATACATCCGGACAGAGAGGTGGGAATTGATATTGAGTATCGTTCTGATAGGGTGAAGAAAATTGTTTCAAAGTTTATCAGCGATAAGGAAATGTCGTTGATAGATGAAAAACTCTACCCGATTACTGATGAAAGTACAAATGATTTTGTAAGGGTAAATATGTATCTTCTTTTTTGGTCGTCAAAGGAAACTATTTTTAAGGTATTGAATGCTGAAGGTGTTGATTTCATTGATCATCTGCAGATTAGTTCTATGTTTTTATCCGATAAGATTACCGCTGTAAATGAGTTTTCAGAGATAGGCTTTTCTTATGGCTTCATTGAAGCTGTTGAGCTTAAGACCCGGTTGCATAAACGGATTAGGATAGAAATGTATGTGTCAAAAGACTTTGTTTGTACGTATAGTGTACTTTGAGAAGTCGGGGGATAAAAAAAGTTGAACTTCTGAAGTCCAACTTTTAGTAGCCCGTGGGGGAATCGAACCCCCCTTTCAAGAATGAAAATCTTGCGTCCTAACCGATAGACGAACGGGCCATCCTTACGCTCCGGTAAATCCGGCAGCTTTGTTTTTTGGTAGCCCGTGGGGGAATCGAACCCCCCTTTCAAGAATGAAAATCTTGCGTCCTAACCGATAGACGAACGGGCCATCCTATGTACCGGAATATTCCGGTTTATTGTTGCTTCGGAGATGATTTCCGATTGCGGGTGCAAAGGTACGAATATATTTTAAATATGCAAACTTTTTGGGGTGAAAACTGAATAAAAAAGAACTAAATCTGACATTTATTTCAATCTTTATTAATGAAGAAATGTCAGATTCAGCTCTTTAATATCTTAAAATTAAGGATTTAAGATAATATTAGTTTGTGTAAAACCTAATTGAATTCGGAAATCATATTTTTTTTACTTCTTCCAGATTCTTTTCTATTTCCTCTTCGCTAAGTTCATAATTGGTGAGGTTACCTGACAGATATTGATCGTATGCGCTCATATCTATCAATCCGTGTCCTGACAGATTGAAAAGGATTACTTTTTCCTCACCTGTTTCAATGCATTTTTTAGCTTCGTTTATGGCTGCCGCTATGGCATGACACGATTCTGGTGCCGGTATTATACCTTCAGCTTTAGCGAACAGTATTCCTGCATCGAATGTGTCAAGCTGTTTTATATCTACAGCTTCCATTAGTCCGTCTTTAAGAAGTTGTGATACGATAACACCAGCTCCGTGATACCTCAATCCTCCTGCATGGATGTTTGCCGGAGCAAAGTTGTGACCTAATGTGTACATTGGCAACAGAGGAGTATATCCTGCTTCATCACCGAAATCGTATTCAAATTTTCCTCTTGTGAGTTTTGGACATGATGCCGGTTCAGCAGCAATATATCGTGTTTTTTTACCTTCAAGGATAGTATGACGCATGAATGGGAAGCTGATTCCTCCGAAGTTTGATCCACCACCGAAACATCCTATGATTATATCAGGATATTCGCCTGCCATTTCCATTTGTTTTTCGGCTTCAAGTCCGATTACAGTTTGATGAAGAGTAACATGGCTAAGTACAGATCCAAGTGTATATTTACAGTTAGGAGTAGTTCTTGCCAGTTCTATGGCTTCAGATATGGCGGTTCCAAGCGAACCCTGGTGGTTGGGATGTTTTGTAAGTATGTCTTTTCCGGCACGTGTTGACATTGATGGTGACGGGGTTACCTGTGCACCAAATGTCTGCATAATACTTCTTCTGTATGGTTTTTGTTCATAACTGATTTTAACCTGATAAACGGCGGCCTCAAGCCCAAAAACACGAGCTGCGTATGCCAGTGCCGCACCCCACTGTCCTGCACCTGTTTCTGTGGTAATATTTGTCACACCTTCTTTTTTACAGTAATAAGCCTGTGCAAGAGCAGAATTAAGTTTGTGGGATCCGATAGGGCTTACACTTTCGTTTTTGAAATAAATATGCGCAGGAGTTCCCAATGCTTTTTCAAGACCGTATGCACGGACCAGCGGTGTACTTCTGTAGTATTTGTACATATCTCTCACTTCTTCCGGAATCTCTATCCATGCATCAGTCTGATTAAGTTCCTGATGGCACAATTCTTTAGCAAAAATTGGATATAGATCCTCTGCTTTCAACGGCTTTTTGGTCGCAGGATTGAGCGGCGGCATCGGCTTATTTTTCATATCCGCCTGAATGTTATACCAATGTGTAGGTATTTCGTTTTCTTTAAGGAAAAACCTTTTTTGTTTATCGCTCATAGTAAATTCTTTTTTTAAGTTTTGTCCAAAAGTATATAAAAAAGTTTTTATGTCAAAGAAAAACCATGTATTTTGTTGCTGAAAACTTATTATTTATGGATTTATGTAATATGTATATATAAATAATGTGTTATTTTGTATGGTTTATGTATCAGTATGCATTTTTTTCGATGCAATAATAATTAGGTCGGATATTTTGTGTATGTTTGCAATATATCTCTTTTTAAAAAGGATTATTGTATGCATAATTGGGAACGCCTCATATTATATCGGAAAAAGTTAGTCTTACCACGTATTTATCAGTTGGTTGACTGGTTTTCGTGGATTTCATGTGTGTTTGCTATTTTGTTTTTAGGGGCATTAGTTTATCGGTTTGGCTTTACTTTCACAGATGATATGGAGATAACGGTAAATCGGATAACTAAGATTGTATGGATTGTTTTCTTAATAAATACTACTTTGAGTCATTTGTTTTCCAATGAAAACTCAGGGAAATTTACCGTTTGGACATGGATACTTGATATAAGTCTTTATTTAACGTTATTGCCTGTAGTGTTCAACGAACCCGAACCGGGAAATTTTGCATATTGGATTTGGACAGCCCTCCATAGTCATTATTATAGGAGTGGAGTTTTGTTGTTGATGTCATTTACTATTTTATCTGGCTTTTTTGTCCGTCTTCTTGGTAGAAAAACAAATCCTTCGTTGATTCTTGCTTTCAGCTTTTTGATTATAATACTTATTGGTTCGGGCTTACTAATGTTACCGAGGGCAACGTATAACGGTATATCGTGGATAGATGCCTTGTTTACCTCTACAAGTGCCACATGTGTGACTGGTCTCGTCTCTGTAGATGTGCCTACTGTTTTTACTGTTGAGGGACAGATTATAATAATGCTTCTTATTCAGATTGGCGGACTTGGAGTTATGACTATAACCAGTTTCTTTGCCATGTTCTTTATGGGTAATACTTCTTTGTATAATCAGTTGGCGGTAGGGGATATGATCAGTTCAAACTCATTAAACTCTTTGTTGTCAACGTTGCTCTATATACTTGGATTTACCCTTGTGATAGAAGGTATTGGCATGTTGCTTATATGGCTTGACATTCATGGCTCTGTGGGCATGACTCTATACGAAGAACTATATTTCTCGGCATTCCATTCAGTTTCAGCATTCTGTAATGCCGGTTTTTCTACATTGCCTGGAGGTATGGGAAATGAGATTGTGATGTACAATCATAAACCACTCTATCTCGTACTGTCGTTTCTGATTATATTTGGCGGAATAGGTTTTCCTATCCTGGTAAATATAAAAGATACGTTGTTTTATTATGTGAAGTATTTTTTTACTGTAATTTTTTCTAAACGTCGCCGTTTTGTTAAGAAAGTTCATCTTTATAACCTTAATACAAAGATTGTATTGTTTATGACAGCCGGACTCCTTCTGTTTGGCACTGTTATGATATTGGCTTTCGAATGGAATAACTCATTTTCAGGTATGTCAGTTTCTGATAAAGCAGTACATGCCTTTTTCAATTCAGTATGTCCGCGAACTGCTGGTTTTGCCAGTGTAGGCCTTACTTCACTTTCTACACAGACATTGTTGCTTATGATTGTCCTGATGATGATTGGTGGTGGTACGCAGTCAACGGCCGGAGGTATAAAGATAAATGTCTTTGCTGTAGTCATGATAAATTTATTTGCTGTATTGAGAGGTGTTGACAGAACGACTATTCTGCACCGTGAGATTTCCAGCGTTTCTGTCAAACGTGCCAATGCGGCGATGATACTTTATCTTCTGATTGTTTTTGTCGCTATTTTTGTAATGACGCTTGTTGAGCCTCATGCTTCTGTTATGTCTTTGGTGTTCGAATGTGTGTCTGCATTAAGCACTGTTGGGTCAAGCCTTGATTTGACTCCTAAGTTGGGCGATGCTGGTAAGCTTATAATTATCATACTGATGTTTGTAGGTCGTGTAGGTGCATTTACTCTGGTTAGCGGTCTGATTAAGCAGGAAAAACAGAAGAACTATAGATATCCGAGTGATAGTATAATAATTAACTGATAAATCAATACATATATAATTATGAAATATCTTATTATAGGTTTAGGCAATTTTGGAGGTGTTCTCGCCGAGCAGCTGACCGCTTTGGGACATGAAGTTGTTGGTGTGGATTTGCATGGGCTTCAAGCTGAGCGTTATAAGGAAAAATTAGCTACTACCTATGTGCTTGACGCTACGGACTATATGGCTTTGTCTGTGTTGCCTTTGAATAGTGTTGACATTGTGATTGTAGCTATTGGAGAGAATTTCGGCGCTTCCGTTAAGGTTGTGTCACTTCTGAAAAAACGAAAAGTGAAACATATATATGCGCGTGCGGTTGATGATGTACATAAGGCTGTTCTTGAGGCATTCTCTCTTACTCGTATCCTTACTCCTGAGAAAGATGCGGCTATCGCCCTAGTTCAGTTGCTTGAGTTGGATGCGGATGTGGAGCCGTTTGCTGTTGATGACAATAATTATGTTTTCAAGTTTTCAATACCGTCAAAACTTGTAGGATACAAGATAAGTGAACTTAGTATTGAAAAAGAGTTTCATATCAGGATTATATCGCTCATAAGGGGGAAACGGACCACTAATGCAATTGGAATATCAAGAATAGAGAAAACTTCCGATGCTGCCTATACTCAAGATTATGTGCTTACGGCAGATGATGGTTTGGTTTGTTACGGCTTGTATTCTGATTTTATCAGTTTCTGGAAATCTGTAAAATGATAAATATTTTTTATTTGATATTCCTTCTATTCAGCGCTTTCTGATATTTTCTTGCATTTATGTTGTGTTCGTTAAGGTTAGAAGCAAAATTATGTGTGCCGGAGAAATCTTCTTTCGCACACATGTATAAGAAATTGTGTTTAGAATAGTTCAATACGCTGTTAATTCCTTCTACAGAGGCGATTCTTATAGGTCCGGGAGGAAGTCCGGCGTGTTTGTATGTGTTGTAAGGGCTGTCTGTCTCAAGATGTTTGAAAAGAATTCTTCTTAATCCGAAATCCTGAAGACTGA
This sequence comes from Bacteroides caecigallinarum, assembly GCF_016902295.1. GTDB lineage: Bacteria > Bacteroidota > Bacteroidia > Bacteroidales > Bacteroidaceae > Phocaeicola > Phocaeicola caecigallinarum_A. The sequence continues at coordinate 120,380 of NZ_JACJLQ010000002.1, read as the reverse complement.
ATTTTACTGTTGGATCAGCCTGAAGCGGCATTCCGATCTTCAGTCTGTTAATGTATAGTCCTGCAACAACAGGCTTTTCCTTATTGTTTGCTGTCTCTTCATCTACTATTGAAGCGAGTGTACATACTTCTGTTGTTGTCATACCTATGGCTTCAGCTTTAGCTTTTCGCTCAGTGTTCCAGAAGTTCTTGTTTTCCCTAATCATTCTCTTTATGAAATCTTCGGCTGTCATGTTCCAATACACTTCGTAGGTATTTGGGATGAATAGCGCGGGAAGAGAACTTCTGTCATATCCCAATCCGGCAATGTAACTGCTGTCGTTGAGCAGGTTTGCAATACTTGCTGAGTCTGCCATTATCTGTTTACTGATTTTTGATGCAAGTCTGTTCATTGTCCTTACACTTGGTACTATCAGTCTGACAGGGGTTTGCCTTCCGGATTCAAGCTTTTTGAACGCCTCGAATGTAGTCGTTCCGGCGTCTATCTTATATGCTCCGGTATATATTCTCTTCTCATATCCTTTTATACGTGACAAAAACTTTATGCCTGTCATGCTTTTAGGATGTAGGTTCAATTCAATTTTGGCAAATACAGAGTCGGCAGAGTCATCCTCATCAATATAAATGAAAGTGGAATTGTTTATGTTGAATGGTTTGCTAAATAACAATAAGTATATACTTGTTGATATAACTATTATGATTGTTATTATGGATGAAATTGAGATGATTAAAGCTTTCTTTTTCATATAAAATACTGTTTCGGACACAAAGATATGGAAATAAGTGTATTTTTTCCAATTATTTTGTTTGCAAATGTGATATTTATAGTATATTTGTTCAGCTATTAAACTATAATCTTACATTTTTTTATTTACAAACATGAAAAATACATTATTGGCATTGGCTCTTTTAGCCGGGGTTCCTGCTTTTTCACAGCAAAAGGCAAACATTGAAATTTATCCTGAAAAAGGAAATCAGATTATTCCAAAAGAAATTTACGGACAGTTCGCAGAACATCTTGGAACATGTATTTATGGTGGTCTATGGGTAGGTGAAGACTCTTCAATTCCTAACGTTGACGGTTATAGAACAGATGTTCTTGAAGCTCTGAAGAAACTTAAAGTTCCTGTACTTAGATGGCCTGGTGGCTGTTTCGCCGATGAATATCACTGGATGGACGGTATCGGACCTAAAGAAAACCGTCCACGTATGGTAAACAATAACTGGGGTGGCACTGTAGAAGACAACAGTTTCGGTACTCACGAATTCCTGAATCTTTGCGAGATGTTGGGATGCGAGCCTTATATCAGCGGTAACGTAGGTAGTGGTTCTGTTGAGGAAATGGCTAAATGGGTTGAATACATGACTTCTGAACAAGGCAGCCCTATGGCAAAACTCCGTAAGGAAAACGGACGTGAAAAGCCATGGAAGGTTAAATATTTTGGAGTCGGAAACGAAAGTTGGGGATGTGGTGGAAGCATGCGTCCTGAATACTATTCAGATTTGTACCGCCGTTACTCTACATATTGTAGAAACTATAACGGAAATGTTCTGTTCAAGATTGCCAGCGGTGCAAGTGACTATGATTACGATTGGACTGAAACATTGATGAAGAATATCGGTCACAGAATGGACGGTGTATCTCTTCATTATTACACCGTTACAGGATGGGAAGGTAGCAAAGGCTCGGCTACGGAATTCACTAACGATGATTATTACTGGACAATGGGTAAGTGTCTTGAAATTGAAGACGTGTTGAAACGCCACATTGCCATTATGGATAAGTATGATCCAAAGAAACAGATTGCCCTTATGGTTGACGAGTGGGGTACATGGTGGGATCAGGAACCAGGTTCAATACCAGGACATCTTTACCAGCAGAACACCATGCGTGACGCATTTGTAGCTTCGCTTTCACTTGATGTCTTCCATAAATATACTGACCGTGTGAAGATGACTAACATCGCACAGATAGCAAACGTATTGCAGTCAATGATTCTTACAAAAGACGATAAGATGGTGCTTACTCCTACATATCATGTGTTCGAAATGTACAATGTCCATCAGGATGCCACATATCTTCCTTTGAACCTTGAATGCAGCTACAAGGTAGTGAGAGACAACCGCGAAGTTCCTATGGTAAGCGCAACTGCTTCACGCAAGGACGGCTTGACACACATCTCATTGTCAAATGTGAGCCTTGATGAAGAACAGGAAATTACCATTAAACTTGACGGGGAAACTATCAAGTCCGTTTCCGGAAGAATATTGACATCTGAAAAGATTGATGACTACAATACTTTCGAAAAGCCAAATGTGGTTTGTCCAAAAGAGTTTAAGGGAGCAAAGATTTCAAAGAATGTCTTGACTGTTAAACTTCCTGCAATGTCAATCGTAACTTTGGAACTGAAATAAAATTGTCATATTACAAAAAAATAGAGCGACACTCATTTATGAAGTGCCGCTCTATTTTTTTGTATAAGAATTGAATTAATCGAAAAGACTTCTGAATTTCTTGAAGATTTTTTCTTTCAGGCTTGTGTTAGGTTTGAAACTTTCAGATTCCTGCCATTTTTCGAGTGCCTGACGTTCTTCCTTTGTAAGGGTCTCAGGAATATAGACACTTACATTTACCAGCAGGTCGCCTGTTCCGGTGCTGTAGCCGTAGCTGTTTATGTTAGGCAGACCTTTACCTCTCAAGCGGAGAACTTTTCCGGGCTGTGTTCCCGGTTCAATTTTTATTTTGGCTTTTCCGTCGATGGTAGGAATTTCCACTGTGCTGCCAAGTGCAGCCTGAGGAACACTAAGAAGCAAGTTGTAGATAAGGTCGCTCTCGTCTCTAATAAGTTCAGGATGCTTTTCTTCCTCTATCTGAACAAGCAGGTCGCCAGCCACGCCGTTGTGTTTTCCGGCATTACCTTTACCGTTGATGGTAACCTGCATGCCTTCAGCTACTCCTGCAGGGATTTTTACTGTAACAACTTCTTCGCCGTAAACTACTCCTTCGCCGTTACATTCCTTACACTTGTTTTTGATTATTTTTCCTTCACCGTTACACTGAGGACATACACTCTGTGTCTGCATCATACCGAAGATGCTCTGCTGTGTACGTGTCACACTACCTGTTCCGTGACATGTTGGACAAGTCTCTGTTCCACTATTGCCTTCAGCGCCTGATCCGTGACAATGTGTACATGTCACGTATTTCTTTACCTTGAATTTCTTCTCTGTACCTTCAGCTATTTCTTTCAGTGTAAGTTTTGCCTTGACACGCAGGTCGGCTCCACGGAACTTACGCTGCCTTGGCTGTGCTCCACCTCCTCCGAAGCCGCCAAAACCTCCAAAACCACCGTGTCCGCCAAATATATCACCGAACATAGAGAATATATCGTCCATAGACATACCCTGTCCGCCGAAACCTCCGTATCCGCCTCCGGCTGCTCCGCCTACACCTGCATGACCGAACTGGTCGTAGCGTGAACGCTTGTCAGGGTTGCTCAGCACCTCGTATGCCTCGGCAGCTTCCTTGAATTTCTCTTCAGCTTCCTTGTCTCCAGGATTTTTGTCAGGGTGATACTGAATCGCTTTTTTGCGGTATGCTTTCTTTATCTCATCTGCTGTGGCTGTCTTTTCTACGCCAAGCACTTCATAGTAATCTCTTTTTGTAGCCATATTAGCGATGTGGTTTTATTGTATTATTGAGCAACTACCACTTTGGCGTGGCGTATAACTTTGTCATTCAGTTTGTAACCAGTCTGTACACAGTCCAAAATCTTGCCTTTCTGTGCTTCCTCCTGAGCAGGAACAAGCGCGATAGCCTCGTGGAAATCAGTATCGAATGCTTCTCCCACAGGATTCATCTTTTCAAGACCTTCCTGACCAAGATTCTTCAGGAACTTCTGATGTATCAGGTCAATACCTTCGTACATAGCCTTTACGTCCTCAGCCTTCTGCATGTTCTGCAAGGCACGTTCCAGGTCGTCCAGTATAGGCAGGATAGCCGAGATAGCCTTCTCGCCACCGTTTTTTATAAGTTCGGCTTTTTCCTTCATTGTACGTTTGCGGTAATTGTCAAATTCAGCCGAAAGACGCAGATATTTGTCTTTATAGTCCTCAAGAGCCTGTTTGGTCTCTTCCAGTTCTTTGGCAGCCTTTTCCTCTTCTGAAAGTTCGGCTTCTTTCTCTTCGCCTGCATTTTCGGCAGAGTTTGTTTCTTCAGCCTGAGTTTCATTTTCCTGCTGCAGGTTTTCAGCTTCCTCGTTCTTCAATATTTCTTCTTCCGGATTTTGATTCTGATTTTTATTCATGTCTTTATGTTGTTATTTTTATTACTAATCTGTGGTTTTGACGCCTGATTTTATGTACGGCTGTTGGCTATACAACAAAAATCGTGCCTGTTATGCTCTGTTGGAGCAAACAGCCGCAAAATTACTAAAAAACTGACATACTGACACAAAAAAACTCATAAAAACCAGTCTCAAAATGCTGATATGCTTTAGTCTGCATTGTAAATTAGCGGGATATTTAGTACCTTTGCACGCAAATTTAGGAGTAACATAATTTAATAGGTATAATTTTTTGTTCAAAGTATTGCCGGCACAAGCGATGGTATTTGAACTTGAAAACTAACGAACTCACAAACTAATAAAAATGATTACAGTTTCTAATGTAGCCGTTCAATTCGGTAAGAGAGTATTGTACAACGATGTGAACATGAAGTTCACCAACGGTAATATTTACGGTGTGATAGGTGCCAACGGTGCAGGTAAGTCAACATTCCTTAAGGTAATTTCGGGTGAACTTGACCCTACAAAGGGTAGCGTTACACTGGGACCGGGCGAACGTCTTTCTGTTCTTAGCCAGGACCACTTCAAGTTCGACGAGCATACTGTACTTGATACAGTTCTTATGGGACACACTGTGCTTTGGGACATCATGAAGCAGCGCGAAGCACTGTACGCCAAAGAAGATTTTACCGATGAAGACGGAATAAAGGCTGCAGAACTCGAAGAAAAATTTGCAGAACTTGAAGGTTGGAACGCAGAAAGCGATGCTGCCATTCTTCTTAGCGGACTTGGTATAAAGGAAGACAAGCACTATACGCTGATGGGCGACCTGAGCGGTAAGGAAAAAGTGCGTGTCATGCTTGCACAGGCATTGTTCGGAAATCCTGACAACCTGCTTCTGGACGAGCCTACCAACGACCTCGACATGGAAACTGTGACATGGCTGGAAGAATATCTTTCAAACTTCGAACATACAGTTCTCGTAGTGAGCCACGACCGTCACTTCCTCGACTCGGTATGTACCCATACAGTGGATATCGACTTCGGTAAGGTTAATCTCTTTGCCGGTAACTATAGTTTCTGGTATGAGTCAAGCCAGCTTGCACTCCGCCAGCAGCAGAACCAGAAGGCCAAGGCTGAGGAAAAACGTAAGGAACTTGAAGAGTTTATCCGCCGTTTCTCTGCCAACGTGGCAAAATCAAAGCAGACTACAAGCCGCAAGAAGATGCTTGAGAAACTTAATGTCGATGAAATCAAGCCTTCATCACGTAAATACCCGGGTATCATCTTTACTATGGACCGCGAGCCGGGTAACCAGATTCTTGAAGTCTCAGGACTTCGTGCCGAGACTGAGGACGGAATTGTTCTTTTCAACGATGTAAACTTCAATGTTGAGAAGGGCGACAAGATTGTATTCCTGAGCCGTGACCCACGTGCCATGACTGCATTCTTCGAAATAATCAACGAACGCCGCAAGCCACAGGCAGGTCATTTCAACTGGGGTGTGACTATCACTACCGCATATCTTCCACTTGACAATACCGATTTCTTCAACTGCGATCTTAATCTTGTTGACTGGTTGAGCCAGTACGGACAGGGCAATGAAGTGGAGATGAAGGGATTCCTCGGACGTATGCTGTTCTCAGGTGAAGAAGTGCTGAAGAAAGTGAACGTACTTTCGGGAGGAGAGAAGATGCGATGCATGATTGCACGTATGCAGTTGAGAAATGCCAACTGTCTTATCCTTGACACTCCTACAAACCACCTTGACCTGGAGTCTATTCAGGCATTCAACAACAATCTGAAGCAATACAAAGGTAACGTGCTGTTTGCATCACACGACCACGAATTCATTCAGACTGTTGCCAACCGTATCATCGAACTTACACCTAACGGTATCATCGACAAGATGATGGAGTACGATGAATACATCACATCAGACCATATCAAGGAAATGCGCGCGCGTATGTACGGCGACAAATAATCATTCCATTGATTCAATACCAAACGACAGGGGGAGCAAATCTTTTGTTCCCCTTGTTTCGTATATACAGGCTGTGCCGTACATCAGCATACGTATTGGGCGGTGGTATCTCTGTTCCGCTTCAAGCATCACCTGTCTGCACGCTCCGCACGGAGTGACAGGCTGTTCAGTGAAACCTTCGCTGTTTGACGCCGCAATGGCAAGTGTGGTTACAGCTTTGTCGGGATATTCAGAACCGGCATGAAACAGGGTGGTGCGTTCCGCGCAAAGTCCGGAAGGGTAGGCGGCATTCTCCTGGTTTGAGCCTGTCACTATCGTACCGTCGTCAAGCATGGCGGCAGCACCCACATTGAAATGCGAGTATGGCGCATAACTTCTCTTAGTAGCCTCCTTGGCTGCCTCTATCAGTCGTTTGTCCGAGTCAGTAAGTTCCTCGAACTGGTATTTTCTAATTATGACTTGTTGTTTCAGTTCTTTCATAGTGTGAAGTTTTTAGGTCTTGTTTAGGTTTCCATCTCCCATCTCACCATTCACCTTATCATATTGAGCTTCCGTAAGGGTACTAATAGTCATTCTTCGCTGAAATAGCAATAATAAGTGAGTTAGTATCCAATACAATGTTTCTCATATTCATTTATATGGAGTACGTTCATGTAGTTGATGGAATTTATCGACTTTTTCCTCATTCAATTCTCCATTCTCCCACAAGCGGTCAATCTCCTTTTGCGCTTGCTTGGCGAAATAGTCAGAAATAGCCTTTTTAAGTTCAGCTAATGTTTCAGGACTGTCCACAAACGACATCATTTCAAGCACTTGCAATTGAGCCGGATTAAAAACTGTCACATTCATATATTTGGATTTATAATCTATATAATGCAAAAGTACAATTTATTTCTTTATTTCCTAATTTTCTTTTAAAAACTTCTCAAACTTCTCAAATGATGTAGCATCAATATCAGAGCTTCTTCATCTTAGCTATATGGCGTTTAATCGTTCTTATGCCTTTCCCTGATTGTGAAGCCAATTCTTCAGTTGTAATTTTAGGATAAGTGGCAACCTGTTCTTCAATCCAGGTATCTAAATCTTCGTCTTGAGGGACATCTTAAGGGACATCTTAGGGACATCTTGAGGGACATTTGCATCCTCTACATAATTTATCTCTATATCAGGATGTTCCTCTATAATGACTTGTTGTTTCAGTTCTTTCATAGTGTGAAGTTTTTAGGTATTGTTTAAATACCATTTAAACACTGATTAAGCAGTATTTAAATGGCGTTTGAAAATGTTTTGCAAAAGGTTTGCAAAGCCTTATTAATTATAGCACTATTCACAATCTTGCTATTCAATCACTGAACAGCTTGTATTTCATTTTTATATTTTCTGTTCTTTATTGTTCGGTTTTCTATTGAACAAAAAATATGAGTAAAAAATATATATGTCAAATATAATATCTTGATATTCAGTGGATATTTGTCCTATTAAACAAATCCTATTGAACAATGGATAATAAAGTGTCTGATAGAATCTCTTAATTATTAGAAGCTATCTGATACTTAGTAAATCATCAGTTATATCATCTTCAAGATCAGAACGCAAAACTTGTACAAAGGTGTTGTCCTCAAGAATATGAATCCATACTGTATCCTTTCCAAATAAAGTCTTGCTGCCTATTATTTCAACACTCTTACCTTTATATTTCATTCTGGTTTAATCTTTAAATCACTACTCTTCCGGAAACGTTTTCCCGTTTGCTATTCCGTTTGCAAATTATGTTTTCTGCAAACGAACCTGCAAACGGAATTGTTTATGATAGCTCTCGTATTCTTCTGTATCTCACGTTGTTAGTTACACTATCCTCCGTTTGCAAAATTTCTCCTTCATTTACTAATTCTGCAAACAAACGGGAAACCTTTGAGCGGTCTTTTTCCTGTAATTTCAGTAACATGCGAGCTTCCGTATTATTTATAGTCTCTATAGAATCCAAATATCTTAAGATTGCCTCCTTTTGTCTAGCCTTTTCCTGTTTTTTTGTGTTGACATATTCAATTTTATCACCCATATTTGCTCGTTTGCTTACATGAAGAATATATGCCAGACCAGATGTTTTGCCTGTAGGTTCTATAAATTCCAAATCATAAAGCTTGTCTAATATTGATTGTAACCTGTAAGGACTTATATTAGGTGATAGAGCAAGGTCTGATACTTTAACTTGTTTATTGTTAATAATCTCGGAGAGAATTAGTAATTCATCAAGCTTCATAGGTTTTCCTACCTGGCTTTCATACAATAAAGACAACTCTATGAGTTTTTCTGAAACAACATCTGCCTTTATCCGGAATATAACAGATGTTTCTGTTTCTTCCGGTTCAGGCAATGATTTGCCTTTTTTTAGTAAATCGGTAAATATTTTATCAAATCCACTTCCGGCTTTTTCCGCCATACCAATCTCTCTTAAAATATCCATTACATTTGGATTACGCGGATTGGTTTTTCGTAAGTAGTTTTCTGTGGTCACACCCTCCGGAAATAATCCCGGACTTTCTATTTCCAGATAACCACCATCGTCATATTTCCTAATCTCAACAATCTGTTGTCTGCTTAGGCTCCTGTGGGCCAGTGCATTTATCAACAATTCACGAATTACTATTTCTGAATAATCTTCAACATATTCGCGAAAAAGTCCAAATACATACTCTTTCTGTCTGATTTCAGCTTTTAGTTGAGCAAAGCATTCTTTTGCTACTTCTATAATATTACCCTTATATTCGTAGGGCTTATATGTTCCATCTTCAAAGTAATGAATATATTTTACTTCATAAAACGGCAATTCTTTCAATGCACTCTGATTCCCTACAAAAAGAATACCTGTTGTTGTAGGCAATGTTGCGTTGCCTATTTCTTTTGTCATACCAAGAGAGTCGAGAAAATCTTCCCTAGTCTTATCCAGATAAGGACTATCAGGGTCTCTTGCTTCTATTAGTCCCAATAAGTTCTGGATACGGGTTTCGTCTATCCATTCACCGGCTATCTGCCATTCTTTTTGATCGTACACTATCAATCCTTTTTCAGACATAATAGTTGCCATTTCGTATGGTTCTATAGGACGATTACCATTGTTACTGCGTATCAAGAACTCCCCACGGCTTGTACGATGTAACTGTGACGAGAAAGGAATTTCCAGAACCAGCAAATCTTTTCCTTTTACCTTTATTTTATGAGGTGTAAGTGTTATAGTAGGTTCTGTGCGGTCTTGTATCTGATGAATAAGTTCATAAACTTTTTCGTCATCATATACGAAATTATCGTTTACTTCCTTTGTTCCATCAACTATACCTATAAACAGGAAGCCCCCCTTGTTATTCGCAAAGGCCACCACATCTCTTGCTGTCTCATCATACTTAGGAGCAAAGTTCTTCATTGATTTGCCAAACAATGTCTTATCCTCAAGTTGTTCCTTGAAATCCATGATATCGCACTCTCCGCGTTCGAGCAAATTATAAAACCATTGAACACTTAACTTTGTATATTTTTTCATATATGAAGTTTTTAGGTATTGTTTAAATAGCGTTTAAAATCTCCTGTTGTTTTTCATTCTTCATAAAGAAATTACAAAACTCTCTGAGCTGTTCCTGCATACGCTCCTGTGGAATGAGGATACGTTTGTATTCAGCAATCATAGTAGGACTCATGCAGCGGTTCATGGCATATTCCACAACTACCCGGTCTGATTCAGGGCAAAATATGATTTGACAATGACGTCATTTTCAGTATGTTGAATATTTGTCCAGACATTGTCTGGACAAATTCTTTATCACTTTCCGTTAATTGTGCAGTTTTTGGCTGCACAATTCCATTGGAAAAGAATTGCTGCACTGTATTTCTGAATGCTTCTGAAGAATATTTATCATAAAACATCACCATATTGTAAATGCTGCTACGACTGTATCCTTTCAAATCGGGACGATGTGAACGGATATATTCGGAAAGCTGTGTAACAACCTTGCTTCCCCATTCTTCACTTTTCAACTTTCCGGAGACATAAGATCCTACACTCCATGCAGTGAGCAACATTTCTTCATTTACTGCTTTCGAAGCGCGGCTACGATGCTGAAGTATTATATCAACGACCTCACCAAACTGATGTTCCTGTGAATGTATAATGTTCTTGCTTTCCATAAACTTCTCCTTTCGTTTGTTCTTAAGTCATTATTCTGACTTCTTCCTGCTGAAATATGGTCTTCTTTATTATATCCCTATGGTTTTTACCATATATTTTCTCATTTTACCTGGCAAATAATGCATTCAAAGATAAGCATTTATTTGGAATGATGTTTTCAGGTTTTAGTTTTTTATATCCTCTGGAAATATAATATTTACATATTGCTGTCGGTTTACGAAATCATTTATAAGAGCTTGTATCATTGGTATTCAAACTTGTATCATTGGCACTTAAGCTTGTATCATTAGCTTCATTAGTAATAAAGATACAATGATACAGTATCAGGTTGAACATTTTAATGGAATTATGGCAAATACTCTGGCTTCCTGCATAAAAGTCATCTACAGAAATAAGCGTTCTTCTATAGCTTGTTAAATACCATTTAAACACTGATTAAGCAGTATTTAAATGGCATTTGAAAATGTTTTGCAAAAGGTTTGCAAAGCCTTATTCATAATTATTCAAATTTTTGATTTTGAAATGAACTCTTATAATTCAATGTTGTGAATGCTGCCAGAACATTTTTGTTATGGTAAAATTATAATGATATTATCAGTAATTCATACTCTATTTCACTTTCACATCTTTCACACCACGCGAAATCATAAGATATAATGATACAATATTTATAATTTATGCTGAATATAAAAAGATTTTAGATTACTTACTTAGTTAATCTCATTTTATATTAGATTCACACCAAATTCTCGGATTGTATCTTCACTATCCCTTCCAGATATTGATTTACCTGTCGCTTGTTCAATTCTATCTAGTAATTGCTTTGCACGATCAATGAAATAGGCTTCAAAATCATCTGTGGATAAATAAGCATAATTAATTTTGTGAGATTCAATTGCTTCCTGAATCTTTGCTTGATTTAATCCTTTATTTGCCATTGTTCCAATATATACACTTGGCGCATGTCCGCCGATTGAACGATTTGATGAAGCATAGATAGGTGTTTTATTAATGATAGAATTCCACTTTATACGCGGCAGATTCTTTTTCTCACAATAAGTTTGTGGAAATATATGGTGAATATCAGCGTCCTCATCTATATATGATGCTATATCCATACGATTACCTGTCATAAAATCAAGTGGGGCATCTTGTAATAGAAGTGCCATTATACCTTTATAGGCTGCACTGTTTCTTGTCTGCATTGTTAATAGACGTGTAGGTTGAATGCTTGAACGATATACCGTCTCAGGCATTTCGCCACCATCTATCCAGCGAAAAAATCCAATAATATCAGTCGCGAAACGTGCTTCATTAGCTCCACCATATAATTCTCCCATTACTCCACACCAATACCAACGTGATAAAAAACTTTGGTTTGTTCCAAGATGGAGCATTTTTTTATTTTCATTGTCATAAGCAAAAATAGCAGCTAATGGTATCAGCTGTGAAGTGTATGGTAAATCCTTTGAACGAAATATGCCTTGATGCACCAAGAAATCTGCAGCATCACAGAATCCTTTAACTAAGGCATCATGATGTTTCAGATAATCCTGAAGTTCCAATTTAAGGATATCCCTTTTTTTACATGTAACAGCCACGCGCTCATCATCACCTGAAGCTACTCTTTTATAATATGATACTAGAAGAGTCATTGCAGCCAGCAAATTAGCTCCTGTAATTTCTTTCAGCAATTCTCCATTTACTTTTTGGGAAAATGTATTACGTATTGATTCCCAATCTTTTCTCAGTTCATGTCCATCAGCAGCAAAGGTTGCAGTAACTAATTCAAAAACGGTTAAAGGTACTCCACCTGTATTGACATTTTCAAAAATTTGACAAACAGCCTCTTTAGGCGTCTCTTTATCAAGTTGTATTACAGGCATATTATATTCTAATATAGGACGAAGAATCTGCTGAGAGAAGTCACGGAATAAATTCCTATAATATTTATCACCGTGATAGTAATCCTCCATATCATAATGCCAATCCTCTGTATCATTGTGTGAAAAAGTAATATTAAGAGGAAACATTAAATTCTCAAATTCTTTTTCCCTTGTAGATAAATCTAAAATTACAGTTCGACCTATATCTGTCGTTAATTGTTTTTTCTCTGAAACAGAAATGATTGCATCCAATCTATCAGCCATAGGATCAAGACATTTGCGTATATCAAGGTAGTAATAACGCTTGATGGTTGCATCACGATTCGTTTCCAATCTGGTATTGGTAGCTTTTTTACTTTTCAAAACTTGATATAAAGTAGTCAACCTTTGCTGTCCATCAAGTACAAGCCATTCTGGAGTAATCTCAGACTTTGACTCCACACCTTCGAATTTGCGATATTTAAACCTGATATTCTCACCTCCATTAGCCAAAAACATTGCGGCTCCCATCGGAAATCCGGATGTTATACTTTCTATGAGTTTACATATTTTTGTATCATCCCATACCCAACTGCGTTGAAAATCGGGTAATTGAGCTTTTCCTTCTTCAACCATTTTAAGAAGGTCGTCAAGCTTTTTATCGTGTGACTCTACTGCCATAAACTATCACTATATGTATTTAACAAATATTATGTGTTCAAGTTGAATGTATTCAAATTGTTATTCCATAGGTTTAACGGTTTCTTCTATAAACTCTATATAGTCTTGTAACTTATATTTCCTATATAACTGCTGATCAATCTCTGGTATTGATAGTGACCAATTTATATCTGAATTAGAAGTAAAATCTTGATTTGGAACAAATTCCCAAACTCTTTTAGAACTTTCTTGAGTTACCTTTCTTATTCCTAACATTGTTCTTGCAAATTTAGTTTTTAGATACTTTAAACAAGCATTAGCTTCACCAAATGTTGCAAAATTACCAACACTCAAAAAAGTGGTGTTATGTCCATATCGTGGTTCACCTATTATTGGTTCGCCTAAAGCCTCTCCAAAAAGTCCACTACCATTTGCTTTAGGAATGAATACTTTATATGAATTAAAATTATCTGGTAATTTAAGGTATTTACTTTTTATCCATTTAGCAATTCTTGTATCATTTTCCCTTCCAACAATTAAAGCATAACTACAATCATCTTCTTTGTTATCGAAAAAAACTTCTGGGAAAAGCGAAAAAAATGTGGTTCCTACATCAAAGCGATGACCTTCACTCTGTCTATTATCTAACTTTGGGTTTTCTGTGTAAAAAATCTCTTTCAACTGATACAAATCACGTGAATATACATTATTACAAAAATTATCAGTTGCAATAGACCATACTAATTCTTTAATTTCACGTAATTCGTCTTGTAATATAAATGTACCTATAGGTTTATATTGAACTAAACTATCCCACATTGTTATAGCTACTCCACCTTTGATATCAACATTATCAAAAACGTCAGAGCTCTTTGTCCAATAATTCACAACTTTATAGTGTTGATCGTTAAGCATTTTTTCATTCCATTTCTTCGGCGTTTTGCCGGCATTAAACAAAAAACGTCCTGGATGAATTATTGTACCTAAATCTCCCAGCTCTCTACCCAAATCTATAAACAAATGGTATAATGGTTCCTTATTGACACCAGCCTGATACGGAGGATTACTTACTACTGCATTAAATTTCATATATTTACTACCATTATTTATATTCCAAAATTTTGTTGACTTTATTGTATTAACAAGTTGTTTCTTCATTTCGTTATTTTTCCCTGACTCTTTTAAACGAAGGGTTTCTACTAACTTTTTATACACACAACAATGCGTATGGACATCACGGTATCCACGTAGTACTCTTTCTGTTATCTTCTTGGCCATTTCAGTCTGACACAGAACAAAAACATTGTCACTTAAGATAGAATCCCAAATGGCAAGTTCTTCCGCTTTTGATTTTGGGTGCTGCTGATTACGTTTCACTCGCCATAAAGTGTAAGTAAGATATAAAGGATAAACGCCTGATTTAGAGTTAATTTCCAATATTTGCGTATCCTCTGCTTTAAATACGCGGCTTGTTATTTCACCTTTTTCATCCCATCTAGGTTCAGAAACAAGAGTACGATAATTCTCATCATAAAAGTTATAGCCACCAATAGTACTACCCAAGTGCATATTAACTACTCGCCACGGGGTAAGTACTGTTTCATGATCAGGATAGTGAAACGTAGAAAGCATCCGTGCTATTTCTTTTACCCTCTCTTCAACAGTTAGTTCATCTGCTTTTTGAGCCATTTTTATAATTTCAGCCGTACACGAAATAAGCAAATCTTCCCTAACAAGGTGTGCAATTTGTTTGAACATAGGCTTCTTAAATCCCTCTGGCATGAAAACATGCCATGATGGCTCATCTATCACATCATCCACCAATTCAGATATTGTTAAATGGCTAGTATCTTCTACTGCACCAAATAACAATAGAGGTAAACGCACAAAAATTTGATCGAGTACATTTTGGGATTTCTTCCTACGGTCAGCTTCTTCTTTAGAATATGACTTTTGTTTGGATGGTAGTACTTCTTTTTTCTTTGTACCTTTCTTTGATTTACTGCTCTTCTCACCAGTAAGTCCGCTATCACTCATTTTCACTCTGCCGTCAGAGGTTGTCTTTACTTTATTCCCATCAAAAACTTTTCCTATTTCAGCTAATAAGGCATGATCACTATCGGTAAAGTCTGCAAAATTTTTGTGCAGCATTCTTCCTTTAAACCCATTACGTATAACATGTTCTTTATAGGCCTTATTTACCTCATCAATAAATGAATGTGCATCATATTCCACTTCTTGACCACCTTTCATGGCAATTACGGGACATAATCGAAGCAAGTTAGCTGTTTTTTCTCCTTTAGTATGATGAGAACCTGATGCATTAGGCTGTTTTTCTACATAATCATCAATTACAGTCAATGTTCTGTCAGGAGCAAAATCAAATGCATAACAGTTTGTTTTTATAGCTCCATTTTTAAAAGGTGTCTGACCACGGAAGATAGTTTGCATATAGTTTCCCGCATCTACATTAAAGCCACCACGTAGCATAAAGACACCGGTCCACTCAGGTACTGATACTCCAGTAGTAAGACGGCCACAAGATAAAGTAATAGTACGAGGCTTTATTTTGATTACAGATTTAACCTTTTGCAAGACATCACTCCCCAATTTCTCAATTTTTTTTGCATCATCTTCATCAAGTCCTTCTATTTTACTTCCTTCGCCAGCTACATTGATTGTTGTAAAATTAAATTCTTTTGACAAACGGTGGTTTTGTATAAGTTTTTCAAGAGCCAGTGCAGCATCAACACCAGGCAGCATCCACAAAGTATGACTCAAAGCATCACGAAAAGCATTTGTACTATATGGATATTTACTGCCAGTACTCTTATCGCAAAGCATATCAAGAAACTTCCTGACGTGAACTTCATGAACAAATTTACCTTTAGAGTTCGGTGTTGGCATTGGTGCTCCATCTATTCTTTCATTTCCAGTCCATACCCTAAAAAACTCAGCAAAATTAAAGAAGTCATCTTCAGTTCTTGTATAAGCATTTGTCTCGAATACATCACCTAGGTCATAAGTATAGATATTGAGTCGTGCTAATCCTTCGTATGGATTAGGCTCATTAGGATGCTGTATTGACCAATTGTCTTTTGCATCCTGTTCCATTACATAATCCCAGGTATAAATTTCGTCTTCCGAGAAATGATACAATATATTAAAAGGAGTTCCGGACAAATACAATAAATAAGGATTACGCTCCTCACAGAATCCTTTTATTACATTTTGACCGAGTGGCGTTTCTGTTCCTTCGTGTGCCTCATCCAGAATAATTAAATCCCAATCCGTCTTAAAGACATCATCATTCTTATTAATACCTTTATCTGCAACAATTTGAGAACCTCGTAAATCTTGCATTGAAGCAAAATAGATATAATGAATGCCTTTTTCTTTGAAATCTTTTTCAAGAGTTTCAAAATTCTTACCTTTAGTATCATTCTCATCACAAAAGGCATACTTATCACCTCCCTTAGAACCATATTGTTGATTTACAAACTTCAAATTGTGATAATCTTCAAACCAACCACTACGAACTGCAGGACGATGAGTAAGAATAAGTACACGACCATATTCTTTACGACGAATAAGTTCAAGGGCACAAAGAGTTTTACCAAAGCGCATTTTGGCATTCCAAAGCATCTGTCTTCCTATTTCATAATGAGAAATTGTAGCATTGATAGCTTTTTCCTGTTCTTCACGAAAACGTATATCTTTTTTAGGCTTTTCAATAACTTGTGGTCCCTCTATTACTTCTTGCTCATTTTTAATAGCAGCAATTGCTTTTATAACTGTAGGAAGATCTACTTTAAACCATTCAGTTGGATTTATCACCTCTGAATCAAATACCTTACGCTTAAATCCGCTATGTATAAGAACATCATGAACATCTGTGTCCATAAATTTAGAACCTTCACCTTTAGAGTTCTCAAACCATGCAAGCTCAGTATACAGCAATGTGAAATCTGCACCGGTTCTCTGTGTTTGCCCTTT
Source organism: Bacteroides caecigallinarum (assembly GCF_016902295.1). GTDB lineage: Bacteria > Bacteroidota > Bacteroidia > Bacteroidales > Bacteroidaceae > Phocaeicola > Phocaeicola caecigallinarum_A. Next base: position 103,413 of record NZ_JACJLQ010000002.1, on the reverse strand, counting down.
GATACACTCTATGGCAGCAACATTCAATTTCTCACAGTTTGGTGTAAGCGAATCACGAACAGATTCCGGTTCATTAATACTCGCTTTACCTATCTTTATAGCATCAGGAATCTCCTTACGACTATAGACGTAAATAAGATTATATTGAGTCGTTTGAATAGAAATTGCCATACTTTCCTATTTCTTGTTATTACTGTTTAACATTTGTACAAAGATTATCTCATTTCCTTGAAGAGGTTCTTGACTTGTCCATTCCTTAATTCTGCAGAACTTCTCTCTGCTAGGTATTAAAAGTGGTAATCCTCCGAGCTGTTCAGTTGGATTATAGCCAGGAATACCATACTTCAATCCATCCATCTGCCAAATATTCCAAGATATAATCTCTGCAACTTTCTTCAAGCATTCTTTATCAGGCAGTTTATCAGTCTGCCATTTAGTTTGATAAAATTCAATAAAGGTAATAAGTAAAGACTCTCTTGCAAGTAATAGATTATCACCTTGCCATTCAAACCCGTATGTTGACTGTAAAGCTTTATACGCTGCTCTTCTCCATATTTTATGAACATTCTTTCGTTGTTTGCTATCCATATATGGAGTAATATTCGGTGTATTAGCATTAACTAGAATAAGTTTACGATCCAATAAACCTATTCGCTTTTCTACAGGAATAAATACACCTGTAGTAGCATCGTAGCGACTGCACAAATAAGGTGCTTCACCACATGCCATTTCTAAACGATTTTCAGAAATATATGTTCTCCAATTTTTGCCAGAAGGGTATGGAGGTAGAGAATCTTTCATCACCCAAGAATGTACTCCATCTACTAATATTTCACGATTAAAAACATCTTCTTCTGTTTCAAACCATGCTTTATCTATAAGGTTATTTTGTGCATTACATATCCAGGAAGGAGTAAACACTTCTGCTTTTTCATTGATGCGCTTTTTTTGCTCCTCTAATGATTTTGATATTCGTGGTTGTACAACCCGGTTATTATCCTCACAAATGAGTTCTGATGTAATTTCATCATAATACGAGTACCCCTTCCCACGATACGAGTAATCATTTGTGGCCCAAATAATATTTTCACCTGTGGTACGATCCTTCAAAAGATTTTCAAGAATCTCATGTCCCCAATCCCTTATTTGTGTTTCGTATATATCAACTCCAAATGTCATAATTATTCATCCAATGCTTTTATAAAAGTCTTACCTTTTTCAGCTAACACATAACTTCCAGTCTTGTGCGAGCTTTGATTCTCAATCAATTTAATATCTTTTGAAATAAGCTGCTTAAGAATTCTATCTATGGTAGGCATTGATATTTTTATTGCGTCATGCAAGTCTTTCCTTTTAGCTATTCCAAGTTCTGAAATCTTCAACAGGATACTTTTTATCTTATCATCATCTAATGAAATAAAATCATCACCAATCAAGACTCTAACACCAAAACCTTCTCTACAAGGAATCTCAATCAAGAAATAACTTTCTCTTCGTTTGTCTCAATCACAGCAGGACAAAAGCCATTTCTTCTTAATACGTTTTGTATGGTTGGAATACCAGTTCCTCTACCTACGGACAACTGAAGTTCTTTGAGAAATAGCCATCTTGATATACTTACTAAGATTTATCCTTTTCTACTTCAATTGCTTTATAATTGAAATAATTTGGTATTTAATGCAAATATATCATAATTCGATGTGATAAGCTAATATTGTTTAATATATTTTGGTGATGTGGTTTAATTAGAAACCGGTAGCCTCCGTTTTATAGACCGAATGCGGACAAATACAGCCTGGGAAAATAATAACATATCCGTAAGTTTGGCTGTTTCGAAAATTTTAAGCATCTTTACCTCCACACGGCCGTGTCGAGTACTCCACACGAACGTGCGCAGCTCTCCACACGAGCGTGTGGAGGTCTCGACACGAGCGTGTGGAGACAGATAAATTACCGCGAATTAAAACTGGCATAAGAAAAAATATTTTGAATTATGGAAATAGAATATGATTTGTACGAGAATCCCGGCAAGGAGGTGGGTGATAGTCCAAGGCTGCATGCCAAGGTGGTGACAAAGAACGTCGTTACAACAAAAAATCTTCGTGAGAATATCACGAGAAAGTGTACCGCTACACCTGCCGATGTAGCAGCTGTGCTGACAGCAATCAGTGACGAGCTGTACGATGCATTGAGCGACGGTTATTCTGTACATATTGACGGGCTGGGATATTTCAGTCTGAGCCTTAGCTGTAATTCCGAAGTTGGTTCAGGGAATATGGATAATGTTGATGTATGGGTCAGGGGAATAAAATTTGTTCCTGAAAAGGTTTTTATTGAGAAATTTGAGACAGCTAACCTGGTAAGGGTAAAAGACGAATCCCGACACTCGGAGAAAATTACGGACGAGGAAGTAATGAAAAGACTGGAAACCTATTTTGCCAAGAACCAATATATGCAGCGTACGGATTTTGAGGAACTTACAGGATTTAATCTGTCAAAATCGTCAAGGTACATAAAACGTCTGGTGGACAGCGGGGTGTTGAAGAATATTGCTTCGAAATTCCATCCGGTTTATGTGTTTGTCAGAAATGAGTAGCTCTATTCGTTGGGCAAATCTGCAGTTCTTATTAATATTTTGTTGCTGAAGGCTTTAAAGTATAAATTAAATTTTATGATGTCGCTATGATAGGTCTCGTGGATTGTAATAATTTTTATGCTTCGTGTGAGAGGGTATTCCGTCCGGATTTGCGGAATACTCCGTGTGTTGTACTGTCTAATAATGACGGTTGTGTTATAGCGCGCAGTAACGAGGCTAAGGCACTTGGCATAAAGATGGGAGCTCCGTTTTATCAGGTTAGACAGTTGATGGAAGATAACGGGGTTGCTGTGTTCAGCAGTAATTATACTTTATATGGAGACATGAGCCGTAGGGTGATGACAATCCTGTCGGGATATACTCCGAAGCTGGATATATATTCCATTGATGAGGCTTTTATGGATTTCTCCGGAATTCCGACAACGGACTTATTGCCTTATGTCAGTGAGATGGTGAGATTTGTCACTAAAGGTACTGGAATACCAATATCGCTTGGTATAGCTTCGACAAAGACTCTTGCAAAGATGGCAAGCAAATTTGCAAAGCGATATAAAGGCTTTCATTCTATATGTATAATTGATACAGACGAAAAGAGGGAGAAAGCCTTAAAACTTTTTGATATCGCTGATGTTTGGGGAATAGGGCGCAGGATTGCAGTCCGTCTGAAAAGTGTTGGGGTTGAGACTGCATGGGATTTCGTACAGAAATCCGAAAGTTGGGTGAGAAAAGAACTTACCGTGACAGGATTGCGCACATGGAAGGAGCTGAAAGGGGAGGATTGTATCAGTATTGACGAATTGCCGAACAAGAAGTCAATCTGTACCAGCCGCAGTTTCGCACGAGAGGGAGTAGGAAATATTGATATTCTTGAAGAAGCTGTGGCAAACTTTGCGGCCCAATGCGTACGTAAATTAAAGGAGAATCGAACTGTGTGTAAGGCTATGACTGTTTTTGCATATACAAGCAGGTTCAGAAATGATTTGCCATCTGACTATATACATCGTGATGTGTTTTTTCAGGTTCCTACAAATGACATTAGGGAGATTGTTTCTGCTGCAGTCAAGGCGTTAAGGGGGTGCTGGAAGGGTAATCAGGTTTATTTATATAAAAAGGCCGGAGTAATTGTTTGGGATACGTGTAGCGACGGTGCCGTGCAGGGTAATCTGTTTGATACTATTGACCGTGGAAAGCAGATGTCATTAGCAAAGGCTATTGATGAAATAAACCGTAAGAATGGTTTTAATACTATACGTGTTGCGGTTCAGGGTTACGGGATGCAGTGGAAATTGAAGAATGAATATGTCTCAAAGCGGTACACAACAAATCTGGATGAGATTATAGACGTTCATTTGGAGTGAATGCTTGCTTTTATTCCCTTTTTCTTCTTGTTCTTACAAGCTGTTTCTTTATATTATAAGTAAGAACTCCCCATATTATGAATTCGTTGTCTTCGGTTACCTTTATTGGAGGATAGTCGTCATTTCCCGGAACGAGCCACAAGTATTGTCCGTTTTCTTCTTTCATTATTTTTTTTAGGGTGAATTCTCCGTCGATGAAGGCCACAACTATGTCTCCGTCAATAGGCTCTATGGCTTTGTCTATCACTAACAGATCGCCATCGGATATGCCGAATCCGGTCATTGAATTGCCCACGGCGCGAGCATAGAATGTCGTTGCCGGATGTGATACCAGCTCTTTGTTCAAGTCAATGGAATCTGTCATGTAGTCCTGTGCCGGGCTGGGAAATCCGGCACGTATGCCTTCTGAAGCAAAAGGCAAATCAAGTTCTGTACTTAAATCCGCTGAATAGAATATTAGTTTCATGGCTGCAAAGTTAAATAAATATCTATATCTTTGTAACGGATTAATAATGATTAATATGGCATTTGAAGCAACAAAAAGAGAATGGGGCGAACTTTACGCATTTTTCAGAATCCTGGCAGACGGTAAAGTCTATGCCGGAACTCCTGAAGCGAAGCGCAATGAGGCGCATGTTATACCGGTGGCAATGGTACAGCGTGAGGAGCACGACGGCACGCGCCAGTATATTGTAGAAAAGGAATCTATAAGGATAAAGGGTGAGAATATTGATAAGCAAATTCCTCGTGAGGATTTTGACACCGTGGCTGAGATAATATTGCAGGCTATAAAGAATACCTCAGGGAATGATGTCACTTCGCCGGATGGAGTAGAAGAATTTCTTGATGAGGTAGCAATATTTGACCTTGAGTCTCAGACGGAGGACCGTACTGACTTTTCTGTAGCATTTTATAGTTTAGAAGCTCCTCTGACAGGATTTTGTGTTCGTTCCAGACTCGGGGGGAGGATGATGCCTTTGCTTGATGGTGGGCGTTCGGCTAATTTTAAGTTCGAACAGACAGGTGTGAAATTTGCTGTCCCTACAATTAATAAAATCAATGCAGAAGGTGAAGAAGACGATGTTACGGGCAGGATGTTGATGATAGAACGTCTGGGAGGCATTCTAAAATATAATGATGTTGCCGATAAGATATTCAGAAGCAATCTTTCAATGATAGATTTGCATGCGGGACGTATGCTGGCTGAAATGGTTCGTATAATGTGGCTTGACGGAATAACAAAGGTCTCCGAGCTTACAGAAGAAATAAAGAAACTCAATCCTCTTAAGATAAAGGATGAATTGATAAACAAGCATGGCTATTATGAGTATAAGGTAAAGGAGCTTCTTCTTGCTCTTGCCGCAGGAATGCGTCCTGCCAAAATGTATAATGGAACAGAGTCTGCGATATCAGGATTTATGTTTGTTACTGCTGAAGGGGAAGTGCTCTGTTATCAGAAAGCATTCAGACAGACTTTTGCTGATTTCTTATATTATAATACTCGTTTTGAGAAAGGTTCTACAGAGAAAGATAAATATGGCTTTCTTGAGCGAGAGAATGGTGTGTATTACTTTAAATTGAATCTGAAAATCGGAATTGTCAAAAGATAATATTTAATGACATGATGGCTTATGAGTAAAAAACTTTCTGCATCGTTGGTTTTATTCATAAGCCATTGTTTTTAGAATCTAATGTACATAAAAAAAGACATCTTGTGGGTAAAGATGTCTTTTCTGTGACCGCGACAGGATTCAAACCTGTAACCGGCTGATCCGTAGTCAGCTACTCTATTCAGTTGAGCTACGCGGCCAAACAATTATTCAATAAGTTAAAATGAGTGACCGCGACAGGATTCAAACCTGTAACCGGCTGATCCGTAGTCAGCTACTCTATTCAGTTGAGCTACGCGGCCAAACAAATTATTCAATAAGTTAAAGTGGAGTGACCGCGACAGGATTCAAACCTGTAACCGGCTGATCCGTAGTCAGCTACTCTATTCAGTTGAGCTACGCGGCCATCTCTTTTTGTTTAACGGGTGCAAAGGTATGGGTATTTTTTTTATTGTGCAAATGTTACAGTGATTTTTTTATGCTTTTGCTAAAAAAAACTATTGCATGAATCTCTCTCCAAAGATTTGCCATCCTAATGATATCCCGGCATTCCAGTTGTTCTTTGGTGAGCTATAATAATTCAAGTATGCACTGATAGAACCGAAAGGTAATCGTACAACTATTGACAAGTCGCTTAAATATTCGAATTTACTGAATATTTTGCCATAAGTAGCCTTGTTAGACTCATTACAGTTTATTGGAAAGAAAGGTAAAAAGCCATATACTCCAAGCCGCGCGTGAATCGTATTATTGAACCGATATATAGGTATAAGTCCTATGCCGGCAAACTGATTTGCCCTGAAAGCTTCGTTATAGGTAATTTTGCTGTGTGTGGTTGGAGAAAATTCTCCGGCCTGCATCATTGTAGCACGATAATTATTGCTGAAATTACGTGACGAATAGTATGTGTGAAGATATGATCCTAATGAAACTTTTTTCCCGAGACGGAAGTATTTTTCAAGTTCGTATGAAATCTGTAGCCATGCCTGGGTATATTTGAACTGTCCCTCGTAAGGGTCTGTTCCCGTTCCTTGTTGGAATTTCTCGGTACCCCAGTATATATTTGCGGCAAGTCTTTCCTTTTTCCCGTTTACGGCATATAGTCTGCTGTCGAGAGTGTTACCTTCAAGGGCAACAGTACCGCCAAGAATGTTGTATTTACTCTTGTCCCTTGTGCTGTTGGTGAAATCAATGACATTTGTCTGGAAGTACTGGTCGTCGAGGGTTGCTGCACCTATTCCAAACTCAGCTTTGTGCTTGCTTAAAAATGGCATGCTTACACAAACTTTTACGAATTTCTCGTCTTTTTTGTTGAATACAGGACTGTTTATTTGATTAAAAAAGTTCTGTGTCTGGCCTTTATAATCGAAAGATGACAATGAGACAATCATTCTGTATGAAGTGGGAATCTCTGTAGGGAGGTCTATTCTGCCAGTCAGTTGGAGGTTGTTGTAGATTTGTCCCAACTGTCCTTCAATGGCAAATTCCTTTGAGTATTTTCCAAGGTTATGGTATGATGCACCCATGTATATTTGGTTGGCTCCGTTTGAACCAACATTACCGCCAATTCTTACTGATAGATCTTCAGCTACTTTTACATCCAGTATCAGAGTGAAAGTGCTGTCGTTGTAATCGTATTGGACATGAGGTAGAATTTCTGAAATCATTTTATCGGACAGCAGTCTGAAATATCCTTTCCTCAGCTCTTCCAGGTTGAATACATCATTTTCTTCGGCGTGGAATCCTCGCATGATGTATTTTTTCTGTTGTTCGTTAGTACCGTTTATTATTATTTTCCTGAAATTCATTTCAGGCATTTCTCTTCTGAAGTCTATACGTTTTTTTTCGAGTATTCTATAGCTTGTTCTTCTGGATATTCTTTGCTTTATGGAATCCATAAGCTGTATAGTCCTGTTATATCCTATGTCGTGGAGTTCATCATATCTGTCGAAGTCCATTAATCCCACATCTGTATATTTGAATGTCATAAGGATGCCCAATGAGTCAGGTATAGAATAGTCTGTCTTCTGCATTACCATATTTTCCAACTGGCTCATGATGTCTCCTTCCTTAGGTTTGCTTGGATTTGAACTTACAACACTACCGATAATAACATCAGGATGAAAGTCATTGATCATGGTAGATACAGGGAAGTTGTCATATATCCCTCCGTCGTATGCCAAAACAGAGTCTATTTCAATAGGCTTGAACATCCCGGGGAAACTCATTGAAGCTCTGACTGCATCTCCGAGGTCGCCTTTGCTCATTATAAGAGGTCTCTTGTTATATACGTCCGATGCAACACATCTGAACGGAATAAGAAGATTGTCGAAATTTCCTCTGCATTTTGCTGTCGCTTGAGCATATAACTCAACAAACGCTATGTTCATGTGCATAGGATCGACAACGCTTGATGGCAGGAAGCGTGTTTTTACTTTTTTTGCCATGTCCAATTTAGAAAGACGTATATTGATAAATTCGGGAGTAGGGGGATTCATCTTGAAGTAGTACATATATTCTTCTTCTATACCTCTTGAAGAGTACCATTTCTTGAAATCCGGCGATTTTAGCAGCTTTTCCATATCGTCGGGCGAATATCCCATGGCATAAAGCGATCCTACTATCGCTCCCATTGATGTACCGGTGATATAGTCTATAGGAATGTTATTCTCTTCCAGTGCACGTATTATCCCTATATGTGTCATACCTTTAGCTCCACCACCGCTAAGTACGAGTCCTACCTTTTGGGCGTAAGCTGGTGTAAACAGTAAAGAAACAAAGATTAATATCAGTGCAAAAGCTTTTTTCATGCTGTCGGGTCAGTAGTAGTTGTGTAAATATACCAGTTTAATGTAACCAAAGATAATCAAAATTTGTGTCCTTATCTAATAATTACTGTTTTTTTCGAATAATATTTTTTCTTTTCTTTATTAGGGGGGGTATCAGTTGATTTAAATTTGTCGAAATGTGTTACATTATATATCTAATAGAGCTTTAGAGATAAATAAAAGGGCAATGCCAGCTATGTAAGCATGACATTGCCCAATATATAAGAATAATATAGATTATCGTATTAAATCAATTCGATACTTCTCTTTACAAAGTTTGTAAGAGCTTCGCCTTTCAGCATTCCGTTTTGCAGAAGAGCCAGGTCGATAAGTTGATGAACAACTTTATTGCCGGCAGCATATTCATTCAGGATATTGTTTTTCTTGTTCTTCTGTTCTTCCAGTTTCTTTTCAACATCTTTCAGCTCGTCTTTCTCTGCTACAGGAATTTCTTCGTCCTTTTTGCCTTCGTGAGCCTTGTGAAGCTCGTTCTCTCTAAGTTTTAGGACTGCAATTTCTGATTCTACAGGAACAAGCTTTTCCGCACAAGCAGTTTCGGCATCATTCAGGACTTGTTTGATAAGCTTATGGTCGCTGTTCAGCACCAGGCTGTACATGTCAGGCATTTCTCCGTAGAAGCTCATTCCCGGCTGGATGTTGGCCATTTCTTTCATACGGCGCATATATTCAGCTTGTGTTATGATAACAGGAGAACCGTTTTCGCCCAATGCCTGTGCTTCTACATGGAATTCAGTCTTCTGAAGTTTTGGTAACTGTCCGCTGAATACAGTAGATAGCAGATTGCGCTTGTCTTCTTTCAGTTCTTCGCCTTTCTGTTCTTCTTTAACAATCAGACGGTCTATTACGTCACTGTCCACACGTGTAAAGCGGCTCTTTTCCAGCTTCTGTTCCAGCATGTTAATCATTGGCACGTCAAGCTGTCCGTCCATCATCAATACATTGTAACCCTTATTTACTGCGGCATCGATGTATGCGTACTGTTCGTCACGGTTATTGGCGTATAGATAAATCAGATTTCCGTCCTTGTCTGTCTGGTTCCCGCTTATAAGAGTCTTATATTCTTCCTGAGTGTAGTATTTGCCTTCAGTGTCTTTGAACAAAGCAAATTTGTCAGCCTTAGAATAGAAGTCTTCCTGAGTAAGCATTCCGTAGTTGATGAAAATCTTCAGGTCATCCCATTTGTTTTCAAATTCCTTACGGTCGTTCTTGAAGATAGACTGAAGTCTGTCTGCCACCTTCTTTGTAATATAAGTGGAAATCTTCTTTACGTTTGAGTCACTCTGAAGGTATGAACGCGATACGTTAAGCGGAATGTCAGGAGAATCGATTACACCGTGAAGCAATGTCAGAAAGTCAGGAACGATTCCTTCGACTGAGTCGGTTACGTAAACCTGATTGCAGTATAACTGAATTTTGTTCTTCTGTAAGTCGATGTTACTCTTTATTTTAGGGAAGTACAGAACACCCGTCAGATTGAACGGATAGTCAACATTCAAGTGTATCCAGAATAATGGCTCATCGGACATAGGGTAGAGGTCCCTATAGAACTTCTTGTAATCCTCGTCCTTAAGTTCGCTTGGTTTCTTAGTCCAGATTGGGCAAGTGTCATTAATGATGTTGTCCTCTTCTGTTTCAACCTGCTTGCCGTCTTTCCATTCTTTCTTTTTGCCAAATGCTACAGGCACAGCCAGGAAGCGACAATATTTGTTCAACAATCCTTTCAGGCGGTTCTCTTCGAGGAATTCCTTGCAGTCATCGTCCACGTAAAGAATGATGTCAGTACCACGGTCTGCCTTTTCTGTCTCTTCAAGAGTGAATTCAGGGCTACCATCGCAAGTCCATTTCACTGCCTGAGCACCTTCCTGATATGATTTTGTTACGATTTCCACTTTCTTTGCTACCATGAAGGCTGAGTAGAAGCCTAAACCAAAGTGACCGATGATGGCGTTAGCATCGTCTTTATATTTGGCAAGGAAGTCATTGGCTCCTGAAAATGCAATTTGATTGATGTATTTGTCTATTTCTTCAGCGGTAAGACCAAGTCCGCGGTCTGAGATAACGATTGTATCGTTTTCTGCTTTTACCTTAATTGTAAGGTCTCCCAATTCTCCTTTGAATTCACCTTTAGAGGCAAGAGTCTTAAGTTTTTGAGTTGCATCAACTGCGTTTGACACAAGTTCGCGTAAGAAAATTTCGTGATCGCTGTATAAGAATTTCTTTATGATGGGGAAAATGTTCTCTGTTGTAACCCCGATATTACCTTTTTGCATATATCTTATTGTTTTTATTAATAAAATCTACATTAATAGTGGAACAAAACCAATCGCAATCCACTGTACAAAATAAATGCCATTATTTGTAAACTGACATAATGTCATATCGGCGATATGGCGTACATGAGTTTTACTGGTATTATGGATAAAATTTTTAGAGCTTGAGATTTTCATTTTTGTGTGCGATTGTTCGGATGGTCTTAAAAAAAAGAATCTCAGACGCTTTGTGTTTTCTGAAATGTTATTGTTTAGCCTTAGTTTTATGTGTTGTGTTGTATGGATTGTTTGTTTTTGTATTATAATGTAAGTTGGATATTTATAATTGATAGCATTATGTCTTGCTTTATGTGTGTTGGAGAAATATTCAAAATAGAAATTTTGAATGTGTTTTTGTATGAAAAAAAGGTTATTTGACTTAAATTATGTAAGAGTTCTAAAACATCAATACAAATAGGGAATGACAGTTTTTGTGATATTATTACACGAATTGTATTGATGTTTTTATGGAGATATTAATTATAGTTTCGCTAAATTGGTCGTATTCTAATTGTGAAGTATATGAATAAAACTAAATAAGGAAAAAATTCTTTATTTATATGACGAAAAAGTTCATTTTTACTTATTTTTTCTTTAATTTTGCGGCAAAAATTAAAAACCATTTTTTATAACCCAATATGGCAAATGTAATTAAATTACGCAAAGGCCTGGACATCAACTTGAAAGGTAAGGCAGCTGCAGAAGTTGTGGCTGTAAAGGCACCCGGATTCTATGCTATAGTGCCGGATGACTTTACAGGAGTAACTCCTAAGGTAGTCGTTAAGGAACAAGAGTATGTAATGGCCGGAGGACCCTTGTTTATTGACAAGAACCATCCTGAACTGAAATTTGTTTCGCCAGTTAGTGGCGTAGTGACAAGCGTAGAGCGCGGAGCTCGACGTAAGGTAATGAGTATTACTGTAGAGGCAGCAGCCGAACAGGATTACGAAGAATTCGGTAAGCAGAACGTATCTGCAATGAGCGCAGAGGCTGTTAAGGAACTTCTTCTTAATGCCGGTATGTTCGCTTTCTTCAGACAGCGTCCTTACGATGTAATTGCAGACCCTACAGTGGCTCCACGAGCTATCTTCGTTTCTGCATTCGACACAAATCCGCTTGCTCCTGACTTTGAAATAGCTCTGAAAGGCGAAGAAAACAACTTCCAGACAGGACTTGATGCTTTGGCTAAAATTGCCAAGACTTATTTAAGTATTAGTGTTAACCAGAAGTCAGCAGCTCTTACACAGGCTAAGAACGTTACCGTAACAGCTTTCGACGGACCTCATCCAGCAGGTAATGTTGGCGTTCAGATCAACAACATCGCTCCTGTAAACAAAGGTGAGACAGTTTGGACTATCGACCCACAGGCTGTTATCTTCATCGGACGTCTGATGAACACAGGACGTGTTGACATGACACGTACAGTAGCTATTACAGGTTCTGAAGTTAAGAAACCGGCTTACTGCAAACTGAAAGTTGGCGCTCTGCTTACAGACATCCTGGCAGGTAATGTAAATAAAGACAAGGAACTTCGCTATATCAGCGGTAATCCTCTGACAGGAAAGCAGATTCCAGCCAACGGTTTCCTCGGCGCGTTCCACAGTCAGATTACTGTAATCCCTGAAGGTAACGATGTTCACGAAATGTTGGGATGGATTATGCCTCGTTTCAACGAGTTCAGTACAAGCCACTCATATTTCAGCTGGTTGATGGGCAAGAAAGAATATACTCTTGACGCTCGTATCAAAGGTGGAGAACGTCACATGATTATGTCAAACGAATACGACCGCGTACTTCCTATGGATATTCTTCCTGAATATCTTATCAAGGCTATCATTGCCGGTGATATCGACCGCATGGAACAGCTCGGTATTTACGAAGTAGCTCCTGAAGATTTCGCTATCTGCGAGTTCGTATGTTCTTCGAAGATGGAACTTCAGCGTATCGTTCGCGAAGGTCTTGACATGCTCCGTCGTGAAATGTGCTAATGAGTTTTTTAGTTGACCAGGCTTCAGTTACAAGTTAATAGATAGGTTTCTCTACGAAAACCTTGTCAACTTGTCGACTCGTCAACTTGTCAACTAACTTATAAACTAAAAAACTAACAAACTTATAAATAATAATGAAAGCGTTAAGAAATTATATCGATAAGATAAAGCCAAACTTTGAAGAGGGCGGCAAATACCAGGCTTTCCGTTCTGTATTCGACGGTTTCGAAACATTCCTTTTCGTTCCGAATACAACATCTAAGACTGGTACGCACATCCACGACGCTATAGACAGCAAACGTATCATGTCTATCGTGGTTATTGCGCTTATACCGGCATTGCTGTTCGGTATGTATAACGTAGGTTACCAGCACTATGCTTTTGCAGGTATCGAAGGTAGCTTCATTCAGAAATTCGGTTACGGTTTCCTTGCCGTATTGCCAAAAATCATCGTTTCATACGTTGTAGGTCTTGGAATCGAGTTCGTTGTAGCTCAGTGGAAGAAGGAAGAAATTCAGGAAGGTTTCCTTGTTTCTGGTATGTTGATTCCTATGATTGTTCCTGTTGACTGTCCGTTGTGGATGCTTGCCGTAGCTACAGCATTCTCTGTAATCTTCGCTAAGGAAGTATTCGGTGGTACAGGTATGAACATCTTCAACCCTGCATTGATTACACGTGCATTCCTGTTCTTCGCTTATCCTACTAAGATGTCCGGTGACACTGTATGGGTGTCAAGCAACAGCATATTCGGTCTTGGTAAAGACATCGATGCCTTGACTGCTGCAACTCCTCTTGGTCAGGCTGCCACTGAAACTCCTATATCAGCTTCTTTGAGCGATATGATTTTCGGTTTCATCCCTGGTTCAATCGGTGAAACTTCAGTTATCGCTATTGCAATCGGTGCCGTTATCCTGTTGTGGACTGGCGTAGCAAGCTGGAAGACAATGATTTCAGTATTCGTAGGTGGTGCATTGATGGCTTGGATATTCAATGTTGCAGGTCCTGATACAGCTATGGCCAACATGCCTTGGTACATGCACTTGTGTGCCGGTGGTTTCTGCTTCGGTGCAGTGTTCATGGCTACAGACCCTGTTACATCTTCACGTACTGAGAACGGTAAGTTCATCTACGGTCTGCTCATCGGTATGATGGCTATCATCATCCGTGTGTTGAACCCTGGTTATCCGGAAGGTATGATGCTTGCTATCCTGCTGATGAACATCTTCGCTCCGCTGATTGACTATGTAATCGTTGAGAACAATATTTCACGTCGTGCAAAACGTGCTATGTCTAACAAATAAAAACCGAAAACAATGAATACTAATAGTAACTCATATACTATAATTTATGCTTCGGTAATGGTTGTTATCGTAGCATTCCTGCTGGCTTTCGTAAACTCATCTTTGCGTGACCTTCAGGGCAAGAACGTTGAACTCGACACTAAGAAACAGATTCTTTCTTCTTTGGGTATTACAGAAGTTAAAGATGCTGACGCTGAGTTCAGCAAGGTAGTTAAGTCTGATATGATTGTTGCTGAAGACGGTTCTTTGAAAGAATATGACGGCAAATTCGTAACAGCTTACGAAAAAGAATTCAAGGAAAACGGTCGTGCTCACGTATTCGTATGTGAAATCGACGGTAAGACTAAATACGTTGTTCCTGTTTACGGTGCCGGACTTTGGGGCGCTATCTGGGGCTATGTAGCACTTGATGAAGACAAGAACACAATATTTGGTACATACTTCTCACATGCATCTGAAACTCCGGGTCTTGGTGCTGAAATCGCATTGCCTCACTTCCAGAGTCTGTTCGTAGGCAAGCACGTAATGGAAGGTGAAAGTGTTGCATTGAGCGTTGTCAAGAACGGTAAGGTGGCAAATCCTGAATTCGAAGTTGATGGTATCTCCGGTGGTACAATCACTTCAAACGGTGTTGATGCTATGCTTAAGAACTGCATGGCCCAGTACACAAAATTTTTAACTACTAAATAATAGGAGGGAGACGAACAATGGGAAAATTATTTTCAGCTAAGAATAAAGAAGTATTTTCTACTCCTTTAAACATGAACAACCCTGTAACTGTACAGGTGTTGGGTATCTGTTCAGCATTGGCCGTTACCTCTAAACTGGAACCGGCTATCGTTATGGGTCTTTCTGTAACTATCATTACAGCTTTCTCAAACGTAGTGATTTCTTTGTTGCGTAAGACTATTCCTAACCGTATCCGTATCATCGTTCAGCTGGTGGTTGTTGCCGCTTTGGTAACTATCGTCAGTGAACTGTTGAAGGCTTTTGCATACGATGTGAGCGTACAGCTTTCAGTATACGTAGGTCTTATCATTACTAACTGTATCCTGATGGGACGTCTTGAAGCATTCGCTATGGCAAACGGTCCTTGGGAATCATGTCTTGACGGTATCGGTAACGGTCTTGGATATGCCAAGATTCTTATCATCGTAGCTTTCTTCCGCGAACTTCTCGGTTCAGGAACACTGCTCGGTTTCAATATCCTGAACTATCAGTGGCTTAAGGATGCAGGCTATGTAAACAACGGTATGATGTTGATGCCTCCTATGGCTCTGATTATCGTAGCATGCCTTATCTGGTATCAGCGTGCTAAACATAAAGAGTTGCAGGAAAAATAATAGGGTGTTGAATAAAAAATATTAATTGTATAATATGGAACATTTATTGAGTTTATTCGTCCGCTCTATATTTGTGGACAATATGATATTCGCGTTCTTCCTTGGTATGTGTTCATACCTTGCTGTTTCGAAGAATGTGAAGACTGCGCTCGGACTTGGTATTGCCGTGACATTCGTGCTTGTAGTTACACTTCCTGTAAACTACCTGCTCCAGACTAAGGTTTTGGCTGCCGACGGTATTCTTGGTATTGACTTGAGCTTCCTTAGCTTTATCCTATTTATTGCCGTTATCGCTGCTATCGTACAGTTGGTGGAAATGATTGTGGAAAAATTCAGCCCGTCGCTTTATGCATCATTGGGTATCTTCCTTCCACTTATCGCTGTTAACTGTGCCATCATGGGTGCTTCGCTCTTCATGCAGCAGCGTATTACTCTTGCACCATCTGATCCTAAGTTCATCGGTGGAGTAGCAGACGCTATCTCTTATGCGCTTGGTTCTGGTATCGGTTGGTTGCTTGCTATCGTAGGTCTTGCCGCTATCCGCGAAAAGATGGCTTACTCTGATGTACCTGCTCCACTTAGAGGTTTGGGTATCACATTCATCGTTGTAGGTCTGATGGCAATGGCATTTATGTGTTTCTCTGGTTTGAACATCTAATAAAGAAAGGAATAAGACAATGGATATGAATTTTATTTTAGCAAGCATTGGAGTATTCCTCGTGACTATTCTGGTGTTGGTAGTAATCCTTCTGGTTGCAAAGAACTTTCTTGTTTCTTCAGGTAAAGTGAAAGTTACTGTAAACGGTGAAAACCAGTTGGAAGTTGAATCTGGTTCTACACTGCTGAATACACTGGCTGTGAACAACGTGTTCCTTCCTTCAGCATGTGGTGGTAAAGGTTCTTGCGGACAGTGCAAATGTCAGGTTGTAGAAGGCGGTGGCGAAATTCTTCCTTCAGAAGTCAGCCACTTCAGCCGTAAGCAGCAGAAAGACCACTGGCGTCTTGGTTGCCAGGTAAAAGTTAAAGGTGATATGTCAATCAAGGTTCCTGAATCAGTAATGGGTGTTAAGGAATACGAATGTACAGTTATCTCTAACAAAAACGTGGCAACATTTATCAAGGAATTCAAGGTGCAGTTGCCTAAAGGTGCTCACATGGACTTTATCCCAGGTTCATACGCACAGATTAAGATACCTAAATTCGAAATGGATTACAACAAGGATATCGACAAGAGCCTTATCGGTGACGAATATCTTCCTGCATGGGAAAAATTCGGTCTGTTCGGCTTGAAATGTAAGAACGAAGAAGAAACTATCCGTGCTTACTCTATGGCCAACTATCCTGCCGAAGGTGACGTATTCATGTTGACAGTACGTATCGCAACTCCTCCGTTCAAACCAGACCGCAGCGGTTTCATGGATGTTAATCCAGGTATCGCATCATCTTATATCTTTACTTTGAAACCAGGTGACAAGGTATTGATGAGTGGTCCTTACGGAGACTTCCATCCAATCTTCGATTCTAAGAAGGAAATGATTTGGGTAGGTGGTGGTGCCGGTATGGCTCCTTTGCGTGCACAGATTATGCACATGACACGTACTCTGCATACTACAGACCGTGAACTTCACTACTTCTATGGTGCTCGTGCATTGAACGAAGTGTTCTATCTTGAAGACTTCCTGGGACTTGAAAAAGACTTCCCTAACTTCCATTTCCACCTTGCACTTGACCGTCCTGATCCGGCAGCAGATGCAGCAGGTGTGAAATATACTGCAGGATTCGTTCATCAGGTTATGCTTGAAACTTACCTGAAGAACCACGAAGCTCCTGAAGATATTGAATACTACATGTGTGGTCCTGGTCCGATGTCGAATGCTGTTGTCAAAATGCTTGACAGCCTTGGCGTTGAATCATCTTCTATCATGTACGATAACTTTGGTGGATAATATCATAAGGTTATATAACATAAAAGCCCGATACGTGTGTGTATCGGGCTTTTATGTTATATAAGTATTACGTTAACAATAAAATCTTGTTATTGTTCAAATTTCTGTTAATATCTTGATGCATATCAACAAATGACGTTGTTTTTGAAGATTTACTGTCATTTGTTTTTCTGATACAGAAAACATGCTTATCTTTGTATCGGTAAAAAGAAAAAGGCTTAAGCTAAATGAAAGGTAAGTATATAGAAAGACTTACTAAAATGAGATTAAATTAAGGCAATCAGAAAAAGATTGTATTTTAGGTAACAACAAAAATTAAACATTAGGTATTATGAAATCAGGATTAACATTAATCGCCGCATTGGCGTTTTCTGCAACAGTATTTGCAAACGGTAACCAGACAACAACTCCAGAAAAGTGGAACGGTTCAATCAACAAAGCTCAGTTGGGAAAGTATCTTAAACTTTCTTCAGACCAGACTAAGGAAGTTGCTGATATTTGCGATTTCTTTGAGGCAGAAATGAAATTGGCTAACAACTCTAAGAAAAACCAAGACGAAAAAGTTCGTAAAGCAGTTTATGGTAATCTTAAGCTTATGAAGAATACTCTTAACGAAAAGCAGTATTCAGACTATCTTAAACTTATGGGTATGACTCTTCGCAACAAGGGTATCGATATCGAAAAGAAGTAATTAACATTTAAATTATAGAGGTCTCCGCAGCATGTATTTGTTGCGGAGACTTTTTTTGTTGTCCTAACGGGGAAAAATATACTTTGTTATTCTTAAATCCATCCGAAATCGGGCGAGTTTCACTATATTTGCAAGCGGAAATATTCATTATGTAAAATAAATATTGTTTTTTATAATAAAAGATTGAGAGATGAGAGTAAGAAACTTGACATTTGTTGCATTTATTGCTATTTCGTCTGCTGTTATGGCACAGGAGGAAAAAGGATTCCAGTTTACAGACGTTGTTTCAAATAAGGTGACTTCGGTGAAAAATCAGGCAGCCACAGGCACATGCTGGTGTTTTGCGACAACATCGTTTATGGAATCTGAGTTGATTAGGATGGGGAAAGGTGAGTATGATTTGTCTGAAATGTTTATCGTAAGACAAAAGTATATGAACCAGCTTGCAGACAATTATCTTCGCCGCGGAAACGGTAATATAGGGCAGGGTAGTATTTCTCCAAGTTGGATGACAGCTTTTAAGCAAGTAGGTATTGTTCCGGAAAAAGTGTATAGCGGAATAAATTACGATTCTAAGACTCATAACCATACCGAACTTGAAAGCTATATGTCCGCTATTGCAGGGCAGGCAGTCGAAATGAAGCACCGTAGCAGTGAATATTATGAACTGATTAACAGCTTGTTCGATATTTATATGGGTAAACTTCCGGAAACTTTCGTCTATGACGGAAAGGAATATACTCCGAAAAGTTTTGCTGAGAGTCTTGGTCTGAATATGGATGATTATGTTATGCTTACAAGTTTCACTCACAAACCTTATTATGAAAAGTTTGAGCTTGAAATTCCTGACAACTGGGAACATGCCAAGATGTATAACCTTCCGCTTGATGAGATGATGTCTGCCACTGACAATGCCTTGAAGAGCGGATATACTGTATGTTGGGATGGTGATGTAAGCGAAAAAGGTTTTTCATTCACAAATGGTGTCGCCATTAATCCTGAGGTTACGAAGATGGATGATTACAGTCAGACAGACAGAGCCCGTTTTGAAAATATGAAACCGGTTGAAAGACTGGGAGAAGTGTATAAGTTTGAGCATCCATATCCGGAAATCAATGTAACGCCTGAAGTAAGACAAGAAGGATATGAGTCGTTTGTAACTACAGATGATCATCTGATGCATATCACGGGACTGACAAAAGACCAGAACGGGACCAAGTATTATATAACCAAAAATTCCTGGGGTACAGAGAGAAACCGTTTCGGAGGATATATCAATATGTCTGAAAGCTTTGTACGTGCAAAGACTGTTTACGTAATGATGCATAAGGATGCTTTGACTAAAGAATTGAGGAAGAAGCTTGGAATAAAATAAGATGAGTAATTCCGAATTTGTAAAAAATAATAGCAAAGGACATCCGAAAGGATTGTATCTTCTTTTTGTGACTGAAATGTGGGAACGTTTCAGTTATTATGGCATGCGTGCTCTGTTTATGCTTTATATGGTGCAGGCTCTGCTGTTTGACAAGGAGTTTGCATCTCAAGTTTATGGCAGTTATACGGGACTTGTTTATCTGACTCCGCTTATAGGAGGATACATTGCTGATAAATATTGGGGGAACCGAAGGTCAATTGTTGTAGGTGCGTTGGTAATGGCGGTAGGACAATTCCTTCTATTTCTGAGTGCATGTTATTTTCATCAGGTTGATGTGGCAAAATGGCTGATGTTCTGTGGCTTAGGATTGCTTATAATGGGTAATGGCTTCTTTAAGCCTAATATATCCACAATGGTGGGACGCCTGTATTCTGATGATGACAAACGCAAGGATTCGGCTTTCACAATTTTCTATATGGGAGTCAATGTCGGTTCTACTCTTGCCCCGCTTATTTGTGGGCTGATAGGAAATACTGGGCATCCGGAGGATTTCAAATGGGGATTTCTGGCATCATGTATCGGTATGATTATAGGAGCTGTGGTTTTTCAGATATTCAAGAACAAATATATCTGCGATCCTGATGGTAATCCTGTAGGAATTGCGCCTCAAAAGAAAGATGACAATTTGCAATCATTAGAAAAAGATGATGGATGGCTTTCTCCCAGAAGTATTGTGGCAATTGTCGCGACAATTGCACTGACGTTAGTTTTCTCTGTGAATTGGAATTGGATAATCGGTAATCAGATTTCTACAGTAGGTAGTGTCTTCTCGGGAGCAGACTGGATTGGTTCACTTATTTATGCCACAGTAATAGTGATGCCTGTACTGATAATAACCGACCATAGTCTTAATCGTAGTGAGAAAATTAGGATTGGAATAATATATGTCATAGCTTTCTTTGTTATATTCTTTTGGGCTGCGTATGAGCAGGCCGGAGCGTCACTGACTTTCTTTGCCGACGAGCAGACAGACCGTAACATAGGTGGATGGGAGATGCCTGCTGCATATTTCCAATCGTTCAATCCTATCATGCTGGTGGTTCTGGCTCCTGTCTTTGCCGGTCTATGGTCTTTCCTCGGAAGGAAAGGGATAGAACCGAGTTCAGTCAAGAAACAGTCCATAGGTCTTTTCCTGCTGGCTATGGGGTATTTGTTCATAGCTTTTGGAGTGAAGGATGTGGAACCGGGTGTAAAAGTGAGTATGATATGGCTTACAGGTCTGTATCTTATTCATACCATGGGAGAGTTGTGTCTTGCTCCTATAGGTCTGTCTCTGGTGTATAAACTGTCGCCGGCAAGATTTTCTTCACTTCTGATGGGAGTATGGTATTTAAGTACATCTGCCGCAAATAAAATGGCCGGAATGTTGAGCGGATACTATCCTGAGGGTGGAGTGGCAAAGAGTTTTATAGGGTATCATGTAGAAAACTTGTATGACTTCTTCCTATTATTTGTTTTCATGAGTGGCACTGCTGCAGTGGTGTTATTCTTTCTGTCAGGAAAACTACAAAGTCTTATGCAGGATAAGTAGAAAATAATAGCCACGAAAAAAAGTAATTTTAATTATATTTTTTCGTGGCTATTATTATGTCTTTTAGTAAGTATAGCTCCATTTATGGAACCTTTTTAGATCTTTTCCAGATTATGTGCTACTGAATATTACTTCGTTTTCAGCATATCCTCCAGTTTGATAAGTTCATCCCTATATTGCGCGGCCTCGATAAAATCAAGATTCTTTGCGGCATCCTGCATGAGTTTTCTTGTCCTTTCAATGCTTTTCTTAAGTTGTTCCTTTGACATGTATTGAACAATAGGGTCGGCGGCTGAATATGATGCCTCAGCATGTTCAGTGTAAATTTTGGGTGCTGCCTGCTTATCTTCAGTACTTTCCTTGTCTCCGAGAATTTGAGTCCTTACTTTCTTTATTTGTTGAGGTGTAATACCGTGTTCTTCGTTGTAGGCAAGCTGTTTCTCGCGTCGGCGGTTTGTCTCGTCTATAGTAAGCTGCATGCTTTCTGTTATTTTGTCGGCATACATTATTACCTTTCCGTTTACGTTTCTTGCGGCACGTCCGGCTGTCTGTGTCAGCGAACGGTGCGAACGCAGGAATCCTTCCTTGTCGGCATCAAGAATAGCTACGAGTGATACTTCAGGAAGGTCAAGCCCTTCCCTCAAAAGATTTACACCTATTAAAACGTCGTGTATGCCTTGTCTGAGCTCATCCATAATCTTGACACGTTCCAGTGTATCGACATCACTATGGATATAGCTGCACTTTATTCCGTTGTTCAGAAGATACTCGGAAAGTTCCTCTGCCATACGTTTTGTCAGTGTTGTAACCAATACACGTTCGTTTACCTCTATGCGTTGCTGTATTTCTTCCATAAGGTCGTCTATCTGGTTCAGACTTGGCCTTACTTCAATAATTGGGTCAAGAAGTCCTGTAGGACGTATTACTTGGTCAACTACAATGCCTTCGCTCTGTACGAGCTCATAGTCGGCCGGTGTGGCGCTGACATATATCACCTGATTGATCATCTCTTCAAACTCCTCGAATTTAAGAGGTCTGTTGTCCATCGCGGCCGGAAGCCTGAAACCATATTCCACAAGATTCTTCTTTCTTGCTCTGTCGCCTCCATACATGGCCCTGATTTGTGGTACACTTACATGGCTCTCGTCAATTACGAGCAGAAAATCTTTTGGAAAGAAATCAAGCAGACAGTAAGGGCGTGTGCCGGCTTCACGTCCGTCGAAGTATCTGGAGTAGTTCTCGATACCAGAACAGTGACCAAGTTCGCGAATCATCTCCATATCGTAAGTTACTCGTTCGTATATCCTTTTTGCTTCAAGAGGCTTACCTTCCTCCTCGAAGAAAGCAACTTGTTTGGTCAAATCGTCTTCTATCTGGTGGATAGCTCTCAGAGTACTCTCTTTGGTAGTCATAAACAGATTGGCAGGATAAATCTTATACTCGTCAAAATCAGCTATTTTATGTCCGGAAATAGGGTCTATTTCTTCTATTGCGTCAATTTCGTCATCCCAGAACATAACCCTTAGCAGATTATCCGAGTATGCAAGGTAAATGTCAATTGTATCTCCCTTAACTCTGAAGTTCCCGCGGTTCAGCTCTATGTCGTTCCTTACATAAAGACTGTCAACCAAACGTCTCAGGAAAACATTTCTGTCTAATAGCTTTCCGCGTTTTATTTCTATTACGTTGTCATAAAAGTCGGATGGATTGCCCATACCATAAATACATGATACAGAGGAGACTACTATGACATCTTTCCTGCCTGAAAGGAGCGCGGAAGTAGCTGCGAGTCTGAGCTTGTCTATTTCGTCATTTATGGCAAGATCCTTTTCTATATATGTGTCAGTCGATGGAAGGTATGCCTCAGGCTGATAATAATCATAGTATGATACATAATACTCGACGGCATTGTTTGGGAAAAAATGTTTGAATTCGCCATACAGCTGCGCGGCAAGAGTCTTGTTATGGCTAAGTATTAGTGTCGGCTTGTTTATTTCCTTAATAACATTGGCTATAGTAAATGTCTTTCCTGAGCCTGTAACTCCAAGCAGAGTCTGGGCTTTGACACCATTGTTTATACCTTCAGTTAGTTGCTTGATTGCTTCAGGCTGATCGCCTGTAGGCTTGTATTCTGATATTAATTCAAACTTCATGTAAATTTGTTTTTTATGGTGTAAAAGTACATAAATATTTGTTTTAATACTTTGTAGTAAGTAAAAATATAATTAAAAATGATTTTGATGTTGTATTATTCGCGATAAAACAGTAATTTTGCAGAACTATTTTTGTTAATATGAAAAAATATATAGTAATGGTTCTCCTTTCTGCAGGATTACTAAGCTCTTGCGGAGAGTACAATAACGTACTTAAGAGTACGGATTATGAATACAAATATGAGGCAGCAAAGGCATATTTTGCCAAAGGACAGAATAGTAAGGCAGCTACTGTTCTGGAAGAACTTATTCCTATCATGAAAGGAACAAGGTTTGGCGAGGAATCGTTATATATGCTTGCGATGACATATTTTAATCAGGGTGATTATGTAACAGCGTCACATTATTTCAACACATATTATACTACTTATCCGCGTGGTACATATACAGAGTTGGCAAGATTCAACTCCGGAAAGGCTTTGTATCTTGATACTCCGGAACCAAGACTGGATCAGAGCAGTACTTATAAGGCTATACAGGAACTGCAGATGTATATGGAGTATTTCCCGGGCACAGAGCGTCATGAAATTGCCCAGAACATGATATTTGAGTTACAGGATAAGCTTGTTGAGAAAGAATATCTCTCCGCAAAGCTCTATTATGATTTGGGGTCGTACACCGGAAACATGTCGCAGACCAGTACAGGTAACAATTATCTGGCAGCTGTTGTTACTGCTCAGAATGTTCTGAAGGAGTATCCTTATACAAAATTGCGTGAAGACTTGTCGATACTTATACTTCGCGCTAAATATGATATGGCTCGCGAAAGTGTGCTTGAAAAGAAAGAAGAACGTATGCGTGAAACCATTGACGAATATTATGCGTTCAAGAATGAATTCCCTGAAAGCAAGTACATCAAGGAAGTAGAGAATATATATAAAGAAGCCAGCAAGTTTGTTGGTTCTGTAGAAGAAGATTATTAAAAAAACATTTATAATTAAATATCGAATTATGGATTACAAAAAATCAAATGCTCCTACTAACACCGTAACACGTAACATGATGGAACTGTGTGAAGACACGGGTAATGTATATGAAACTGTTGCAATAATAGGCAAGCGTGCTAACCAGATTGCTGTCGAGATGAAAAACGACCTTTCCAAGAAACTCCAGGAGTTCGCTTCTTACAATGACAATCTGGAAGAAGTTTTTGAAAACAGAGAGCAAATTGAGATTTCTCGTTATTATGAAAAACTTCCAAAACCAACTTTGATTGCAACTCAAGAGTATATAGAAGGTAAGGTTTATTATAGGAATCCTGCTAAGGAAATTGAAAAACTAAAATAAGACAAGGACCGGTAATATTCCTAAGATATAAGGCCGTTTCGTTCAGGAGCGGCTTTTTTATTGTTAATCTGGTAAATTTTTGAACTTATGATACAACGTATTCAATCCGTATATTTGCTTATTGTAGCTATTCTTTCGGTTATTGTCATTTCGAGTTCTTTAGGCAGTTTTATAGGTGCGGACAACTCAATAACCGAGTTTACAAATCTTTCTTTGGTCGCTCAGGACGGTACAGAAGATTACAGACCATGGGCTTTGTTTGCCATTCAAATGATTTCTGCAATAATTTCATTGATTACTATTTTCTTATATAAGAAAAGAATGTTGCAGATTAGATTAACCTTGTTCAATATCATATTGACTATAGGTTATTATGTGGCATTTGTCACATTTATTTTCATGCTGAAAGGTGACGCTACATTTGTTCCTTCATGGATAGTTTGCTTGCCGTTTATTGCGATTGTACTTGATTGGTTGGCAATTCGCGCAATAGGCAAGGACGAAATGTTAGTAAAGGCTTATGAAAGACTGAGATAATAATTATCAGGAAATAAATATTTTATTATACAGCAAAAACCGGCATATCCGAAAGGTGTGTCGGTTTTTTGTCGATTGTTTGTATATTTATAATATTTTTATTACATTGCATAAAAGGAGGTTTTTATGTTTGATACAACCCTGATTGATAGTTTTAATTATGGACGCACGTCGGCAAATGGAGTGTATGCTATAAGTATTGCTACTGATTTCAGACCTTATTATGCATTATGGAGATTGTTTCCCGAGGAGCAGCCTTTGTTTGTAAGAACACTTGCGGTTACATTTCAAGCGGCATTGGAACGTGCTTTTATTATACTTCAGAACTGTAATGTACAATTGGTATGTTCTGATAATTCCGATTTTGAGAGCTGTTATGGGCGTACTGACGATATAATACCATTTGGAAAATATCGTGGGAAACGTTTGGCTGAAATATATTATGTCGAACCATCGTATGTGCTATGGCTTGCAAACAAGTTTAAGCCTGACAACGACCGTTTTGATAAACTTATATCACTTGCCAGGCTGTTTTCAATGGTACATTTTGAACTTACTGTACATAAAAACCGTATTTCGTCGGTGAGTCATTTTGTCGGCGAGAAGGGAGGAAGTCTCAAAGGCTTGCTCCTAAGGGTTTTAAATGTCAGAAGACAGGTTGATGGGTATAAGGCCGATTTTTATGTTGACCAGAATGTATTGGCGGCAGACCGTGACGGAAACAGGTTTGTTTTTCTTGTGAAAGCTGCCGGAAGAAGTCTTTCTCCCAAAGAATTAAGTTGTCATTCAAGAGAAATTATTAATGGCGAGACTCTACATGTGCTCTCGGCCAAGGTTATGTCGCATTACGAGAGCAGGGGAGTACGATATACACGGTTAGGCTATGTGAAACTTGAAAAATAACGGGCGGTGTCATGCCGCCCATATCCATTTATTTTACCGGTAATATTTCTATCCAATAATCATCAGGATCGTTTATGAAGTATAATCCCATAGATTCGTTTTCGAAGCAAACACATCCCATTTCTTTGTGGAATTTCCTTACTTCATCATAATCGCCTTCTACTCTGATACACAGATGACTTTCGTTTTCTCCCAGTTCGTATGCTTCTGTATGATCTCTTAACCATGTAAGTTCAAGCAAGAAGTTAGAGCATTTGTCTGTCAGATAGACCAGAATGAACGAGCCGTCAGCAGCTACTTTTCTGCTCGCTTCGGTCAATCCTTATGCTTCTTCGTAGAACTTGAGACTTCTTTCCAGGTTGGTTACATTGATGTTAAAATGGTCAAAATGTCCTTTTACTTTCATTTTCTTTATTTCTTAAGTGGGTTATAATATATTATGGAAAATTTGTCCACGATGGTTGATTTCGGGCGATTTTATTCCTTTGCCGATTGCGTATCGCTGGAATCTGTTTGCCGATGTAAAGTCGTTCCAAAAGTGCATGGGAATGAATACGGACGGTGTAATAAGGTCTATAAATTGTTTTCCGCCTCTCATATATTCATTTCCAAGACGAGGATCGACCGGGAATAGCACAAGGTCAATGTTCTTGTAATCTTTTGATATTATATCTATTTCATCCAGAAATTTCTTTTCGTCTCTTTTCCATTCGGTCTCAGGACTTTCTTCCATCCAATGCCAATTGTTTAAGTCTCCGGCATGGAAAATTGTTTTTCCTTCTGTCTCTATAAGGAAAGAGATGCCCACGTCTGTCGATCCATAAGCTTTCACCTTTATGTTGTTGTCATTATATTCTTCTCCTTTTTTTAGCCATGAAGCCGAGTCTCTTGCTATTTTTCTTTTTTTGTGTATGTCGTTAGACAGGATGTATGTAATGTCGTTTTTGGTATTTTTCCATTCGAAAATATCCTTGTTGAAATGGTCGGCATGAAAATGGCTTGAAAGTACGTACATTCTGCCTTCTCGCTTTAGTATCTCGTCATGCAGTATTCCATCTTTTGGGGATAATGAGTCTTCAAAATAATCTATGACTATTGTGGCGTCGCTCGTTAAAATGACAAAACCGCTGTGGTGTAAATATATCAGTTCCATACACAGTTTATGTTGATTTTTTTATTTTCTGGTACAAATTTAGACCTTGAAAAGATGTGGAGACATTTAATATCGAACGCGGCCGTATTTTAGTTTGAACGCGGCCGTGTTTCAATTCGAACGTGGCCATGTTTTTTTATTGTCCGAATAGTTTGCTTAATAATCCGCCCAGAGAGTAAACGTGTGCCTCTCTTCTTTGAGCTTCTTGAGTGTTTTTATGGCAAATGGTATTTCCTTCCCAATGTAAGGGTATTTGTGTTCTACAATTGTACCATCAAAATCAACAGCAATTATCATAATTTATTCTTGTGGTTTGTTTAATGTTGTATTATTCTTTTTGTTTGAGAATTTCTTTTTGCCATTTTGAACACTACCATGCTTTTTCACATTTCGTTTTTTCCTATTGCTCTGAGCCGTTTTTGGTGTATATTCAGGACCTTCACCTATCTGGTCCGGTATCTGTAGTTTATATATCGTTTTATCCAAAAACTGTTCTATCTGATAGAATTTAGTCTGCTCGGTTTCGCTTACGAAGGTTATTGCGCATCCGTCATTGTTTGCTCGCGCTGTACGTCCAATTCTGTGTACATAATCCTCGCAGTCGTGAGGTACGTCGTAATTTATGACTAATCTAATATCGTCAATATCTATACCTCTTGCCACTATGTCTGTAGCTACGAGTATTTTTACTCTTCCATTTCTGAATTCGTGAAGGATTTCTTCTCTTTGGCTTTGTTCAAGATCGGAATGCATCTCGCCAACATTCAGTTTCATTCTTGAAAGAGCTTTGGTCACTTCTTTGACTT
Organism: Bacteroides caecigallinarum; assembly: GCF_016902295.1. Classification (GTDB taxonomy): domain Bacteria; phylum Bacteroidota; class Bacteroidia; order Bacteroidales; family Bacteroidaceae; genus Phocaeicola; species Phocaeicola caecigallinarum_A. The sequence continues at coordinate 75,557 of NZ_JACJLQ010000002.1, read as the reverse complement.
TCATTTTTGATGATGCAAAGATTATCACTCTCTCTGGTTCCTGCGAAGAGAATAAATCCTTTATAATGTCAAGTTTCTGGGCCTCGTAACATATATATGCTGCTTGAATAATCTTTTCGGCAGGTTTTGAAACTGCTAATTTTACTTCTTTGGGATTGTTAAGGATATTTTCCGCAAGTTGTCTGATTTTATCAGGCATGGTAGCAGAGAACATTATGGTTTGTCTTTCTTTAGGTAGATGCTTTACTATTTGAATGATGTCATCATAGAATCCCATGTCGAGCATTCTGTCGGCTTCGTCAAGTATAAAGAATGATACTTTTGACAAATCCACGTAGCCTAAGCTTATATGGCTTATCAGACGTCCCGGAGTCGCAATTACTACGTCAGCGCCAAGTGTAAGTCCTTTTTTCTCTTGTTCGAAACGGACTCCGTCATTACCGCCATATACAGCTACTCCCGAAACTGGCATGAAGTATGAAAAGGCTTCCATCTGTCTGTCAATCTGTATTGCCAGCTCTCTGGTTGGCGACATTATTATGCAGTTAATGGAGTCTTCCGGGTAATTGCCACTGCATAATTTGCTTAATACCGGAAGTAGATAAGCCGCTGTTTTGCCTGTTCCTGTCTGTGCTACTCCTATGAGGTCGTGTCCCTCAAGTAAAACCGGTATAGTATATTCTTGTACAGGCGTACATTCCTTGAAGTTCATTGCATCAAGGGCATTTAGTACGCTGTCGTCTAAGTTCAATTCTGAAAACTCCATTTGATATATCTGTTAGATGTATGTTTTGTGTGTGAATAACCTATTTTTTCAATATAGTTTTGCAAAGTTAATTAAAATATGCTTTATAAGCCATATAAACGTGTTTTTTATGTTTTTGTATTCCGATTTATTGTTTGTATTATTGATGTATATCATAAAAAGATGTTTAATAACATAAAAAATGGAGTGAAAATTGTGTTGCTAATTAGAAAAACCGTATATTTGCAGTGATTTCAAACAATGAATGCGTCCAAACGAGATATCTGTGACTGATATTTGGATGTAGAAATAATGTTCCGAGATGAAATCACTGTTAAGGACAGGCTCGGATAGTATTAACTAAAATCACATTACATGATTAAAAGTGTAAAGCCGATTTTTGTTGTATTAGTATTCAGTTCCTTAATTTCTTTCTCTTTTATTGAGAAGAAAGACCCTACAGAGAAGTTGGTACCAGGCGATAAAACTCCGATACCAGTTCTTGAATTTGACAAGCAGACGCTCGACCTGCGTGCCGATGATGGCAAATATACTTTGTTGAGCTTTTGGGCTGGTTATGACGCTTTGTCAAGAATGAAGAATGCTGAGTTGTCTCATGCATTGCAGAATTCAGACCGCATTAAGATGATTTCTGTTTCGTTGGACCGTTATGAATCTGTTTTTCATGCGGCAGTAGAACAAGACCAGTTGGATTCGGCTGACTGTTTTATCGAAACAGAGGGTAGAACTTCGGAAATCTTTAAGAAGTTTCATCTTAGAGATGGATTTGCCAACTATCTTATAGATAGCAATGGTTTGATAGTTGCAAAGAATGTATCTGCCGATGAGTTGAACTCATATATAAACTGATTAGGTTAATATGAGCTTTTGAAAATGAAATTATTGAATACAACAAAAACAAAAGAGGCTGTCTCGCGGATTTCCTTGAGACAGCCTCTATTATTTTATTTTCTTTTTGTCTATTTTATTATTTCAAGTTCTTTGAAGCATTTAAGAAGCTTGTCGATTGCAAAATCAATCTGCTCTTTAGTGTGTGTAGCCATGAGCGCAAATCTTACAAGTGTATCTTGTGGCGCACATGCAGGAGGTATTACAGGGTTGATGAATACTCCTTCGTCGAATGCCATTTTTGTTACAAGGAAAGTCTTGTCTGTATCACGAACATATAATGGGATAATAGGGCTTTCAGTGTCACCAATTTCGAAACCACATTCACGGAAGCGTTTAAGGGCATAGTTTGTTATCTTCCACAGGTTCTCCTGGCGCTGAGGTTCTGTCTTTAAAATATGAAGAGCTTCAATCGCTGCTGCTGTAGCCGCAGGAGTACTGCTTGCCTGGAATATATATGAACGGGCATTGTGGCGTAACCAGTTGATGATATCTTTGTCGGCGGCAACGAAACCTCCGATTGACGCCAACGACTTGCTGAATGTACCCATGATGATGTCAACTTCGTCTGTCAGGCCAAAATGGTCGCAAACACCGCGTCCGTTACGTCCGAATACACCTACTCCGTGAGCTTCGTCAACATAAACTGTTGCATTGTATTTCTTCTTCAGGCGGATTATTTCAGGCAGGTTTGCCAAATCACCTTCCATAGAGAAAACGCTGTCAACTACTATAAGCTTGATGGTGTCCGGCTCGCACTTCTGAAGCTCTTTTTCCAAAGCTTCCATGTCATTGTGCTTGTATTTTAGCTGAGTAGCGAAAGTAAGGCGTCGTCCGTCAACGATAGAGGCATGGTCGCGGTCGTCGCATATAATATAGTCACCACGTCCAACGAGCTGTGGTATCACGCCTTCATTTACTGTGAATCCTGTAGAGAAGCAAAGAGCTTCGTCCTTTCCTATAAATTCTGCAAGTTCTTTTTCGAGCTGTACATGAATATCAAGAGTTCCGTTCAATAGTCTGGAACCGGCGCATCCCGTTCCATACTTGCGTGTTGCGGCTATTGCTGCATCAATAATTCTCTGATCGTAGGTCAGGCCCATATATGAGTTTGACCCGAACATTAATACCTTTTTGCCGTCCATCATCACCTCTGTATCCTGGTGACTGTCTATTTCGCGGAAATAAGGATAAACCCCCTTCTCCATATACATCTGTGGGAGTCTGAATTTACTTAACTTTTCTTGTAATAATCCCATATTCTATGATTAATAGATTTTTCTTATTAGCTTAACAGCCCGCAAAGATAGTAAAAATTCAACAAAGGCTAACATTATGGAACAATTTTTGTGACTCGAAATAAGATTTTATACTTACCGGATTTTTTATATACAAATATATATTACATTTGCGTCAACAACCAATATAACTATAATATGGACACAAGAGAGGATATTATATTCATAGTTAATCCCATTTCCGGGACTCAGGATAAACAGGCTATACTTGAATATATAGAATCAAACATAAACCGTAATATTTTTAATCCTAAAATTATAAAGACAGAGTATGCGGGGCATGCTTACGACATTGCGGTCAAGGCAGTGGAAGATAAAGTGTCGTATGTTGTGGCTATTGGTGGAGATGGTACAATAAACGAGGTAGGGCGTGCGCTTATACATTCCGATACTGCACTCGGAATTATACCGTGCGGTTCCGGCAACGGGCTCGCGCGTCATTTGCATATACCAATGAATTACCAGAAGGCTGTTGATGTAATAAATAATGCTAATGTACGTAGCATAGATTATGGAAAGATTGCCGGACATCCATTCTTCTGTACGTGTGGCGTTGGGTTTGACGCTTTTGTAAGTCTTAAATTTGCAAGTTCCAAGCGTAGAGGCCTGGCGACATATCTTGAAAATACATTGCTCGAGGCGCTTCATTATCAGCCTGAGACATACGAAATAGAGAATTCGGAAGGTACAGTGAGGTATAAGGCTTTTCTGATTGCCTGCGGAAATGCTTCGCAATATGGCAATAATGCCTATATAGCTCCTCAGGCGTCATTGTCGGACGGAATGATGGATATAACTGTGCTTGAGCCTTTTACTGTGCTTGATGTAGCTTCTTTGTCGTTTCAGCTATTCACTAAGACTATTGACATGAATAGCCGTATCAAGACTATGAAGGATAAGAAAATAACGATTCACAGGGCTTCGGAAGGTGTGTTCCATTTTGACGGAGACCCAATGATGGGGCCAAAAGATCTTGTAGTGGAAATTATTCCTTCGTCGTTGAAAGTGATTTGTCCGCCTAAGCCCAAACGTAGGATGTATGAGCCTCATAATATTTTGCAGCATATAACAGATTTTATCGAAGCGCAGCCTGTGTCAATATCTATCGCGGAAAAACATCGCCGACTGGTTGAAATGAATCGTAATATTATGAGCAGATTGGTGAAGAAAAACGGTGAAGCGGACAAAACTGATAAGTGAATATAAAAAGTACTTTAATGTAAGGACTCCGGTGCTGATATAAAGATGCCCGAGTCCTTATGTATGAATTCTGACTTTATAGATAATAATCCTTTGTCAGCTCTATATACTCATCTGTTTTTTCTCCATTTGCCGATAATAAAAGTTGGGAAAACTCTGTGGGAGCGTTTTTATGTCCTTTGCAGAATTCCATGAGAATTCTTTTAGGCTTAACACCGGGTTTAGTGATTATTTCAGTTCTTTTAGTGAGGACTAATCCGGTTTTTATGGCTTCTCCAATAAAATCGGTTGAACATGTGGCAGGGAGGATTACACAGAAGCGTCCATCACTTGTCAGCATATATGATACGGCTTTGACGAGACTTGTAAAATCAAAGCTGTCAGTATGTCTTGCCATGTTCCTTTTCTCGGAATAGCCTTTGACGTCTTCAATGAAAAATGGAGGATTTGATACTATCAGGTCAAATTTTGATTCATTGTACAAGTAATAATCGTTTATGTCGGCTTTGACGGCATTCAGCCTGTCGTGCCATAATGTGTTGTCCATATTCTCTTTTGCCTGGATGGCAGCATCCTCGTTTATTTCTATTCCAGTGATATTTGCGCCGCATTTTTGTGCAAGCATTATTGCAATCAGTCCGGTACCAGTCCCTATGTCGGCTATGTTTGATGCTTCGCGTGTATCGGTCCATGCTCCGAGAAGAACTCCGTCTGTACCGACTTTCATACCACATTTTTCCTGTTTTATGATGAATTGTTTAAACTTGAAATATTCGTTACCCATGTCAGCTTTATAATTTTCCTGTACAAAGATATTTATTATCCGTAGAATTACGTTTCTTATATATAAAAACATTATTTTATGTTTCATTTGACATAAAATGTTTTATTATTATGTGTATATTCACTAACTTTGTAGCCGTTTGTATAAACAGATAATTCAATATAGAATATGCTGGAAGATAATAATGATAAGAGAAATAAGAGAGACGAAGTGGCAGTGATAGCAAAAATAGATATTGACCAGACTGCGATGCCGGTTGAGGAGTTGAATGGGGAAATGCCGATTTTGCCTTTGCGGAATATGATAATCTTCCCTGAAATTGTTATGCCTGTTGCTATAGGCAGAAGAAGCACTCTTGAGCTTGTGAAAACTGCATATAAGAAAAAAACTGCAATAATTTTGGCGACACAGAAAGATGCGGCTGTTGACAGTCCTGAATTGGATGATTTATATCCTCTTGGTGTTGTGGGCAGAATAGTACGTATTATAGAATTGCCCGGTGGAACGACAAATGCTTTGATACATACTGCCGGTCCTAAAGTTAGACTTGAGAGAATTATATCTAACGAGCCTTTCCTTTCAGGTACAGCTGAGCCTATTGCGGAAAATAATAAAGCTCCTAAAAACAATGAGTTCAAGGCCATAATGAGTACATGTTTTGATGTAATGAAGAAGTTGCATGAAAGCATGGACGAACTTGGTCCCGATTTCCTTATGGCTCTCCGTGATATGGAAGGCGATGCTGTAAGAATCAATTTCATTTGTTCTAATTTCCCGTTAGAGGTGAGCTCTAAATATGAATTGCTGAAACATGACAATATAAAGGACAGGGCAATTCATTTGATAGGATATTTAAACGAGCAGCTTGAAATAGCCAAACTGAAGCAAAATATCCAGATGCGTACTCGTGAAGAGTTGGACAAACAACAGCGTGAGTATTTTCTTCAGCAACAACTGAAAAATATACAGGATGAGCTTGGTAATGGCACTGAAAATGAAATAGACAATCTTCGTGCTCAGGGTAAGAAGAAACTATGGTCGAAGGAAGTTGCGGATATTTTTGAAAAGGAAGTGACTAAACTTGAACGTATAAATCCGCAATCGCCTGACTATAATGTACAATATACATATCTGCAGAACCTGCTCTCGTTGCCTTGGAATGTTTTTACCACACAGGCTTTCAATCTGAAAACTGCTGAGAAAACGCTTGACCACGACCATTATGGATTGGAAAAGGTGAAGGAGCGTATATTGGAACATCTGGCTGTATTGAAGCTTAAAGGTGATATGAAATCTCCTATACTTTGTCTTTATGGCCCTCCTGGAGTAGGTAAAACATCTTTAGGACGCTCTATTGCGTCGGCCCTTAAACGTAAGTATGTAAGAATGTCACTGGGAGGGGTGCATGATGAGGCTGAAATCCGAGGACATAGAAAAACATATATAGGCGCTATGCCCGGACGAATTATAAAGAGTCTGATTAAGGCGGGCAGCTCAAACCCTGTGATAATCCTTGACGAGATAGACAAACTGGGAACAAGCAATCAGGGAGACCCTGCTTCGGCTATGCTTGAAGTGCTTGATCCTGAACAGAACGGAACATTCCATGACAATTATATAGATATAGACTATGATTTGTCAAATGTGATGTTTATAGCTACGGCAAACAATCTGGGAGGTATTCCTGCTCCATTGTTGGACCGTATGGAAATGATTGAGGTGAGCGGGTATATTACTGAAGAAAAAATTGAGATAGCTAAAAGACATCTTATACCGAAAGCTTTGGAAGCCAACGGTCTAACAAAAGATAATATCAAGCTGTCAAAAGCCGCTATAGAATTTATTGTGGAAAATTATACTCGTGAAAGTGGTGTGCGCGAGTTGGAAAAGAAAATCAACAAGGTGATGAGGCGTACAGCCTATAATATTGCTTTGGGCAAAGAGACCACAGCAAAAGAATTGAAGCCTGAAGATATACCTTCATGCCTGGGTCCTGTAGAATATTCAAGAGATAAGTATCAGGGCAATGAATATGCGGGTGTGGTAACGGGTCTTGCCTGGACTGCTGTTGGCGGTGAAATTCTGTTTGTGGAGACAAGTCTTAGTCGGGGAAAAGGTAGTCGGTTGACTCTTACCGGAAACCTGGGAGATGTGATGAAGGAATCGGCTATGCTTGCTTTGGAATATCTTAAAGCGCACAATGATATACTTGATATACCTGAAGAAGTTTTTGAAAACTGGAATATCCATATCCACGTTCCGGAAGGGGCTATTCCTAAGGACGGTCCGTCTGCCGGAATAACTATGGTTACCTCATTGGCTTCTGCTTTGACAAGAAGAAAAGTTAAAAACCGCCTTGCTATGACAGGTGAGATTACTTTGAGAGGTAAGGTTTTGCCAGTGGGAGGTATTAAGGAAAAGATTCTTGCTGCAAAGCGTGCAGGTATCCAGGAAATTATTTTGTGTGAGGAAAACAAGAAGGATATAGACAATATCCCCGAAATATATCTCAAGGGGCTTAAGTTCCATTACGTGAGTGATATAAGAGAGGTGTTGGACATCGCTTTGACTGACGAAATAGTTACAAATGCTCCAAAGCTGACTATTCCTGAAACGAAGAAAGAGAATGATGATAAATAATTACTGCCTATATAACTAAGTTACATGAAATTTGAATTGCAATATACAGATCCGAAAACTAATGCCAGAGCTGGTCTTATTACTACGGACCATGGTCAGATAGAAACACCTATATTTATGCCGGTTGGTACATTAGGGACAGTTAAGGGAGTGCATCTTACTGAACTTAAGGAAGATATCAAGGCTCAGATAATATTGGGTAATACATATCATCTTTATCTTAGACCGGGGCTTGATGTGATAGAAGGGGCCGGAGGATTGCATAAGTTCAATGGCTTTGACCGTCCTATGCTTACTGATAGTGGTGGTTTTCAGGTCTTTTCTCTTTCCAGCATTAGAAAAATGCGTGAGGAGGGAGTGGAATTCCGTTCTCACATTGATGGATCAAAGCATTTGTTTACTCCGGAGAGGGTAATGGATATTGAACGTACAATAGGAGCTGATATAATGATGGCGTTTGATGAATGTGCTCCAGGTACGTCCGACTATAACTATGCTAAGAATTCTATGGAACTTACTCATAGATGGCTCGACAGATGTATTGCCAGATTTAATGAAACTGAACCTAAGTATGGCTATAGCCAGTCATTATTCCCTATAGTTCAAGGGTGTGTATATCCCGACCTGAGAAAGCGCTCGGCAGAATATATTGCTTCAAAAGGAGCTGATGGTAATGCTATCGGCGGTCTTGCTGTTGGTGAACCGACAGAAAAGATGTATGAGATGATAGAAGTGGTGAATGAAATTCTTCCTGCGGATAAACCAAGATATCTTATGGGGGTAGGAACTCCTGTAAATATACTTGAAGGCATAGAACGTGGAGTAGATATGTTTGACTGTGTTATGCCTACTCGAAACGGTCGTAATGGTATGCTGTTCACCAAGAACGGTATAATGAATATGCGTAACAAAAAATGGGAAAAGGATTATTCGCCAATTGAGGCAGACGGCGCTTCGTATGTAGATACTCTATATAGCCGTGCATATCTTCGTCATTTGTTCCATGCCGACGAATTACTCGCATTGCAGATTGCGTCAATACATAATCTTGCCTTCTATCTATGGCTTGTAAAGGAAGCAAGGGCGCATATTATAGCAGGTGACTTTTCTACATGGAAACCGGTCATGGTTGAACGTCTGTCTGCACGTTTGTGATTTTTGGGAGTGTGAATATATTATAGATAATACATGAAAGAGAAACTTATTAGATTTAAAGAAAAATATCTGAAACGTTTTTGGCTGAGACGTATTGACAGGTATATAATGAAGAAGTTTTTGGGCACGTTTTTCTTTGCCCTGGCTCTTATCCTGTCAATATCAGTGGTTTTTGATATTAATGAGAACATAGATAGTTTTATCAATAATAAGGCTCCGGTAAAGGAAGTTATTTTTGATTACTACATGAATTTTGTTCCATATTATGCAAATCTTTTCAGTCCTCTGTTCATCTTTATATCTGTGATATTTTTCACAAGTAAGCTGGCTGAGAATTCGGAGATAATTGCCATGTTCTCTACTGGTATGAGTTTTAAAAGATTGCTTGTGCCATATTTCCTCTCGGCTACAATTATAGCAATTGGAAGTTATATATTAAGTTCGCAATATATTCCTAAGGGCAGTATTACCAGAATTGATTTCGAGGCGAAATATAAGAACAAGAAAAAGGTAAACTATGCCAGAAACATACAGCTTGTAGTCGATACAGGGACGATTGCTTATATGGAAAGATATGAAAACTATAACCTTACCGGATATAGGTTCTCGCTTGATAAGTTCGAAGATAACAAACTTGTTTCCCATCTAACGGCCAGACGTGCAACTTACGATACTACAAGATTGCACAAATGGGTGATAAGGGATTATATGATAAGGGAAATGAAGGGAATGAAGGAGGTTATCACAAAAGGTGAAAAGCTTGACACAATAATAAAGATGGAACCTCAGGATTTCCTGATTACGAGAAACCAATATGAGACTCTTACAAGTTCAGAACTGAAGACTTATATTGACAATCAGAAACGACGTGGATTCGCAAATATCAAAGAATTCGAAGTGGAGTATTATAAAAGAATTGCGACTCCGTTCGCGGCTTTCATACTCACTCTTATCGGGGCTTCATTGTCGTCGAAGAAAGTTAAGGGAGGTATGGGGCTTAATCTTGGAGTCGGTCTTGGATTAAGTGCTTCATATATACTTTTCCAGACTATATCTTCAACCTTTGCGATTAGTGGTAATGTGCCTCCGGTATTGGCGGTATGGATTCCTAATATTTTGTTTTTGTTTATTGCGATATATCTATATATAAAGGCTCCTAAGTAAGCATTTGTACTTGGATTTTGAATGAGAAACGCCTTGCAGCCGATATGGGTTGTAAGGCGTTTTTTTGCTATAAATCATACATTGTTTTGCTCTTTTGTTTTTTTAACATTCTAAGTAAAATGCTTGTATTATGATACGATATGACGGATAACACTGTATAACATGTTGCAAAATTTTATTTTATAGAATGACAATAACTCTTTCATGAAATATGTGCCGGAAAATATTGTAACGTGTTGTAACATAAAACATTTGTATGTCAGTGCCTATATAATTGATTATGTATAAAGTTACATGAAAGTACATATTGTAGGTATTACAAAAAGGCTGTATGGTGATATTGTAATATCTATGATATGTATTTATCTGAATGCTAATTATATATGAGACACTAAAATTTTCTCTTTTAATATTTGCATAATTAAAAATAATGCTTTTTATTTGCACTTGGAAACGATAAACAAATGAATAATATGGAACACAAAATACCTTTGGCTAACAATCATATTTCTGTCGACTGCGTAGTGATAGGTTTCGATGGCGAGAAACTGAAAGTCCTTCTGGTCAGACGCATTGGAGAGGATAGCGGAGGTGAAGTCTTTCATGATATGAAATTGCCGGGTAGCCTTATATATGTGGACGAGGATTTGGATGGTGCGGCAATGCGTGTTCTCAATCAGCTTACAGGCCTGAAAAATGTTAATCTTATGCAGTTTAAGGTGTTCAGCTCAAAAGATAGGACAAAGAATCCGAAGGATGTCCGTTGGCTGGAAAGAGCTGAGAAGGCCAAAGTGGAACGAATTGTTACTATTGCTTATTTGTCGCTCGTCAAGATTGACAGGGCGTTGAACAATAAGAATCTTAACAACTTCCAGGCAGAATGGGTTCCGCTGGATGAGGTGAAAGATCTGGCTTTTGACCATAACCTGATTATTGATGAGGCTATGAAGTTTATTCGTCAGTATGTTGAATTCAATCCTTCATGTTTGTTTGATCTCTTGCCAAGAAAATTTACTGCTTTGCAGCTGCGGATGCTGTATGAAGTATTGTACGGCAAGCAGATTGATGTAAGAAACTTTCATAAGAAGATAACGATGATGGAATATGTGATACCAATGGATGAATATCAGCAAGGCGTATCTCATAGAGCTGCAAGATTTTATAAATTTGATAAGAAAATATACAATAAAACAAGAAGATAATCTAAAACTATAATAACATGTATTTATTAGGATATGATATTGGTAGTTCGTCTGTAAAGGCGAGTTTGGTAAATGCCGTTACAGGCAAGTGTGTAGCTTCTGCTTTTTACCCAAAGACTGAAGCGGCTATTATTGCTGTTAAGCAAGGTTGGGCTGAACAGGAACCTTCTAATTGGTGGGAAAACCTTAAACTTTCAACAAAGGCCATAATGGCAGAATCTGGAGTAAAAGCTGAAGACATTAAGGCTATTGGTATTTCTTATCAGATGCACGGACTTGTCTGTGTAGATAAAGACCAGAATGTTCTCCGTCCTGCTATTATTTGGTGCGATTCAAGAGCCGTACCTTACGGACAAAAAGCTTTTGAAACAATTGGTGAAGAAAAATGTTTGTCTCATTTGCTTAATTCTCCGGGAAACTTTACAGCTTCCAAACTTGCGTGGATTAAGGAAAATGAACCTGAAATCTTTGAAAAGATATACAAGATAATGCTTCCTGGCGATTATATCGCTATGAAATTGACAGGTGAGATTTGTACTACTGTCTCGGGATTGTCAGAAGGCATGTTTTGGGATTTCAAGAATAATTGTGTGGCAGATTTCTTGATGAATTATTATGGCTTTGATAAATATATAATTGCTGATATCAAACCGACATTCTCAGAACAGGGTAGGGTTACTGAAGCCGCAGCACAGGAATTAGGCTTGAAAGCAGGTATTCCTGTAACATATCGCGCAGGCGACCAGCCTAATAATGCATTGTCATTGAATGTGTTCAACCCTGGCGAAATTGCATCAACCGCAGGTACTTCGGGCGTTGTATATGGTGTTAATGGTAACGTAAATTATGACCCTAAATCAAGAGTAAATACATTTGCACACGTCAATCATACTGAAGAGCAGACACGTCTTGGAGTATTGTTGTGTATAAATGGTACAGGTATCTTGAACTCATGGATTAAGCGTACAGTTGTTCCGGAAGGAGTTTCGTATGCCGAAATGAATGACTTGGCTGCTCAGGCGCCTATCGGTTCAGGTGGGGTAAGCATATTGCCTTTTGGTAATGGAGCTGAACGTATGCTTCAGAATAGAGAAGTAGGTTGCTCTATCAACGGCGTAAACTTTAATTTGCATAATCGTAATCATATTATCCGTGCAGCACAGGAAGGAATTGTATTCTCATTCAAGTATGGTATTGATATAATGAAAGGTATGGGAATGGATGTACATAAAATCCATGCTGGACATGCAAATATGTTCTTAAGCCCGATATTCCGCGAGACATTGGCCGGTGTTACAGGCGCTACAATCGAACTTTATGATACTGACGGTTCTGTAGGTGCTGCCAAAGGCGCAGGTATGGGAGCAGGTATATATAAAGATAATAACGAAGCATTTGCTACTTTGGATAAACTTGAAGTTATTGAACCAAAAGTGAAAGATGCCGCTGCTTATGCTGACGCTTACGGACGTTGGGTAGAATATTTGGAAAAACTATAATAATATAATAATAAATTTATTGTCAACTTTAATATTAACTTTTTAAATTTTGAATATTATGGCAACAAAAGAGTACTTTCCAGAAATTGGAAAAATCAAATTTGAAGGTGTAAATAGCAAGAATCCTATGGCTTTCCGTTATTATGATGCTGAAAAAGTTATCATGGGAAAGAAAATGAAAGATTGGTTGAAATTCTCTTTGGCATGGTGGCACACACTTTGCGCTGAAGGTGGCGACCAGTTTGGTGGTGGTACAAAAACATTCCCTTGGAAAGGAAATCCAGATAAAGTTCAGGCTGCTAAAGATAAAGCTGACGCAGGTTTTGAAATCATGCAGAAATTAGGTATCGAATACTACTGCTTCCATGATGTTGACCTTTGCGATGAAGCTGAAACTATCGAAGAATATGAAGCTAACTTGAAAGAAGTTGTAGCTTACCTGAAACAGAAACAGGCTGAAACTGGCGTTAAACTGTTGTGGGGTACTGCAAACGTATTCGGACACGCACGTTATATGAACGGTGCTGCTACAAACCCTGATTTCGACGTAGTTGCTCGTGCTGCTGTTCAGATTAAGAATGCTATCGATGCTACTATCGAACTTGGTGGTACTAACTATGTATTCTGGGGCGGACGTGAAGGTTACATGTCACTTCTTAACACAGACCAGAAACGTGAAAAAGACCACTTGGCTCAGATGTTGACTCTTGCTCGTGACTATGCACGTTCAAAAGGCTTTACTGGTACATTCCTTATCGAACCAAAACCAATGGAACCATCTAAGCACCAGTATGATGTTGACACTGAAACAGTTATCGGTTTCTTGAAAGCTCACAACCTTGACAAGGACTTCAAAGTAAATATCGAAGTAAACCACGCTACTCTTGCCGGTCACACATTCGAACACGAACTTGCAGTAGCTGTTGACAACGGTATGTTGGGATCTATCGATGCTAACCGCGGTGACTATCAGAACGGATGGGATACAGACCAGTTCCCAATCGACAACTACGAATTAATCCAGGCTATGATGCAGATTATCCGTGGTGGTGGTCTTGGAAACGGTGGTACAAACTTCGATGCTAAGACTCGTCGTAACTCAACTGACCTTGAAGATATCTTCATTGCTCACATCGCTGGTATGGATGCTATGGCTCGCGCTCTTGAAAATGCGGCTCGTTTGCTCGAAGAATCTCCATACAAGAAGATGCTTGCTGACCGTTACTCTTCATTCGACAGCGGTAAGGGTAAAGAATTCGAAGAAGGTAAACTTACTCTTGAAGATGTTGTCGCTTATGCTAAGGCTAACGGCGAACCAAAACAGACAAGTGGTAAGCAAGAACTTTACGAGGCTATTGTAAATATGTATTGCTAATATCTGATTGATTATCAGATTATAGTCGGCGTACAGCTGTCGGCGGTATAAAACCACTGACAGCAGTGTGCCGACTTATTCGTTTTCCCAAAATTTTAAATCTTGTTATTATGAATGATACAGACAAAGGTAGTAAGGCCTATCTCTTTTCCATAGTCTTAGTTGCTGTACTTGGAGGTTTGTTGTTTGGATATGACACAGCTGTTATATCAGGTGCCGAGAAAGGACTTCAGGCATTCTTCATGGGTGCAAGTGATTTTGTTTATACAGATGCATGGCATGGCATTACTTCTTCAAGCGCACTTATTGGTTGTATAATTGGTAGTGCCATATCAGGTTTCTTTGCGTCAAGGTTAGGACGTAAAAAATCGCTGTTTATGGCAGGTATTATGTTCTTCCTTTCCGCTTTAGGTTCATATTGGCCTGAGTTCCTTTTTTTCGATTACGGAAAACCTTCATATTCATTATTAATTGCTTTCAATTTTTATCGTGTATTAGGAGGTGTTGGTGTCGGTTTGGCATCTGCTATCTGTCCTATGTATATTGCAGAGATAGCACCAAGTAATATTCGTGGAACATTGGTTTCATGGAACCAGTTTGCCATCATATTTGGTCAGTTGGTAGTATATTTTGTTAATTTCCTGATACTTGGTGACAATATAAATCCTGTGATTAAGGCTGTAGAAGGAGTCAATCAGATTATTAATCCCGGAGAAGCTGCTTGGGCAATAGAAACAGGATGGAGGTTAATGTTTGTCAGCGAAGCTGTTCCTGCAGGACTTTTCACGTTATTGGTTCTTTTGGTTCCTGAGACTCCACGTTATCTTGCCATGGTAGGTAAGGATGAAAAAGCATTGTTTGTGCTTAGCAGAATTAATGGTATGAGCCAGGCTAAGATAATACTTAATGAAATTAAGGCAACAGCCGAAGAAAAGACTGAGAAATTGTTCACTTACGGTTGGACTGTGATTTTTGTAGGTATAATGCTAAGTGTGTTCCAGCAGGCTGTTGGTATTAACGCTGTGTTGTATTTTGCTCCTCGTATATTCGAGAGCATGGGTATGGGTAATCCTATGGTTCAGACAGTATTTATGGGAGTAGTAAACATTCTGTTTACTTTGCTTGCTATATTTACAGTTGAACGAGTAGGAAGAAAGCCTCTTTTGATTTGTGGATCTATCGGTATGGCAATTGGTGCATTGGGAGTTGCTTTGAGTAATGCGGTTGCTGGATTGCCGGCCGTCGTTCCTGTAGTGAGTATAATGATATATAGTGCTTCATTTATGTTCAGCTGGGGACCTATTTGCTGGGTACTCATTGCTGAAATCTTCCCTAATACCATTCGTGGTGGAGCTGTAGCGATAGCTGTAGCTTTCCAATGGATATTCAACTTTATCGTTTCTTCAACATTCTTGCCTATGTATAACATGAGTGCTGGTGATATGGGCGAAAAGTTTGGTCACATGTTCGTATATGGACTTTATGCGGTAATATGTGTTTTGGCAGCCCTGTTTGTTTGGAAAATGGTTCCTGAAACTAAGGGTAAAACACTTGAAGATATGACAAACCTTTGGAAGAAGAATAAGAAGTAAAGAATTATATTTGAATGATAAAGCCCGATAATCGGAATGATTGTCGGGCTTTATTTCTGTTATTGGCTTCTCATTTGTTATTTAATATATTTCTTTAGCTCGGGTAATACTTTTTTAATTTCATTAATTCTATGTTCATCGCTGGGGTGAGTACTCATAAATTCGGGAACACCGCCACCTGACTGTGCCGACATCTTCTGCCAGAAATTTACTGATACTTCAGGGTTGTATCCTGCCATCGTCATTAAAATCAGCCCCATATAATCTGCTTCAAGTTCGTGGGTTCTTGAGAATGGAAGCATCACACCATATTGTGCTCCTAATCCGTAAACAGTACCTGCTACGTTTTTTACTATGGCATTTTTTTCTGATAGCGCCGCCGACAGAATTTGCGAACCATATTGCGCAGCAATTTGTTGGCTCATTCTTTCGTTGCTGTGTTTTGCCACAGCATGAGCCACTTCATGTCCAATGACTACTGCCAGTTCGTCGTCTGAAGTTACCAGATTCATTAGGCCCTCGTAAACCACTATTTTTCCTCCAGGCATGCAGAAAGCATTAACCTGACTGTCATTTATAAGATTGAATTCCCACGCGAAATTTTTGATTTCATCACTCATCCCTGCCTGTCTCAAATATTCTTCTGTAGCTGAAGCTATATTCTGACCTACACGTTTCACCATTGCTGTTTGTGAGGTGGAAGTTGATTTTTTTGCAGTTTTGATATAATCATTGTATTGAGTGAGGCTTGATGAAAGGACTTCAGTATCCGAAACAAGTAATAATTGTTTTCTACCGGTCAATGGAACAGAACCGCATCCAAGAAGTGTTAATAATGAAGCATATAATAATACATCTCTTTTTCTCATAAAATTGTATTTAGATGTTTGACAATAGCAAATATGGCAAAAAAAACGTATTATTCAAAATGTTCACATTTACTATGAGTTATCTATAATCAGTCTAATTAAGGAAGCGTTAGACATATAGGCGGAAAAATCTTTATGATAATTACTATTTTTTCTATTTTTGTAGTGATTTGTATTGAATTGAAATGATTTTTTGATATTATGTTGAGGAGAATTAGACAGATTTTGGCATTAGTGTTTTTTGTTTGTATTACACTATTGTTTCTTGACTTTACCGGGACGGTACATGCCTGGTTAGGATGGATGGCAAAGATTCAGTTTATGCCGGCATTGTTTGCTGTTAATACAGCGGTTTTGGTATTTTTATTTCTGCTGACATTTATTTTCGGACGTGTATATTGTTCTGTTATTTGTCCGTTAGGAGTTATGCAGGATGTAATATCACGAATAAGCGGAATGCGTAAAAAGAAGAAAAACAGATTTACATATTCTACTGCATATTTCTATCTGAGAAATATTGTTCTTGTGATATTTGTTGCGGCATTTTTTCTTGGAATAGGTTCTGTTGTGGCATTGCTCTCGCCATATAGCTCATACGGAAGAATCGCATCCAATTTGTTGGCGCCTGTATGGCAGTTTGGAAATAATATTTTGGCTTATTTTGCCGAGCGTGCGGACAGCTATGCTTTTTATTCTACAGAGGTATGGATAAAAAGTTTACCCACTTTCATAATAGCTTTAGTTACTTTTGTTGTAATCTTCATTCTGGCATGGCGTAACGGACGTACATATTGTAATACTATTTGTCCGGTTGGAACGATTCTTGGATATATCTCGAAATTCTCATTATTTAAAGTTGAAATTGACAGTGAAAAATGTAAGAACTGTCGTTTATGTTCAATGCAGTGTAAGGCATCGTGTATAGATATTAAAAATCATAGCATAGACTACACACGTTGTGTCTCTTGTATGAATTGTCTTGATTCTTGCAAGCATGATGCTATCCATTATGTCCCAAACTTTGGTAAAAAGAAAAAAGATAATGAACAGAAAGAGGCAAAGTCTGTCGAGACAGACAATTCAAGAAGAACTTTCCTTACTACTGCCGCTTTAATTACTGCGGGAAGCGCTTTGAAAGCCCAGGAAATGAAAGTTGATGGAGGATTGGCAAAAATAATAGACAAGAAAGTTCCACATAGAAATACTCCTATACTTCCTCCAGGGGCTTTGAGTAAGAACAGTTTTGCAAAAAAATGTACGGGATGTCAGTTGTGTGTATCTGTATGTCCAAATCAGGTGTTACGTCCTTCAACTGACTTGATGAGATTTATGCAGCCTGAAATGTCGTACGAGAAAGGGTATTGCCGTCCGGAATGTGGTAAATGTGCCGAAGTTTGTCCTACGGACGCTATTCACTTGGTCTCTTTGGCTGAAAAATCTTCTACACAGATAGGACATGCTGTATTTATTGTTGAAAACTGTGTGGCTGTGAAGGATGGAGTTGAATGCGGAAATTGTGCGCGTCATTGTCCGGCCGGTGCCATTAAGATGATAAGAAGGAGTGAAGGTGATAAATCATCTCCACAGATACCTTCAGTAAACGTAGAAAGATGTATTGGATGTGGCGCCTGCGAAAATCTTTGTCCTGCACGTCCGTTCAGTGCTATTTATGTTGAGGGTCACGAACGTCATAGAATGATTTGATAATATTAGAATTAAATTGCCTTATGGAGGATAATAAGAATATAAATCGAAGGGATTTCATCAAAATAGTAGGAATAAGTACTGCTGCCGTCAGTGGATTGTTCTATGGATGTGGAAGCGGTAAGTCGGAGAGTGAGTCTTCATCCGATCCTACATCGCCTGTACCAACAGATAAAATGACATATCGTACATCAGAGCGTGGTGATAAAGTTTCGTTGTTGGGATATGGATGTATGCGTTGGCCGACATTGCCTTCGCCTGCGGGAGATGGAAATGTGATAGACCAGGATGCCGTAAACGAATTGATAGATTATGCTATGGCTCATGGTGTGAATTATTATGATACATCACCTGTATATGTCCAGGGATGGTCGGAAAGATCAACCGGTATAGCTCTTAAAAGACATCCAAGGGATAAATTCTATGTAGCTACCAAGTTGTCGAATTTCTCTAATTACACTCGAGAGAACTCGATAAAGATGTATAAAAGATCTTTTGAAGAATTGCAGGTGGATTATATCGACTATTACCTCCTTCATTCTATAGGAAATGGTGGAATAAACACTTTCAGGGCAAGATACATTGATAATGGTATGATTGATTATCTTATGGAAGAGAGGAAAGCCGGAAGGATTCGTAACCTTGGATTCTCATTTCATGGAACAAAAGATGTTTTCGATGAAGTTCTTGCCATGCATGATAAAGTTCATTGGGATTTTGTGCAGATTCAGTTGAATTATGTCGATTGGCGTCATGCTACAGGAAACAATGTAAATGCCGAATATCTTTATTCAGAACTTGAAAAGCGCAATATTCAGGCTATAATAATGGAACCGTTGCTTGGTGGTCGTTTGTCGAACGTCCCACAGCATATCGTTGACAGATTCAAGCAGAACCGTCCGTCGGAAAGTGTTGCTTCATGGGCATTCCGTTTTGCGGGAACATGGGATAAGGTTCTTACTGTACTTAGCGGCATGACTTATATGGAACACTTGCAAGACAATATACGTACGTATTCACCTCTTGTTCCGCTGACAGACGATGATAAAGTATTCCTTGAAGAGACAGCGCAGCTTATCAGAAAATATCCTACAGTGCCTTGTAATGACTGTAAATATTGTATGCCATGTCCTTACGGTATAGATATACCTGCCATTCTGGTTCACTATAACAAGTGTGTGAACGAAGGAAATGTTCCTAAATCAAGTAAAGACGAGAATTACGATAAGGCGCGTAGAGCATATCTTGTAGGTTATGACAGGAGTGTGCCAAAATTGAGACAGGCAAGTCATTGTATTGGATGTAAACAATGTGTCGAGCATTGTCCGCAAAATATCAATATACCTCATGAATTACACCGTATCGACCGTTTTGTAGAGTCATTAAAACAGAATAAGTTATGACGTTTGCATGGAATGGCGATATGAAGTCGCTTGTTGATGAATTACAGAGTGGAAGATGGTCATGTGTCGTTGGAAATGGCTCAGAAATGAGAACATTCACCCGTAGGGGAGTGGCAGACTTATATAATATTCTGACTACAGAACCTGAGCTGCTTGAACATTCCTTTATAGCAGACAAGGTCGTTGGGAAGGGTGCTGCCGCATTGATGATTTTAGGAAAAGTATCAAGACTTCATACACATATAATAAGTACTCCGGCATTGGCTTTATTGCGCGATGCCGGAGTAGCTACTGATTTCGATCAGGAGGTAGGTTATATTATAAACCGTCAGGGAACAGGACGTTGTCCTGTGGAAACGTTATGCGACGGACTCTCAGAGCCGGCAGAGATGTTACCTCTGATAGCCGATTTTCTGTCTAAAGTCCGTTCCTGATGTTTATAGCTCAAATATTCCGGTAGGAGAAGTCCTTCTCAGTGGAACCACTTCCAAATCTCTTCCAATGATAATATCCTGTGTCTTAAGAGAGGTCTCGACGGTCTTTAAAGCAAGTTCAGGATGATTGTTATCCTTGCTTAAATGGCATAGCCATAAATATTTAAGTTTTGGTGGAAAGTTGTTGGATATGAATTCTGCAAGTTCTTTGTTGCAGAGATGTCCGTTTCCGCTTGCTATTCTTTCCTTCAGGTGTGTAGGATAAGGTCCTGTGTCAAGCATACCTTTATCATAGTTCGCTTCCATTACGAGATAATCAGAAATACTTACATACTCGGCAACGATAGGTGTTATTCGACCTATATCGGTGATAAATGTAAAGATTTTGTCACAGATTTTTATGCTGTAACCTACATTGTCTGTTGCATCATGAGGAACTTCAAAACATGTAATTTCCAGTTCGTCCAGTTTGACGGTTTCTCCTTTGCTGATAAATCTTTTCATATTATCCGCCAGTTTTTCTGTCATGCAGTAGCTTCTTTTCATACCCTCGTGAACTTCGGCAGTTGCATAGACTGGAATGTTATGCTTTCCTGCCAGATGTCCGACAGCCTTTATATGATCGGCATGGTCGTGGGTAACAAATACAGCTTTAATATCATCCAGACTTAAGCTGTGGTCTTTGAAAATCTTTTTTACAGAACGTATTCCCAAGCCTCCGTCAATCAAGATAGAAGTGTTGCCATTGCTCAGATAATAGCAGTTTCCGCTGCTTCCGCTGGCAAGGCTTAAAAACTTTATATTCATATTGTTATTCCGTATTTTGGGTTTCTCAACTTTTTCATACCGAAAAAAGTTGTGCGAATTTACTAAAAAATGACCAAAAAATCTACTCTGAAACACATTTTGTAAGCATACACATTGTATGATGATATTAAGAATAAATATTTTTTGTACTTTTGTGTCTGCATTTTTTAAGATAACAAAATCAGTATGAAACCACAATTTCTCATAGGAGGTGCGACATCGGGAAGCGGAAAGACTATTTTCGCTTTAGGGCTTCTTCGCGCATTGAGAAATAGGGGATTTAAGGTTCAACCATTCAAGTGTGGTCCGGGATTTATGGACCCGCTCTTACATACTATTTCTTCCGGTACTGATTCCGTAAACTTGGACTCATGGTTTGCCGGACGTACACACTTACAGTATGTTTACAATAAATATGGCGAGAAGGCGGACGTATGTATGATAGAAGGTAATTCTGCCTTATTCGATGGCTACAGGAGAATGCAGGGCAGCAGCGCCGAGATGTCACAGTTGGTTTCTGTGCCGGTAATATTGGTTGTTAATGCACGTTCGGCCGCTTATTCTGTGGCTCCGATGCTTTATGGTTACAGACATTTCCGTCCTAAGGTAAAAGTGATAGGAGTGGTCTTTACACAGGTGTCTTCGCCGACACACTTCTCATATCTTAAAGATGCATGCAACGACGCCGGTTTGAGTTGTCTTGGCTATATTCCTTTTGATGATAATCTGAAATTGCCGCAACGCCATACGGCCATAACGCTATCAGTCCGTTCTGAAATAGAGGAGGTTGCTGAAAAAGCCTCGGCTTATGTAGAGCAGAATGTAGATATTGAACGTATTATGAAAATGGGTATGCGTATTTTCCCATGCGAATATACACTTCCGTACACTTCGGATGTGGAGGAAACAGATACAAACATTATTAATTCAGACAAAAAGATTAAGATAGCTGTAGCAAAGGATAGTGCGTTCAATTTTATGTATAAGGAGAATCTGGACAAATTATCGTCTGTTGGGAATATTGCTTTTTTCAGCCCTCTGTTTGCTAAAGAATTGCCTGAAGCCGATTTGATATATTTCCCGGGAGGATTTCCGGAATTATTTGCACGTCAGTTATATCGTAGGAAGGAATTTCTTCATCATCTTAATGAGTTTGCCAATAGTGGCGGAAAGATTCTGGCTGAGGGTGGTGCTGTAGCTTTGTTGGCTCAGACTATCACAGTGAGAGATGGCGGTACTCCATACGAGATGAGCGGCATTTTGCCTATACATTGTTTTATGAATAAAGGGGGAGTGGTATCTGGTTATAGACTCCTGTCGGACAAATCCGCCAGACTTAAAGGATATGAGTCACGATATTTGTCTGTCGATAATGATGGAGTTAAAGATAATTCAGGTATTTCCACTATTATTATTGAAAATACAAGAGGAGTTGATACAGGCACACCTCTGTATAGGTATAAGAATGTTGTTGCCGGTTTTACACATCTCTATTGGGGAGATTCCGATATCCTGAGTCTGTGGAACTGATATATCAGGCAACAGCCTTTTTCTGTATGGAAATGTTTTCGATACAGGTCTTGTAATACGTTTAGAACCATTCTTTAAATTCGGAAGCCTTGGCTTTGCTTATGATTATTTTGTCTTTCAAATCCATAGGAATGTTCAGATTTATTACCAGTCGTCCGTTAAACCACAGACTGATATCCTTTATGGCTTTTCTTGAAATAAGGAACTGGCGGTTTGCCCTGAAGAATAGTTTGGGATTGAGCATCTCTGCAAGTTCGTCCAAAGATAGTGTAAAGGGATATTGCTTGCCATCCGTATTTACAGCTTTTACCTGTCCATCGGATATATAGAAAAATAGTATCGAATCGGTGGATAATGGTATGAACTTGTCACCCTTTTCAGGAATGAGGAAAAGAACTTGCTTCTTTCTATCTGCAGCAGTTTTTTTTGCTCATCCACTTTTCCCAAGAAATAGTTCAGATGGTCTGAAGATGGCAATATGTCTGTACTGAAGCTTGGAAATACTGAAAGAGAATTGTCCGATGGTAATATCTGTCTGTCGGAATAACATACCCATGTCAGTCTTTTACCTGCCAGTGAAAGTTCTTCCTGCCAGTGAAGCAGCATAGTACGCATATTTGCAGCCATTGCAGAAATCATATTTTTCTCCGTCAGGTCTATGTCGCCCTGCGAATAGCGTAATTCGCCGCTTTGCTTAAGTTTTCCTGCAAGCTGGTCCTGCTCTTTGTATAGGTTATAGATACTGTTTGCGAATTGATAGTATGTCCATGCTCGTTTCACTTCGGCAATAATCTCTTTTTTTACCATGTTGCGGTAGTATTCACCTGTACTTACCTGCGATTTTACAAGAGCATTCTTATAAAACGGAGTGATGAATGAGCCTAACGACTGTTCTATGCTCATCTCATTGTCTTTGTTATATTCGCCGTTCAACTGTCCCCATGCATAGCTGAATGAAGTGCTTCCACCGTCCCAGATTTCTCCCTTTGACGCTCTCGCTTTTTCAATTTCAACAGTCGCGACTTTCAGCCGTGGATGATTCTGGAGAGCGATTTCTATTGCTTCTTCCATGCTCACCTTAGCTGGTACGGTGCTTTGCGCGTTTGCGCTTATGGCAAGCGACAATAGTATAGCTGTCATTCCAAAGGCTTTTCCTGCACCTTTTATCTTTTTTAAACTGTTTTTTCTCATAAAAGAGTATGAAATATTATTTACAAGTTTATAGAACACAGGAATGATAATCAGTGTCAGAACAGTAGATACAATCAGTCCGCCTATAACCACTGTAGCCAATG
Organism: Bacteroides caecigallinarum; assembly: GCF_016902295.1. Taxonomy (GTDB): domain Bacteria; phylum Bacteroidota; class Bacteroidia; order Bacteroidales; family Bacteroidaceae; genus Phocaeicola; species Phocaeicola caecigallinarum_A. The sequence goes on along the minus strand of NZ_JACJLQ010000002.1, from coordinate 51,952 downwards.
GTCTTTGTACTTCCGCACCGGCTGACGTAGCTATTGCCATAGGCACAAATCACAATGAAGCCACAAGTCCGATAAGGAATACAGGTCTTAGCAGATGCGGACATCCGTGTCTGATTATACTTCCCGTACACATAGTGTATTCGTTTTTCTTTCTTAAATCATTGAAATGGTTAATCATGAGAATACCGTTTAATACTGCCACCCCGAACAGGGCAATGAACCCCACTCCGGCTGATATACTGAACGGCAATCCTCTTAGCCATAACGCTACGATACCACCGATAAGTGACAATGGTACGGTAGAGAATACCACGAGCGAATAAATTACGCTTCTGAATGCGAAGAACAGCAATAGCAGGATGAGCATCAACGCTATAGGTATCACAACAGTAAGAGTGTTGATGGCATTCTGAAGATTTTCGAACTGCCCTCCGTATTCAAAGTAATATCCCGGTTTGAGCTTTATGTTCTTGTCCAGTGACTCCTGAATCTTTGATACCACGCTATAAGAGCCACAAACGATGTAGCTATAGTGCCCCAGATGTGTTTCAGACAAAAGTCCAATGCTTTTTTGTAATAATAGGCGAGACGTGAGAAAAACTTGTCTGCAAGAGTTGGTTTCACAGAAACGGTTCTTTTCAGGAACAGCGATGCCATCATAGGTACGTATGTCAGTGACAATAGTAATGCTCCTATGATACAGAACACCAATGTCTTTGCCATAGGGGTGAAGTACTTTCCTTCTATTCCTGTAAGAGTGAGGATAGGGAAAAACACTATCAGGATGATAAGTACGGCAAAGGTGGCACTTCTCACCATATTGCCCGCACCTTTCTCGACCTCTTCATCCATTTCTTCGCGGGTGAATGTCCTGCCCATCATTCCTTTGCTGTAGATATGTGCAAGGATTCCTTCAAGTATCACTATCGAACCATCCACCACAATTCCGAAGTCTATGGCCCCAAGACTCATAAGATTGGCCGACACACCGAATATCCTCATCATGATGAATCCGAAAAGCATGGCAAGCGGTATGACTGATGCCACGATAAGTCCAGCCCTGACATTCCCGAGGAATATAATCAGTACAAGGAATACTATTATGGCGCCTTCTATAAGATTCTTTATTACTGTGGATATATTTCTGTTTACAAGCTCAGAACGGTTCAGGTAAGGCTCTACGCTTACACCTTCGGGAAGCGTCTTCTGGACCTTCTCCATGCGTTTCTCAAGTTCCCCTGTCACGACATTGGCGTTTGCGCCTTTAAGCATCATCGCTATGCCGCCCACACATTCTCCCTCACCATCCTTTGTCATGGCTCCGAAACGTTTTGGAGCGCCAAATCTCACTTTACCTATATCTGCTACGTGTACAGGAATACCGCCACGGTTCGTTATAACTATATGTTCTATATCCTTCACGTCCTTAATCATACCTTCCGAACGGATATAGTATGCACGGTTCACCTTTTCTATATAGCTGCCTCCGGTATTCTGGTTGTTCTTGCTGAGTGCCGAGAACACTTCGCCTATAGTGATATTCAGTGAATACAGAGCGTCAGGGTCAACAGCCACCTCGTATTGTTTCAGATAACCGCCAAAACTGTTTATCTCCACTATTCCGGGTATTCCTGAGAGCTGTCTTTTCACTATCCAGTCCTGGATGGTCCGCAGCTCCATGGCATCATATTTGTCCTCGTACCCGGGAGCTACTTTAAGTACATACTGGTATATTTCTCCCAATCCGGTAGTGATAGGCATCATTTCCGGCGTGCCCAATTCTGGCGGGATTTCACCTGCCACTGTTTGTATCTGTTCGTTAATCAACTGTCTGGCATCGAGGGTAGGTACATCTTCCTTGAATACTACGGTTACAAGCGACAGTCCGAATCTTGACACAGACCTGATTTCTTCTACATTCATGATGTTGCTCATGGCGATTTCTATCGGGAATGTGATGAGCTGTTCCACTTCCTGTGGCGCAAGGGTAGGCGATACAGTTACTATCTGCACCTGATTGTTAGTTATGTCCGGCACGGCATCTATTGGCAGTGTAAACATGGAGTATATACCCCCTGCCAACAGCATTATTGTAGCCAGTGCCACAAACAGTTTTTTTTGATTGAAAAATGAACGATTTTCTTAAACATAGTTTTTGCGTGATTATGTTATTTCTGATAATAACGCAAAAATATGTATTATGTCAATGTTCCGGTGTCGCTATCTTATGAGGCTGATAAAAACGGAGGTGAAACGGCTGTTTGTGGAGGTGAAATTTTATTCTGTTTCCACTGAAAAAAAACGTGCCCGCATTCGAAATCAAATGCGGGCACGTTTAAAGTCAAACATGGGCACGTTTAAATTAAGCGTGGGTTTATCCTTTAAGTATTTCTTTTATGCCTCCCAAAGAGCCTAATAGGGAGGTCGCTTCGTATGGGATATAAACGGTCTTGTTATCCTTTCCGCTTGTCATTTCTTTAAGCGTTTCGATATATTTCAGTGCAATCTGATAAGATGCCGGGTCTGAACTGGAACCTTTAATTGCTTCAGCCAGTTTCTCAATGGCTTCCGCCTCTGCTTTTGCCTGAAGGATTTTAGCTTCTGCTTCACCCTGTGCCATAAGGATTTGCGATTCTTTCTGAGCCTTTGCCTGGTTTATCTGTGCTTCTTTTTCACCTTCGGAATAAAGAATCTTCGATGTCTTGTCTCCTTCAGCCTTCAGAATTTTTGCACGGCGTTCGCGCTCTGCCTGCATCTGCTGTTCCATGGCACGACGTACACTCTCGGGAGGAGTAATGTCCTGCAGTTCCACACGGTTTACTTTAACTCCCCATTTGTTTGTTGCCTCGTCAAGAACCTCACGAAGACGGGAGTTGATTGTATCACGCGATGTCAAGGTTTCGTCCAGCTCCAGTTCACCGATAATGTTACGTAGAGTTGTCTGCGTAAGTTTCTCTATTGCGTTAGGCAGGTTTTCTATCTCATATACAGACTTGAACGGGTCTGTAATCTGGAAATACAGCAATGCGTTGATGCTGGTGGTAACATTATCTTTGGTAATCACGCTCTGTTCCGGAAAATCGTAAACCTGTTCACGAAGGTCTATCACGTCCGACATCCTTATCAGTGTCTGTGTAGCTCCGTTCATTCTGGTTACCACATACCTTGTATAAACCTTTCTCGGTCTGTCGAGAATAGGCCATATAATGTTTATTCCGGAAGACAACGTGCTGTGGTATCTTCCTAATCTTTCAATAACCTTTGTTTCCCCCTGGCGTATGATTTTAAGCCCTTGTACTGCGAAAACTATCACAACAAGTGCCACAAGCCCTACAATAATCAAAGCTCCCATAATGAATGTGTGTTTTAGATGTTTATAATATGGATATTAATCATGCTTTTCTAACAGTGAGGATAATGCTGTCCACTTTAAGAACGACAACTTTCTCACCTTTCATTATATTGTTTCCGTCTTCCGACACGGCCTTCCATCTGTCCCCGTCAATGGCTATGCGTCCGCTGTTTGTTTCCGGTACGATATCTTCCTCTACAATGGCGGTTCGTCCGATAAGAGCTTCCACTCCGCTTTTCGGCGAATCTTTCTTCCTTGAAAGAAATTTAAGCATGAACGGGCGCACATAGATAAATGATATTAAGGTGAAAACAGCGAATACCGTAATCTGCCAGACCAAAGAATCGGTGAAACAAGATGCCACCGCTGCGCCAACGGCTCCAATAGCTAAACATAATGCAGCAAAACCTACGGTGATTATTTCTATTATTACCAGTGCCAGTGCTATGGCAAGCCATATTTGCCAGATTTCCATAAAATAAGTGTTTTTTAAAGATTTATGTTGTCAAGATATTAAAAGTTTTCGGGTTTTCAAAGGAGAATATGAGATATTCTTAATTATGATTTTGAGCGATATAATCATTCCAGATTTCTGTAGCAAGATATTTGTCACTTCTGCAATGTAGGTCAGCAATACCCTCGTCTATAAGGTCTGCTATTTCAGAACTATAATATATATCTGTAGCTTCTTCAATTGTTATATGATACATCTCACTCAAGCTTGATATTATGTTTGAGCATTTTACTCCTTTATATATCTGTTTTGAAACTCCTGTCATAATTTAATACTTTCAATATAAGTTAAACATTCATCTATCATTTGTTGTGACCGAATACATAATTGGATATTTGGCTTTTCGTATTTCAATAAACCTAACGCTTGCTCTTTGGATAATTCACCTGCGAAATATCTGTCTAATGTTAAAATAACACGATCGTTGGCAATACCTCCAATAATCATATCATAAAGTTCTACAGGTTTTCCTATACGACAATTTGCAACGTAATCCAACCATTCGCTGTTATATGAATCAAAACGAAGTAATTTCCATTTATCAATATTATAACTTAATTCATAAATATTGAGCCAAGCAGGTTTACCTCTACGCAGGAAACGTTGTGCGTATTTTTCAGCCTGCTCACGTATTGTTGTAATGTAAAATCCCTGTCCGAAATCAAGATACTCCCTTGAATGTATCGTGTCCGGATTTTCTACTATAACACTTGAAGCATGATATACTTTCATAATTATAGAACTCCTTTCTCTTTCATATAATCTGTCAGGTCTTCCATCAGATAACGCGAACCAAATGTATGCAGTACATCGTATGAGGGGACAATGTATCCATACAGTATCCCTGATTCTTTAAGCCGTTTATAAACTTCTCTCTGTGATAGATGAAGATGTACAGCCAATGAGCTGATGCAAAATGTTACAAAATCCAAAACTTCTTTATCCATAATCATTTGAGATTTTAATAGTTCGCATGAATTATAACAAAATTACAAATTACTTGGTTATTATAAATAATTGAGTAATGTTTTTTTATTCATTCTTAGATAAAAGGATATCTTGTATTCAGATAGTCTACCCATTGCTTGTTCTTTTCATTCATCTCAAAGTGCTTACATATAAGAAGGATGAGTTTTTCGATGGTAATATAGCCGAATGTTGCTTTTCCATATTCCGACAGTAATTTTTCATACTCAGGAAGTACTTTCTTGAAATGGGTATTTCCGTTGGGATAAAGTGTGATACTATGGAATTTAGTGATTCGTCCGTTCATAACCATTGCAGCACCTAATAAATGATTCCTCCATATCTGCCTGTAGTCATCTTTGCAAAGCAATGTTTCACTCAGGCGGCGGTTGTTTATCTCATTTGTGTATAACCCACATTGGCGTGTCTTGATGGCGTATAAGGAATCTTCCTCTTCCATAACCCTCTTCCTTTCTAATTTCCCAAAAGGATATCCTTCTTCAGTATATTTTACTTCAATACCTACACCACACTCTTTCCCATTATAAATATATTCAATATATGTATCGAATGAGGTATTGTCGTCAAGTGCTTCCTCTTTTTTCGGAGCCCACTCAATACGAATATCTGTTACTTTGTCTATCTCGTCTGTTTTCAGAATATCTTTTAATAGAGCGGCTGTGGCTTGCAGGTCAGATTTCATTGGATAAAATACATTCCATGGGATATGTTCACTCCTAAGCATATTGCCCATAAGTCCCTCATGGAGAGCTGTATTCAATTTCCCGTATCGCTCCTTTATGCCATTAAGTATATCGTTTCGATAAACCTCACAGAAATTATATCCTAATGAAGCGAATGGCTCCATGAGGAAAGCCCCATACTTACCGAACTTGTGTTTGGGATTGTATGGAATTCCTAACACCATCTGACGAAAAAGTGACTGCTTTTTCCTTGCATGTGCTTTGAATGCTGGCTCTCCGACCCCTGGTGGAGTTTCTTGATATGCGGCTTTCTGCTTTAATAATATAAGCTTTTCTAAATCATTCATAAAATAGCACTTTTAATATTTGTCCAATTCTATTTAGTCTAAAATATTCAATAACAATCATCTGATTAAAACGATTAGCTCTTAAGTTTCCATGTGCTTTATGAGCAATTCCTCTGATAATCGTATTTTGGTAATAAAGTCATTATAATTGTTTGCGTCTTGTGGTATCTTAAATAAATATGTGTGCAATTCCGCATCATTGTTTTCTCCATATCCTAATAGATGATATTTTTTTACTATATGTTCCTTGTGCGTTGGGTGAATAAGAATACCATATTTACCTTTCAGACGGTACATATACGTTATAATCTGGTGAATATCATCTCTTTTTTCAGTTTCCGCTTTATATTTTGCATCGATGACGATACTGTCATGTTCTCTATAAAAATCAAGATAACGTGGAAATTTGTTGGTATTCGTCAAGTGTATTCTTCCTATACCTTTCCTGTTGTCTGGATGTTTGAAACCTTGTCTTGTAAGGATGGTTGCGAGGTATTCTTCCCATAAATGGGAAACATCAAACAAAATACCATGTATTTTATTTTCGTTCTGACCGTATTTTATCTTTTCGTGTCCCAATATCCGCAAACAAAGTTTCTGAAGCGGAGCATATCGGATATAAAAAGGATGGTTCGCTATTTTCAGATTATTTTTTATTACCTTCTCCCTGTCTTGACGTTTATAGCGAGTTGTGGCAGCCAAGATTTGTGCAACATTGGAACGTGTTTCGACATTGATTTCCATTAATTCCCTTCCAAATTTCGTTGTACAGATATATTCAATTGTATGACGTATCAGCTCGGTCACATTATTGTCATGGCTGAATTCACGTGTACGATAGGCTATACGACCATTGAATGGCATATTCCTTTTTATATGCCTGTTTATGTCTATCACACCCCTGATATTCGTATCATTATATTCATTTCGTTGATATTCTTTATATAGTCCCTGTGCTAACGCATCGTTAAGTAACTTAGGAAACAAATAAAGCAGAAAATCAAAGACTTGCTCATCTTTTATCCCATGTTGAAGACTGACCACATTTATGTTCAGTACCTTTTGAAGCATATAATGTAGAAAGAAGTCTTCATCCGTATTTCTTGAAAAACGTGAATGTATGGAAACAGACAATCCGTTTATTCCAATAAAACCTGCCACATTACCGGTTTCAAGATTAACCTTTGTACATTTATTCCCGTTCCACGTAGCTTGTAATGATATCAATTGTTGTTTACCTAATTTATCTTCACATTCTTTGAAAGAATACGGATAAATGAGTATGCTGTTGTCATATTCATCTGCCAATTCTGAAATGTTACGGTTTGCAATGTTCTGTAACAACAGAACATCATTAAGATTATCTGTTGTTACAGAATATTTCGAGTTATCCTTCAGTACCATAGATATCTTGATTAAAATAAACTCGTTCCAGTATCTTCAAGTTTTCCATTGCATTAATCGTTCCTCTCAGATATTCAAATAGTACTCCTTTCAGATGATTGTTCCATAAGTTTTCGTAAGCTTCTTGCTTGTTTGTATGTTCTTTATTCAAATAGAGTGACAGCTTACTGAAATAAGAGCCACCAATATGGTATGCGGCACTTAATCCTTCTATTCCAGTATTGTTGTCTTCATCCCATATAACCTCATTAAGACGTTTCATAATGCTTATTATTTCGTCTTTCATGTCAGACAGTTCTTCATCAAGCATTCCGGTATTTTCATTTGCTTTTACATCTATCCAGGCAAAACGGCGGCGCATTGCAAAGTCCATACTTTCCACACTGCGATCTATGTCATTCATAGTTCCAATGATGTAAACATTTTCCGGAACATAAAATCCTTCGTAAAAAGGGTCCGATTCGTCTGTAATCAGATTCTGATATTGTGTTTTCACAAGACCTTTTTCTCCACGATAACCTGGGTCTATGCTGAAGAAAAGTTCACCGAAGATTTTGGAAATCTCACCACGGTTTATTTCGTCGATGATGAAGATATAATTACCTATATTAGGAGTGATTGTAATGTTGCTCTGTAGGTAATTGTCAAGTATATAATTTCCTATTGATTTAAGATAAGTATCATTTGGAGGACATATTTTACTTATTAAATAATTTAGTAACCTGTTGTCTGAGGTACTCCAACTTTTTTGTCCACTTTTATTTTGTACACAAATAATATTCTTATCATCAATATACGTGTGTATAATAGTTTCACTTCTAAAACTTTTTATTTTAATGAAGTTTATTTTTAATTCATTTTTAAATCGTTTTATAGCATTTTTATAATCATTGGAGTCTATTGTATTCCATTTTCTTATTATAGCCTTCTTGCAAAACTCCTTAAACACCCCATCCTTCCTTTCAAAACCAATATTCCCATTTTTGTCAGGTGGAGTAGGACGTAACCCCTCTACGAAATCCGTATAATCATAAGATGGATGAAATTGAACAAATTCGTATTCAGCTTCCATCTTTTTAGCAATAGCTTTAGCAAGATGAGTCTTTCCTGTACCAGGTGCTCCTGTAAGTATAATATTCTTATTAGCTTCTAACAATTGTATGTATTTATCGAGCTTGTCACTGTTTTCCATATTTGAAGTTTTTATATTATATTTATGATGTATAATTCATTAACTTGTCAAAGTTATAAAAAATACTATAATCCATCATATTATTAAAAGTGTTTAATATCGAAACTCATTTTTAAACCGGAGATTTTGCATTTAATATCTCTAATTCTCAACATATTCTTTTCTTAATATAGTGGTTATTCCTTATCTTTTTCTTAATTTTGCATTATCTGAATTAAAAACATTACGATTATGATTATCGACAAACTTGAAAACATTGGAATGTATGTCTCTGTAAATCCGCTGTTTGCTCAGGCTATTGAATTTTTGAAATAAACAGACCTTAATGCTCACGAACTTGGTAAGGTAGTGCTGAAAGAAGGCGAACTGTTCGTTAACTTTGCAGCTGCAAGACCAAAGACTAAGGATGATGCAAAAATCGAGACACACAATAATTTCATCGACATCCAGATTCCTCTTACCAGCACTGAACTAATGGGATATATGCCAAGAACAGATCTCGCTGAGGCTGAATACAATGCGGAAAAGGACGTGACTTTCTATCCCGGTCATGCTACTGACTATCTGACTGTTAAACCAGGTATGTTCGCTATCTTCTTCCCTGAAGATGCTCATGCTCCTGGTGTCACAGAAGTTGAACTGAAGAAAGTTATTGTAAAGGTTAGAGTGAAATAAGATATCGGTTTCCATTTACGGACCATTTGATAACGGAAGAATAGGCAAGCATTAGGCTGTCTGCCTGTTCTTCCGTTTCTGTTTTTAATTGATTTCTCTGTTTCTTCATCGTATCTGCAATATTTCCGCCTGTCCTTATCAAATTGGTATATTTCATTGCTGTTATGGTACATTTTCAGTGTTTATTATGGATTAATTTTACAGGAAAATATAAGTAATATGACTGTGTGTATTAAATCTCTGATTCAGAATATGAATATTGTTATAGGTTGTACTATAGGGTGTAACTACTGTTATGCCAGGTGTAACTGCAACAGGTTTCATATGACTGATGATTTCTCAAAACCGGAATATATGGGCAGGAAGTTATATCTTATGGATAATCCGAAATCACATGTATGGTTTCTCACCGGAATGAGCGATTTCTCTGATTGGAAAACAGAATGGAATAATGAAATATTCAATCGTATATCTATTAATCCTCAGCATTCTTACATATTATTGACCAAGCGACCTGAACTTATTGATTTCAGAACAGACGATGAAAATGTGTGGATGGGTGTGACTGTAACCAGGGCGTCAGAGAAAAAACGTCTTACAGATTTAAAGAAACATGTTAAGGCTAAACATTATCATGCCACATTTGAACCTCTTTTTGAGGATATAGGCGAAATTGATTTTAGAGGGTTTGACTGGGTCGTTATAGGAACAGAAACCGGAAAAAGAAAAGGGAAAGTTGATGCCAGGCCAAAGTGGGTATTACATATAGCTGAACAAGCAAAAAAATGTAATATTCCTGTTTTTATGAAAGAAGATCTTTTGCCTATTATGGGTGAAGATAACATGATTCAAGAATTACCGGAACAATTTATTAAAAAAGCATGGAAAAAGAAATCATCAGGGAAATAGAGGTGCAAAGCGTGATGACCAAATCGTCTTTGCCGGTTGGAGGATTCTCTGTCAATCCGTACGTGGGATGTCCTCACGCATGTAAGTATTGTTATGCATCGTTCATGAAACGTTTTACCGGTCATACGGAACCATGGGGAACCTTTCTTGATGTGAAGCACTGGAAACCTATAGCCAATCCGCATAAATACGATGGTCAGAGGATTGTTATCGGTTCTGTTACAGATGGATATAATCCATACGAAGAGGAGTTTTGCAGGACTCGCAGACTTCTGGAAGAGCTGAAAGGTACAAATGCCGAGATAATGATATGTACCAAATCCGATTTGGTTTTGCGTGACCTCGACTTGCTTAAGAAGTTCCCGAAGGTTACAGTTTCATGGTCTATAAATACCTTGGACGAACAGTTCCGCATGGATATGGACCGCGCCGTAAGTATAGAGCGAAGGATTGAGGCTATGAAAAAGGTATATGAAGCAGGAATACGTACCGTGTGTTTCGTGTCGCCTATATTCCCGGGTATTACCGATGTGAAATCCATTATCGGGCGAGTCAAGGATTTTGCCGATTTGATATGGCTTGAAAATCTAAATCTTCGGGGTCAATTCAAGGGTACCATCATGAGTTATATTAGGGAGAATCATCCGGATGTTTATGCCTTGTATGATGAAATCTACAATAAGAAACGGATGGACTACTGGGAGTCCCTCGAAAAAGAGATTTCAATGTTCGCAAAACAAAACGGTTTCCCATACATGGTTAATGACTTGCCATACGGGCGTTCAGAGAAAGGAAAACCTGTCATAGTAAATTATTTTTACCACGAGAAGATAAGGTTGAATCAGTAACACTGATTATATTGACTTGATTGATGCCACAAATTCACTGATGGTCTGTCCTGTCATCTGCTTGAAGAAACGCATCAGATGGTTAGGTTCAGAGAAATGCAGGCGGTAGGCTATCTCTTTTACAGACATGTCGGAGAAAAGAATATCGTTCTTCACTTCCTGCAGCAACCGCTGTTTCAGCAGATGTACAGCCGACAGACCGAACTCTCGCATTACGGCCTTGTTCAGTGTCACCCTGCTGACGTTCATCATCTCCGCATAATCCGATACATGTGTCTTCTCTGAAATATGTTTTTCCAGCAGTTCTTTATATTGGTATGCGTAATTGTTCTGTGGAGGTGCGAAAGGAAGGTTGAAATGCCTGGCATAGAATCTGTTCAGTAACAGCAGAAACTGATACAGACATGCCACAATCATGTGGTAGCTGTCGGCAATAGGATTATGCAGCTCTCTTTTCATCTGTTGCAGGATAGTCAGGTATGTAGCCATATCTTCCTTCGGCATATCGAAAAAAGTTGGATAGTCATGCTGGTAGCAATACAGTAGTCTGTACATGAAGTATTTGTCGGACAGGAAATTGTTGATGAACTCCTCCTGAAATATTAAGAATGTATAGTCCAACTTGTCCAGGCTGACATGCCATTCCTGAATCTGGAAAGGGGATACTACAAGTACCATATTAGGGTGCAACTCTATCTTTCTGCCCGACAAAAGCATATAGCCTTCTGCTTTACGAAAGAAATAAAACTCAAAGAAATCAGTTTTATACCGTTTTTCAAGATTGAACCATCCCGGCTTTTCTGAACTTTCCGCCGTATTAAGAAGAAAATCCACTCCGCATGAACTTTTGGAGTATTTCAGCAGAGAAATGTGCTCAGCCGTTTCTGCCGGATAAATGCCATACGATTCTTTATGCCTCATAACAATTGGTTTTTACTGCAAAGGTAGTTCTTTTTTGGTTATTTCTATCAGTGAAGCAATTTCCGGTGTAATGGCAATTTCTGAATTTAGGATTCTATATACCACAGGACTTCCTAAAGGTGCATATCTGACAGCTTCAATTGTTTTGCCTTTTATGAATCCCATTTCCGACAAACGTTTTCTTAACAGTCCTTGCCCATTGATTCTTTTTATAATCCCTTTTTCCCCTTTCTTTAATTCTGAGAGTTTCATTATTATCTGTCGGCTTTGGATGTAAGTATTTTTCCTGTATCAAAAAGCAGGTTCTTCGACCATCGAATTATTACTGCGGAACATACAACTGCCACAAGTGTGTCAATCCACGTAATATCCCATATCATAGCACATATCAGTCCGAAGATGGCTCCAAGGCTTGTCAACGCGTCAGCCACTACATGCAGGTATGCCGAATGACGGTTATAGTCTTCGTGCTGATGCCCCTTATTATCATGCAATACGAATGCGCATATTATATTTACCACCATTCCTATGGCTGCCACAATCATGGCTTCCGTATATCTAATCTCAATGGCAGGAGTGAAGAAACGTTCTGCCGCCTCTATGATGATGAAAACAGCGAACAGTAATAAAAGGATTCCGCTTGTATAGGCCGAAAGCGACAGTACCTTGTCGTTGTCAACATTGTTTACCTGCTTTTTCTGCAATCTGCGTACTAATGCGTATGCACCCCAACTAAGACCTATAGCCAGTACGTGCGAGCCCATGTGAATGCCGTCGGCAAGCAGCGCCATTGAGTTTGATAACAGTCCGAATATTATTTCAAGTACCATTGTCGTAGCCGAGAATATCACTACAAACGCAGTCCGTTTTTCACCTTGAGATTTTTCCGGTGATAATGATTCATGTTTATGTCCCATATCATTGTTGTTTTTATTTTGGTGCAAAGATATGGAACATACATTGTGATGAGATTACACAAAACATCTCATTTTTGGTACATTTTATTCATCATGATTCTGAATTCATTTGGCGTAGTGCCTGTATGGCGTTTGAAGAAGCGTGAGAAATAGGACAATTCATTAAAACCTAACTTATATGCAATTTCTGAAATGTCATTATCCGTACGGAGCAACAGCCTTTTTATCTCCAATATCAAGCGTTCGTTTATCATCTCCAATGCGGATTTGTTGAGATGCTTTTTGCTTAGGACGTTAAGATAATTAGGACTGCATCCCAATTGTCCGGCATAATATTGTACCTGGTGCTCTTTTGCGAATGAACTGTCTATTAGAGATTTGTATCTGTTCAGAATATCCGGTATGATTGATGTGGCCGAATTGTTAATGCCTATTCTTTCAAGTTCCAAAAGCAATGTATGTATTTCCGACTGGATTATAGCTGTTGAGTTTACGAGATTCGAGACGGACTCTTGGTATATCTGATTGAATAGAGCGCGGATACGGACTTTTTCATCTTCGTTCAGGTCCTTGCAGACAGGAATCAGCTTTTGTAAATCAGTAGAGTAGGGTATCATGAAATCTTCTGTAAACTGCAATGCGGAATATCTCATTTTCCCTTCGGTACATAGAAAATGTACTTGCTCCGGCTTTATGAAGAAAATTCTGTCTGGTATTATCTGATACTCTTCAAAGTCTATGGTATGAGTTCCGTTTCCATCGTGTATCCAGTAAACGGCATAAAAGAAATGACGGTGAGAGAATGTAACCTCAACATTCTCGTCGTCCACTATCTCACGTTTAATATTGAAATCTTTATCCTTCACGTGAGAATGGCCTATCTCCAGACTTCCTATTTTATCCATGCTGATTATCCTTATGTTTTCTGCTGCACTCGGGACATTCGCCCTTTATTACAAACGATACAGAATGCATGGTAAATCCTTGTTTCAGCTCAAACGCAGGAAATGGAATGTCATCCATGCAGAATGATTTTCTGCACGACTCACAATAGAAATGTATATGTGCGTCGGATTGGTTACACACGGTTTTGCTTGTGCACAGCTCATAGTTCAGAATCCCGCGCCCGTCCTCGAATGAATGCACTATGTCGTGCTCAAGGAACAGTGTCAACACACGGAATATGCTCGACTTGTCCATCGTGGCAAGAATATCCTCAAGGTCTGTCAGACTCAAGGGACGGGTCTGTACTTTGAGTGCTTTCAGAACAAGTATTCTGTTTGCTGTCGGTTTTACTCCCTTAAGCTCCAGGCTGTCAGCTAAATCATTAGTTTCCATCGTCTTTTCTGATTGTTTGTTTTCATCGCGGCAAAGATATAAAAAAATAAGTACATTTGTACGCCTGTCCGTTTTTATGCAACCCGGTTGCATATACTCCCGCAAAGTTTTTATGCAACCAGGTTGTATAAAATCCATTTTATATTTGCGTCACGAAACAGAAAGATTTGAATTATGACAGAGAATAATGAACATGTACACGACCATAAGCACAATCATGCGCATAGTGGTCTGAGAGGAAAGATTACCCTTATTGTAATCACCTCGTTGTTGCTCATAGTGGCGGCAATAATTGAGAAATACGGTAACTTGTCAACCTTGCAGTTACTGTTTGTTTATCTTGTGCCTTATCTTATTGTCGGATACGGGACATTAAAAGAGGCATGCGAAGGTATAGCCGGAGGAGATGTGTTTAATGAACATTTTCTTATGGCTGTCGCTACCATAGGAGCCTTATGTATAGGTTTCCTCCCCGGTGCTGAGACTGAGTATCCGGAGGCTGTATTCGTTATGCTTTTCTTTCAGGTAGGCGAGTTGTTTGAGAGTTATGCCGAAGGAAAGAGCCGCGACAGCATTTCGCATCTTATGGACATACGTCCGGATGTGGCAAATGTGGAGAGAAATGGAAAAATCGTTACAGTTTCTCCTCAGAAGGTCAATGTAGGCGAAACAATTGTTATCAGACCAGGAGAGAAAGTTCCTTTGGACGGAATAGTTGTAGAGGGTACATCGTCACTTAACACCATAGCGTTGACAGGCGAGAGTATGCCGCGCGAATTGTCGGTTAACGATGAGGTTATGTCCGGTTGCATAAACCTTACGGGAGTTATCCGTGTTAAGACCACAAAGAGTTTCGGAGAAAGCACTGTGTCGAAAATCATCAGTCTCATGGAAAATGCCGATGCCAGCAAGTCGCGCAGCGAATCGTTTATAACACGTTTTGCACGTGTATATACTCCTATAGTGGTTATAGCCGCACTGTTTCTTGCCGTTATTCCGCCGCTGTTTTCACCGTCGGCCTTTATGGAATCGTTCCCATTATGGCTCCATCGTGCCCTGATATTTCTGGTTGTGTCCTGTCCCTGTGCGTTGGTAATCAGTGTCCCTCTTACATTTTTCGGTGGACTTGGCGGAGCTTCACGCCGTGGTATCCTTATAAAAGGAAGCAATTATATGGACACACTTTCAAAGATTGGTACTGTTGTATTCGACAAGACCGGAACACTCACACGAGGAGAATTTGCCGTTGAGGCTGTCCATTCGGACAGGTTCAACGAACAGGAGTTGCTGCATCTTGCCGCACATGTGGAACATTTCTCTACACATCCCATAGGTGAAGCCCTTCGTTCGGCTTTTCCAAACGAGGCGCACGACGGTTGCCCGGTAACTGACGTGGAAGAAATAGCCGGACATGGAATAAAGGCAAATGTGGCAGGACGTACGGTGTGTGTGGGCAATCAGAAGATGATGGACAGTATCGGTGTGAAATGGCATGATTGTCATAGGATAGGTACTATAATACATGTGGCTGTAGATGGAGAATATGCCGGCCATATCGTAATAAACGACCGTATAAAGGAAGATAGCCCTGAGGCAATAGCTTCACTGAAAAGGCTGGGAATAAGTAAAACTGTGATGCTTACCGGTGACCGTAAAGAAGTGGCTATGGATGTGGCTGGCAAGCTTGGAATAGATATCTGCCATGCGGAACTCCTTCCGGCAGACAAGGTGGAGCATGTGGAGGCTCTTCTCTCGTCTGTAGATAAAGGAAAGACTCTGGCCTTCGTGGGCGACGGAATAAACGACGCTCCTGTGCTTAAACGTGCCGATGTGGGTATAGCTATGGGCGGACTGGGAAGCGATGCTGCCATAGAGGCGTCCGATGTTGTTCTGATGGACGACAAACCTTCAAAAATAGCCGAGGCGATAAGTATCTCAAGGCGTACGATAAGGATAGCCCGCGAGAATGTCTGGTTTGCGATAGGAGTGAAGATAGCAGTCCTTGTACTAGCCTCTGTAGGTCTCAGCACAATGTGGATGGCTGTATTCGCTGATGTTGGTGTTACGGTTCTTGCCGTATTCAATGCCATGCGTGCATTGCGTAATTAATTTTGATATAACATATGATAAAAGCTATATTCTTCGATATTGACGGAACACTGGTGAGTTTTAACACCCATCGTATTCCACAGTCTGCCATAGATGCTATTTCAATGGCCAAGGCAAAAGGTGTCAGAATTTATATCTCCACCGGACGTCCTTTATCTCTTATAAACAACCTTGACGAAATAAAGCATCTGATAGACGGATATATCACAGCCAATGGAGCATTGTGCTTTTCAGACGGCAAGATAATATCATGTACACCTATCCCGAAAGAAGATGTATTGACGGTGTTGAGGTTTTCAGACGATATGAAATTCCCGTGTATGGTGGTAGGCGAGAAGGACCTTACCATGTACAATAGCGACGAGAGGACAGACCGGATATTCCGCCAGATGCTGAATGTACACAATATGAGGGAAGACAATAATGTGGAACAGATTCTGCAACAAAGAATATTGCAGCTTACGCCTGTCATTTCTGTAGCCAAGGAAAAGCAGATTATGCCGTACCTCTCCGGATGTGTTTCATCACGTTGGTATCCGGACTTCGCTGATATTACTGCCACAAATGCCAATAAGGGTAACGGTCTTCTGGATATTATATCGCACGAAGGTATCAGTATAGATGAAACAATGGCCTTCGGAGATGGAGGTAATGACTTGTCGATAATAGAAAAGGCAGGATTGGGCGTTGCTATGGGAAATGCTAATCAGGCTCTCAAAGAAGTGGCCGATTATGTTACGTCATCTGTAGATGAAGACGGTGTGTATAATGCCATGAAGAAATTTGTACTTTAAGCCTGAATAAAATCATGAATGACCTTACATTTTCTCTATATACAGATTGTGTTTTTATATATATAGATTGTTTATATAAAAATATAACTTGTATTTATATAAATATAGGTTGTATTTAGAGAAAATGAAAAGGAATTTTGCACTTGTCGAGCCTGTAGAATAAACTTCTGTCAGGCTAATTCTCTGTTATATCATTTGAAATAGCTTTCCCATATTTTCTGATAAATAAATTTTCATTCTTATTACCCCATTCAATCATGGCATCAATAATTGGTATCAATGTCAGGCCTAATGATGAGATGGTATATTCCGAACGTGGAGGTAATTCAGGGTATATGGTTTTCGTGACCAATCCGTCTTCCACCAGTTCTTTTAACTGTAAATCAAGTACACGTGGAGTGGCTTCAGGAAATATTTTATGAAGTTCGCTCGGACGTAATGATTTGTTTCGCAATTCATCTAGGATGCATGATTTCCACTTTGAACCTATAAGGCTGATTGTCAGCCTTAAAGGACAATCCAAGTCTACCGGTATTTTTCTTTCGTACATAAGTCTATGGAACTGAAATTTATTATCACTCAAAAACAAGCGTAAAATTACAAAACTATGATATGATGAAAAAATTTTCATATACCGAAAAATTTTTCGGTACTTGTGGAAATAACAACTACCCTCTAACTTTGTGCCATTATGATTACTGACACATAAACCTATAATTATGAGAGCGAATATAGAGGAATACAAGGCTGTAGAACTTGCGGCCATGAATTTTGTGAGGAGTGTTGCAGAAGGCAACAGTTCGTATGCTAAACATCTTTTTATAGATGAAGCTGTCCTGTTCGGATATTTAGACGGTCAGTTGGAACATGGCAGTATAGAACAATTCTACAGGAATGTAGACAATGTTGGTCCGGACAGCGGTTTCAAGGCGCGTATAGACGTAATCGATGTGGAAGAGACACTTGCTGTAGTTCGTGTTTTGGAGGAAAACTGGGGTGGACGTATAGATTTTACTGATTATCTTCTACTTATGAAGATTGGCGGTGAATGGAAATGTGTGGCAAAAGCCTATAATCAGAATTCAAATACAATAAAAAATAAGGAGAAGTAAATATGAAAATTACTGTTATTACAGGTAGTCCGAGGAAGAATGGAAATAGCCTTGCCATGACACGTGCGTTTATAAAAGAAGCTGAAAAGTGCGGTCATACTATTAATCTTTATGATGCTGTTTCAATGAATATAAGTGGTTGTCATGCGTGCATGACTTGTTATAAGACCGGGAGAGCATGCACATTCAATAAAGATTTTGATGCTATAGCATCTTCTATTCTTGATTCGGATGGAGTTCTGTTTGCCATGCCTGTCTATTGGTATTCTATTCCGGCACAAATAAAAGGAGTAATTGATTGCTTATTCTCGCTTGTAGTTGGGGAGAAGAATGTATCCGGAAAGAAGTGGGGCCTGATTACTTGTTGCGAGGAAAATGATATGTCTGTAATGGATGGTGTAAGAATACCAATGGAGAAGACTGCTTCCTTGTTGAAATGGAATCTTGCAGGTGAAGTTCTGATATCGGATGTCTTAAATGAAGGTGAGATTGAGAATACTGATGGATGTCGTTTGGCTACAGAACTTGCCCATAAATTTTGATTGTATATTAAAGGTAAATGGAATCCTAAAGAAGAGATAACATTTACCTTTTTATATGAAGTAAGATTTGAATTCTGATTAGAACTAATGGAAATATTCTTATTTATTATGTCAGTATAAATAAAATATATTATTTTCTTTGGCGTAATTAATGCATTTTTAATAATATTTCGTATCTTTGTACACATATATCATTTAAACTAAATCTTACCTTATGGAAAAAACCACTTTTCACTTGGGATTGATTTCAGCTGCAGCGTTGCTTAGCGCATGTTCCGGTGGCGGTTCAAAGAATCAATCTGAAACCAAACAGAAAAATCCTAACGTAGTATTCCTTATAGCAGACGACCTTGGAATAGGCGATCTTAGCTGCTATGGTGCAACAAAAATCCAGACTCCAAACATTGACAGATTGGCAAGTCAGGGACTTCAGTTTGCAAATGCTTATACTACATCTTCTACAAGTACTCCAACACGCTTTGGAATACTTACCGGTATGTATCCTTGGCGTCAGGAAAATACAGGTATCGCACCGGGTAATTCTGAGCTGATAATCAATACTGAATGTACAACTATGGCCGACATGTTCAAGGCCGAAGGTTATGCCACTGCAGCAGTAGGTAAATGGCATCTCGGACTTGGCCCTAAGGGAGGAACAGATTTCAACGGACTTATCAAGCCTAATACTCAGGATATAGGTTTCGACTATGAATACATTATTCCGGCTACGGTTGACCGTGTGCCATGCGTGTTTGTAGAAAACGGACGCGTGGACGGACTTGACCCTAATGACCCTATAACTGTCAGCTATGACCATAAGGTAGGAGACTGGCCTACAGGTAAGGAAAATCCTGAACTTGTCAAGCTTAAACCAAGTCAGGGACACAATAATACTATCATAAACGGTATTCCTCGTATAGGATGGATGACAGGCGGTAAGTCTGCACTGTGGGATGATGAAAAGATTGCTGATATCATTACACAGAAAGCTAAGGACTTCATAGTAAGCAACAAGGACACTACATTCTTCCTTTATATGGGAACTCAGGATGTACACGTACCTCGTGTACCGCATCCGAGATTTGCAGGAAAGAGTGGTTTGGGCACTCGCGGAGATGTTATCCTTCAGTTAGACTGGACAGTGGGCGAGATTATGAATACTCTTGACAGTCTGAATATCGCTGATAATACTATCTTCGTATTCCTGAGTGACAATGGTGCCGTGATAGACGACGGTTATCAGGATCAGGCTCGCGAATTGCTGAACGGACATACTCCTATGTTGAATTATCGTGGTGGTAAATATAGTGCATACGAGGCCGGTACACGTACTCCATTGCTTGTAAGATGGCCGGAGAAGATTAAACCAGCCGTACAGGAAGGACTTTATTCTACTGTCGATTTCTTTGCATCATTCGCAGGTTTGTTGGGATATGAAATTCCTCAAGGACAGGCTCCTGACAGCCGTAACTATCTGAATACTCTTATCGGAACAGATACTAAGGGATGTGACTATGTAATCCAGCAGAACCTGAACAACACGCTTTCTATCGTTAAAGACGGTTGGAAGTATATTGAGACTAGCGACAAGCCTGCATTGGAATTCTGGACCAAGACAGAACTTGGCAACAGCAAGGAAGTACAACTTTATAATGTAGTTGACGATCCTTCTGAAAAGAAAAATGTAGCTAAGGAAAATCCTGAAAAGACACAGGAACTTGAAAAAATCCTGATGGCAGAAAAGAACAAGTTTGAAAAGACTAAGATGTAATCAGTCTTTTAATAATCTGAATAAGCAACGCCCGATGAACGTAGTATTGACGTTTGTCGGGCGTTCTGTTTATGCCCCTGTTGTATGGAATAGTGATTATATTTATTTTTGCACCGGATTTCAATATTGATATTGTATAATGAAACGCATCACATGGAAAAAACATCATAAATGGTTCGGCATAATATTCGCATTCTTCATGCTTATGTTTTGCCTGAGCGGAATAGTGCTAAATCATCGTGAACTGGTGGCGGATATAAATATTGACAGAAGTTTTCTTCCGGCAGATTATAGATATAATAAATGGAATATGGGGCTTCTGCGAGGTTCTATAAAATATAGGGATAAAGTGTTTATATATGGAAACAGCGGAATCTGGAAGACTGATTCAATCGGACTGCATGTGTATGATTTTAATGCCGGACTTCCCATAGGTGCTGATTTCCGCAACATCAAGGCTATGGCTCATACTCCGGACGGCTCTCTTTTTGCAGCGGGACAATTTGGACTTTACAGAAATGATGGAGAAGGATGGGATAGTACCTCTCTTATACTATCAGCCCACGAACGCATATCGGATTTGGTAATGAAAGGGGATACTATGGTGGTAGTGGGCCGTTCGTATCTCTACACTTCCGTCACTCCCTATAATGAATTCAGCCGATTGGAATTAAAAGCTCCTGAAGGTTATGACGGTAAGGTTTCGCTCTTCCGTACAGTATGGCTTATGCATAGCGGAGAGATGTTCGGTACTCTTGGGAAACTGGTTATGGATACTGTGGCAGTGATACTCATAGTGTTGTGTTTTACAGGGCTTGCTTACTGGCTTCTCCCTAAATATATCAAGAGAATCCGTATGAGCGGTAAAACAGCAAAAGGAAGTACTCAGCTAATGAAGTCATCAATCAACTGGCATGACAAACTTGGTAGATATACTTTCATTATACTTATATTCGTGGCTTTCACAGGGTGGTGTCTCCGTCCGCCTGTACTTATAGCACTCGTTTCTTTCCGTACTCCGGCTATACCTTTTACAACTGCCAATAGCGACAATGCCTGGAACGACAAACTGCGTATGCTTCGTTATGATACAGAATTTGGAGACTGGCTCCTTTCTTCCTCCGAAGGTATTTTCTATTTGGCTACATTGGAATCCGTTCCTGTGAAATTAGAGAATGTTCCTCCGGTAAGTGTCATGGGGCTTAATGTATGGCAGAAAGATTCCTTTGGCAATTGGCTGTCCGGTTCTTTCAGCGGAATGTATGTTTGGGACAGAAGCAGGCAGGTTTCTACAGATTATTTTACAGGTGAGACAGCGAAAAATGTTGCAGGTCCTCCATTCGGGAAATATGCCGTATCGGGCTATTGCGATAATATTAGAGAAAAAACTTTCGTAGTGGAGTATTATAAGGGAACGACAGCTCTACATATGCCCGAAAATCTTTCTTCTCTGCCTATGTCGTTATGGAACTTTGCGCAGGAGATACATACAGGGCGTATATACACCGTCCTTGGTCAGGGCACTCTTGTCTATATCTTTTTTGCCGGAATGGCAGCTATGTGGTGCATATATACAGGCTTCGTCATAAGGAGAAAAAAGCGTGGGTAAATAATAGTTTCTGGAGCATATATTAATGTGTTGTAATGAAAAATTTGCAATTTTGTTTGTAAGCCTGAATATTATTATTTTGCGAACAATATTCAAACATACTATTAATGGCGAACAAAAACTATACAGAGGAGCAGAAATGCTCTTGCGGGGGAAAGTGCTGATATTGATTGATATTTATCTGGCAGAATTCTTCTTTCTGTCATTAAGAATATCTTCAAGGTTATTTTTTGCCCATTCAATAAGTCCCTCTATGTGCGGAATGACAGATTTTCCTCTTTCCGATAGTGAATATTCCACACGTGGAGGAACTTCAGCATACGATTTCCTTAGAATGTATCCGTCTTCTTCCAATGTACGCAATGTAGATGACAGCATTTTCTGCGAAATATCAGGGATATTGTGTCTTAATGAGTTAAACCGCATAGTGCCGTTCTGATACAGCATGAAGAGAATCAGCATCGACCATTTGTCGCTTATTCTTGCCAGAATGTTGCGTATTGGGCAGTCAGAAAACAGCTCTTCCTTAATATTTGTCTTTGTCATGGTGTGAATTTTAGTACACTGCAAATGTAACTAAGTTTTTATGAAAAATATTATAATCCGGCAAGTTCCCTTTCAAAGGTTTCATAAACTTCCCGGATTATTCTTTATATTACCATTTCACCTGTTCCTGCAGGATTACTCCGTCATTCGCATCTTCACTATTGAATGTATTTGCCTTGTACTGTATGCATAGCATTACCAGTGGCGTATCGCCGTTATTGCGTACCGAGCGTTTTCCATCCGGAGAAACACGGACAACTGTGCCTTCTGTTATAGGGAATATTTTGTCGTCAACCTGAAATTCTCCATTTCCACTCAGGAAGAAGTACAGTTCCTCATGACTCTTATGAGTGTGCTTGAATCCTGTTTCAGTTCCAGGCTGGAACATCTGGAAAGAAAATTCGCTACCTGTACATCCTAATGCTGTTCCGCAGAAAACCTTTCCCGGTATTTTGATTTCCGGACCCATTTCGAGAACATATTCATTCAACTGGCTTAATTTACCTAAATTTACGGCGCAGAAATTTTCTGCTGAGATTAGTTTTTCAATCTGTTTCATTTTTCCTTGTTTTTACTTTGTGATACATTATCGTTTAGAGTACTCTTTTTCTCTTTCTCTTTGCAAATGTAGCTTATAACATCTTATAAAACAAGAAGTTACATTAGGGATACTAAGTAACCCGGAGGTTAGAAATACAGATAAACAGGGCGTTATGGAATAGAAAAAATTAGAAAAAAATCAGAGATTATGATTCGACAATTCATTAATGAATTAGTGTGAGATTATCAATAAAATATTACATTTGCACCAAAAGTAAATACTATGGATGAAAAAGAATGTTTGGAACAGCTGAAAATCAGTGTAGAAAGTGTATTGGGTAAGAAATCACGATAGACTATAACGAATCCATTATAGGCAACATAAAGAATCTTGACTCCATCTTGCAATGTTTTAACTATCCGGTCAATAAATCGTCCACTTCAATGGCATACAATGATTATGCATACAAGTATTTATGCACAGACGGAGTTGAAGACCAGGAATACTGGAAACTGAAACTTGGCAAGCGAATCAAGAAATTCACAAAAATAACACATATCCGCCTGACCGGAATAGACAGTGATACAGTGTATTGTGAGTTTACAAGAAAAGTCAAGGAGGTATATCAGGCATCTGTAAAGATTAAGGACAACAAGATTTTGGTTACTTCCATAGATTTTGAGGGGCTAAACTTATCTCCGGCGAATAATCAGGGATGTATAATAGGCGTGTGTTACGGCAGAGGGCAGGAGTGCTCTTCAATGCCGTAACACTTTTATAGAATAAAATCTAATGATTGTTTTTCCAATTCAATTTCATATTGTTTGACAAGTGCTTCATAACTTAAAAATGAAACTCGTCTCTGGGCGTTTAATTCTTTAAATGCATGAAATCCCATTTTATATTCAAATTCTTGTTTACGCTTTATGTCGGCTACAATAACCATCCTTGCATGGAAGTCTTGTAAGTCATAGAATTTTAACAAAGAATTTTGGATGTCAGTTGAATGCTCTATCTCAAAAAAAGAATCTGGCATGTTTCGAGCATTAAACCAAATTGTGTCAATAGTAGAACTGCGTTTTATCAATTGAGGATATGAATAGTTGGTAGCTCATTGAGTGTGGAAAGTTCTTGTAGCTTTTGTCCGTTATAGAATTTTTTATTCTTATCTTGGTTGGGTATAAAAGTCTGCATATTATGAAACTTTCCTATTATAAGCAGGATACCTTGATAGTAAGTATGATTGAAATTGCAGACTTCGGCAGAGTTTTTGTTTTTATCCGTATCTACAATTATTCCACTATCTTCAAGTTGCTTTTTGTATTTTTCAAGTCCATATAATCCTGGTTTTATTTTATAAATCCCTTTCGTTTGTTGAACTATACGACGGATACTTGCAAAAGGAGTCTTTGTCTTCCATTCACAATCTTTTATTTTAAAAACTTCTTTATTTAGTTCTCCCAATGTAGCAACTCCGCCAAGTGTTTCCAATGTTTCTATAACCGCTTCATATTGTTTCATATAGTATAGTTATTATGATCTTCCTATTAATAATTCATTTGTTGTTCATTCTTGCGGAAGGAAGCTGAAATATGCTTTAAAATCCAAAATATTACGGGGTATTCAACAGTTGTAATATTCTGCAAAAATAAAAAAAACTCGCTCAATTACGGATGGATTTGGGAAGAATAATGTCAAAATGTTCTGTTACTCTCTTGTATGCAATGAAATATGTCGTTATCTTTGCCTTAAGAATGAATACAAGAAATGAATTTTATGGAACATACTTTTAGAAATCTCACGGAGGCTGAGATTGATACACTCGTAGCACAGGGATGTTGCGCCGAGAACTGGTCGGACGTAACTGTGGTAGAGAACTTTGACGCTTCAAAGATATGGCATGTAAGAATGTCCGGCAAGATTAGGATAGGGGAGTTGAGCGGTGAGTTTACACTTGCCGGGGGAGTAAAGAAATCTTCAGGGATAAGGAATGCCACACTGCATAACGTTACTATAGGCAACGGTTGCTGTATAGAAAATGTAAAGAACTATATAGCTAATTATGTAATATCCGATAGGGTTTTCATAGAGAATGTCGATTGTATGGTTGTTGAAGGACGTTCCACTTTCGGGAACGGTACCGAAGTGTCTGTGCTTAGTGAAACCGGTGGACGTGAGGTAATAATTCATGACAAATTATCGGCTCATGAGGCTTATATCGCTGCCATGTACAGACATCGTCCGGACCTGGCTGCCAAGATGAAAGCTCTCGTTATGAAGTATGCCGGCGAGATAGCATCGGAATACGGATATGTAGGCCGCGATGCAATGATTGTAGATACAGGATATATCAAGAACGTACGTATCGGAAGTTTCTGTAAGATAGAGAGTGCGGGACGACTTAAGAACGGTAGCCTGAACAGTAACGAAAGCGCTCCCATCCATATAGGTTACGGAGTAATCTGCGATGATTTCATCATCTCCAGCGGTTCGCATATCGAAGACGGTACTATGCTCACAAGATGTTTCGTTGGTCAGTCGTGCCACATGGGGCATAACTATTCGGCATCCGACTCTCTTTTCTTCTGCAACTGTCAGGAGGAAAACGGCGAGGCATGCGCCATCTTTGCGGGTCCTTTCACCGTCACTCATCATAAGTCAACGCTTCTCATTGCCGGAATGTTCTCGTTCATGAATGCCGGTTCAGGTTCAAACCAGAGTAACCACATGTACAAGCTGGGACCTATCCATCAGGGAATCATGGAGAGAGGAGCAAAGACTGCCTCAGATTCTTATATCCTTTGGCCGGCACGTATCGGAGCATTCTCGCTCGTTATGGGACGCCATGTGGCTCATCCTGACACCACAAACCTGCCTTTCTCATACCTCATCGAGGAGAAGAATACCACATACCTAATGCCCGGCGTAAACCTCCGCAGTGTGGGAACCATCCGCGATGCCCAGAAATGGCCTAAGCGTGACAACAGAAAGGACCCTTGCCGAATGGATAAGGTGAACTACAACCTCCTCAGTCCATATACCATACAGAAGATGTTCAAGGGACGTCAGATATTGAAAGACCTTGCAAGGGTATCGGGCGAGACATCGGAGACATATTCATATCAGAGTGCAAAAATCAAGAATTCATCACTCAACAAGGGTATAAAGTTCTATGAGACAGGTATCACAAAGTTCCTCGGAAACTCGGTGATTAAACGACTGGAGATTACGGAGTTCAAGACTGATGAGGAAATCCGCGAAAGACTGAAGCCTGACACAGCGATAGGTACAGGAGAGTGGGTTGACGTATCGGGACTGATAGCTCCGCGTAGCGAGATAGACCGTCTGATGGCAGATATTGAGAGCGGAGTGCTGGATTCTGTAGAAAAGATAGACTCCCGCCTGACAGAAATGCACAACAATTATTATACTTACGAGTGGACATGGGCATACGGCAAGATGCTTGAATTCTTTGGCCTGAATGCCGGTGAAATCACCCGTGAAGACATTATCCGTATCGTAGAGAAGTGGAAGGAAGCCGTGATAGGCCTTGACAGAATGGTTTACGAAGATGCCAAGAAGGAGTTCTCGCTTTCTGCCATGACAGGATTTGGCGCTGATGGAAGCCGTGAAGAACAAAAGCTTGATTTTGAGCAGGTTAGAGGAGATTTTGAGGGAAATCCTTTCGTAAATGCTGTAGTAGAGCATATCAAGGTTAAAGGAGAATTGGGTGACGAGCTTATATCAAGAATGGGCAGAGTGGGTTGATTATTGTTTTTTTCATAAACAATGCTTATATTTGTGTGTAAGCATGATTGATTATGGAAATGTACACAGAATTTATCATAAGGCTGGTAGTAGCCAGCCTTATGGGAGTTATTATAGGACTGGAGAGGGAGTATCGCTCAAAAGAAGCGGGCTATAGGACTCATTTCCTGGTAGCCTTGGGCAGTGCGCTGATGATGATTGTATCGCAATATGGTTTTTCCGATGTGCTTGAAACGGATCTTGTAAGGCTTGACCCAAGCCGTATTGCTTCCCAGGTTGTGAGCGGAATAGGTTTTATAGGGGCAGGCACGATAATATTGCTCCGGAAACAGATAGTACGCGGTCTGACCACTGCTGCGGGTATATGGGCCACATCGGGTATCGGACTTGCCATAGGAGCCGGCATGTACGTCATGGGAATTACGGGCACAGTGCTTTTTCTCATAGGTGTGGAAGTCCTGAACTATTTCTTTAAAGGTATAAGCCTGAGGAGCATGATTGTGGAATTTTCTACCCATGATCAGGATTCGCTGAAAAAGATTTCCGCATTGTTCAGTTCTAAGAATTTTATAATCAGTTCCTACGAAATGGAAGATAAAACAGATTCCAACGGCAATCCTGTTCATTATGTCACTATGGTAGTAAAAGCCAAGAACATGAATGAAGAAGGAATATTGCTGATGTTGCTGCATGATTTTCCGGAAATTTCTGTTCGTAGAATTGTTTGACTGAAGAATACGCGCGGGTTATTATTAAAACGCCTTGACATTTTACTCCAAACGCCTTGATGTTTTGGGTAAAATGTCAAGGCGTTTTCCATTAGGAATATATTTGATTGAAGTCGATGAATTTGATTCCTCTGTTCAAATGTACGGAATTTGTATAATCGGTATTATGTTTAATTAGAATTATGGAAATTTATATAGACCTTCCCTTTTTTCAATATTTAATGAAAAAAAATATCCGGCACGCAAATTCAGAATCTACGACCGGATATTACTATCTAAGCTTATCAGATTTAGCATTTGACTTTCAACCCTTCGAGTACCTTACGCATTTCTTCGTAAGTTGTGATTCTTGTAGGGACCAACGGCAGCCTCAGTCTGTTTTCTATCATACCCATCATGCTGAGCATCGCTTTTACGCCTGCAGGATTTCCGTCAACGAAAAGAAGCTTGAACAGTTCTGTAAACTGGTGATGTATAGCCAATGCGCTGTTATAGTCGCCAGCCAATGCAAGTCTTGTCATACGGCTGAATTCTTTAGGAAACGCGTTACCTATCACGGAAATCACTCCTACGGCTCCAAGTGTGATTAGAGGGAATGTTATTCCGTCGTCACCGGAGATTACGTCGAAGTTCTCCGGTTTCTTCTTTATTATCTCGTCCATTTGCGAGATGTCGCCTGAAGCTTCCTTGATTGCTACGATATTGTCGAAATCATGAGCAAGTCTTAGAGTTGTAGCGGCAGTCATATTTACACCTGTACGTCCGGGAACATTGTATAGCACTATAGGAAGTTTTGTAGATTGTGCTATTGCCTTATAGTGCTGGTAAATTCCTTCCTGCGATGGTTTATTATAATAAGGTACTGCAATAAGCAATGCATCTACCCCTGTCATATCATCGTTCTTGATTGTGTCTATCACAGTCTGAGTACAGTTGCTTCCAACTCCGAGAAGTATTGGAACACGTCCGTTAACTCTCTCTATTACAAGCGATTTTATCTTCTTTTTTTCTTCAGCTGTCAATGTTGGTGTTTCTGCTGTCGTTCCTAATACACAGAGAAAATCTATACCGTTCTGCACCTGGTATTCAACTAACCTCAGCAGCGAATCGTAGTCAACGCTTCCGTCTTCTTTGAATGGCGTGATTAGTGCCACTCCCATTCCTTTCAATCTTTTTCGTATCATAATTTAATGAATTCCTCGTTTGTGAGTTACAAAAGTACTAATATTTTCGTTTAAAACTATATTTATATTACTTTTTTTGGTTATGTAGATGAAATTTTGAATTAAAATAATTCCAGTTGTATGTTCTTATTGTCATTTTTAGGCTTTTTCCCAACAACTTCCGTTACAGAATTCCCGGCTTGTGTTTCTTCTGTCGTGTTTGTTTCCTCAACAGCCTTATCCTCACTGGTTGCAATAAGTGACAGGAATTCGTTCTCATTCATTATCTTGATTCCTAACTTTTGTGCTTTTTCAAGTTTGCTCGGGCCCATATTTTCACCCGCAAGTATAAAACTTGTTTTCTTTGAGATGCTTCCTACATTCTTTCCGCCGTGCTTCTCTATGATGTCCTTGTACTCGTCCCTTGAATGGACTGCGAACACTCCGCTTATCACAATGGACTGTCCTTCAAGTATGTTCGACAATACGGCTGTTTCTTGGGCATCCATCTCCATTTTCAGTCCTGCGGCTTTCAGTCTTGCCACCAGTTCACGGTTTTTCCCGCTACTGAAGAAGTGCATGATGCTTTCGGCTATTTTCTCTCCTATCTCGTCTATTGCCATCAGCTCTTCTTTTGTGGCTGTCATCAGGGCGTCAATATTTTTTATCGAACGTGCCAGCTTTTTTGCCACTGTCTCGCCCACAAATCTTATTCCGAGCGCAAACAGTACTCTCTCGAAACCGACCTGTCTCGATGCTTCAAGGCCAGCCATAATGTTCTGGGCAGATTTTTCTCCAAATCTCTCCAGCCGTGCTATTTCCTGCTCATTCAGTGAATACAGGTCGGCAGCATTGCCTATCATGCCTTCCTGATAGAACAGGTCCACTGTTTCAGGTCCCAACCCTTCTATATTCATTGCCTTCCGGCTGATGAAATGCTCTATCTTGCCTTTTATCTGTGGAGGACAGGAGTCTTCGTTTGTACAGTAATGTGCGGCTTCATCATCGAATCGTGTGAGTGGTTCACCGCATTCAGGACAATGTGTGATGAACCTTACAGGCTCGCTGCCTGGAGTCCTTGAAGCTATATCCACTCCCGTGATTTTTGGGATTATCTCGCCGCCCTTTTCCACATACACCATGTCTCCCTCGTGCAAGTCCAGACTTTCTATGATGTCTGCGTTATGAAGTGATGCTCTTTTCACTATCGTTCCCGAAAGTTGCACAGGGTCGAGGTTTGCCACGGGTGTTATTGCTCCTGTACGCCCTACCTGGTATGTCACTTTCTGAAGCTTTGTAAGGGCCCGTTCTGCCTGGAACTTGTATGCTATTGCCCATCGTGGCGATTTGGCTGTATATCCCAGGTTCTTCTGCTGTCTGATGGAGTTTACTTTCAGCACTATACCGTCAGTTGCTACAGGCAGGTTCTTCCTTTCCG
Source organism: Bacteroides caecigallinarum (assembly GCF_016902295.1). Taxonomy (GTDB): domain Bacteria; phylum Bacteroidota; class Bacteroidia; order Bacteroidales; family Bacteroidaceae; genus Phocaeicola; species Phocaeicola caecigallinarum_A. Next base: position 21,744 of record NZ_JACJLQ010000002.1, on the reverse strand, counting down.
TGTCCCAGTAGTTTATAAAGTCGAACACCTCCTGCAGGGTCTTCACCTTACGCATTGTATCCGATATTTTGAATCCCCATTTTCGGGCTTCCTGCAGGTTTTCGTAGTGTCCGTCGCATGGCAGGTTGTCGCCCAGCAGATAGTACAGGTATGCGTCAAGTTTTCTGGATGCCACTACAGATGAATTCTGTTGTTTAAGAGTACCAGAAGCTGCGTTCCTCGGGTTGGCGAAGAGAGGTTCTTCACGTGCCTCACGTTCCTTGTTGAGCTTTTCAAACACTTCCCACGGCATTAGGATTTCGCCTCGTATTTCGAACTCCTTAGGATAGTTGTCGCCTTTCAGAATCAGAGGGATTGTGCGGATGGTCTTCACGTTGTTTGTCACATCGTCGCCTTTCACCCCGTCGCCACGCGTCACGGCACGTACCAGTTTGCCGTTCTCGTATGTAAGAGAGATGGAGGTGCCGTCGAATTTCATCTCGCAGCAGATTTCGAAATCCTCGTTCAGCGATTTCCTTACCCTTTCGTAAAAGTCCGTAACCTCCTCTTCAGAATAAGTATTGCCCAACGAAAGCATAGGATATTTGTGTTCCACCTGTACGAAATCTTTGTTGATGTCGCTTCCCACTCTCATTGTAGGCGAGTTCTCGTCGTATGTTTCGGGATGTTTGGCTTCGAGGTCCTGCAGTTCGCGCATCATACGGTCAAACTCGATGTCGCTTATCACAGGCGCGTTCAATACATAGTAATTATAGTTATGTGCGTGAAGTTCTTCACGCAGCTGGTATATTCTTTCAATTTCGGGATTTGTCATAATATTTACGATGTTAGTAATGCAAAATTAGCAAAAAAACTCATCCTGCCGCTATATGTACGGATGATAATGTGTATTTTTGCACAAAGTTAAAGAAATGACTTCAGTAACTTCTTTAACTTCTCTAACTTCCATAACTTCACTAACTACTATTTTAAACTATATATGAGAATAGACATTATAACCGTTTTGCCTGAGATGATCGAAGGCTTCTTCAACTGCTCGATAATGAGCCGCGCGCAGAAAAAAGGTATTGCGGAGATTCATATCCACAATCTGCGCGACTATACTCTTGACAAATACCGCCGTGTTGACGATTATCCTTTCGGCGGATGTGCCGGCATGGTGATGAAGATAGAGCCTATCGACCGTTGTATCTCAGCTCTTAAGGAACAGCGTCATTATGATGAAATAATCTTTACAAGTCCCGATGGTGAGAAGTTCGACCAGCCTATGGCCAACACTCTTTCTCTGAAGGAAAACCTCATAATCCTTTGCGGCCACTTCAAGGGTATAGACTATCGCATACGCGAACATTTCATCACTAAGGAGATAAGTATAGGCGACTATGTGCTTACCGGTGGAGAGCTTGCCGCTGCTGTCATCACCGATGCAATAGTACGTATCATCCCCGGAGTTATTTCCGACGAGCAATCCGCATTGTCCGACTCTTTCCAGGACAATCTTCTTGCTCCTCCTGTATATACCCGCCCTGCCGAATATAATGGCTGGAAAGTGCCCGATATCCTGCTTTCAGGTCATGAGGCCAAGATTCGTGAATGGGAATTCCAACAGTCGCTGGAACGCACCAAACGTCTGCGTCCGGACTTGCTTAAGGATTAACAAAAATCCCGTGAAACATTCAGTGATTGCTTCACGGGATTTTACTTTATTTACTGTATTACTCTACCTTCTTAACTTCTCTACCTTCTTAACTTCTCTACCTTCTTAACTTTTCTCATACCTCCAGTGCCCCGATAATCTCCTTAACCGAAGAATATCCGTGACGTTCCAGATAGTCGTTTATACCTTCAGCCACTTTCACTGTAATGGCAGGGTCAATGAAGTTAGCCGTACCTATCTGAATAGCAGTAGCACCCGCAAGCATGAACTCCACAGCGTCACGCCAGTTCATTATACCGCCCAGTCCGATTACAGGAATCTTCACGGCTTTAGCCACTTGCCATACCATTCTAAGAGCGATAGGTTTCACAGCAGCTCCACTCATACCGCCTGTGATTGTCGATAGTACAGGTTTGCGCTTTTCTGCGTTGATTGCCATACCCAGCAGAGTGTTGATAAGCGACACGCTGTCCGCACCTGCATCTTCAGCCGCACGAGCTATCTCTGTAATATCTGTCACGTTAGGCGAGAGCTTCACGATAAGAGTCTTCTTGTAAACATCTCTTACTGCTTTCACGACCTCTGAAGCGCCTTTTGCTGTTACTCCGAAAGCCATACCTCCCTGTTTCACGTTAGGGCATGAGATGTTCAACTCTATAGCCGGAATGTTTTCCAGTTCGTTGATGATACGTGCTGTTTCCGCATAGTCTTCTATCTGCGAACCGGACACGTTTACTATCATATTGGTTTTGATATCCTTGATTTTCGGATAGATATTATCAACGAAATAGTGTACACCCTTATTTTGCAATCCTACGGCATTAAGCATACCCATCGGAGTTTCTGCCATACGCGGGTATGGATTGCCTTCGCGATGGTGCAGTGTTGTACCTTTCACAATAATACCACCTATTTTCTCCAGGTCCACGAAATCTTCGAATTCCAGACCATAGCCGAAAGTTCCCGATGCAGTCATCACCGGATTAGCCATATTCAGCTTGCCAATGTTTACGCTTAAATCTGCCATAATAGTTTCTTATAATTAAATACCGGACCTTCTTTACATACACACACGTGACCTTCCTGGGTGTTCTCCACGCAGCACAGACATGCGCCTACACCGCATGCCATTGTGTTCTCCAATGACACCTCACATTCTATGCCGTTTTCTTTGGCATATTTTGCCACTGCCATCATCATAGGTTTCGGACCACAAGTATATATCATGTCGAACTTTGTAGTCTTCAAAATGCTGTGCATTGTCACATAACCTTTTTCACCTGCCGAACCGTCTTCTGTGGTAGTATATACATCACCCAAAGCCTTGAATTCTTCCAACTGCAGAAGGTCATTGGCAGAGCGTGCTCCCAACAGGAAAACAGGTTTGCAACCCATCTTCTTAAGAGCTTCGCCCATGTAAAGCATAGGAGCAGTTCCCACACCTCCGCCTACCAGCAGAAGTTTCTTTTCAGTATTTTCAGGCATTGAGAATCCATTGCCCAGAGGAAGGACTACATTCACTGTGTCGCCTTTTTCCACAGTAGCGAGTTTCCTTGTACCGTCGCCAACGAGTTGTACAAGGAACCATACTTCGTTATTTGCGTGGTCAACATAGTTTATTGAAATCGGACGTCGCAGGAATGTGGTGTTCGAACCATCGATGCGTATTTCTGCAAACTGTCCTGGAAGCATTTCAGGAAGTGGTTTGTCCTGTGTCAGCTTGATGAGAACATAGTTGTCGTGCAGACGCGTGTTCTCAGTTACAGTCAAATCTAAAATGTATTTTTTCATAAAAAACCGGATAAAATCGTTTTGTAATGCAAAGATAGTGCAAACCGAGTGAAGTACAAAGTGAAAACATGGTTTTCGACTTTTAATTCCGAGGTGCAGCAGGTGTAGCCTCTCTGCAAAATTTACTTGCTGTCCGGTTTGAATACCTCGAAAGTGCCGTTATCATAGAAAATTCTTATTTCAGTAATTTTCGGTGCAGGTTTTTCTATGTATCTAACTTGTTCTTTTTCAGTCTCTTTATGCATGTTTACAGGCGTTTCAGACGGCTTCTCCTTGCGAAAATCAATATAAAACTGCCTGTTGCCCGTATTTTCCGGATTCTCATCACTTTCAATCATGGGCAAATTGTTATCCTGATTGAAATCTGAACTGTTGTCATACACGTTCTTTATGGGAGTATCGCTTTCTGCATCGTTAATGTACATATTTCCTTCTCCGTACAAAATCCAGTTCAGGTTTAATGACGGAAATGCTTTGTGAATACGTTTTACCACATCCAGGCTCGGATTGTTTCTTCCACTGAATATATGTGATAATGATGATGTAGAAATTCCTATTTTATCTGCGAAATCAGCATTGCTTAATCCTGCCGAACGCATGATTTGGATAATCCTGTCCTTCATTTACAAATGGAATTATAGTTTTTATTTCGTTACAAAGGTAAAGATAAGATTTTACAAAAACAAATTAACAAGAATAAATGTAAATATTACAAATGTAATAACAACTGTTGATGATATACAATTGTTCGCGTTTACAAGTGTATATTGATTAAATAAATTATTCATATAATACAGCTAATAAATTGATTATATGTGAGTTATACTATGATATAAATGTATATTGTGTCCGTATTGGTTCTATTTTGCTGTTACAAGTTCTTCTTTTTAAAGCTTATTCCAGACATATATATGTAAAGTGCTGGTAATTAGTATATTATTCTTTATATATATTGTATGTAAATATATACATTTACATTGGTAAACAGCTTGTCAGGTGATATATTACAACCATTCCTCCTACCCTTTTACATTTGTATAGTCAGTTACAAATATGCATATTGTTGCTCTGCTTTATACAAATGTCATGTGATTACATTTGTAATTTTACATTAGTAAGCCTTAAGCTGTGTTATAAATGTAAATTGATATATTGCTTTTTCGTGAAATCGCTGAGAATTGAAAATTTGCGTACAATTGTAATCTTGTCCATAAATTTTAAATTCTCATGCCCATTTGTAAAGACACAAAAAAAGCCCTATCTTATGATAGAGCTTTATACAAATGTATGATAAATCAATGTAGAATGAAATAGACGAGTTCTCTGAGGATTTCTCCTTGTGATAGTGTTACATTACCTATTCCTTTTGATCGTGCGTCAGAGAGCCTTATTTGAGTTATTATGTTCATTACTTTCATTCCTGTATATGCTCTCATTCCTGCGATGTACTCTTTAGCCTGCCATGTCGATTTAAGTCCTAAGTATGCGGCTACACCGTTTTCTGTACGTTCCGGTGCATAATATGCCACCATAAGATTCGAAAAATAGTTGAACAGTAGAGCTAATGTAGGCTGTAAAGGATTGTTCTTTGGGTTGTCATTGAAGTATTTCACTATTTTGTTGGCCTTTAGTATGTCTTTAGTGATTAGAGCGCTTTTAAGCTCAAAATTGTTGTAGTCCTTGCTGATGCCTATGTTCCTTTCTATTTCTGTCGGAGTGACTCTGTTTTGGCCCTTAGGTAATGTGATTACCAGTTTGTCGAGTTCGCCTGCCAGCCTGTTCAGGTCATTGCCCACGAAATCCGCCATCATTTCGGCTGCTTTGTCTTCTATCTCCACTTTCTTTCTTTTCATATATGCGGTGATGAATCCTGGCAACATGGCTTCTTTTAGTTTCTTCGATTCAAACAAAACTCCTGTCTTGTCTATCTCTGCAACTATCTTTTTCCGTTTGTCCAGTGTCCCGTGCTTGTAACAGAATACCAGTATTGTAGATGCCAAAGGTTTCTGCAGATAAAACGAAAGATCATCCCATGCCCTGAGGTTCTGAGCTTCCTTTACCACCACCACCTGGTGTTCCGACATCATAGGGTATCGCTTCGCGTTGTTCACTATGTTAGCCATGTCTGTATCCAGACCATACATTATTGTCAGGTTGAATTCCCTTTCGTTTTCGTCAAGGGATTTCTCTACAATATAGTCTGAAATTCTGTCAATGTAGTAGTCCTCTTCACCCATTAGCAGATATACCGGTGCGAACTTTCCGTTTTTAATGTCTCTGGCTATATCTTCGTAAGTCATGATTCTTGTAAATTATTGCGTGCTTGTTTTAGCGTTTCGTCTCGTTTTATTAATTTTGTCCGTGATAAATTTCCGTTACAAATCGTTTCGGACAGAACTATTAATGCAAATATACGAAATGTTATCATTAAACCTGCCATCCGCACCTCTTAAAATTGCCGACCGTAACGGTAAGAAATATGTATTCGATGTTTTACGAAAGAAATACGTTGCGCTTACCCCTGAGGAATGCGTCCGTCAGCATTTTGTCCATTATCTTATTAACGGACTCGGATATCCGGTCGGACTTCTTGCCAACGAAGTGAGCATAAAGCTTAACGGCACGGCCAAGCGTTGCGACACAGTTCTCTTTTCCTCCTCACTTTCACCACGGATGATTATTGAATACAAGGCTCCGGATGTAAATATTTCTCAACAAGTTTTCAATCAGATTACCCGATATAACATAGTTTTGAAGGTTGATTACCTTATTGTTACCAATGGTATGACTCATTATTGTTGCAAGGTTGATTACGAGACAGGTCGATGCATTTTCCTTCCTTCAGTTCCCCTGTACAGTGACTTGTGAAAAAAATACAGGACCGTACATGTAGCTTAAAGCATTCATGTTACGGTCCTGTCCTGAATATTAAGAATTCACTTGTTTAATCCTCTTGGCTTGAGGCAGCTCTTCTTCTTGTCGTTTTTGGAGCTTCCTTAACTTCTGTGTCTGTTGGGGCTACACCTGCCAGTTCCTGGTCAACCATGATTCTACCGCAGTATTCACAAACGATGATTTTCTTTCTCATTTTGATGTCCAACTGTCTCTGGGCAGGTATTTTGTTGAAGCAACCTCCACATGCGCCTCTCTGTACGTAAGTGATGCCGAGTCCGTTTCTTGAGTTGCTTCTGATACGTTTGAAAGCCTGAAGCAATCTTGGTTCTATACCGCTTTCTATAGCCTTTGCGTTTTCTCTCAGTTTTTCTTCTTCCTGTTTAGTCTCGGCTACTATTTCTTCCAGTTCGTTTTTCTTGTCTTCAAGGTCTTTTTTTGTTTCTTCAAGAGCGTTCTGGCTTTTCACTATCTCTTCTTCCTTGGCCTTGATTGAAGCGTTTGCTTCCTTGATTCTTTTTTCGTTAAGTTCCACTTCCAGCGACTGGAATTCTATTTCTTTAGTCAGCACGTCATATTCACGGTTGTTTCTTACGTTGTCCTGCTGAGCTTTGTACTTTTCGATAGAAACTTTTGCTGTTTCGATGTCTATTTTTCTTGTTGCGACATTTTGTTTCAGTTCTTCTATCTCAGCTTTGATTTTTTCGATACGAGTGTTCAAACCCGATATTTCGTCTTCCAAGTCTCTAACTTCAAGTGGCAATTCCCCTCTGAGGGTTTTTATTTTATCCATTTCAGAAAGTATGGTCTGCAATTTGTAAAGAGATTTAAGTTTCTCTTCAACACTGATTTCAGAAAGGTCTTTTTTTGCTTCTTTAGCCATAGTTTTATAAATATTTAATTGGGTTCGTATTAATTCTGGTCATTTCAGTTCTCAGCGACGGGAATTTCCTGTTCAGGAGGTCCTGAATGATTTCTTTAGTATATTGTTCACTTTCGTAGTGTCCTATTTCTGTTGCCAGTATTTTGTTTTCGTAGTAGAAATAGTCATGATATTTTATTTCGCCGGTGACGAAAGCATCGGCATGTACCTTTGTCGCTCTGTCCATTAGGAATGCTCCGGCTCCACCACATATTGCGACTTTCGAGATAAGTCTTCCCGTCAGCTTCGTATGCTTTACGCATCCGGCTTCAAACGTTTTCTTTACGTGTTTCAGGAATTCCGTTTCTGTCATAGGTTCATCCAGTTCACCTATAGCTCCCGCTCCTGCTGTCAGCCATTCAGGCTTTTTCGGCTCTTCCTGATCCGCTTTGTCACAATCGCTCTGCTGCAGATATTCTTTAGGCTCAAGCACTCTTACGTTCTTCAGTCCTATCTTTTCTGCTATCTTGTAATTCACGCCGTTCGGAGCGTTATCCAGATTAGTGTGCATCGCATAGATGGCTATTTCGTTTTTGATGGCATCCATTATGCACCTTTCGGTATAGTCTTTTCCGGTAATCGATTTATACCCTCTGAACATTAGAGGATGATGTGCGATAATCAGGTTAAGTCCCTGGTTTATAGCTTCCTCAACCACTTCTTCGGTAACGTCCAAACACAACAAAGCCCCTGTAGCTTCCACGTCTGTCAATCCTACTTGCAGTCCGGCATTGTCGAATCCGTCTTGCAGAGGCAGAGGCGCGAATATCTCAAGGGCATCTAATATTTCCTTAATTTTCATATTTGCGAATAAATTCACTGCAAAAATAAAAACAAAGAAGCTTGTGTAAGTTATGATAAGAAAAAAATTAGGATTTTTTTATATGGGTTAAGATGAATAAGGGGTTGAGCTTATAAAGTATTATAGAAGTTAAGGAATTTAAAGAAGTTATAGAAGTTAAAGAGGACATTCTCTATCTTCTTTACCTTCTATAACTTCTCTAACTTCTTCTCCAATCAATATGCTCTTGCAAACAATACTCTTCTTGCCGATGGTTTGCCTGTAACCATATCCACACCCGGAGTAAGGCTTTCTTCGTCGGCTTCGAAAGGCAGACATCTGATTGTGGCCTTAGTTTCGTCCTTGATTCGCTCTTCTGTTTCAGTTGTACCGTCCCAGTGAGCAAGGATGAATCCGCCCTTTTCAATCTGTTCCTTGAATTCATCGTAAGTATCCACTTTCACGATATGCTCGTTTCTGTACTTAAGAGCCTTCTGGTAGATATTGTTCTGGATATCCTCAAGCAGGTTCTTTACATATTCTTCTATGCCGTCGCATGAACGGGTTTCTTTCTCCAGAGTATCACGACGCATAACCTCCATAGTGTTGTTTTCCAAGTCTCTTCCACCCATAACAAGTCTTACAGGCACACCCTTCAGCTCGTAGTCAGCGAATTTGAATCCCGGACGCTTGTTGTCGGCGTTGTCATATTTCACAGAGATACCCATGCTTCTCAGTTTGTTCACTATGCCGTCAACTTTCTCATTTATCTGGTTCAACTGTTCTTCGTTTTTGTAGATAGGAACGATAACAACCTGTATAGGAGCCAGATGTGGAGGAAGTACCAGACCATTGTCGTCAGAGTGGGTCATGATAAGCGCGCCCATCAGACGTGTAGAAACGCCCCATGAAGTAGCCCATACATAGTCAAGCTTGTTGTTCTTGTCCACAAACTGCACGTTGAAAGCCTTGGCGAAGTTCTGTCCCAAGAAGTGCGAAGTACCACACTGCAGAGCTTTACCGTCCTGCATAAGGCCTTCGATAGTATAAGTGTCCAATGCGCCTGCAAAACGTTCGTTAGCCGATTTCACACCCTTGATTACAGGCACAGCCATGAACTTCTCTGCAAAGTCGCCATATACATGAAGCATCTTCTGAGCTTCAGCTTCAGCCTCTTCTCTTGTAGCGTGAGCGGTATGTCCTTCCTGCCACAAGAATTCTGCAGTACGCAGGAACAGACGAGTACGCATTTCCCATCTCATAACGTTAGCCCACTGGTTACACAGGATAGGCAGGTCTCTGTAAGAGTTAATCCAGTTCTTGTATGTACTCCATATAATAGTTTCCGAAGTCGGTCTGATGATAAGTTCCTCTTCCAGTTTTGCGTTAGGGTCAACGATTACTCCCGATCCGTCCTCGGCGTTTTTCAGTCTGTAGTGAGTTACCACGGCACATTCTTTTGCAAAGCCTTCCACGTGTTCAGCTTCACGGCTCAGATATGATTTAGGGATTAGCAGTGGGAAATATGCGTTTACGTGTCCTGTTGCCTTGAACATATCGTCCAGCTGTCTCTGCATTTTTTCCCAGATAGCATATCCGTAAGGTTTTATTACCATACATCCTCTCACAGGCGACTGTTCTGCCAGATCCGCCTTAACCACGAGGTCATTATACCATTGTGAATAGTTTTCACTTCTTTTGGTAAGTTCTTTCAGTTCTTTAGCCATAGCTATTTATAATTTGTTTTTTATAATGTTCAAAATGAGTTGCAAAATTAATAAAAAAAGCGCACAGTATCCCCCTGTACGCCAAAAAAGTTATTCCTGATAGTCATAATACCACAGGAAAGTATCTCCGAATTCCATTCTCATTCTGTTCCTTTCCTCGTCCTTCGATTTATAGAAGTCCTTCTGCCTGTATCTGTACCTTTCCAACATTTTGTGGCAGACGCTGTCCTTGTCATCTATCTCAAAGTTCCATTGCGGATATTTTTCCTTATACATCAGAGCCGCCTCCTTGAAATACCTTTTCAGTGAGTCTCCCTTAATGTCAAAATCCTTCAGTGCCTTGGCATACCCGTCAATGTCCTTTTCCAGCATCAGTCCGGCCATATAGTACAATCTTGCGTTATAATAGCAGGTATCTCCCCTGTATGCCAACCTTTTCAGGTAATCCATTTTCCTTTCTCCAGGCATCGGTCGCTCTCCCAGAAAGCTGTATATGGAATCATTTGTATATCTTAATGTTTTTGTAGGGTCATCATCAAAGAACAGACCGTTCTCTTTATAGTATTGAGGGAATTTGAAAAGCATTTCGCCTGTATCTTCTTCTTTAGTCATGGCCAGCATCCTCAGTGCCGTCATTGTCCGTGTAGCTTTCAGCGATTTGCCTGCCACTTTCAGCGCCTCTGCGTTATTGTCTTTCGCGATAAGGTTTTCCATTCTCAGTTCATTGTGCATGTATCTGTCTGTATTTCCAAGACAAACTGTACCTATCGACATTATTAACATCAGCGTGATGTTCCATATCAGACCATTTGTCAGTTCAACGGCTGTCTGGTCTTTTATTCTCATGGCCTTTCTTATTGCCACTACAACGATAACGAAAGCCACGGTCAGCAGTGGCATCAGCCACCACCAGATATATGAGTTACAGTCAGTGTATAAGTCCCTTCCGAAAGCTGTCATTGTTACGAGCCCTAAAAACGAGGGCAGATAAGCCAGAGCGCTGAGATTTCCTCTTAATTTCATCAGAAGATTTAGTCCCCATCTCATTATCAGCAATATTGTAATAATGATAATGGTGGCTGGGATAATGTTGAAATCTTTGTTTCCTTTGGATATCGAGCAATGTACCGCTTCGATAAGGTCATTTTGGAAATAGATTAAATATACGGTAGAAAAAACAATAAACAAGACTCCGCACACTATATTTATAAAGCGTGCGGCAGTCTTGTCATTTCTTCTATAGTTATTATTGTTGTTTAACCAGTGCATATTTATTTAGTCACCCTTTTCAGGACAACTGCGGTCCTTGCAGGCAGATAAAGTTTAAGCCATTCTTTCTTTTCCTTGGCATATAAAGGATCGGCACAGGTGAAGTGTGTTATGGTATCGTCATTGAATCCGAAACCTCCGAAATCTTTGCTGTCAGTATTCAATACCACTTCGTAAGCACCTCTCGGAACAAGGAAACCGTAGTCGGTAAACGATTTTGTAGGGTTGAAGTTAAACACGAAAACAAGATCTTTTCTTCTGTAGGCCAATACCTGGTCGCCGTCATTATGCCATATTTCCACTACATCTGTCTTCTGGATATTTTTCACGCTCTTGATTGTTTCCACCATTTTTTGGTCGAAGTCACCGAGGTAGTGATAGCATAATTCTTTATTGTCCACGAGGTTCCACTGTCTTCTTGCATATTTGTACGACCATCCGTTACCTTCTCTTGGGAAGTCAATCCATTCCGGATGACCGAATTCGTTACCCATAAAGTTCAGGTAACCGCCGTTAATTGTTGAGGCAGTCAGCAGTCTTATCATTTTATGCAGTGCGATACCTCTTTGTACTACACCGTTTTCGTCACCCTTCTTGAAGTGCCAGTACATATCGGCGTCGCAAAGTCTGAATATTATAGTTTTGTCGCCCACTAATGCTTGGTCATGGCTTTCGCAATATGAAATTGTCTTTTCATCCTTTCTTCTGTTTGTAACTTCCCAGAACAAGCTTGAAGGTTTCCAGTCCTCATCTCTTCTTTCCTTGATTATTTTAATCCAGTAGTCAGGAATATTCATTGCCATTCTGTAGTCGAATCCATAGCCTCCGTCTTCGAATGGAGCTGCGAGTCCGGGCATACCTGAAACTTCCTCTGCAATAGTGATTGCTCTTGGGTTTACAGTATGAATAAGTTTGTTCGCCAAAGTCAGATAGCATATTGCGTTATCATCCTGATGGCCGTTATAGTAGTCTCCGTAGTTACAGAAAGCCTCTCCCAGTCCGTGGCTGTAATACAGCATTGATGTCACACCGTCAAATCTGAATCCGTCAAACTTGAACTCCTCAAGCCAGTATCTGCAGTTTGAAAGCAGGAAGTGCAGCACCTGGTTCTTTCCGTAGTCAAAGCATAAAGAGTCCCATGCCGGATGTTCTCTTCTTCCGCCCTGGTAGAAATACTGGTTAGGGTCGCCTGCGAAGTTACCGAGTCCTTCCACTTCATTTTTTACAGCGTGTGAGTGTACTATATCCATGATAACCGCAATACCCATCTGGTGAGCGGTATCAATCAGCTGTTTCAGTTCGTCCGGAGTACCGAATCTTGATGATGGAGCGAAGAAGCTTGATACGTGATATCCGAAACTTCCATAGTAAGGATGTTCCTGTATAGCCATAATCTGAATACAGTTATATCCGTCCTTTGCTATTCTTGGCAGGATTTTTTCTCTGAATTCATTGTATGTGCCCACCTTTTCTTCATCCTGGGCCATACCGATATGGCATTCATATATCAGCAGAGGTCCCACATTTGGTATGAACACTTTCTTTTTGAATTTGTAAGGTTTTGCCGGGTCCCATACCTGAGCGCTGAATATTTTGGTATTTTCGTCCTGTACTACTCTTGTGGCCCATGCAGGGATACGTTCACCGCATCCGTTGCTCCAATACACTTTCAGTTTGAACAGGTCACCATGTTTCATGGCCTTGGCCGGAAGCTCAATTTCCCAGTTTTCTGTTTTTTTGATTTTAGTCAACTGGTATTCAGGAGTTTCCTTCCATCCGTTGAAATCACCAACCAGATATATCGCAGTAGCATTCGGGGCCCATTCCCTGAGAACCCATTTTACTGTTTTTCCTTCTTTGATTTTGTGTAATCCAAAATACAGATGTCCGGATGCAAAATCTTCAAGTGAGCATCTTCTTGTTAATTCCTTTTCTTTGTTAATAACCATTCCGTGTCTTCCGTTAATGGCGTCTGCGTATGGTTCCAACCAAGGGTCATTGCTGATAATATTCAAGACTTTATCCATAATCTATGGTTTTATGCTTATAGTTATTGTTTTATGCTAATTATAAAACATAATATTAGATAATAATATGTTTATTTACGCACAAAAATACATTAATTTTTCAAGAAAAGAAAAAATAATTAAAAAAAACATCCTCAGGAAATTATTTTCATCATATTTTATAATTTTTTATCATCCAGTAGTCTTCCATTCTTAAAAGTTCCTTTTCTGATAACTTTTCCTTCGGCATTTTTTTCAACAAAGTCTCCGTCTTTTTTTCCGTTTTTAAATTCACCTTCGAATATGGTTCCGTCCTTTTCAGTGATGGTTCCCTTCCCGTGCTCCTTTCCTTTTACGAATTCACCGGTATAGACCGATCCGTCTGTCATTTTCAGTTTTCCTTTTCCGTCGGCCATGTTGTTTTTCCATTCACCTTCGTACACATCGCCGTTTGCCCACACATATTTGCCTGTTCCGTTCCTTTCATTATCTTTCCAATGTCCGGTATATACGGCTCCGTTTGCCCATTTGAATGTTCCCTTGCCTTCCTGTTTGCCGTTGTTGAATTCACCCCTGTATATATCTCCGTTAGGGTAAGTATATACTCCGTGTCCTGTTCTTTCGCTGTTGGCATATTGTCCTTCATATTTTTCTCCGTTATGGAAGTAATATACCCCCTTCCCGTCCTGGACGTCGTTTTTCCACTCGCCTATGTATTTGTCGCCGTTTGTATATACGAAAGTGCCTGTGCCGTGTCTCAGTCCGTTTTTCCATTCGCCGTCATATTTTGATCCGTCTTCCCAGGTCATGCTTCCTTTCCCGTCTTTCAGGTCATTCTTCCATTCCCCGTTGTAAACTGCGCCTCCTGCCCAGACATACTTTCCCGTACCGTTTCTTTTGCTTTCGCTCCATTCGCCTTCGTATTTGTCGCCGTTGTAGTAGTCCATTATCCCCTGTCCTTCCTGCATATCGTCCATCCACGAGCCGTTATACATGTTGTTGTTGGCGAAATAATAAGTGCCTGTACCCTGCTTCATGTCGTTGTTCCAGTGACCTATATACCTTTCTCCTCTATTCAGCATCATCGTACCTTCGCCTTCTCTTTTGCCTTTCACGTATTCTCCTTCGTACATGTCTCCGTCGGGATATACCGTTCTGCCTATGCCGTTCGGCTTTCTGCCTTTCAGCTGTCCGGTATATTCAGCTCCGTTTTTAAACTTGTAGTATCCCACGGACAGTTGTGCTTCCACCGTTCCGCACGCAATCATCATGCACAATGCAATGCCATATATTCTGAAATTCATTCCTTAAAATCTTTTATTTTGTATATTATACATTACCTGCCACTATCTCCACCATTCTGTTCCAGTCGAGATATTTTTCGGCCAGTTCCTTTATTCTTTTTTCCGTGATATTTCTTATCGATTCAACCGATTTGTCGAAGAAATCCTCTTTAGCCCCGGCTGTAAGCACATATATCCATGCGTCAGTCACAGACAGAGTATTTTCGTATGCCCTGCACAAATCTCCCAACATATAGTTTTTCACCATGTTGAGTTCTTCTTTCGAAGCCTCCGTGCTTTTCAGCAGGTCAATTTCGTTCCTTACCTCCCTTATCACGTCCTCCACGTATTCGTTGGCCGTTTCCGTGCTGATTATAAGCACACTGTTTTCCGGATATGTCACAATGCCCGACGCTATACCGTAGGTGTATCCCTTGTCCTCTCTGATATTCTTCATCAGTCTGCTGCCAAAGTATCCGCCCATCATGGTTGTCAGTACCTTCAGGTCATGAAAATCCTCGTGCAATCTGTCCGGCATGAAACATCCTATCTTCACCGAACTCTGCATGCCGTCCTTCTTCTCTACGGTTACCCTTTTCCGCGCCATACCCCTCGGCTCCGGTATTACAGGTCTTGCCATATTCCTGTTATCTCCCCACGGAGATTTCCCGAAACATTCTTCTATGCGTTCCACAACCTTGTCGGTCACCTTGCCGGCTACAAATATCGTACAGTTGTCCGAGCAGTAGTTGTCTCTATAGAAATCCTTCAGCATATCAGTGCTCAGGTTGTCATAATCCTTCTGTACGGCATACCTTGCCAATGGATGTTCCGGTCCGAAAAGTTCAATGTTCAGCCTTTTTCTCGCCATTACCTCCACCCTTTGCGCGTTTACCAGATAAACCTGTTTGTTCGATTCCGCCACTATTCTCAGTTCCATTTCCGGGAATACCGGGTCCTTCACCATATTGGCAAGCACTTCTACAGTTTTGTCAAAGAATTTTCCTAAAGAGTATAATGTTATGAACCCATTGTTTACCGACGATGACAGATCCAGCCATGCCCCGTAGAAATCCAGCTTCTCCGCAATTTCGGACGAAGTCATCCTTGAGGAACCTTCTCTCAGCATTCTGTTCGTCATCATGGCCTGAAGCGGAAACTTCTGGTTCAGCTGTCCGCTGCCTATTACCAGGTCAAGCTTTACCACATCCTCTGTACCGGTATCTATAATGTTAAGCATCATACCGTTAGGCATGATTTTCTTCACAGGTTTTTGTATGTTGAGTTCGGCTATACAGTTGATAGCCGGCATAACAGTTCTGTCCACTATAAAATATATTATTAATCATTGATATGCAAAATTACTAAGAAATTCATAAATTTGTATGCAAAATAATGCAAAAGAATACAATACCTTTACAAATCCCCTTTCGATTATGAGTACCTGTATGCTATGTTTGGGCTCCAACGATAACCCTTCGGACAATATCTCAGAGGCGGTCACCACCCTCACCCGTATTTTCCCCGACATCCGTTGGGGAGATACCGTAGTAACCACCGCCGAAGGAGTATCATTCCCTGTTCCGGACTATCATAACCGTGCGGCCATATTCACCACCACCATGGATATATCCTCTCTTAAATCTCTATTTAAGGAAATAGAAAAAGCCTGCGGTCGGATTGCAAGTTCCAAATCCACAGGTATTGTACCGCTCGACATCGATTTGCTTCAATACGATGGCGAGGTTCTCAAACCCGAAGATATGGAATCTGCCTACGTCCGTCAGGCCTTATCGACGATACGATAACCCTACCTTCTCTCCTCAATCATCTTCATCAGATACTGTCCGTACTGATTCTTCATCATAGGCTCCGCATTCTTTCTCATCTGTTCATCCGAAATCCAGCCCTTGCGGTATGCGATACCCTCCAGACAAGCTATTTTCAGTCCGGTACGTTTTTCAAGCACCTCTATGTACGTCGAAGCCTCGCTCAGTGAGTCATGTGTGCCCGTATCCAGCCATGCAAATCCTCTGCCTAAAGTCTGTACTCTCAACTCTCCGTCTTTCAGGAAGCTCTGGTTCACCGTAGTAATCTCCAGTTCTCCGCGTGCCGAAGGCTTGATGTTCTTGGCCACTTCCACCACCTTGTTAGGATAGAAATACAGTCCCACCACAGCATAGTTCGATTTCGGCTTCTCCGGTTTCTCCTCTATGCTCAGGCAGTTGCCCTTCTCGTCAAATTCAGCCACCCCGTATCGTTCCGGGTCACTCACCCAATATCCGAAAACGGTAGCTTTGCCTTCCTCCTCTGCCGCTCGTACAGCTTCTTTCAGCATCCCGCTGAATCCTGCGCCGTGGAATATGTTATCTCCTAAAACCATGCATACAGAGTCATTGCCAATAAACTTCTCGCCTATAATGAAAGCCTGTGCCAGTCCGTCAGGCGATGGCTGCTCCGCATATTCAAACCTTACGCCGAACTCGGTACCGTCACCAAGCAGACGTCTGAACCCCGGCAGATCGTATGGAGTCGATATTATCAGAATCTCCCTTATCCCCGCCAGCATCAGTACGGATATAGGATAATAAATCATCGGTTTGTCAAAAATCGGGAGCATCTGTTTGCTCACTCCCTTGGTGATAGGATACAGTCTCGTCCCGCTACCACCCGCTAATACTATTCCTTTCATATTAGTTTATGAGTTTTTGAGTTTTTAAGTTGACGAGATACTAGTTGACTAGTTGACGAGGTTACCATCAATACATCTTCTCATTAAAGTCGAACAGCCATTCCGCATCCTTGAGTCTCGGATGATGCTTGTCCTTTTCACTCAGAATCACTCTGTCAGCAGGGATTTTCCAGTCAATACCTAAGTCCGGGTCATCCCATGCAATTGCCCCTTCCGATTGTGGAGCATAAAAGTTGTCACATTTATATTGGAATATCACCTCCGGAGTTAATACTGAAAAACCGTGTGCGAACCCTCTTGGTACGAAAAACTGTCTGTGATTGTCTTCAGTCAGTTCCACCGCCACATGCTTCCCGAAGGTAGGTGAGCCTTTGCGTATGTCCACCGCCACATCCAGTACCGCCCCCTTAATCACCCTCACCAGTTTGCTCTGGCAGAAAGGCGGTTTCTGGAAATGCAGTCCTCTCAGTACCCCATATTGCGATTTGCTTTCGTTGTCCTGTACGAAATCCACCACTCTCACCTCTCTGAAAAAGTCCCTTTCCGAAAACGATTCGAAAAGATACCCCCTTTCATCGTTGAATATACGCGGCTCGATAATCACCGCACCGTCTATTTCAGTTTTTATTACGTTCATGTCTAAATCCTTTTCTACTCTACAAAAATACCATTAATTCCCGATATAGCCAAGTTGCTGTTAAAAAAGAGCATTGTAAAGAAAAAAATATTAACTTTGCTTTCAAACGAATACAAAATGCGAAAACAAATCATCATACTGCTATTATCGCTTACGGCTCTGATGTCCGTACAGTCAGCCATCGCACAGAACATTACCGGCAATCTCTCCTACGGAGCGGGTTACGGATACGGCAAGCTCATTCCCGGCGACAAATTCGGCAAGGACCTTATCCGTACCAATGGTTTCCGCAGTTATAATCTCAGTGTCACATATCGGGCCGACAGTCTCACAGCTACACCATACGACCTTACTTTCGGTCATCCCGGCTTGGAGACAGGCATAATCCTTGCCGATTATACCGGTTCATCCCTCGGACGCCCCAATCGCGATTATACCTCACGTATAGGCTATATCATTGGACTTTATGGCAAGTTCAACCGCGACCTGCTCAACACCGGTGTTTTCCGCCTCGGATATTCAATCTCCAATGGCATAGGCTATTGCACCCGTCCATATTCCGCCACTACGAATATCGACAATGAGTTTATCGGTTCCCCGTTTTCCATTTATTTTTCCACCGGACTATATGCCGCCTGCCGTTTCCACCCCAATTTCGAAATCATGGCCGAAGCCGGTCTGCGCCATTTCTCCAATTCAGCCTTAGGCCGTCCCAATAAGGGAGCCAATACCGTAGGCATAACAGTCGGGTTGAAATACTATCCTGAAGCCCTGGAAATACCATCCTACAGGCCATACCACAGGACCACTGTCCCGAAAGGATTCTGGTTTGACATCAGTGCGGGCTGTAATCTCCATACCATGATAGAAACCTGGTACCTTCACCAGTCCAATCCCACAGGTGTCCCCGCCCGCTTCCCTGTGCGTCCGTCCTTTGCCTCGTCCCTTGCCGCAATGTACCGCTACCATCTCAAGTTCAGTTCAGGAATAAGCCTCGACTATATGTATGCCGGCTATTATGCCGAAGCCTCACGAATAGACAGCGATAAAGGAGTTACCGGCTACAGCTACAACCCCCATGTCCTTGGCGTTTCCCTCCGTCACGAAGTCCGCTACCGCAATGTAGCCCTCAATGTAGGTTTAGGCTGGTATCTGCGCCGTCGTCTTGGCCAGATGGGCGAAACCATGGCAAAACCCTATTACGAAACCATAGGCTTGCGCTATTACATACCTTCCACTCCACTCTATCTCAGCTATAATGTCCATGCCCATCTTTTGAGGGCCGATGCCATGCAGTTCAATATCGGATATTGCTTAAGATAGGCCGAAATGAGTATTTGTACCGAAAAAACACTACCCTGACTGATATGGGGGAACCAGCTTCCTTCCGTCACACTATCTATAACCTGTTAATCTCCTCAGTAGTAAGTCCTGTTGCGGCCTGAATCTGTTCAGTAGTCAGTCCCAGCGATTTCAGGTTGCGTGCTACTGTGGTAATTCCTTCCGCACGACCTTCCGCACGACCTTCCGCACGACCTTCCGCACGACCTTCCGCACGCTCCGTCTTTATATTGTCACGCAGAATCACGATATTGTCCAGATGCTTGTAGTACGCCTTCAGTTCCTCACGGCTCATGCGGTCCAGTTTCAACTGTTCCTTCACAGTTTCCAGTCCCGGAGCAGTAGCATGTTCAGGCACATTTCCCGTGTTCAGATAATAAATCCATTCCTCCAGCGGAGTGGTAGCCACCCTGTTGAAGTCGTTCACCTTGAGGATATAATATTCCGGATATAGCTGGCTCACCTTGTCCACCTTGAACGTCTGTTTCTGGAAAGGACTCAGCTCCAGCACGTCCCCTTCGTGAACACCTATGAATTCCGTCTTACCATGATACACGAAATCCTTTCCGTGTCCCAGCGAGAAATACACAATATTAACGCTATACACCTTTCGCACATTCTCGTATCCCTCACCCCGGTTGATATACTCCGTCACCAGTTTCGACGCTCCGAACAGCATACGCTGGAAATACGCGAACTCGTTGTTGTTCTGCACCTCTATCAGTACCAGTTCCCCTTTCGAATTCTCCGCCAGCATATCCACACGGTTGTACTTGTCAAATTCATCCTCCTGGTTGCTCTCGCTTTCCAGCAGTCTGTGTATGGTCACCTTCTCTTCCAGCAGAGTGGTTAGCAGTCCTTCCAGCACCGCATAATTGGCCTTGTTGCGCAGCAGTCGCTTCATAGCCCAGTCAAAACGGATATAATTTTCCATACAGTTCTTGAGTTTATAAGTTATGTTTATTCCTCGCTATAAAACCTTTTCATTAGTTCTCTATATATTTCCAGCAGAAGATCAGTTTTGTTAATCAATTCATTTATAGCCTGTACCACTTCCTGATCGTCTATAGGATAGTCATGAGCTATCTCGTTTCTGAGTTCACGTACATATACGTTCTCTTATTTCTTTTTCTCTTTCTGTCATTGCAGTAAAATACCTTTAGATAAAGCCTCACGAGCTACAACAGATGTTTCGTGATCGCCGATAATGTCTATTTTCTGGTCTCCAAGCAGTTCTTTCAGTCTGGCAGCCATTCGTATTCTTTTCAGTATTCCTCCATTGCTTTGAGGTGTACGCAAAAGAAGGTCTATGTCGCCGCGCGCGTTTATTATCATCGGTGCGTGACCCGAAGAGATATACTTTTACCCCTTTGCCGTATATCTCATTAGCTACTTTCAGTATTGTTTCTATTTCCTTTCTGCTCAAACGCATACTTTATTTTTACAAATACTCTTTGTACAAAAGAAATCAAATTCTTTCTAAAAACCAAATATCCACTATAAAAAAACGAAAAATTCCCCCACACCCGTCATCTCTGACTGATATGGGGGAACCAGCTTTCTTCCGTCACATGACATTTAAATATATTTCATCAATGTCATGAAGTTAAGGAAGTTATATCCTACAGCCCCTCTATTTCCTCAGCAGTAAGTCCTGTTGCGGCCTGAATCTGTTCTGTAGTCAGTCCCAGCGATTTCAGGTTGCGTACTATTGCGTTTTTTTCTTCACGCCATTTCGCTTCAGTTATTTCAATTCCCTGCGCTATGCCTTTTTCAATGCCCTGTGCCATGCCTTTTCTTTCCGCATCACTTACTATGGTCTTCTCCACCCTTACGGCATCCCAGAAATCATCATATCCCAGCAGTTGCGCATCGCTGAAAGCCGATTCCTGGATTTGTGTCACGGCCTTCTTTATTTCCGGATTGTCCATCAGTTCCTTAGGAATTTCCCGCGTATTCTCGTCTATCTCCGTAAGATACCTCAGCCATAGCACGTGCATCTTCTTCTGGCTGAAAGTCTGCGGTTTGAATTTCGGAAGTTCCACGAACACGAACCTCAGTCCGTCTATCACCCTGTCTGTCTTTTCCATGCACACAATCCTGTAGTCGTGATAATAGCTCTCCATTTCCGGTTCGAACACATCGTTCACCAGGTTCAGCGAATAAACCGGCTGCAGCAGCTCATACTTCTCCCTGCCGTTGAGTTGCCTTACGTATGCCTTAGACGCGTTGAACAGCACTCTCTGCATGAAAGCCGGAGACCACAGCATCTGCATCTCCACTATGAATTGCCTTCCTCTTCTGTCCTTGCATCTCACGTCCACTATACTGTTTTTCTTCAGCGGAGTGTCCGGCACCAGCTCTGCGGGCAGATACTCCACTTCACTTATCTCCTCTTCAGGAGTCTCGAACGGCAGCAGTGCATTCAGCAGGCTGCGTACCAGGTCAGGATGTTCGCCAAACACTTTCTTGAATGTCAGGTCCGCTTTAGGATTCAAATATCTCATAACCGTAATAGTTTTATTCCACCAGATACAAAATTACGTAAAAGTTTCCGTAAAACCAAAAGGTTCCCTTTTATTACTTCACAATCCACCTCTCCACATTCCTCTTCTCATAGCTGAAGTTCACACCCACCTTCACCAGCTTCCTTCCGTCACATAATATCTAAATATATTTCATCAATGTCATGAAGGCATTCTTCACATGCTTGTTCGGGAACCCCAGCTTGTAGATATTCGATTTC
>NZ_JACJLQ010000001.1 GCF_016902295.1 Bacteroides caecigallinarum | reverse complement strand
CTACATTTTAATTTTGAGAAATGCTAAAGCTGATAATCAATGGATTAGTGAAATTATACAGCTAAAAAATAACTAAAAATTTTTTTTGGCTATCAAACTTGGGTTAAATACCGTTTAAATACTGTTTAAACACTGTTTTATTGCATTAAAAAAACATATTAAACCATTTATAAAATGAAAACTTTCAATTCACGAATGTCGGAAAAGGCAAAAAGCTGCATTTGGATGTCAATGATGTATTCAGTCACCGCGATAGCTTTATGTTTAGTGTTGGTATTGTTATCAGAAAAAAACATAGACAACCTGGTAGCATTTATCGCTTGTTTCATTTTTATGGCACTCACATCATGCATACGCATATACAACACGGAATATAATATCACAGACGGGATACTCAATGTGAAAGATTTCAAATCAAAGTCAATCAAAATCGCGGAAATAAAAAAAATCACCTTATTGAAAGACAAAAAAAGATTTACCCTGAATATTCCATATGACACCATAGTAGAAGAAAAGAACGGAAAAAAACATGTCTTGCACCAGAAAACAGAAATGAAATGGTCGGAATACTGAAGAATATAAATCCGGAAATCATTTTCGATTAGCAAAAATATAACCTTCACGGATAGACACAAACGGATAAAGAAACTCCAATATTGATGTACCTTTGAAGAAACATCAATATTGGAGTCTGCATAATATTTTTATTAAGAATCAAATAAAACGAACTATTTGATATATTGCAGCAGCCAATATGGCACTGACAGGAATGGTCAAAATCCAAGCAGTCATCAAACTTTTGGTCACTCCCCAACGTACCGCTGAAAGTCTTTTAGTAGCCCCGACGCCAATTATCGCTCCAGTGATTGTATGGGTCGTGCTTACAGGTATTTTCAAGAATTCCGTCAAATATAAAGTAAAGGCTCCTGCAGTTTCTGCGACAACACCTTCCAAAGGTGTCACTTTTGTAATGCGTGTACCCATTGTCTTTACAATTTTCCACCCTCCGGACATTGTACCCAAAGAAATAGCGGTAAAACAGGCAAAAGCCACCCAATCAGGCAAGTCATTAATGCTGTTTATTCCCATGCCAAGGCCTTCCGAATGAGCCGCAATTAAAGCAGCAGCAATGATACCCATGACTTTCTGGGAGTCGTTCAATCCATGACCTACACTGAACAAGGCAGAAGAAACAAGTTGTAATTTCTTAAACCATAATTCTGCCGTACTAGGATGCGCACGTCTGCATATGTACAACACCAACAAAGTAAAACCAAAGGCTATCACCATTCCGATAAAAGGAGCCAGAAAGATGAAAGCTACAATTTTCAAGATTATGCTCAATTGAATAGCCCCAAAACCATGCGCCATGATGGCAGCCCCTGCAAATCCACCAATAAGAGTATGGGACGAGGAGGAAGGAATGCCTTTCCACCACGTGAATAGATTCCATATTATGGCAGCAATGACACCGGACAATATTATAGGCAAAGTTATGAAATCCTCTACAACCGTTTTAGACACTGTATTGGCTATTCCGAAACCACCAATAATGTATTTGGCAATGAAGAAAGCCACAAAATTGAAAAACGCGGCCCATATTACAGCCTGAAAAGGAGTTAGAACTTTTGTTGAAACGATGGTAGCTATTGAATTGGCCGCATCATGGAAACCGTTGATATAGTCGAATATCAAAGCCAATACTATGATGATAACTAATAATTCCATGTATTTTCCCTGCCTTTATGCATATTTAACAATAAGATTTCTTAATATTTTCCCAACACGCTCGGCAGTATCTGTGGTTTTTTCCAATTCCTGCATTATTTCTTTGATTTTGATTAATTCCACGCAGTCCTTCTCTTCCTCAAACAATTTCTTTACGAACAACTCATATACGTCATCTGCCTGATTTTCAATATCATGTAATTTCTCGCAATACTCACGCAATGCGGCCGGTTTCTTACGGAACGTTTCAAGTTCATCCATCGCCTTTCCAATATAAATCGCTTCTTGCTGAAGCAACTTGCTCAGTTCCTTACCACTGTCAGAAATCGGATGGGGATTGTAAATAGTTATACGCTTCGCACAGCTATTTATACCGTCTATCACGTCATCTACCGTTGATGCCAAATCATGAATATCCTCACGGTCGAAAGGCGTTATGAATGTTTTTCCCAACTCATCAAAAATTTGATGAGTTTGTTTATCGCCTTCGCGCTCGACATCTTTGATACGTTTGTAATATTCACTACGTTTTTCCGGTGTATTATGTTCAAAACTTTCTACTAACAAGTTTGAAGAATAAATAAGAATCTCCGACAAATGTTTTAACATCGGAAAGAACTTGGGTTCCTGCGGCGCAAATCGGCTAAAAAAAGAATTTTTCATAAATATACACTGTATTTTAATTCCTGTTTGATTAATTAGTTTTTATAATTTATCTCTTTAATTTCAATTTGGTTCTTACTACTTCCACTATGGCAGGCAATATGGAAATAACAATGATTGCCACTATAAGAAGTTTCAAATTATTTTGTACAAAAGGCAGGTCTCCGAAAAAATATCCGGCATAGCAGAATAACGCAACCCATAAAGCACCACCTGCCACATTATATATCGTGAAAAAATAATAATGCATTTTCCCCATTCCTGCCACAAACGGAGCAAAAGTACGAACGATTGGCACAAAACGTGCTATGATGATTGTCTTACCTCCATATTTTTTATAAAACTCGTGAGTCTTATCCAAATGTTCTTGTTTGAATATGCCAGAATTTTTCCTGCCAAACAACTTTTTTCCAAAAAAATGGCCTATAATATAATTGCAAGAATCACCAGAAATGGCAGCGACAAAAAGTACAAAAACCAAGATATTGATTTCAATCGGCACACCGGGAAGAGCGGCTATAGCACCTGAAACAAACAGTAATGAATCGCCGGGAAGGAATGGCGTAACGACCAAACCTGTTTCACAGAAAATAATTAAAAATAATATAATATACGTCCATGCATGGTATGTTTGGACTATTTCAATCAAATGTCGATCTATATTAAAGATAAAATCCAGTAAAAAATCCATGTAAATAAATTGATATTAGCATATAAAAAAGAATTTAATTTTCATATTGCGGCAGGCAGGAACAATAATCCCGTATCAATAATCTTCAGGAAACATATATGAATAAAAAAACGGCCCACCAACCTTATAATTTATGCTAAATCAAAATACGTTTGATTTGATAAATATAATAATTGTCCGAGTAACGAGTGAAGAGTAAAAAAGAGAAATAAGATGTCACCTTTTCTTCCGGCAAGAATATTTTCCGTAAATGGGTTATGCCTAAAGCATTAGAATAAGTCTTTAACAACTTATAAGACAAAGTGAAACGTCCGCTATTATAAACATTGTTATTTGCGATACAAAATTGAAACAATAAATTTACTCTTTCGTTATCAATCTCCTTTTTTTCGGACAAACCTCTGAATATATGATTGATTATCACCGTATCATTTTGCCATTCAGCCACACAAGTATTTTCATACTCCTGACTGTCATATACGGTGGAATAGTCACCCGAAATCAGGTATATCCCCAATGCGATGTATAAAAGAAACAGATACTTCACCATAGCGGGTGCAAATATACGAAGTTTTTTCATGGCGACGAAATTGTTTTTTATTTTTATTTCAGAAGAACAACTTCACATACATAAAGTAGCATGGCATTCCTCATCTGCTTTTTTTACCTCGCATAAAATCATACCTGTATATAAAATGGGCCATTATATAACTGTCCACACCGTTATATTCGGTTATGGAACGCACATTGGATTTCAAACTTCTTGATATATTGCTTTTACGGGCAAGCATATCATACGCCTCTATACTTAAAATCGCCCTACCATTATAAAATGATTTAGATAAAATTAAGAGCTAAGGTAACTGGTTGATAGGTACCGGTTGTTGGCTATTTGTTCCTAACCAAGATTCTCATATACTTTTACAAAAATAAAGAAAATATCCGAAAGCCGGTATTTATCTTCCATTATTTCTTTCCACGTCAATTCCTTTAATAAACAAACGTACGAGGACTCTGGTATAATAGAACTGCCGAAGGTACTTTTTTGGGCAAAAGAATCAATCTCCACACGGCCGTGTGGAGTACTCGACACGAACGTGTGGATATCTCCGCACGACCGTGTCGAGAGCTTGACACGAGCGTGTGGAGGTAAACTTATTTTATCGTAATAACTGAAGTTTTCCCATGCGAACCGAATTGCGGCGCATAAACTGATATGACAGATACCGGACCTGAAACATATTTCCCTGAACGTGCCACGTATGCGTCATAACGTATAGTATAGGAACCTTTGCGCATCCGGTCAATGAAAAATTCTACAGACGCGTCTTTATTTACGCGATAGAACGAAAGACCTTCTGTCCAAGAATAAGAAGAGAGTTGGGACGCAACCTCAAGACATGAAGGTTTATCGTCCTTTATCCGTACAAAATCCATATCACGGTCGGCACTTACGGTTATGCATACCGTCACCTTATCGCCCACAGACAAAACGGAAGACGATGAAACTTCTTTTCCATCGCATATATACTTGCGTTCTATTCTCAGACCTTCACCATTGTAGGATTTCACTTTGTCGATACTTTCAAGACATTGTGAACAGACAGAAGCCCATCCGGCACCTGTGCCTTTTCTTGAGAATACAATATTCTCTGTTTTCCTGATATCAGAATCATGCAACGATACAGAAACATGTCCTATCGCATCATCCGGTGTGGTATAAGTTTTATCCGCAACCTCTGCTGTAATAGCAGAACCTGAATCAAGCACATCACTTCCACCTGCCAGAAACGCATAAATGGCATTTACAGATGCAACCGGAGTATCCCAAACCTGTACCTGTTTCTGCTTCAGCAACCACAGACGCATATCGTCAAGCAAAGTTTCTTTATTATCTCCCAAACGCATGATGGTTTCCATTGCAGACACATGAACAGGTATTCTGAAATCGAACGAAGAATATCCGGCCTTATATGTATCAAAATATGAACCCATCTCATCATTGCTTATCATATATTCCATAACAGACTGTAGAAGGACTTCCGCCTCGTCTTTCTTTCCTGCCGCGTCCATAATGGTAGCCAATACCGATTTTTCATTTATGTCGAGCGATGCAGACTTTCCTACAAAATAGTCAATGAAATAACCGTTCACCTTAGCATCTGCCGAAGATGCAGCCTCATCATCTATGGCACATATATACAGATAGCTCATAATCATATTCTGAGGTACGTAAGCGTTCTTGTTTTCAAGCATACTGTCATGACACCCGGCAGCTTCGGAAGCCAGATATCCAAGGGCTTTCTTATACACATCGTTCATCTGATAATTGAATGATACTCCCAAAGCCTTGAGTCTGGCCAACGACTCCATTATCCGAAGAGTGATGTAAGTACTTGAAGTCATACCCTTGAACCATGGCCACGAACCGTCAGCCAGCTGTAACTTGGCAAGGCTGGCAACAGCCGTGGAGAGTCTGTCGTTCATTGCGTTTACATCGAAAAGCATTGCAATACGCTGCTTTTTCGAAGCGTCATCTTCAGCATCAGCCAACCATGGGGTTTCTTCGATGATGATATTTTTAAGCTGTTCATTCTTTGACAGTTCCGACCATAAATACTTTTCATCTTTTCCCTGTGCTATCCATGAATCGAACACTTGCCTGATTTTAGGATTGGATTTCACGATATGCAAAGACAAAGAATTGACATAAAGAGCTGTAGCCCACGACATAGCATCTTCCACCTGTGGGGTGCCAAGAACAGGCAATGCCTGAATCACGTACCACTGTGGATTTGCAGTCATCTCTACTGTAAGCTTTTTATTTGCAGCCGACTTGCTGCCAGCATTAAACAACTTATCAAGAGCCACTGTTTTGTTTTCGTCACCTTTCAGCTGTACTGATATGTTCTCAACAACCAATTGCCTGTCCGACAATACAGGCAAATAATGACGTTCGCCATCACTAAACTCGCCGGCCTCAGCCATTATTGTACAAACCAGAACATCTATACCTTCAGTAACTTTATAGCTGAATGTAACCACATCTGACTCTCCCTCGAGTACATTGAAATTTTTTGTTCCGGTATATACAACCTTGCCGTCAATAGGATTGGAAATTGTCATAGTCACCTTGCCGTTTATATTCTCATCAGACATATTGACAAGAGATGACGAGATATACGATTCATCACCCACCCTCACGAAACGCGGCATATTAGGCTGCACCATAAACGGTTTTGATGTAGTGAACGCAGCCTTCACAAACCCATAGTCCATATCCTCGTTATGCGCCAAACCGTTGAAAGTCCATTCAGTCAGCGCATCAGGCATCACGAACGACATAGTAACGACTCCCGCTGTATCGGTGTGCAGACGAGGATAATAAAATGCTGTTTCAGAGAAGTTTTCACGAAATACCGGAACGGTACTACCCTGTTCACCAGCCGAAACCGCATTTTCCATTTCAGGCATTGCCGGACTCATATCAGCCACTTCCTCCATACTTTTCCTGTTTACAGAATTCATCGCCACATCAGAAGACATTACTTTACCAAACAACAGTCCATTAGAAGCCGATTTAGTCATTATCATTCCACGAGAGCCATAATAATTCCACGAGAAAGGAATGAACTGAGTGAATTTGTTGCCATAAATACAGTCAATACCATTACCGGCATTAACATGATCATACTTTACGTTGATATAAGAATTATCGGCTACTCTCAGTGTCTGGACATACACATAAGGAATATTTCTACGGAAATATAATCCGAAATGCCATGAATGGGCATAAAGTTCATCGAGCGATGCGTCGTATGCCGATGCAAGCATTGAGGCGCTTACCGGTTTACCATCCTTATCCTCAACCTTCAGTTTCCATTCTTCCTTCTGTCCGGGAACAAGTTTATCCCTGAAAGTTTCCCAAGTAACAACAAGTTTCTTATCCGGTTGCGGTTTTGCAAGATTTATATTCCTTTTATATAATGAGCCTTTACGCATAAAAGAAAAACATACAGTTATACCGTCGCCATAATCTTCCTTATACTTGTAACTGAACTTCTTTATTGAATTGGACAAAGTTATTCTGTTACTATCCAGTCTTCTTTCGGCTGTAAACACATCAACCATAAGATAAACATCCTCTTCGGAGCTACCTATATAGAAATCAACACCATTACCGTCCTCAAACGAGTCGCCGTCCTGATAGAACCACTCTACAGTATCGAAAGGAGGAACTTTATCCACAAGGGAGAACAATACAAAATCTTTAGTTGCAGACACTTCGCGTCCCTTGGAGTCGATTGCAGAAATCCGCATACGATATTTCCCCGAAGAAAGAGAATTCAGTCCATACGGAACAAATGATTTCTGAGCATTCTCCTCACCGGAAAACACAGCCTTCTCAACTATCTTGTCCTCACTGTTAAGCTTATATATAGAATATCGGATATCGGTTTCAACAGGCATATTTTCGCAGTTTAAAGCCTCAAATCTGATTTTTCCGATTTTCTCTTTAGCGACTTTGGCCTGTAAGTCCGATATTCTCAGGCTCAATGACTTATCACCTACTGAGACAGAGAACTCTCCTACTTGAGTCTCACCGGAAAGGCTTGTAACTGTAGCCGTAACATTAAATCTGTAATAAACATCATTCTGTGGCAATGAAACTCCATCAGGCTTACTCAATTGGAAGTTTATATGGAACTTGCCATCGGCATCGGTCATAGTTTCGCCAGTAGAGATTTCTGTTTCGTTTCCTTTGTATCTCCACCATGTATTATCAGTACGCACAATCCGATATTCCACTTTAGCCATACGCAAAGGCGCACCTGCAAATGTCATAGCCATAGCATCCACACATACAGAATCGCCAAGCGAATACTCCTTATCATTTTTACCGAATGCGACATCGAAAGTAGGACGCTTATATTCCTCAACTCTCACACTGGTATAAGCATTATCTGCACTAAGGCCGAAATATCCAGGCATGGCATTCTGTTTAAGAACAAACTCAGCACTGTAAACCCCAAAATCATCGGTAACCACCTTAACACTTTCCACCATCCTGCCGTTAGAATCAGTAAGTTTAACTGCGACTTCTTCTCCCTTCATAACAGATACAGAATCGCCCTTCTGGATATATTTTACACCAGAAACATAAACTTTCTGTCCGGGACGGTAAATGGAACGGTCGGTAAAAATTGTAGTCTGCTTCTTGGATTCGGCATTGTTTGTATCCGGGAAATAACCTGCTGAATAGAAAGAAGAAATATTCATAAAATCATTACCCTCAGTACGCACATTATAATATTCCGGTTTATCCTTAGAAGCATTTATAACAACACTTCCATTTTCGTCGGTAGTATAAATGTTCTTTATTTCATATTTGCCATCGTTCATTCCGTATGTAACAATCTCCGCATAAGGAACAGGATGTCCATACATACGGTCAACAGCCACGAGTTCTTTCTTATTTTCAGGCAAAGGAATTATAACACACTGGTAAGGTGACACATATACCACCTGATAGTCTGCCACGTCCGGTTTCTGCTTTGAAAACAGTTTCAATACATATATTCCATTCTCAGGCAACTTATACTTAAGACTGGTAGAACGTAGTTTATAATCCTGCGTTTGAGGGAGTGTGTAATTATTAACAGCCACCCGGTTGCCATACTTCCTGACTAAATGTCCAAAATCAGTTATATTCTGAAGTTTTTCCGATGCAGGCGAAAGTCCTAACCTGTAAGTTTCTAAAGTTACCCCTGTAATGTTTTTATATGAAACCTTTATATCAGACTTATATCCGGGATATACAAACGGAATATTTACTTCCAGACTTGGAGACTCAATAAATTTTATCATGTTTTTCAGTTCATCCGCCCATCCGGAATCTTGATAGAGTTCCAATGCTCTTTTCACCTCCGACATAGCCTCAACATATTTCCCGTCGGCACAATATTTATGGGCAAGTTTAAGCACAATATCGCAATAGACATCAATATCATTGAATTCCGAAGCCAGGCTCTTAAACTCATTTATAGATTCTTCCAAAGACAGTTTATCTTTCTGATATACACAATAGTCGGACAAATAGACCAATCCGGCTTCACGCGTCAAAGCTTCAGCATTTCTATCCCTATACGGACTTTCATCCAATGAATACATATCAGTCAGCGACTTATAGATACTGATAATTTCATTATGAATTTTCTGCTCATTGTTGAAAGCAGATACAGACAACAATGTACGGACAGCCTGTCTCGAAAGGAAATCGTACATATTATCGTCAAAATAATCTTTACTGAGCTCCTCCGATATAACTACCGGATAAAACAATGCCGCCGAACGTGAGGCAAGCAAATCTTTCTCACTGAGTGACAATCGCACGTGTGAAATAACCGAATCAATCTCCAGCGGATATTCTTCAGCATAAATCATTGCTACAATACTGTTCAGTACAGCCCTTCCAGCCCCATCCGTTTCGGATTCAGCCCATTGCTCAAGTCTGTTTTTCTGAAAGCGCAGGCTGTCATGACTAAGTTTCACCTTATATTCCGAACAGACCATAAAAGCCTTTATCATCTGCGGAAGATTTTTATCCTCCAATGCCAATGAAAAAATTTTCTCTGATTTTTCTATAACGGAATGCGGAAGATCTTTCTTCTGAAGAGATTCTACTTCCTTCCAAAGTTTATCATAATTCTGAGCTTTGACCGATATTGGGAGGACAATACTTATAATCATCAGTCCCACAAACAAACAAAAATTCTTCATACCGTATGATTTGGTTAAACCTACATGTTCATATAAAGAAACAATTTATAAACGTAAATGCTGCATTTTTAATGCTAAAAGATGTATAAATCATGTTTTTTCCATATATTTGTAAGACTTAGAAGATATTTAAACACCGTTTAAATAGCGTTTAAACACCATTTAAAAACAATTAAAACAACAGGCGATATGAAAACTTTCAGTTCACAAATGTCGGAAAAGGTAAAGGGTTGTGTATGGATGTCCATGATGTATTCTGTCACGGCGATAGTATTATGTATTGTTCTGGTACTATTGTCAGAAAGAAACGTTGACAATCTCATTCCATTCATATCATGCTTCATTTTCATGGCTCTGTCGTCATGCATTCGAATATATCACATAGAATATAGCATAGCCGATGAATATCTCAGCATCAGAGATTTCAAATACAGATCCATTAATATATTTGATATAAAGGAAATAATAGCTCTGAAAGAGAAGAAAAGATTCACTCTGAATATTCCGTATGATACAGTTATTATTGACAAGAACGGAAAGAAAACATATCTGGCTCCGGAAAACAGAGATATGATGCTCGAGACAATAAAGGAAATTAATCCGGAAATCACTTTTTCTTCTTCACTACAATGAAGAAACTGAAATCTACAGATATATGGACATAAGTCTGTTATACAAAATAAATGCTTCAAAGTATATGAAAATACCTTGAAGCATTTTTTATATGAAGAATTTTTTTATTCTACACCACCCAATTGGTTTCCGTATTCCATTTCGCCTTGAACAACGAAGAAAACATCTTCCGGTTCGTATGGGCCCATACCGTCCTCAGCAGATTCCTTGATAATATAATCAACAATCTCATCCTGGTCGATATTGATATATCCTTCCTCATCCGGTTGAGCGTCCAGACATCCGCTGCTTGTATAATACTCTACTATAAGGTCGAATATATAATACAAATCATCGTCTGTGAACTTTTCCTTTAGTTCTTGCGGCAAATAGTTCTTAATGAATTCGATGGTTTTTTCATCGTCATCGTCTTCCAACAAGAAATCGTTATCAGTTGCCATAGTTTTTAGTTTTAATGATTAATAAAAGTTCAGCGCTATTTAGAGAATTGACTTCAATTTTTCAGCCAAAGCCTGCTTTGTAGTTGCACCAACCTGTTTTTCAACCACTTCGCCGTTCTTGATGAAAAGTACTGTAGGGATGTTACGTACTCCGAACTGTGCTGGAAGATCTGAGTTTTCGTCAACATCACATTTACCGATGTTTACTGTATCCTTATATTCTTCGGCAAGTTCCTCAATATATGGAGCTATCTGTTTGCAAGGTCCACACCATGTAGCCCAGAAATCCAACACTACCGGTTTACCTTCTGCCATTATCTCTTCAAAATTCTGATCTGTAATGTTAAGTGCCATAACTTTAAATTTTTAAGTTTGTGAGTTATTATGTTTATTTGTTTGTTATATCCAAGCGACAAATATAGACTAATTTATTTTATAGTCCAACTGTGATTGCGATTTTAAATAATTAATCAAATCTTTTTGTACAGAAATCTTAACCGTACGTGAAGAAAGATTTACATGCATCTGTCCGTCATCGTCAACAATATAGAACAATAGTTCAGTATTTCCCGGATTTTCCTTTACTAAAGAACCGAATTCAGCAATAAATTCATCATCAATCGAAGAGAGCGGCGCTTTTACAGTCAGACGTTCAATCACCCTCTCCTTCACATCCGGCAACAGTTCAATGGTATTTATCTTTACTTCCCATTCATCCTGCTTCCACTGTTTAGGCTGACATTTCCCATGCATATACAAGAACATTCCCTCGCTGAAAAAGTTTTTCTTTTCCACCCATTCATTGCCAAAAAACGCAAATTCAGCCACTCCGGAATAATCCTCAACCTTAGCTACTCCATACGGTTTTCCGGTCTTAGTATATCCTTCGCGCACACCTGTCACTATTCCTCCAAGTATAAGATCCCTGTTCTGCAACGGAGCGAGATCGGCCAAATCTATCATGTGCGTATTGCAGACATTCTCCAATACAACAGCATATTCATCCAAAGGATGTGCAGAAAGATATATTCCTACAAGTTCACGCTCGCGGTTGAGGCGTTCCAAATCGCTCCATGCCTGTGCAGGTACAATCTCTGGAGTTGCAATCTCTACAGCCATTTCTCCACCGAAAAGAGAGTTAGTGGCAGCGGCCTTGTCCACCTGATATTTATTTCCGTATCTCACAAGTATTTCAACGAAAGTCTCATCCTTTGCATTTTTCACAAAGAAATCTTCACGCTTTATTCCGGGGAAACTGTCAAAACCTCCTGCCAAAGCCAAATTTTCAATATTCTTTCTGTTGCACGATGACAGGTTTACCCTCTGTACAAAATCAAATATATTCTTGAATTCACCATTTTTCCTTCGTTCATCCAGGATACACTGTACAGCGGACTCACCTACACCTTTCACAGCTCCCATACCGAAACGTATGTCTCCACGGCTGTTTACAGAGAATTTCAATTCACTTTCGTTCACGTCAGGTCCCAATACATTAATGCCGGTAGCCTTGCATTCGTCCATCAGCTTTGTGATTTCAGTTATGTTGGCAATGTTTCGGCTCATAGTGGCAGCCATATATTCCGAAGGATAGTTAGCCTTAAGATATGCAGTCTGATAAGCTACCCATGAATAGCATGTAGCATGCGACTTATTGAAAGCATACGACGCAAACTTTTCCCAGTCTGCCCATATTTTCTCAAGTACCTGTGGGTCATGTCCGTTCTTTTTACCTCCTTCGATAAACTTAGGCTTCATGTGGTCCAGCTTATCACGTAGCTTCTTACCCATGGCCTTACGGAGGGCATCAGACTCTCCACGTGTAAAATCCGCAAGCAGACGCGACAGCAACATGACCTGCTCTTGATAAACGGTAATACCATACGTATCCTTAAGATACTTCTCCATAATCGGTATATCGTACTCAATAGGCTTACGTCCGTGCTTACGGTCGATAAAGTCAGGTATATAATCCATAGGTCCCGGACGATACAGGGCATTCATGGCAATCAAGTCCTCGAAAGTTGAAGGTTCAAGTTCCCTCAAATATTTCTGCATACCGGCCGATTCAAACTGGAATGTACCGATAGTTCTTCCGTCACTATAAAGCTGATACGTAGCAGGGTCGTCAATAGGTATCTCGTCGATATTCAGAATTATACCCTTACTATGCTTGATATTTTCGAGTGCCTCCTTAATTATGGACAATGTTTTCAGCCCGAGGAAGTCCATCTTGATAAGGCCGGTATCCTCGATAACAGAACCTTCGTACTGAGTGACAAGCATCTTTTCGCCCGTTTCCTTATCATCGGCCGTACTTACAGGAACCCAGTCCGTAATATCATCACGACAAATGATTGTACCGCAGGCATGCACACCAGTATTGCGCACGTTACCCTCAAGCATCTTCGCGTACTTGATTGTATCCCTCAAGACAGGATCTGTAGATACCTCTGCCGCCTGAAGTTCGGGCACGTATGCTATGGCGTTAGGAAGATTAAGTTTCTTGTCGGGTATCTTGTCCGGAACCAGCTTACACAATCGGTCTGATTCGGACAACGGAAGTTTCTGAACACGAGCCACGTCCTTGATGGCAAGCTTAGTGGCCATTGTACCGTATGTAATAATATGTGCGACCTTTTCCTGACCGTATTTCTCGGTAACCCAATTGAGGACTCGTCCGCGTCCGTCATCATCAAAATCGACATCAATATCAGGAAGTGAGATACGGTCCGGGTTAAGGAAACGTTCAAACAGAAGGTCGTATTTTATAGGGTCAATCTGAGTAATACCAAGACAATATGCTACAGCCGAACCTGCGGCAGAACCACGTCCAGGACCGACAGACACATCAAGTTTGTTTCTCGCGGCAGAAATAAAGTCCTGTACAATGAGGAAGTATCCCGGGAAACCCATTGTCTTCATAATATGCAGCTCGAACTTTATTCGCTCGCTCACTTCCTCGTTCAAGACTTCGCCATATCTGCGTTTGGCACCGTCGTATGCCAACTTTGCAAGATAGTCGGCTTCCAGTTTTATACGATAAAGTTTCTCGTATCCGCCCAATCTCTTTATCTTGGCATTTGCAGACGCCTCGTCCATCACCACATTTCCATTCTCGTCCTGTGTAAACTCGTCGAACAAGTCTTTCTCAGTGAACTTCTGACGATATTCCTCCTCTGTGCCAAAATCTTTAGGAATCTCAAAAGTCGGCATGATAGGCGGATTATCTATTGAATAGAATTCCACGCTATTGCATATATCCACAGTATTGGACAAGGCTTCAGGGACGTCAGCAAATATCTCGTTCATTTCCTCACGAGTCTTCATCCATTCCTGCTTGGTATATAGCATACGGTTAGGGTCGTCAAGATCCTTACCGGTACTCAGACAGATAAGACGGTCGTGAGCCTCGGCATTCTCTTCATCCACAAAATGCACGTCGTTGGTACAAACCAGCTTAATATTATATTTCTTGGAATATTCAAGGAGTTTGGCGTTCACCACTTGCTGTAACCTATACGCCTCATGGTTGGCCCTCGGGACAGTAGCCTTATGGCGCTGCAATTCCAGATAATAATCATCGCCAAACAGATTCTTATACCATTGTATTGCCTCTTCAGCTTCCTCAAACTGTCCAGCAGTAATTCTTTTAGGGATTTCACCACCCAAACACGCAGAACACACAATCAGGCCTTCATGATATTTTTCAAGTTCCGTCCGGTCGGTACGCGGACGCATGTAGAAACCCTTAGTCCATGCCTTCGACACTAATTTGATAAGGTTGTGATAACCTTTCAGGTTCTTTGCCAACACTACAAGGTGGTAACCGCTCTGGTCTTGCTTTCCATCTTTGTCTTTAAGTCCACGGCGTGCCACATACATTTCACAGCCTATGATAGGTTTAAACAGCTTTTCCTGAGCAGCCTGCAACTGTTTTCTGCATTCTGCCAGCTCTTCTTCAGGATTTTCAGATTCAGTTTCTCCCTTCTCAAGAGCTGCAATTTTCTTCTTCAAATCCTTGATTTCGCCATTTGTTCCTCCGTTTTTCTTATTTACATAATTAAAAAACTCTTTTATGCCGAACATGGCACCATGGTCAGTCACGGCAATGCCTCGCATTCCATTTGCTATTGCCTTGTCAACTAACTTAGGGATTGAAGCCTGTCCGTCAAGTATAGAGTACTGTGTATGAACATGTAGATGAACAAAATCCTGCATATAATTATACTAAATTTACTTCTTCAGTTGATTAAAATAAACATCCAGCAGTTTTTTTGCCGCTGTAAATGATGTGGCCTGTCCGCTCAAGACCTCTCTTTCCTTGATTTCGAGCATGTCGGCTATCAACGGGTCCTGATAGAAACTGTCGCGAAGATGTTCGTTAATAGTTTCGTACATCCAATATTTGGCCTGTTCGTTTCGTCTGTAATCGAAATATCCGTTTTTCTTGACGAAATCAATATAGTTGTACACCATATCCCATATTTCCTTTACGCCAATGTTATAAAATCCGGAGTACGTAAGCACCTGTGGTGTCCATCCCGATTCAGGAGCGGGGAAAAGGTGAAGAGCATTACGGAAATGTGCGGCGGCAAGTTTAGCTTTCTCCACATTATTGCCGTCAGCCTTATTAATAACTATTCCATCAGCCATTTCCATTATACCTCTCTTGATGCCCTGCAGTTCGTCACCGGTACCGGCAAGCTGTATGAGAAGGAAAAAATCAACCATAGAATGAACAGCGGTCTCACTCTGGCCTACACCAACAGTCTCAACAAAAATCTTGTCGAATCCTGCAGCTTCGCATAATATTATGGTTTCACGTGTTTTACGGGCAACGCCTCCAAGCGAACCGGCAGACGGGCTGGGACGGATAAATGATTTAGGATGAACGGAGAGTTTCTCCATTCTGGTCTTGTCGCCAAGAATACTACCTTTAGAGCGTTCACTACTCGGGTCGATAGCCAAAACAGCAAGTTTACCTCCCTTTTCTTCGAGAACATGAAGTCCGAAAACATCAATAGAAGTACTCTTTCCGGCTCCGGGAACACCACTGATCCCAACCCTGACAGAATTGCCGGAATAAGGCAGACATTTCTCTATCACCTCCTGAGCAATCGTCTGATGTTCAGGTTTAATGCTCTCAACCAAAGTTACAGCACGGCTCAACATGGTGATATCACCTTTCACTATACCTTCTACATATTCACCTACAGAGAACTGTCTTTTCTTAGGTCTCTTCCTGAGGTTTATATAAGGATTTACAATCGAAGGCTGCTCCACTCCCTGATTTACAGTCAAGCCCTTATATTCTTCATTGTTTTCAGGATGTTCCATAATGGTAATATATTTAATGGTTAATAAGTCTGTATTGTTCCGTAACCGAAAACCATATCATTTTATCACGTCGGCATTTATGCTTATGGTTATCTTAGGACTCTTTGGATCGTTTGTTATCATCAGTACTCGTGGCTTGCCTTTTGAGCGTGAAAGATTATTAGCCAGGACTGTAACTTTCATTTTGGCAGATTCGCCCGGCTTGATAACACTCTTGTTAAGTTTCACATTCAAGGCCATCGTAAACACCTGCAAGTCCATTATTTCAAGATTGGAATTACCTTTGTTTGTGATAATAATAGTTTGAGTCTTCTTCTGTTTTGATTTCAGCCCGTGGAAATCAAGAACTTTAGAGCTTAATTCCGCAACAGGAGGGTTATTTTTCTGGAAATCAGTCTGTCCGGTAAGGTCAGGCAACAATACTATGGATACAGGTATCTCATTTTCGCTGTTAACCTTATCACCCATAAACCTTGAAAGGAAAACAGTAGTACGTGTTATTCCAAGTTTAGGCAATTTTTCCGTGTCAAGCGTAACAGTTATCTTTCCGTTCTTTTGCGAACCCAAAGTTTCAGGCTCTGCCTTTGCCGAAAGATAAGGAGGCAGATGCATCAATACCGGATTATAGGCTTTATTCGAAGTGTTTGCCACCAGGATTTCAAACTGCGGTTTATCACCCTTATTCACATCGTCGAAAACTATTTCATCTTCATTTGTCCTCACCGCTCCATAGCTATACTTATGAGTAAAGGCATAATCCTTCGAGTCGGCGGTAACCTCGCCCGAGAAATCAAGATAAAGAGGAACGTTCGAGGCATTGCAATACACTCCAACTTCCTTGTAGAACTTACCTATGGCCTCAGCATCAAATACTGCAGTAACTTCACCTTTTGCCCCTACGGCTATCGGCTCTTTAGTCCAATCGGCCTGCATACATCCGCACGATACGGTTACATTGGATATAACCAAAGGTTTGTCGCCTGTGTTCGTAAAAGAATATTTTACAGATACAGGATTACGCCAAAGGATGTATCCCAAGTCTTTTGAAGTATTATCGAATGATATTTGCGGTTGGGCATTAACGCACACAGCAACGGCAAACAATATGAATATCAATGAATATAATCTTTTCATTTTTCAGCAGTCTATTATATGTATAAAATCATAAAAATGCGGAAACAAAGATAGACAGAATTTTAATTCTTAACAAAAGTAGGGTTGCAATAAATCATAAGAAAAAGTAACAAATGTCAGATTGTCCCATACCAGCAAACATATAACAAAAACAAAAAAAGGCATTTGTGCTAACAGCATTGCATAATATTTATAAAAATAAGAATGCTAAAGCCAATAAGATTAAATATATAGATTAACTTTGTAGAATAAAATATCAAAAATATATGATTCCGTCAATATTAATAGTTGAAGACGACATAACTTTTTCCACCATGCTTAAGACCTGGTTAGGAAAGAAAGGTTTTGATGTACAGACAGCCGGCACATGCGCAAAGGCCAGAAAACTGATTACATCAAATGACTTCAGTTTGATTCTTTCCGATTTAAGATTACCTGACCATGACGGGATGCAGCTGCTTACGTGGATGAGAGACCTTGAAATATTCGCGCCATTCATAATGATGACAAGCTACGGAGAAATCCAGAATGCCGTAACAGCCATGAAACTTGGCGCTACAGACTATATCAAGAAACCTGTACAACCGGATGAACTATTAAATAAAATAAACGAAGCATTAGAATCATCGAAAAACAGGAAAGACACTGCCGGCAAGAAAGACGCTTCAAATCCATCAAAAACCGACAATTACAAGAATAATTTCCTTGAAGGCGAAAGCGAGGCCGCGCAAAAACTGTTCAGCTATGTAAACCTCGTGGCCCCTACGCAAATGTCTGTCCTTATTAGCGGGGCAAGCGGAACAGGAAAAGAGTATGTTGCCCATCGCATTCACCAGCTCAGCAAGCGAGGTGAAAAGCCTTTCATAGCTATCGACTGTGGCTCAATCCCCAAAGACCTTGCAGCATCCGAATTCTTCGGACATGTAAAAGGTTCATTCACCGGAGCGCTTACCGACAAGACAGGAGCCTTTGAAGAAGCAAACGGCGGTACACTTTTCCTCGACGAAATAGGTAACCTCAGCTATGAGGTACAAGTACAGCTGTTACGTGCCCTCCAGGAAAGAAGGATAAGGAAGATAGGCTCTACTAAGGAAATTGAGGTAGATGTAAGGCTGATAAGCGCAACCAATGAAAATCTGAAAGAAGCCATAGCAAAAGGCAGTTTCAGAGAAGACCTTTATCACCGAATCAACGAGTTCACATTACGCATGCCGTCGCTTAACGAACGCCGCGAAGACATACTTCTGTTTGCAAATTTCTTTTTAGACCAGGCAAACAAGGAACTTGACAAGAATCTGATTGGTTTCGATGCGGCAGCAAATGCCATACTCCAAAACTATTCATGGCCGGGAAATCTGAGACAGCTTAAGAATATAGTAAAGAGAGCGACACTGCTTGCCCGAGGTGAATTCATTACACCTGTAGAACTGGGAGACGAACTTACAGAACATAACAACAATAATGCAGACACGGGGAACACAATATCAACGCTTAACAAGGAAGAAGCCGAAAAACAGCTCATCATCAATGCCCTGAAACAAACGGCCAACAACAAATCGAAAGCCGCCGCAATACTTGGCATAGACAGAAAAACGCTATACAACAAACTTAAACATTATAATATTCCACAATAGTCTGTAGAAAAAATCCACATATTCCACAACATATTCCACACTCATTCATGCATGGGTGTGGATTTTTTTCATACAACACTTTGTTTTACAACACATTAAGAATGACATTCCATTCATGGCACGACATTTGCGAATATATTTATGAATAAGATTTTAAAATAAGATAAACTAGACTAAACAAAAGGATAAAAAACACACAAAACCCAACCCCATAGAATTGAATTTCTGAGATTGTGTATCAATATATACAAAACTACAATCTTATGATAATGAAGATGCCTATGTGTTAAAAACGGAAAAGAGCACGCTGTGAAGCATGCTCTTTTTTTTATATTCCGAATCCGTTCCATAAATTTCCAGACGGCAAATCCGCAGTAACATCTATAACTTCCTTCGACACCGGATGTATGAATTTCACTCTACGCGAATGCAGACATATACTTCCATCCGGATTAGAACGTGGAAATCCATATTTCAAATCGCCCTTGATAGGACAACCCATCTTTGCGAGCTGGCATCGTATCTGATGATGGCGTCCGGTATGCAGACGCACTTCAAGCAGGAAATAATTCTGCGAATGACCTATAAGTCTATAATCAAGTATAGCTTTTTTTGAGTCCTTCACTTCCTTATCGTACGCATACGATTTGTTCTGCTTTTCATTTTTCACCATATAATGTACGAGTGTTCCCTCTTCGGCAGCAGGTCTGTTCTTCACAACTGCCCAATATGTTTTCTCCACCTCACCATTTCTGAACATATCATTCAGCCTGCTCAGCGCCTTACTGGTTTTAGCGAAGACCACAAGTCCGCTCACTGGTCTGTCCAGTCTGTGAGTCACACCTACAAACACATTTCCCGGTTTGTTATATTTCTCCTTCAGATACTGTTTCACAGTTTCCGAAAGCGGAGTGTCACCAGTCTTATCGCCCTGCACAATTTCCGAAGCGGTCTTATTTACTATTATAATATGATTATCCTCGTAAACTACAGTCATAGATATTTATTTACAAAAAGAGGCACAGCGTCCATTATAAAAATGGAAACTGTGCCCGAAATTATAAAATGAAAATTACATATTCATACCGCCGTCAACCTGAATAACCTGTCCTGATACATAACCAGACAAATCAGAAGCAAGATACAACGCAGTATTTGCAACATCTTCAGGAGTACCTCCACGACGCAAAGGAATACGTTTGTTCCATTCAGCCTTAACTTCGTCAGAAAGCTGTGCTGTCATTTCGGTAATGATAAATCCAGGAGCGATTGCATTTGCACGGATACCGCGAGAGCCAAGTTCCTGAGCGATAGACTTAGCCAGACCAATCATACCTGCCTTAGAAGCAGAGTAGTTGCATTGACCGGCATTACCGTGTACACCTACTACAGATGCCATGTTGATGATGTTACCACTCTTCTGGCGCATCATGATAGGAGTGCAGGCATGAATGAAGTTGAAAGCAGATTTCAAGTTTACACCGATTACAGCATCCCACTGAGCTTCGCTCATACGCATCATCAGTCCGTCCTTAGTAATACCGGCATTGTTTACAAGAATATCGATTGTTCCGAATTCTTCCTTAATCTGTTCTACCACCTTAGCAGTATCTTCAAAGCTGGCAGCGTTTGAAGCATAGCCTTTAACCTTAACGCCATAAGCCGCAATTTCTTTTTCTGTGTTCAATCCGTTTTCGTCGATTACCAAATCAGTAAACGCAATGTTAGCTCCTTCAGAAGCAAACTTCAAAGCTATAGCCTTACCGATACCACGAGCAGCACCAGTAACAATAGCAGTTTTTCCAGTTAATAATCCCATAATTATTTAATTTAAAATATTACTGTCAGTTTATTTATAACTATTCTTCGGCTTTACAACCTAAAGCTCCATAAACTATTTTCTTTACATATCTCCACGATGTTTCGTCGTCAAGTTCCTCTGCAATCTGTCCTCTGATGAAAGGTACCTCAATGCCTTTTAAGCAGTAATGCAGGATAGAAGCTGTAATCTCCACATCATCAATATCGAATACCCCCGAATCCTTGCCTTCCTGGAGTATTTTCCTGAACAGAACCACTTCCTTAATGTCAAAATCCTTTCTTTCAGCCTCAACCTTCCATATATCGCGGAAAAAGTCGGCTCTTAAAGTGCCATTCCTGTAAACTATAGTCTTTGTAGTTTCAAGATGTGTAAAAATGAGTTCCAGAATTTTCTTTTCAGGCGAAATATCTTTACTGGCCACTTTATGAAGTGTATCGGACAACATTTCAATTTCAGCCTCCACTACAGCCATATAAATCTCTTCCTTACTTTTGAAATAAGTATAAAGAGTTCTGCGTCCCTTCTTGGAAGCAATGGCTATATCATTCATAGTAGTATCCTCAACTCCTTTTTTAGCAAAAAGCTGTCTGGCTACATCCACTAATTTGGCTCTTGTCTTTAATACTGTCATACTGTCCTTTCTATTGCACAACATCTGTATCTGTGTGCAAAAGTACATCTTTATATCATATTATACAAATATACAGTAAATTTTGTAGATTACCCAACAATCTTCATTTTCTAACAGCATTTTTTTAATGATCTACCTCGTAAAAATATGTGTAGTTTTATTGATTAAAAAACATGACCGTGTTTTATCTTGAACGCGGTCACGTTTTACTTTAAACGACAGGTCGTTTTTAAAAGAATGTATTACCTGCGTTTTTTAAAGAAATCTTTCATCAGTTTTCCACATTCATCGGCCATGATGCCGAACTGCACTTCAGTCCGTGGATGAAGTGAATCGGGTGCATATCTCATGAAACCGCGTTTCTCGTCAGACGCGCCGTAAACCAGTCTGCCCAATTGCGACCATGCTATCGCACCGGCACACATCACACAAGGTTCAACAGTGACATACAGCGAACAATCATTAAG
Organism: Bacteroides caecigallinarum; assembly: GCF_016902295.1. Lineage (GTDB taxonomy): Bacteria > Bacteroidota > Bacteroidia > Bacteroidales > Bacteroidaceae > Phocaeicola > Phocaeicola caecigallinarum_A. The sequence goes on along the minus strand of NZ_JACJLQ010000001.1, from coordinate 164,768 downwards.
ATACTTTGCCCCCAACGCATTCTCGGCTGCAGTGATGGCCTGCATCTCGGCATGGGCAGTAACATCATTTAGAGTCTCTGTAAGATTATGCGAACGGGCTATTATACGGTCACGACAAACCACTACGGCTCCCACCGGAACCTCTCCCCTCTGTGCCGCACGTTCTGCCTCGGCAAGGGCCTGCTTCATATAATAATTATCGTCTGCCATATGACTATCTGCGCATTTCGTGTTCGTTGAAAAGAGTAGGATAATCATCGTCCAGCTGCTGATGGATATGAGCCAATACAGTCTCGCGAAGCCATCGCGCCTTGTTAGTTATCTTATATTTCTTGAGATAACATTCCACAATGCGGATTTCTTCTTCACTCATCAGACATACCATACGCTGCTTGCGCGGTGGGACAGATGACGGAACCTTATTTCTCGTTTTACCCTTTGATACCATTCAGGATACAAAAATAATCTACTTCCGGCTAATTAAGAAAAAATAAATAAGTATTTTTGCAAAAAACGGTAAAATGGCAAAACATAACATTTTGGGCAAAAGAGGAGAAGACATAGCCTGCCGGTTTCTCCAGGAAAATGGATATGAGATACTGGAAAGGAACTGGACTTGGAGAAGACTGGAGCTGGACATTATAGCCCGGAAAGGGAACTGTCTGATTATAGCCGAAATAAGAACCAGGAGCACAGACCTTTACGGTGAGCCTGAATATACCGTTTCCGACAAGAAAATCAGGAGAATAATCAATGCCGCCGACGTTTATATAAAGAAAAACATGATTGACCTTGATGTCAGGTTCGACATAATATCCATAACCGGACATGAGGGGGATTTCAAAATCAAACATATCGAAGATGCATTTGTATCTCCGGTATGGTAAAATTAATATATTAAAAGACTCACAATGAATTATCCTAAACCTATTTATATACCACAAACCACATCGACCAACGTTAGTCTTGCTGATATCTGTTCGAAAGGCGAAGCAGACAACCTCACCTCGGTTTACTCATCGTTTCAGACCGACGGCAGAGGACAGCGGGGCAACAAATGGGAATCGGAAGACAGAAAAAACCTGCTGTTCAGCTTTGTAATTTTTCCCAAAGGACTGCCTGCAAAGGAACACTTCATACTGCTGCAAATTACTGCGCTTGCCCTGTTCGAAACTCTGACTGAATATACAGACGGGATAAGCATAAAATGGCCGAATGACATTTACTGGATGGACAAGAAGATTTGCGGGACACTGATTGAAAACGACTTGAGCGGTATGAACATAGAACGTTCCATTTCCGGAACGGGGGTAAACCTGAACCAAAAGATATTCAGAAGCGGCGCCCCAAATCCTGTCTCATTATCGCAAATCACAGGCAAGGAATACGACATAGAGACCGTTCTATACAAGATTATGGATTACGTAAACGGATATTACGGCATGTTCTGTAACGGAGAAAGCGAAACCATAAGGAAGAAATACTTTGACGCGATATACAGAAAAGACGGATTTCACACCTATAAAGACGATAACGGCACGTTTGAGGCCATGATAGAAGACATAGAAAAAGACGGAAGATTCATACTGAAAGACAAAGAAGGAAACGTAAGAAAGTATCTGTTTAAGGAAGTGTCGTACATTATATAATATATCACACAAAAACATGAACCAGACAAACAAGGAAATACTTCAGATAGCCATACCATCAATCATCTCGAACATCACTGTACCGCTGTTAGGATTAGTGGATGTAACAATAACAGGACATTTGGGCAATGTGGCTTATATAGGCGCTATAGCTGTTGGGGGTATGCTCTTCAATATGATTTATTGGATTTTCGGTTTTCTGAGAATGGGAACAGGAGGAATGACATCGCAGGCATACGGAAGCAGAAACGGCGACGAATGCAGGAATATACTGCTACGCTCGCTAAGTATCAGTGTCTTACTGGCTTTGTCGCTCATAATATTACAATCTATAATTGTCAGCACAGCATTCATTTTCATTGATACCGGTACAGAAGTAAAGGCTTATGCCACAAAGTATTTCCATATATGTATCTGGGGAGCACCCGCCGTGCTTGGACTATACAGTTTCACCGGATGGTTCTTAGGCATGCAAAATTCCAGATACCCAATGTTCATAGCCATAACTCAGAATGTAATAAACATAGCCGCCAGCCTTTTCTTAGTCAGAGAAATGGGAATGAAAATTGAAGGAGTGGCATACGGCACTCTGATTGCGCAATACGCCGGATTGCTGATGGCCATACTTTTAGGACTTAAATATACAAAAAACTATACGTGGAATATTTCCGCGAGACAATTATTCTGCAGGAAAAGCATGTCGGTATTCTTCAGGGTGAACAGAGATATATTTTTCCGCACATTATGCATCGTGGCGGTCACAGTGTTCTTCACATCATCCGGAGCAGGATATGGCGACACCACATTGGCAGTCAACACCCTACTGATGCAGATGTTCACTATTTTCTCTTACATTATGGACGGATTCGCATACGCCGGCGAGGCTCTTGTGGGAAAACATGTAGGTAGCAGAAATAATTTGTTGCTACGCACCACAATAAGACATCTTTTATACTGGGGAACAGGAGTAGCCGTATTATTCACATTATTATATTGTGTTGGAGGCAGAGATTTCCTCCGGCTGCTCACCGACGATACAGATGTTATACAGAATTCATCCGAATATTATTACTGGGTTCTTGCAATACCTTTTGCCGGGTTTATGGCCTTCATACTGGACGGTATATGTATAGGAGCCACCGCTACAGGAATAATGCTCCGTTCGATATCCGTTGCCTCGGTTATATTTTTTGCCGTATATTATATATCGGAAAGTACTTTGGGCAATCATTCTCTGTGGTTGGCGTTCATCATATACCTGTTCGTCAGAGGAAATGTTCAAGCCCTTCTCACCTATCGTTTTATTCAGTCTGACTTTCGGGCCAGTTGACCAGGTAAAGTTTCTCGCTTGCTCTGGTCAGTGCCGTATAAAGCCAGCGGTAATAGTCTGGAGTAAAGGTTTCATCGGTGATGTATCCCTGATCGATAAAAATTCTTTTCCACTGTCCGCCCTGAGCTTTATGACATGTCACGGCGTATGCATACTTTACCTGTAGAGCATTATAGAAGCTGTCTTCCTTGAGTTTCTTCATCCGTTCCCTCTTGTTCGTAATGTCCGAATAGTCTTCCATAACAGCATTGAACAGCCGGTCGCTGTCTTCTTTCGACAAAGAAGGATAATCGGAGTGAAGAGTGTCAAGCAATATCTTCAGTTCGAGTTCTATATCATTATGGTCGGAGAAAGACAGAACCACATCGGCAAACCTGAACCCGTACATTTCACGGGTGCGACGCACCCGGCGTACCACAGCAATGTCGCCGTTGGCAATGAAATCCATCTCTTTACAGTCCGCCGTCCAATGATAATTATTCTTTGCTATCATAAGGATGTCGCCAGTATTCAACTCATCTTCCCTATACAAGATAGTATTCCGGATACCTTTATTATACAGATAAGCCCTTTTGTTGGAACGGCATATTATCATTGTCTCATCCATACCGGCCTCATTATATGAAGTATTTATGGCTTCTATCAATTCGCTGCCAGGCACTGAAGATATATCCCCGTATCCTTTAAGACTCAGTTTAGGAAGATCGTAAATATCATCGGCTGCCATCCTTTCGCGAAGCATCGTCGCATTCGAAAGAATTCCATTCCTGCCGGAATATCTGATAACCTCCGTGAGAAGACATTCTGTAACATCAAGCCCATATCCGCCCAATATTTCGGCACTCAGAGCGGGGCTCTCCTCTTCGCCCACCGGTGGCAACTGCGCTTCATCGCCGATAATCAGAAGGCGGCACCCATGGCCTGAATATACATACTCAATCAAATCGTCAAGAAGCCTGCCGCTTCCGAATGACGCGCCGGAAAGCCCGTCGTTCGAAATCATGGAAGCCTCATCAACAATAAACAACGTATTTTTGTGAAGATTATCATTTAAAGAAAAATTATCAAGCTCGTTTGAAAAGTTTTTCTGCCGGTAAATTTTCTTGTGAATGGTATAAGCCGAAAAACCGGAATAGCGCGAAAACACCTTGGCTGCCCTTCCGGTAGAAGCCATCAGAACGTAACCCGCATGGAACTCTGACAAAGTCCTGACTACCGCGCCAACAAGAGTGGTTTTACCTGTTCCGGCATACCCTTTCAGCAACAGCAACGCATCATTTTGGGGCTTAAACAAGAAATCTGCTATACATTGCATTGCTTTTTCTTGTTCATCTGTTGGTTTATAACAAAAATTTCGCTTAATTTGTTGCGTTAAATAGTTATTTAACATAAAAGTAGATAAAAAGATTGAGTAATATTTACGTTGTTCAAGTTATTTATTTTATTTTTGCGCTACGAATATAAACTAAAAAAATAATATTATCATGAAAACAGTTATTAATCTTGTTTTAGCAGCCTGCGTTGTAGGTTTGGTTTACATCTGCTACGGCAGTGTTATGGGTCCTATCAATTTTGACAAAGAAAGAGACATTAGAGAAAAAGCAATCATCGCTCGTCTTATCGACATCCGTAAGGCACAGCAGGAATACCGTGGTATGCACCAGGGTGCTTATACTGCAGACTTCGATTCTTTGATTGACTTCGTAAAAACTGCCAAACTTCCATTTATCCTTAAAGTAGGATCTCTTACAGACGCTCAGCTTGAAGCCGGTATGACTGAAAAGAAAGCAATGGCTATCATCAACAAGGCTAAAAAAACAGGTAATTATAAAGAAGTTGAAAAAGAAGGACTACAGAACTTCCGTCGTGATACAATGTGGGTAGCTGTACTTGACACAATCTTCCAGAAAGGTTTCAACGCTGATTCACTTTGCTATGTTCCTTACGGTAACGGAGCTAAATTTGAGATGGCTGTCCGCAAAGATACTATGAAGTCTGGTGCTCCTCTTAACTTGTTCCAGGCACAGGTTGCATATGATGTTTACTTGGATGGTATTAACCGTCAGGAATTGGCTAACTTGAAAGACATGCAGTCTAAACTTGGTAAATATTGCGGTTTGAGAGTCGGCGACATCGAACAGCCAAACAACAATGCCGGAAACTGGGAATAATCAATCTCACTCATAAATGACAAAAGATTTAGATTTTAATAAATCAGAACAATATACATTATCCATCCGTCTCAGTACGGATGGATTTTCTTTTTCTATCTATAACCCTATTGACGGCAACGACTTCTACCATAGGACGTTCCCCGTAAACACCCAGAGGTCAATGGCTGCAAACGTAAAGGCTTTCCTTGCAGCTACAGAAGAGCTCAAACATAAATTCAAGCAGACAAACATTCTTATTCACTCGCCTCGATATACGATAATTCCTTTGGAATTCTTTGAGGATGACTCGATGGAAAGTATCTTCTATCAGAACGTCAGAGAAAAAAAGAATGAAATCATTCTGTGCAATATTCTGAGTAACAGCAGTTCCGTTGTCATCTTCTCATTGGACAAACTGACACACGTATTCCTGTCCGAACAATTTCCCGGGGCAAGATTTTTCTCATCGATAAGCCCTCAGATAGAACATCTGACAATAAAGAGCAAACTTGGAAATTGCAAAAAGCTCTACACTAACATTCATCATGACAGTATTGACGTCACAGCGTTGGACAAAGGAAGGCTTTTGCTTGTAAACACTTACCCTACTCCATCTAAAAACGATATTGAATATTTTATACTCAACATCTGGCAACAGGCAGGTTTCGACCAACAGAGAGACGAACTGCATATTGCGGGAGCAACAGAAACAAAAAAAATAATTATCCCTGAGCTGAGGAAATACATCAGCCACGTTTACAGTATTAACCCACAGGCGGAATTCAACGATTCATCAACAACTGAAATCGAGAATATCCCGTTTGATGTACAATCACTAATTTTATGCGAGTAATAAGCGGCATATACAAAAGAAGAAGATTCGACGTTCCACACACATTCAAGGCAAGACCGACAACTGATTTCGCAAAAGAAAACCTGTTCAACGTTCTTAGCAACTACATTGATTTTGAAGACAATGTCACTGCTCTGGATTTGTTTGCAGGTACGGGAAGCATCAGCATCGAACTTGTATCCAGAGGATGCGATAAAGTTATCTCTATAGAAAAAGACCCTCTGCATCTTTCATTCATCAATAAAATAATGAAAGAAGTAAAGACAGACAAATGCTTTGTACTAAGGGCCGACGTATTCAAATATATAGAAAAATGTCAGGAAAAGTTCGATTTCATATTCGCCGACCCTCCATACGCGTTAGAAAGGCTGTCGGAAATACCGGATATGGTTTTCAAATACGAACTTCTGAAAAAGGACGGTATGTTTGTTTTGGAGCATGGTAAAGATCTGAGTTTCGAATCTCATCCTTACTTTATCGAACACAGACATTACGGCAGTGTAAACTTTTCTTTCTTCGGCTATCCTTCCGACGAAAGTTCAGATAAAGCAGAGGAGGATACTAAAGAAGAGGAGACAACAGTCTTATAACAGACTCAGTAATCCTGTTCTTTCCCGAACGGGACTTCCAGACTTTCTGTGTAAGCAGAATACTTGACTTCATATCATTAAAAAAAATATTTTTCAGGGCCAACGCAGTTTTTTTGTCATAAAAAAATGCATTGGCCTCAAAATTATGCTCAAAACTCCTGAAGTCCATATTTGTTGAACCAACAGTAGAAAGCTCGTCGTCGCTCACCATAAGCTTTGAATGCAGAAAACCGGACTTGTAAAGATAAACCTTAACTCCTGCCTCAAGCATATCGCCTATATACGACATTGTTCCTTTATGAATAAACCATGAATCACCACGTTTTGGTATCATAATCCTTACATCTACGCCTGAGAGAGCAGCCGACTGTAAAGCAGTAAGCACAGGTTCAGTAGGAAGCAAATAAGGAGTTTGTATATAAACATAGCTTTTCGCGTTATTAATGGCCATAACATAACCCTGCATAATGTCTCTCCACTCGCCTACAGGATCGGACGTCACAATTTGTGCAACAGAACTATAAGCATCGCTTCCACACGGTTCTGGAGATGACATTTTAGGAAAGTATTCAGGGGCAGTAATCAGCGATCGTTCAACAGTAAACCAATCTGTCAGAAACGCTGTCTGCAAGCCATATACAGCCTTACCGCTTATTTTGACATGAGTATCTCTCCATATACCCCAATTCAAACCATAAAGATACCTATAAGCTATATTCATACCGCCAATAAATCCCACCTTACCATCTATTACAACTATCTTTCTATGATTTCTATAATTGACTTTCGATGTAAACACCGGGAAGCGGACCTTTAGAAAACTTTGTACTTCTATACCTTCGCACAGCATCTGTTCGTAAAATTCATGATTCACCTTCCAGCATCCCACATCGTCATAAAGCACCCTTACCCGGACCCCCTTCCTTGACATATCAATCAGCGCATCCCTGAGCAAACGGCCAACCGGATCGTTTTCTATTATGTAGAACTCAACATGGATATGGTGGCGGGCACTGTAAATAGATTTCAACAATGACATATACATAGACTTTCCGTCGGTATATACTTCGACATTATTGCCATCGAACGGCAAAGCCCTGTTTACATTCATAAAAAAAGACATTATCCTGGACTTTTCAGTCTTGATGTTCAATGACTCCTGCATTTGGAATTCAGCCATAGGCCTTTTTATCAGTCTGGAATAACCTTTCCTGCTTATCAGCCTTCCTTTTCTGTTACTCTTACCCAAAAAGAAATACAGTATAAGTCCTACCAACGGAAGAAATGTAAGCACAAGTATCCACGCCATCGTCCTTACAGGATTTCTGTTATCAAGCACAACATATACTACAGTCGAAAACACTATCAACATGTAAGTGAAATAAATCAGTGCAAAGAATATATCATTCATAATAACATCATATCAGGTTAAAAACAAAAATACATGTTTTTCATGAAAATATATCGCTTTTTACCAACATAAAAACAGAGAGCCGCATAAAATCTTGTCTCATTTTATGCGGCTCTCTGAAAGTAGCGTTATCTTCTTGGTCCGAATCCAGGTCCATGTCCTCCCGGAGGGCCAAATCCAGGACCTCCCATAGGACGTCCGCCTTGTTTTCCACCAAAGAGGTTAAGACGATAGATAAAGTGTACCATACAATAACTGTATATAGCATTATATTCTGTATCAGAACGCATAGCGGCTGATATCGCACGGCTTATATTACTCTGATTACGCAAAATATCATAGAACTGAACGCTGATTGTAGCAGCATTTCCTTTCAGGAAGTTCTGTGAAATCTGAGCATTCCACAGCAGTTCATCACGGTTCATTGAAGCATCGGTATAACCTCGTCTGGAATTCTGTGACAAATCTGTTGAAATCGACATATTCCACGGCAGGTCTATATTAGTGCTGGCACCGTAAGAGAACTGATAGGTATCCATATTGCTTGATTCCTGATAACTGTTTCTGGAATGCATGTAATTGATAGAACCATTCAAAGAAACCTCCCACCAATCTGACCTGTAAGTACCTCTCAACCTTTCACCAAGATTCAGCTGTTTGGTGATATTCTTATCCGAATCTGTTGTAACTTCCTTACTGCTGATATAGCTTACCATATTACTATATCTTGTATTAGTGAATGTATTAATGGTAAATTTCTTATTCTTTAAAGCAATATTTCCACCCACCATTCCAAAGATATTCCAGTTACCGTTAATATTCTCCGGCCTTGTAGTATATCCACCGGTGGTCACATCGTATGTACGTCGGTTACTAATACTGTTAAGCGTATTGTTATATGAGAAATGCGTCATCACACCTCGCTGAGTATCCACATTAAACGTATTATACATAACTCGCAATGTATTCATAAACGCCGGTTTCAGATTAGGATTTCCCACTCTGACATTCAACGGGTCGGTATTGTCGCTTATCGGCAACAGGTCTGTCATACTTGGCTGTGAACTACGGCCTCTATAATCCACCCTCAACTGGCTTGTCTTCGAGAACTTATATCTGAAATCCAGAGTCGGTGTGAAATTGAACACCTTACGTGTGCTAATGGTATCGAGCTCACCCTTCTTATAATCCAATTTGGTATTTTGCGGCTGGAATGAAACACCTAAATTAAACTGTGATTTCTCAGTAATCCATTTATAGGATACATCGACCTGATGATTAAAGTAATTATACGCCGCACTCTTACTCAAGTCATTATTATAAGTACCGTTTATTTCGCCAGCCAATCCATTATCAACTGTCCATCCGTTAGGCATATCGTATGTGGAATTATCCGAAGTATTACGCTTGTACTGGAAGTTATAGCTGAACTGCAGGAACATATTCTTGAATATAGGTTCGCTATATGAGACGCGCGCACTATAATTATAACTCTTTGTTGGAGTTGTTATATAACGGTTCAATATTTCCAACTGCTCTTCAGGGGTTTTCTGGAAATAATTAGTCTCTGATGTTGAAAACTGTTCGGATTTACTATTTGTATAGTTATAATATAACCTAAATGTTATATTCCTTCCGGCCTTACCAAGACGCCTGTTATACATCAATGACGCGCCATGAGTAAACGAATTGGAACGCGAAAGGCTGTTACGAGCTATTGTATTTATGATATTTTCTTCAGGAACCAATTCCGTCAGATTCCCCTGTTCATCAGCATCTATCAGCTCGTCTGTTGAATATACCGGATCCTGGTTGAAAGTATAAGTGTTTGATTTTGTTCCATTATCAGTATCTCCATATTGGATTCTCGGTCGGAAAAGAACCATAGTCATAGTGTCAGGATTCCATTCTATTCTGAAATCGGCAGTAAGATTCAGGGTCTTATTATCCTGAAGACTCATAGCATTAGTAAATGAACTTGAAGAACTCGATACGAAAGTTTCAGATGCGCTCTTACTCCTTATGTCGGAATTTTTCATATTAAAGTTCACACTACCGTTATTCTGCCATTTTTCAGTTTCTGTAGCGAAGTTAAAACCAGCCATGTGGATAGTATTCAATCCGTTCTGACTTCTCCAACGTCCACCACCTCCACCGCCTGGGAAACCGTTATCATTAACATTATTGGATGAGCCAATTACAGTAAACTGATTACCGTCATAGAAACGATTTAAAAGGACCTTACCGCTATATCTGTCCTGAGTTCCTCCGGCAACATCGGCGTTACCGAACCAACCCCTATTCATTCCAGGTTTTACTGTAAGATCAAGTACAGTTTCTTCTTCACCATCCTGAATACCTGTAGCTTTTGCCATATCAGACTGCTTGTCGTAAGCACGAAGTTTATCAATAATGTTTACAGGCAAATTCTTAAGTGCTATATTAGGATCGTCGGCAAAAAATTCTTTACCGTCTATCATAATCTTGCTTACTTCCTTACCATTTATAGTTATCTTACCTTCATCATCAATTTCCGCTCCCGGAAGTTTCTTTACCAACTCCTCAAGAGCCGAACCTTCAGGTAGTCTGTACGCCGATGAATTATAGACTAAAGTATCGGCTACAGCAGTAACTTCAGGGGCCTGCGCAACTATCACAGCTCCCTCCAGCATTATCGCATCCGAAGCTAATTCTATATTACCAACTGCAGTCTTAGGCTTCTGACGGGTAATCTCAATATTTTTATAAACAGGCCTATAACCAACGAATGAAACCTTAAGCAGATACTTGCCTACACGTGCATTAAGCGAGAACTTACCGTCTATATCGGTAATATTACCTGTAACCATACTACTGTCCTTAGGCGACAGTATCTGTACGGTAGCCTGCATGACCGGCATCTTATCTTCTGCATCAACAACTGTTCCAGAAACAGTTCCTCGAGGTGTCCTTCCTTGCGGAAAGATTAGCAAAGGGGTAAAAATCCCTATCAAAAAACACAAAACCCAACTTTTCATAGTCCCAAAATCATCATTCCATATTTTATTTAATAAATTATTTTCAATACGCTTTTGACAGATATATTGGGAAAAGGTTTAATACCGTAAACATCATTTTAATTTTTCCTACCAATTTTTTTCTCAATTTTACGTTTTTGCACCAAAAACTCAAAACAGATAACATTCATTACCATATAAAAGATTCCAACGGAATTATCTGCACTCTGATAGTTCAAGTCAAAAGCAGATTTGCCAAGTGCAAAAAGATAATACAGCCCCCAAATCAACAAAGCTAATTTGGCAGCTTTAGCACGAAGAGACGAAGTAACCTCGTCTTCATCATCAGATTTGGCGAAAAATATAAAAAACAAAGAAATCCATATTACTGATTTAGCCCCAAGCTTTACGTATATCAAACCGGCATCAGTGGTTATCATTCCAAACATATACATCAACATAGGGAGAAACACAGATAAAATGAGAAGCGTATAACCTAATACACGAAAACAAATTGGGAAAAGTCCTTTCATAATCTTTATCATTTAGTTTTTAATCATTGGTACAAAAATAATTATTTGTAAACATTATAAAGTTATTTTCTAACTTTTTTTCTATTTTTGCCATCAAATTTGTATAATTATGAATAAACAAGAAGTAATCATCTGCAAGAATCTGGAAGAGGATTTAAGAAATGTAATTTCATCACATAAATTTGACAAGCTGTTCATTCTTACAGACAACAATACGTCACAATTCTGTCTGCCATTGACGGAAAATATAGACACAGTAAAAAATGCGACCAAAATCACAATAGGTGTTGAAGACAGCAACAAAAATCTTGAAACACTGACTCATGTATGGTCCGAACTCAGCAATGGTGGAGCGACCAGACATTCGCTGTTAATAAACCTTGGTGGAGGAATGGTTACTGACCTTGGCGGTTTTGCCGCTGCCACTTTCAAAAGAGGTATATCGTTCATAAACATACCGACTACACTCTTATCGATGGTTGACGCAGCCGTAGGTGGTAAAACCGGCATTAACTTCAATGGTCTGAAAAACGAAATAGGCGCTTTTGCACCGGCATCGGAAGTTATTATAGACAGTGAATTTTTAAAAACACTTGACTATGAAAATATCATGTCCGGATATGCCGAAATGCTTAAGCATGGACTAATCAGTAATCATGAAAACTGGCGTGAGCTTTTATTATTCAATTTTAATGACAATATTGACTACAAATCATTACAAGAGCTGATAGGTAAATCAGTAGCAATAAAAGAGAATGTAGTGGAACAGGATCCATTCGAAAAGAATATAAGAAAGTCTTTGAATCTTGGACACACTGTAGGACATGCCTTTGAAAGCTATTCATTGAAGGGAGAACATCATGCTCTTCACGGATATGCAGTAGCATGGGGACTGGTATGCGAATTGTACTTATCACACATCAAGACAGGATTTCCAAGTGAGAGACTAAGACAAACAGTGACATTTATAAAGGAGCATTACGGCAAACTGCATTTCACATGCAAAGACTATGAAGCTCTATACGAATTAATGACACACGACAAGAAAAATGAATCTGCAAATTCTGTAAACTTCACCCTACTGAGTGATGTCGGAGAAATAAAAATAAACCAAATAGTATCAAAAGAAGAAATCTTCGAAAGCCTTGACTTCTATTCAGAAACAATGGGATGATTTTTCAATAATAGATATTCATGACACATAACACTTCTAAAACAGGTTTTATTTGGTTTTTAAGAAAAAAACAGTAAATTTGCGCCAGCAATTCGGGGTGTAGCTCAGCCCGGTTAGAGTACGCGTCTGGGGGGCGTGTGGTCGCTGGTTCGAATCCAGTCACCCCGACTGGTGAAAATAAAGGAGTTAAGTGATAAACTTAGCTCCTTCATTTTTTATTCCTACAACAAATCTACAACATTTTTACGTTGCTCCCCCTTGACCCCTTGTTTCTGACAAAATGGCAACAAAAAAGGAGTCTCTCTTGAGACTCCTAAATTATTCATTAGTTGCGGAGGCCTGACTCGAACAGACGACCTTTGGGTTATGAGCCCAACGAGCTACCAACTGCTCCACTCCGCGATGTTATTTCCTAATTGCGAGTGCAAAGGTACGGCATTAAATTGTAAAAAACAAATTTTACCAAAAGAAAAAAGCCGTCTTAGAGTTAAATTAGGTAAACTATGACGTAAAAGAATAAAAAAAGAGATGAATGTCAATCCTTTATCTCTTCAAAATCAATATACTCACCTTCATTGTCATCGAATACCTTATTCTTAGACTTGGATTCATTCGTTTTCTTATATTCCGTATGATCTGAATCTCTATAATTATCGAATTGTTCCGATCGTTTTCTTGAACTTTTTCCTATTCCAGATACCGTCTTTATTATCTTATACAGAATGAAGAATCCTATAATTACTATAAAAAAGATTATGAAAAATATCAAACCTAAAATTTGAAACATAGTTATTGCGTTTTTAAGTATTAATATACAATAACCGTGCCACGATTATTATATTATGATTTTCTGTTTGTTAAAGCTGATAATACTATATACCAAACAATTACTGCCGCCAAACCGCTTATGCCAAATAATACAAGCAATATAATGCTAACTACAAGGAATATATATCTAATCTTATTGTTCTGCCATTTAAGGTTCTTGAATTTCAATGAAAACATTGGAAGTTCGGATACCAAAAGCAAAGACATTACTACAACCAAAAGAAGCAAACACAATGCATTAAACAGCTGAGCTACATACTGATGTTCATGAACGAATATTGCCAGTGAGCTCCAAAATAATGCATTTGCCGGTGTGGGCATTCCAATAAAAGATGTAGTCTGTCGTTCGTCAAGATTAAACTTTGCAAGGCGTAATGCAGAAAAAACTGAGATCAAAAATGCCGTATATGGTAAGTAATCAGAGATACCGGAAATGAAATCAGGGATATAGACTTCCTTGAATAAAGAGAAAACTATTGCCGAAGGAGCCAAGCCAAAAGTAATATTATCTGCCAAAGAATCAAGTTCCTTACCAATAGGTGAAGATACATCCAACAATCTTGCGCTCATCCCGTCGAAAAAATCAAATACTGCACCTAATACGATAAACAACATTGCCATTTGAAAATCGGACATAAAAGCCATATAGGATGCTATACACCCACAAAAAAGGTTACAGCTGGTAATACTATTAGGGATATTCTTAGTTATTATATTCGGCATAAAGCAACAGATTATTTAAGTTTTGCAATAACAGTTTCGTTACCGGTAGTTTTTTGGTTCATTTTTACACAAACCTCTGTACCTAAAGGCAGATATACATCAACTCTGGAACCGAATTTTATAAATCCCATGTGTTCGTCTATGTAACAATCTTCACCGGGAGTTGCATAAGTAACAATTCTTCTTGCCACAGCACCTGCAATCTGTCTTGCCATTACAGTCTCGCCTTCAGGAGTCTCTATTATTATAGTTGATCGTTCGTTTTCAGTACTGGCCTTAGGGAGCCAAGCTTTCATAAATCTTCCGTTATGATGTTTAACCATCTTCACGACACCGTCAACAGGATACCAGTTGGCATGTACATTTGTTATGTCCATAAAAATAGAAATCATCAATCGGCGGTCATGAAAATATTCATGTTCTTCAACTTCTTCTATCACCACTACCCTTCCGTCGGCTGGAGCGACAACAGTTTTTTCCGTTTCACCTTTAAAAAGTCGTATAGGACACCGGAAAAAATTAACCATAAGAATATAGAGCACAATACTGACTGTTGTCAATGCATAAGACACTACATTAGTACCGAATATAAAATAAAATGCAAAATTAATAGCCAACAACACTATTGCACTACTGATTAATATATTTGTACCTTCATGGTGAAGGCGAATCTTTTTCAGTTTTTTAATTCTATTCATGATGATAAAAGTAATGAAATTTGTCTTTTAACATGCAAAAATAATTGTATTTTGATTACTCTGCAAATAATACATTGGAAAAAAGCATTTTTATGAATCATTTGTAACTTTCGGACTATAACTATTATTATATCACCAATATAAAAAAAATCCCAGACCATACAATTCATACAGTCCGGGAATAAATTATGTTATCTGTTTTTACAATCAAAAATAATGATTATCAAATTGAAAGCTCATTCAGAACATTAACAAGTTCACGATCGATTGGCTTATCATTCTTGATAGCTTTTGCGAACGGCACATAAACTATTTTGTCGTTCTCAATACCTATCATAACGTTTCTCTGACCTTCCATCAAAGCCTCAATACTTGCCACACCCATACGGCTTGCAATAATACGGTCATGAGCGGTAGGACTTCCGCCACGCTGAAGGTGACCAAGAATTGTCACACGCACGTCATACTGTGGATATTCGTTCTTAACACGTTCCGCATAATGCATTGCTCCTCCAGTGATTTCACTTTCAGCTACAAGAACAATAGAGCTGCTCTTTGACTTACGGAAACCGTTTTTGATAAATTCTTCAAGCTGGTCAACTTCTGTATTGAATTCGGGGATGATGGCAGCTTCCGCACCTGCTGCGATAGCTCCGTTAAGAGCAAGGAAACCGGCATCGCGCCCCATTACCTCAACAAAGAACAAACGTTCGTGTGATGTAGCAGTATCTCTGATTTTATCCACAGCATCAAGTATAGTATTCAATGCCGTATCATAACCGATAGTAGTATCTGTTCCATAAAGGTCGTTGTCAATAGTACCAGGCAAACCGATACAAGGTACGTCAAATTCCTCAGCCAAGAGTCTCGCACCCGTAAGAGAACCGTCACCACCTATAACTATGAGGGCATCAATGCCTTCACGAACCATAGTATCATAAGCTATCTGCCTTCCTTCTGGTGTCTTGAACTCCATACATCTTGCAGTCTTCAGGATTGTACCTCCCAACTGAATGATGTTACTTACATTTTGAGTTTTAAACTCCTGTATTTCACCGGTTATTAGGCCCTTATATCCTCTATAAATACCTTTGACCTTCAATCCGTTATAAATAGCCGCACGGGTCACAGCACGAATAGCAGCGTTCATACCCGGAGCATCTCCTCCCGAAGTGAGGATTCCAACACATTTAATACTTGCCATACAGTTAAATATCATTAGTTTGTTTCAACGCTACAAATTTACAAAATCTATAGTTAAGTTGTATTAAGATTATATGTATTTTAATTTTACCGGACAAAAACATTTTCAATCCATTTCCAATATTACATTTCTACATTTGTCCATGAGCCATTTAGGAGTAGAGGTAGCCCCACATATCCCGATTGATTTAGTTTCGGCAAACCATGATTTCTTTATATCTTCAGGCTTGTCAACCTGATATGTTCGCGGATTTACGTCCTTACACTCATGGTACAATATCTTTCCATTAGAACTTTTAGGTCCGCACACAAATAATATGACATCATGCGACGCGGCAAATTTTCTAATATTAGGCATTCGATTGGCAACCTGACGGCATATAGTATCAAAATACTGAAAAGTAGCTTCCGGCGATATATGTTGTTCAATGTACGAAACAATTCTCCTGAACCCATCGAGCGATTTTGTTGTCTGAGAATAAAGTCTGACATCCTTGCTCATGTCTATTTTATCAACTTCCTCAATTTTTTCTATTACTATCGCTTCGCCGTTAGTCTGACCGACAAGACCAAGAACCTCCGCATGACCGTTCTTCCCATAAATGACAATCTGCTTTTCTCTATCAGAAATCTTGGATATGTATTCCTGCTTGATTCTTTTCTGCAACCTCAGCACCACAGGACATGTAGCATCGATAATCTCAATATTGTTTTCTTCGGCTATCCTATAAGTCTCAGGGGGTTCTCCGTGGGCACGCAACAGCACTTTCACATTTTTAAGTTTCGAATATTCTTCATGATTTATCGTAATCAAGCCCATATCCTTAAGACGCTCACATTCACGGTCATTATGCACTATATCGCCCAAGCAGTATAAAGGGGTTCCTTTGGAAAGTTCCTCCTCAGCTTTCTTTATGGCTGTTGTTACTCCGAAACAAAAACCAGACTCCTTATCTATCTCAATATTATACATTTGTCACTTTATCGAATACATTTTTCAACCATATTTTCTGCTCAGGTATCGACATATCGCTATTATCGAGAACAATGGCATCATCAGCCTTCCTAAGTGGGCTGACTTCCCTTGTCTGGTCTATACGATCCCTTTCAACGACATTCGCAAGTATCTCCTCGTAAGAAACGGTTTGACCTTTTGCCGTCAATTCATCATATCTACGTTTCGCACGGATTTCGGCAGAGGCAATAACAAAAATCTTCAACTCCGCGTCTGGGAATACCACAGTTCCGATATCTCTTCCATCCATCACTATACCCTTGTTCTTACCCATTTCCTGCTGTAATTTCACAAGAGCTTCTCTTACAAACCCCAAAGCCGCCACGATGCTGACTTTGGAAGACACCTCCATAGTTCTAATTTCCGTTTCAACATTTTCACCATTCAGCAATGTCTCAGGTCTGGAAGTAATATCATTCAAGCGGAATGATATCTTTATATCACCAATATGCTTTTCCAATGCTACAGCATCTATTCCACCATCATCATTAAAAAGATTATTTCTAAGGCAATATAATGTGACAGCTCTATACATTGCACCGCTGTCTATATAGATATAACCTATTTCCTTCGCCAAATCTTTTGCCATTGTACTTTTGCCACATGACGAAAATCCGTCAATCGCTATGGTAATTTTCCTCATAATATGAATATTGTATAATATATTATAATGTGTAATTACACTGTTTCTAAGTCAAAGATATGTAAAAGTTTTTACTGATTTATACGCTTCACATGGAAAACTTTAAGTTTTAATCTATTTTTATCCTTTTAAGGTTGCTTTTTAAAATAAATGTACTACATTTGCAACCAGAGAATTATTAACCAATTAACAAAAACTTTATGGAAGTTAAAAAATCGCCCAAAGCAGACCTCGAAGGTAAGAAATCCACGTGGATGCTGATTGGTTACGTGCTGATATTGGCAGCAGTGTTTGTGGCTTTCGAATGGACAGAACGCGACAAACAGGTGACTACCGATACTGGTGTCGTTGAACCGATTTTTGAGGAAGAAATGATTCCTATTACAGAAGAGCCGGAGCAAAAGCAAGCACCTCCTCCACCAGAAGCTCCGAAAGTAGAAGAAGTAATTCAGATTGCAGAAAACGATGCGGATGTAGAAGAAACTACTATCAAATCAAGTGAAGATGACAATACAGCCGTAGAAATCAAGTACATCGAGCCTGTAGTTGAAGAAGAAGAGCCCGTTGAAGAAGAAATCTTCATGGTTGTAGAACAGATGCCTGAATTCCCAGGTGGTATGGCAGAATTGATGAAATTCCTCAGCAAGAACATCAAGTATCCTACAATCGCACAGGAAAACGGTATTCAGGGACGTGTAATCGTTCAGTTTGTCGTTAATCAGGACGGTTCTATCGTTGACCCTGTAGTTATGCGCTCTGTCGATCCATATCTTGACAAGGAAGCTCTTCGAGTTATCAGCACCATGCCAAAATGGAAACCAGGTATGCAGCGTGGTAAAGCTGTACGTGTAAAATACACAGTGCCTGTAACATTCAGATTGCAGTAATAACTTTATAACATTAAAAAGGCTGTCCGGAAAAGGGCAGCCTTTTTGTTTATCCTCAAACGTATCTTATGAAGCAGTATCAAGACAAACACATATTAGAGCAAATACAGGAGTACATCGGAAAACTTGGATATACTCACGAACCTGAAAATCTATACAAACCTATAGAATATGTATTAGGACTTGGAGGAAAACGTATCAGACCTGTATTGATGTTGATGGCATACAATCTGTACAAAGACGACTTGGAAACCATCTTCAAGCAAGCGGCAGCAATAGAAACTTATCATAACTTCACCTTGTTGCACGACGACCTTATGGACAATGCCGACATGAGAAGAAACAGACCTACTGTACACAAGAAGTGGGATAAAAACACTGCAATCCTGTCAGGTGATGCCATGCTGATATTATCATACAAACTCATGATGGAATCATGCCCGCCAGAACACATCACAGAAGTAATGACGACATTCAGCAAAGCCGCACTCGAAGTATGCGACGGTCAGCAATGGGATATGGAATTCGAAAAACGCAACGACGTTTCTGTTAATGAATACATGAATATGATTTGCCTGAAGACTTCTGTCCTACTTGCCGCTTCACTAAAAATAGGGGCTATACTTGGAGGAGCTACAAAGGAAGACGCAGACAGGCTATATAATTTCGGCATTAAAATGGGGCTGGCATTCCAGTTACAGGACGACTACCTCGACGTATATGCCGACTCGTCAGTTTTCGGAAAAAACATTGGAGGAGACATCTGCTCTAACAAAAAAACATTCATGCTTATCACAGCTTTAAACAAAGCCGGAGAGAAAGACAAAGCCGAGTTACAAAAATGGATTGACGCAGAGTCATTCGACTCCACAGAAAAAATCAAAGCCGTTACACAAATATATAATAACGTAGGTGTTCCTGCAATATGTATGGAAAAAATCAACTCACTATACTCCGAAGGCTTGAATATACTCAACGAGGTATCAGTTGACGATAACCTGAAAAACAATTTAAGAGATTTCACTGCAAAACTAATGAACAGAGTGTTATGACGGGACTTATAGATACACATACACACATTTTTTGCGAAGAATTCGACGAGGACAGGGATTTAGCAATAATCAGAGCCAAAGAGGCCGGAGTCACAAGACTGTTTATGCCTAATATAGACGATACAACCATTGACGCGCTTTTGAAACTATGCGATTCGAAAAGCAATTGCTATCCACTGATGGGATTCCATCCTACATCTGTTGATTCCAACTGGGGAAGCAGACTTGCCACAGTAGAAAAAGTATTGCGTTCAGGTAAAAAGTTCTATGGTATTGGCGAAGTCGGATTAGACTTATACTGGGATCAGACATACAAGGAAGAGCAAATAAAAGTATTCATAATCCAACTTGAATGGGCTTTGGAGCTCAATCTTCCACTTATCATACATTGCAGAAACGCACAAGCAGAGTTACTCAAAGCAATGCAACCATATAAGAACAGTAATCTTAGAGGTATATTCCACAGCTTCGGAGGATCACTCGAAGATGCGTTAAGCATGCTTGAGTTCAAGAATTTTATGCTTGGAATAAACGGTATAGTAACTTTCAAGAAAAGTACTCTACCTGACACTATAGCCAAACTTCCATTAGAAAGACTTGTTCTGGAGACAGACTCTCCATATCTTGCCCCTATACCCTACAGAGGAAAAAGGAATGAAAGCGCTTATCTTGTATCAATCGCTGAAAAATTGGCAACAATATACGACACTACACTCGATGAGATTGCATCGTTCACAACAGCCAATGCATTAAAAGTCTTCCAAAATGCCGACTAAACCCTTTAAATAATATTAATTTTAAGGATAATCGAAAACTTTTTCGTCATTTAGGCTATGTAAGAAAAAAAAAAAGAATACATTTGTGACTGAAAAAGGACAAATGAGTACCGATTACGGATATTATTAAATATGTAAGAAGGGAAAAACAGGTGCTGAGGAGAGGTGCTCGAGTGGTTGAAGAGGCACGCCTGGAAAGCGTGTATACGCCAAAAGCGTATCACGGGTTCGAATCCCGTTCTCTCCGCTATATCTAATTGAGAATAAATACAAATAAGAATAAACAATAAACTATTAATTAATTAATCTTAAAAAATTAGACACACAATGAAAAAGTTATTTGCAATTCTTGCAGTAATGGGAGTTCTCTCATTCGGAATGACTCAGTCTGTTATCGCACAGGACGCTCCTGCGGCAACTGAAACAGTAGTAGTTGAAGAAGGTGGTATGCACAAAGAACTTAAAACTAAGTTCATCGAAGGTGACGCTGGTTTCATGTCTTTGGTTGCTATCGCATTGGTACTTGGTTTGGCTTTCTGTATCGAACGTATCATTTACTTGAGCCTTGCTGAAGTTGACACTAAGAAATTGATGGCAAAACTTGAAGAAGCTTTGGAAAAAGGTGATGTAGAAGGTGCAAAAACTATCTGCCGTAACACTCGCGGACCTGTTGCCTCTATCTGCTATCAGGGATTGATGAGAGTTGACGAAGGTTTGGATGTTGTTGAACGTTCTGTAGTTTCTTACGGTGGTGTTCAGGCTGGTTACCTTGAAAAAGGATGCTCTTGGATTACATTGTTTATCGCGATGGCTCCGTCACTCGGATTCTTGGGTACTGTGATTGGTATGGTCATGGCGTTCGACCAAATCCAGATGGCAGGTGATATTTCTCCGACAGTCGTAGCAGGTGGTATGAAAGTGGCCTTGATTACTACTATCTTCGGTCTTATCGTAGCTTTGATTCTTCAAACTTTCTACAACTACATCTTGTCTAAGATTGAAGCTATCACAAGCCAGATGGAAGACTCTTCAATCACTTTGCTTGATATGATTATGAAGTACAACTTGAAATACAAAAAATAATAAGAACGATGACTAAATTATCATATAAAGTATCTTACTACGTATTCTATGTCTGCGTAGCACTTATCTTGGTGGTACTTGGCATGTTCTACGGTGTAGGATACAGCGAAACAAACGCAGCAGGTTTGACAGAACCTGCCAATACTCCGGCTTTGATGTATTTAATGTACGGATTGTTTGCATTATGCGTGGCTGTGACTATCATAGCAGCGGTTATCCAATTCGGTGCCGCACTAAAGGATGACCCAAAAGCTGCATTGAAATCATTCTTGGGATTTATTCTTTTGGTAGTTCTACTGATCGTAACTTATAATATGGGTTCTGACGAAACCGTAGTTTTAGGTGGTGGCGTAACCTATGACAATAAGTTCTTGATTAAGGTTACTGATATGTTCTTGTATTCAACCTATGTACTGCTCGTAATAGCAGCAATAGGTACTTTGCTGAATTTATTAGGCGTATTCAAGAAAAGATAAAGTTTTAATTTTATTGTAAGATAAAAAGATATGGCAAAAACAAAAAGAAAAGTGCCAGGAATCAATGCAAGTTCCACGGCCGATATTTCTTTTATGTTGCTTATTTTCTTCCTTATAACGACATCAATGGACACCGACCGTGGTTTGGCAAGGCGTCTGCCCCCACCACCGGAAAGTGAAGAACAAAAAAATGACATTATCATTAAGGAAAGAAACATTCTCCAGGTTAAAATTAACAAAGATGACAATTTGATGGTTAACGGAGAAATTGGTTTTGACATAAGACAACTTAAAGACAAAGCAAAAGAATTCATTGCCAATCCGAATGATGACCCTAATATGCCGGAAAAGCATAGAAAGAATCTACCATTCTTTGGCGATGTTATGATAACTGAAAAGCATGTAATTTCTGTACAGAACGACGTTGGTACAAGCTATGATGTTTATATCCAGGTTCAGAACGAATTGGTAGCTGCTTATAATGAATTGCGTAACGAATTAGCGATGTCACAATTCGGCAAATCATTTGCAGACTGTTCAGAAGAACAAAAAGAAGCTATCATAGATTACTATCCACAGAAGATATCTGAAGCAGAACCTAAAAAATATGGAGGAAAATAATAATGGGAAAGTTTAATAAAACAGGTAAGCGAGAAATGCCGGAGTTGAATACTTCGTCTCTGCCTGACCTTATTTTTACCATTTTGTTCTTCTTCATGATTGTGACTACTCTTCGTGAGGTTACATTAAAGGTTCAATTTAGGGTTCCACAGGCAACAGAATTGGAAAAGCTTGAAAAGAAGTCATTGGTTTCCTTCATCTACATAGGCAAACCGTTACCTGAGTTCCAAAAGAAAATGGGTACTACAGACCGTATCCAGCTGAACGATAAATTCGCTGAATCAAACGAAGTTCAGGATTATATCTATCAGGAACGTGAAAACATGAAAGAAGAGGACAAACCTTTTATGACAGTATCACTGAAAGTTGACGCAAAAACTAAGATGGGTATTGTACAGGAGGTTAAACAAGCACTTCGTCAAGCATACGCTTTGAAAATTAACTATTCTGCAACACAACGTCAGTAATAGTATTAAAGATAAAAAAGAGTTACTCAATCGAGTAACTCTTTTTTTTATACCTATAAGTTTATACCAAATAAACATTCTTATATATTTCGGATGTTATAGTGTCGAACATCCCATCAATTGAATCTGTTCCGGAAAACATGATGTACATTGGAATAGGACTACCTGATTTCCTATACGGCGGCTGCATGTATGGCTTTTCACAAAGAGTAAAACCGTTTCTTTCATAAAAACCAATACGACGCTTACATAACTCATCTTCGGGAAGCTCAACTTCAAGAACTATTTTGGAATCAGGAAAATTATTCAATAATGCCTGCATAATCATCTTTCCATATCCTTTGTTTCTAACACTGGGCGAAGTGGCAAGATGTTCTACATAAAGGAACCCTGACAGCATCCATAATGTAATAAGACCTATATTTTCAGCATCATCAGTAATCAGATATGCAGTAAACAAAGGATTATTGTCTGTATTATACCTCTGCATATCATCATCTCTTCTTTCTTCTTCCGGAAATGATTCATGCAATAAATTTTCTACAAAAGCATACGACACATCAGTTGTCTTAACTGGATTAAATTTAATCATAATGAATATATTAATTGATTATTTTTCTGTATAAAAATCTATTAACCGTTGTAGTGCTCTTTGGCAGACTGGGCAAAAGGCTTTTGCTTCATTTGTCCGCATCCTGCAGTCAGGAACAGGTCTGTAAATACCCTTCATACTATATCCAGCTCCCTCATAAACTCCCAAGGCTTCAGTTGAACTATAATTATCTTTTGTAATCTTGGTTGGAGAAGCAAATCCCTTGGGCAACATATCACTCCATTTACTTACAAAATCAACCAATGTAGTAATATTCTGTTCCCACGGTTCAACATCATACGGATAAAGCGGACTCGGTGCATCTGTATAAGCATATTCATCAGCCAAACCTCCAAAGCTGTGCCCGAACTCATGCACAACCACAGGCTCAAACTTTGAATGATGAGCGGTAGTCAGAGTAAACGAATTATATATTCCTCCTCCACCGTAAGTATCGGTATTAGCCAAAATTATTATATGCTCGTATGGTATACCGGCAAGCAAATCATGTATATCGTTAACATTACTAGAAGTCAGGTATCTGTCGGAATAAAACGTATCAAAATGCGAAGTTACAGCTGTAGATTTCCATACGTTTTCCCTAGGAATACTAACTCCACTGTCAATTGATTCGCTGCCTACAGCAACCACATTAAAATGATTTTTATTCTCTTTAAAAGGAGAATGACTGAAAATTGCATCACAAGCTTTCTGTGCATCACTGTAGAACATTTGCATATCTTCCCTAGAATATCCCTCTGCCATTATTACAACATCAATACAATTTTCAGGCGAACCGCTTTTCAACAAATATTTATGCTCGGTTACGTTGTTATGACCAATCTTTTTAATTAAAATATCATCAGGTCGAACAGTATGTGTAAACGAGGCTGAAACCTCATGTCGGGCATTAAATAGCTCAACTGTTACCAAAGCTTCTTTCTTCGGGAAAGGCATCAGGAACGTATTTTCATGTCCCTTACTTAAATTTTCCGCCTCACTTTCACCCAGCCACTCCTGGAACAGACTGGAAAAAGAAGTCTTGTAAATAACTACACCGGTTTCCTTGTCAACCATAGTCAACTGTCCGTTTCCGGATAGAGGAAGCTTGTCCAGATTATTTCTTCTGCCAGCCCACCCATCCATAGACTTAAGTTCGTCCAGAACAACTGACTGATTTTTTTTATTTCCTGTGAACAAATAGTCAGCCCTAAGTGTTTTATCAGCAAAGAACTCTTCAAAACTTTGGCAATATCCGGAGGTGCACACAGAAAATCCTAAAAAAAGAGATAAAAAAGTTTTTGTCATAATAATTTAAAACTGTTTTTATTTATAATATATAAAAAAATAAAGTATCTATTACAAAGATAATTAAATATAAAACAATTATAAGACATTAGTTAGATATAGTTTGAATAAAAACACTACCTTTGTATAAATTTAAATTTTAAGAAATGGGACATCATCAGTTGGATAGTTTGGATGAACAAATTCTGCGTATGATAGCAGATAATGCTCGAATTCCTTTTTTGGAAGTAGCTCGTGTGTGCAATGTATCTGGTGCCGCAATTCATCAGAGAATTCAGAAACTTACAAATTTAGGCATCTTAAAAGGTTCCGAATTTATAATTGACCCTGAAAAAATCGGATATGAGACATGCGCCTATATCGGTTTGTATTTGAAGGATCCTGAACAGTTTGATACAGTAACAGAAGAATTGAAAAAAATTCCTGAAGTAGTAGAATGCCATTTCACAACAGGACAATATGATATGTTTATAAAGATATATGCAAAGAACAATCACCATCTTCTGAGCATAATCCATGATAAACTCCAGCCTCTCGGCTTGTCGCGCTCCGAAACAATAATATCGTTCCATGAGGCAATCAAACGCCAGATGCCAATAATCGATCTGGCGGATGACGAAGAATAAAAATTATTTTATACGGTCGTAATCGCAAAAGCTATATGAGTAGAGATGCTTTTCATCTGTTGAATGGCATTCTCTACTTTTTTCTTCCCATATATCAAGAGATATTTCAGGAAAGAAAGCATCTGCCTCTTTTTCAGAATCATCTATCTCTGTTATATAAAGACGGTCGGCTATAGGCATTGCTTCCTTATACAGACTGGCACCACCGATAATAAACACCTCTATTTCATCTTTACATGCCTCAAGAGCATCATTCAGACTGTGAAAACACTCTGCACCGGGGAATGTAACATCCTGACTGCTCAGAACAATATTTCGTCTGTTAGGCAGAGCACCCTTGGGAAGAGATTCGAAAGTCTTGCGTCCCATGATTATGGTATGACCTGTAGTCAGAGTCTTGAATCTTTTCAGGTCATTCGGAAGCCAGTACAGAAGTTCGTTCTTATATCCTATACCGTTATTCTTATTTATAGCTACAATAATCGAAATCATAAATATCCTTCAGTTAATAATTATTATACAGAAACCTTACCGGCAATGTGTGGCCAAGGGTCATAGTTCTCAAGCTGGAAATCCTCATACTTGAAACTGAAAATATCCTTTACGTCAGGATTGATTTTCATCACAGGAAGAGGGCGCGGAGTTCTTGTCAGCTGCAGGTCAACCTGTTCCAAATGATTAAGATATATATGAGCGTCACCCAAAGTATGTATGAAATCGCCCGCTTTCAATCCTGTCACCTGTGCCATCATCTGAAGCAGGAGAGCGTACGAAGCTATATTGAACGGCACACCGAGGAATGTATCCGCACTTCTCTGATACATCTGCAGGCTCAAACGTCCGTTAGCCACGTAGAACTGGAAGAACATGTGACACGGAGGCAGATTCATATTATCAAGGTCGGCCACATTCCATGCATTCACGATTATACGTCTTGAATCAGGGTTATTCTTTATCATATTCACAGCTTCCGAAATCTGGTCGATAAACTTACCGTCGTAAGTAGGCCACGAACGCCACTGATAGCCGTATATATGTCCAAGATTACCATCCTCGTCTGCCCACTCATTCCATATTCTAACACCATTTTCCTGAAGATACTTCACGTTTGTATCACCTTTCAGAAACCAGAGAAGTTCGTGAATAATGGATTTAAGATGAAGTTTCTTGGTAGTTACGAGTGGAAAACCATCTTCAAGGTTGAAACGCATCTGATGTCCGAACACGCTGACAGTACCCGTTCCGGTACGGTCGTCTTTCCTTACGCCCTCGGTCTTTATGCGTTGAAGTAAGTCTAAATATTGCTTCATGAATCTTTAAGTTTTTAAGTTTGTAAGTTTTTAAGTTTGTTGGTTTATATGCAAACTTGAAAACTAAACATTTATTTGAGGGCAAAGTTAATCAAAAACATTATGAAAAACATTACCTTTGCAGATATTAATATATACTGAAATATATGAATTTCCCCGTTTCATTTATATCCCGGACATCAGCCCTTATGGGCGAGGAAAACTGTAAAGCCCTCTGCGAAGCGATGCAGAACGATACACCCGTGAGCATACGAATCAACGGAGCAAAGACCGGACAAGTACCGGACGAAGCAAAACTTATCCCCTGGACAACAGACGGATATTACCTTGCCGCACGCCCTACATTCACGTTCGACCCGCTGTTCCATGCCGGCAGCTATTACGTTCAGGAAGCATCATCCATGTTTCTCGAAAGAGCCTTGAGCCAGTATGTAGGATCACCGGTTGTCGCCCTCGACCTGTGTGCGGCTCCCGGAGGCAAGTCCACACTACTCCGCTCCTCACTCCCCGAAGGAAGTCTGCTCATAGCCAACGAAGTGATGCGAAACCGCTCGCAGATACTTGCCGAAAACATAGTAAAATGGGGAAATCCTGAAGTGATAGTAACCAACAACGACCCTTCGGACTTCACACCGCTTGAATCCCTTTTCGATGTGATTCTGACTGACGTACCATGTTCCGGCGAAGGAATGTTCCGAAAAGACGAAGTGGCTGTAGAAGAATGGAGCCCCGCCAACGTAGGACTATGCTGGGAACGCCAGCGCAGAATACTCCGCGATATATGGCCTTGCCTGAAACCAGGAGGACTGCTAATTTACAGCACATGTACATTCAACCGTGAAGAAAACGAAGACAACGTAGCCTGGATAGCAAGCGAACTTGGAGCAGAAGTACTTCCTGTAGAAACAAACGAGGAATGGAACATTACAGGCAACCTTGCCGGATACGACTTCCCGGTCTATCGCTTCCTGCCACACAAAACCATCGGTGAAGGACTCTTCATGGCCGTACTCCGCAAAAACGGAACATCAGACGAAGAATATGATATTCTGTCCGACTGCAATCCTAAAAAGAGCAATAAGAAAAACAACAAGAAGCAGGACAAGAAACAAAACACCCCGACCATAACCAGCGAAATAAAATCATGGATATGCGAAAGCGAAGATTTTGAATTCTCTATCGACGGAACTACAGCAGTGGCAAAATCACAAAGGCTGAACAGCCTGGAAAACCTTCTGAAAGACAAGGGAAACAACATCCGCATACTCCATCGCGGCATCACCCTTGCCGAAAACAAAGGCAAAGACTGGCAGCCTCATCACTCGCTCGCCATGAGCACAAGCCTCAACAGAGAGACTTTCCCAAAGGCAGAACTCACTTACGAACAGGCAATAGCATATCTCAGGAAGGAGGCTGTCACACTCGATGCTTCAGTTCCCAAAGGCTATGTACTCGTGACATACCGCGACACTCCTCTAGGCTTTGTGAAGAACATAGGAAACCGCGCGAACAATCTCTATCCGCAGGAATGGAGAATCCGCAGCGGATATATGCCCGACGAGGTTAGAACGGTTTTCTGAAACCACAACCGTTCTTCCACTCCGAACAACCGTATGCTGTTTTACCCTTTATGATGGTACCCTTACCGCATAAAGGGCAAACCTTCCCGACAATATCATCGCCCACGATTTCCGGTTCAACGGCTTTTTTCTCCACATTCGGAGCAGCTTTCTTGCGCGGAGTCTTTGCAGCAGCCGGTTTCGCAGCCGTATCTTTTCCTGCAGAACCTTTCTTCGCAGCAGCCTTCACGTCCTCCTCCGAAGTAACAGTCACACGGCGGTTACTCGTATCCCTTATCACGCTATATACAATCTCCGTAACCATCTGCTTCAGTTCGCTGATGAATGTAGCGGCATCATAACTTCTCTTCTCTATCTCGCGAAGCTTCTTTTCCCAGATACCAGTCAACTCGGCAGATTTCAGCAGTTCCTCATGAATAAGTTGTATCAGTTCCACCCCCGTAGGAGTAGCTATAAGATTCTTCTTCTCCTTACGGATATATCTTCTTTTGAACAAAGTCTCAATTATGGCGGCACGCGTAGAAGGACGACCTATACCGTTTTCCTTCATCGCATCGCGCAGTTCGTCGTTTTCCACCAGCTTACCGGCAGTTTCCATTGCCCTTAGGAGAGTAGCCTCAGTATATGGGCGTGGCGGCTGAGTCCACTTTTCGAAAAGCGAAGGATAGTGCGGTCCGCTCTCCCCTTTCGTGAATGCTGGCAGAGTCTTTTCCTCGTCATTCTCCTTCGTATCATCCTGCTGTTCCTTTGCGAACACCACTCTCCATCCCTGTTCCAGGATTTGCTTT
Source organism: Bacteroides caecigallinarum (assembly GCF_016902295.1). Classification (GTDB taxonomy): domain Bacteria; phylum Bacteroidota; class Bacteroidia; order Bacteroidales; family Bacteroidaceae; genus Phocaeicola; species Phocaeicola caecigallinarum_A. The sequence continues at coordinate 135,403 of NZ_JACJLQ010000001.1, read as the reverse complement.
CCCGTCACCTTGAACTCTATAGAATCCGCCTCGCCTATCACAGTAGTGGTAGAGAACTTACAGTCCGGATAGAACACAGCGATGAAACGCCTTGCAATAAGGTCGTAAACCGTTTTCTCCATATTCGTAAGTTCACGCGGCTGCACGCCCGTAGGAATAATGGCATGGTGGTCCGTAACCTTCGAATTATCGAACACCTTTTTCGATTTTATAAGCGGTTTGCCAGCCAGAGGAGCCGTATATACGGCATAATCCTTCAGTCCCTCAAGAATCTTCGGACACTTGGGATATATATCATCACTCAGGAAAGTAGTATCCACACGCGGATAAGTGGCCACCTTCTTTTCGTAAAGCGACTGTATGAGCTGTAAAGTCATATCGGCAGAATAACCGAATTTCTTGTTACATTCCACCTGGAGCGAAGTAAGGTCGAAAAGTCTTGGCGGTGCCTCAGTTCCTTTCTTCGATGAAATATCGGTGATAGTAAACGGAGCGTTCTTTATGCGTTCCAGCAATTGTTCGCCTGTAGCCTGGTCGATGATAGGCGGAATACCCCTGTTGGCATCCTCCTTTGCAGGAGTTTTCTTTTTCAGCTGCGGATTTTCCTTTTCAGCGGCAGCCTCTTCAGCCAGTTCCTCATCACTCTTGCGCACTATGGCAGAGAACACAGTATCCCTGTACGAAGTCTTCAGCTCCCAGTACTGTTTAGGTACGAAATTCTCTATCTCCTGCTGTCTTTTCACGATAAGAGCCAGCGTAGGAGTCTGCACGCGCCCGATGGACAACACCTGTTTGTTCTGTCCGTATTTCAGAGTATAAAGTCGTGTGGCATTCATTCCGAGCGTCCAGTCGCCTATCGCACGGCTTAGTCCCGCCTCATACAAAGGCTGAAATTCCGACTGGTCCTTCAAGTTTGCAAACCCTTCTCTGATAGCCTCTTCCGTAAGCGACGAAATCCACAGACGCTTCACCGGGCATTTCGCTCCCGCTTTCTGCATCACCCATCGCTGTATCAGTTCACCCTCCTGTCCGGCATCACCGCAGTTTATAATCATATCCGCCTTCTGCATCAACGATTCTATTATCTTGAACTGCTTTTCTATACCGGAGTCGTTTATCAGCTTTATCCCGAAGCGCGGCGGTATCATCGGCAGACTTGCAAGCGACCACGATTTCCACTGCGGAGTATATTCGTGCGGCTCTTTCAGCGTACACAGGTGTCCGAATGTCCATGTCACCTGATAACCGTTTCCTTCTATGAAACCATCCTTCTTATTGTGTGCGCCAAGCACTTCCGCTATGTCTCTCGCCACGCTGGGCTTTTCGGCTATGCAAACTATCATTCTCTGTCAGTATAAGCTTATAAAATCATTAAATGTCATGCAATTTTCGTGATTTTTTCCGATATAACCAAATAAAAGCCGGAATTATGGAATGAGGAGATTGGGTGAAAATTAAATTTTCCAAGGAAATAATCAGGGCAAAAATTGAAAAATCCAAGGAAATAATTAGGCTGATTTTTAAATTTTCCAAAGAAATAATGGATTTGTTTGTAGCGGATATTGGAAGAATCAAAGTAGCAAACAAGACTTTTTTATGATTTCCGACTATACTTATTTTGGTGCTGACTATAGTCAGCAGCATTGCCCACTATAGTCGGCAGCATTGCTGACTACAGTCGGCAGCTCTGCCCACTATAGTCGGCACCAAAAAATGTAGTGTATTTTATGCCTGCTTGTTCGAAATCCATTCAAATACTGTTTAAATACCGTTTAAATGACATAAAAATATAACAAAACACACATTGCTCCTCGCAGTGTGAAGGATGTGAAGGTGATTTGTACTATCATTTTGCAGATATCTGCAAAATAGTAATATTATAATCCGAAATAATCCAACATTTAATTATTTTTCATTTTGGAATAAAAAGATTAATTTTGTTGATGAACTGATTATTTTAAAAGAGTTATAAAGAAATTTCCACGAAATGAATATAATTACATGGCAAATAAAAATATGAATAAAGCTAAGGAAGCAAAGAAAGATGAATTTTATACACAACTATAAGATATTAATAATGAATTCTGTGTCTACAAAACAAATTTTTCCTCTTATTATGAAAGGCAAAATGTGGTTAGGAGCCAGTATTCATAGTGGCAACAGAAAATTCTGGGTTCCTGATAACTATGAATTGAATGCAGCAGGATGTGGTATAGATGCAAATGGAAGAAAATTCATTCGAGTAAAAGGTGTAAGATGGTTCACAAACCTCGACTATAAAGAACGACATGATGATTTGATATTATATAAAACCTATGACAGTTCATATTACCCATATTTTGATAATTTCGATGCAATAGAATCCTATTACATTTTATCTTGGCCCTAATGGAGAAATTGTACATTCTTCATATAAGAGAATATTAATCCGTAAAATCAAGAAGTAAACCTATGAAAGCCGAAGAAATAATAGAACTATTCCAACAGTTTGAATCCATCGCCAACGAATACGAAGGAGTGGAATGCTGGAGTGCAAGAGAACTCTCTACCTTATTGGGTTATGCTCAATGGCGTAACTTCGAGAATATCATAGAGAAAGCAAAGACAGCATGTGAAAATGCAGGCCAAGAAACAGCATATCATTTTGCTGACGTCAGCAAAATGATAGAATTGGCCAAAGGTGCTCAGCGTGAGATAAATGACTACATGCTGACGCGCTATGCCTGCTATCTTATAGCACAAAATGGGGACCCCCGCAAAGTACAAGTAGCATTTGCACAAAACTACTTTGCTGTACAGACACGCCGGGCCGAACTTGTGCAAAAAAGAATATTAGAGCATGAGCGAGTTGTAGCACGCAACAAATTGGCTGAAACAGAAAACCGCCTGTCTGGTATCCTTTATGAGCGCGGAGTTGATAACAAAGGATTCGGCATCATCCGTTCTAAAGGCGACAAGGCATTATTTCATTTAGACACAGCATTGTTGAAACGCAGATTAGGTGCTCCTGATAACCGTCCTTTAGCTGACTTCCTTCCAACAATCAGTATAAAAGCAAAAGATTTCGCCGCAGAAATGACTTCAGTGAATGTACAACAAAAAGATTTGCACGGACAAGAACAAATCACCCGTGAGCATGTAGACAACAATGCTGCTGTAAGGAATATGCTGCTTCAACGTGGAATTGTTCCAGAACAGTTGCCGCCGGGAGAGGACGTAAAAAAGGTAGAACGACGATTAAAATCTGAGGAAAAATCCTTGACCAAGAAACAAAGCACAAACAAAACTTCAAAAAAAGGAAAGGAGTAAGATATGCAGATAGAATTGAAATCAATAAAAATTGCAGATCTTATTAAATGTTCGACAAATATGGTGATGGTGTCTATGACACAGCTGCATTAGAAAAACAAATCCATGATTTGATGGAAGATGATGAAATCATGAAAAAATCCGGTATCTACCGTTATGTTCTGAGCGGTAATTTGCGTGATTTAAGTTTCCGTACGTTTGATAAAAAGCAGAAACGTGAAGCCTATGAACACCAAAAAGATATTTGCGTACATTGCGGCAAACACTTTGAACTTGAGAAATGGAAGCTGATCATATCACACCATGGAAAGATGGAGGTACTACTGTGGCTGAAAATTGCCAGATGCTTTGTAAGAATTGCAATAGGATTAAAGGAGGAAAATAGAAATTTGAAAATATTGGAAATAAGGAACTCGAAATACCCTATTTCCTTTCTGTATTGAACAATATAAACACAAGCATCAAATGAACGGAGATGAGACATATGGGATAATCTTTGATATATAAATATCAAGAAACAAGGAATTGATACGCATATATCGTGATATGGAATTAGTTGAATCTTTAGGCTCCGGAATACCTCGTATATTGAGAGCGTATGGGGGAAGATTGTTTTAAGTTCAAAAGGTTTGGCATTGAAGAAGACTTTGAAAAATAGCAAATAACGATGATGAACGAATAAAATAATCCTATTTAAGCAGTGCTTAAATAGCGTTTAAACACTGTTTAAATGGTTTTTAAGATAGCTGTCTTAACAATATATCCGAACTGTTTTTAGCTCCTTTGAATAGAGCTACCGCATCAGGATTCTCAAGAAAATTAATTTCGATGAAACTTTTGAATGTCCTTCCAAACTCACGGATTGAGTAGGTCTTACCAATTTGACGGGCTCCGGTAATCAAAAGAGCATTACAGTTAGTCGCGTAATAATCAGTCAGATATGTGTCTATTTTTCTCTTCAACATAATGCAACATCTTTATTTTTCCACTTTTCCAAGACAAAAATACATAGTTTTTGCCGCTTTTCCAAGGTATAAACGCGGTATTTTTGCCACTTTTCCAGGATTTCTTTATAATCAGCTACAATAAGAAGACATCATAAAAACTAAATGTATAATATTATAATTTAAAGTATTATCTGTATCTTTGTAACACACGCAACTAAAAGATACACAATGAATACCGAATCACAGAACATAGAATTCAAAGAATCATGGAGGGATGATTATCTGAAATGGATATGCGGTTTTGCAAACGCGCAAGGAGGAATACTCTATATCGGCATAAAAGACAATGGTGATATTTGCGGAGTACAAGATGCCCAAAAACTGATGGAAGATATACCTAATAAGATACGTGATATGCTCGGTATTCTGGTAGATGTAAATAAAAAAGAAAAAGAAGAAAAAGTATATCTGGAAATTGTGACTGAGGCATATCCTTATCCTATAAGTTATCGTGGCAAGTATTATCAGAGAAGCGGTTCTACAAATCAGGAATTGAAAGGTGCGTCACTCGACAGGTTCATGCTTCGCAAGCAGGGAAAGACTTGGGATGGTGTGCCTGTTCCATATTTGAATGAAAAAGACCTGGATAATGCCACTTTTGATTTATTTCGTAAATATGCCAAAAGAAGCGGGCGCATGGAGGAAGCCGACCTTATGGACGATAATCACGGGCTGTTAGAAAAATTACGACTTTACGAGGGTGATTATTTAAAGCGTGCTGCCGCCTTGCTGTTTCATCCTGACCCTGAACGATATGTTACAGGAGCTTTTGTCAAGATTGGTTTCTTTCGTGAAGGTATGGACTTGGTATATCAGGATGAAGTTCACGGAAATCTGTTTCAACAAATAGTGAAACTCATGGATTTACTGTGTACCAAATATATGAAAGCCATCATTACTTACGAGGGAATCCAACGTGTGGAAACTTTACCTGTACCAAGAGAAGCTCTGCGTGAAGCATTATTGAATGCGTGTATCAATAAAGATTATGCAGAACCATCACCGATACAAATCCGCGTTTATGAGAATAAAATGGAAATAGTAAATGGTGGTGTACTACCGGATGGTTGGACTGTAGAAACTTTACTTTCTTCACATCGAAGTTTCCCTTACAATCCTGATATAGCAAATACATTCTTCCGTTCCGGAGAAATTGAAGCCTGGGGGCGTGGTATTGAACGTATAATTACGGATTGTAAAAACGACGGATTCTCTACACCTGAATTCCGTTATGACGCATCCGGCATATGGACAATATTCAAATTTGAGTATCCTGAAAGGGCAACTACCCAAAAGACCATACAAAAGACCATACAAAAGACCATACAAAAGACCATACAAAACCTTACAGAACAACAAAAGAATATATTATCATATTTAAAAGAAAATCCTAATGCAACACGTAAAGAGCTATATGAGAATATCCCTGATGCAACAATGGGGGGCATTATTCATAATCTCTCACGCCTTCAAGAACTTGGACTACTTAAACGCATAGGGGGACGAAAACAAGGTTATTGGGAAATTATAGAAGAATAATCCTTTGATTCCATTTCAATACTATTAAGGAAAGAAACACTTTTCGAAAGGTGTTTTTTCAGTCAAAAGTCACTTTTCGAAAAGTGTTTTTTGTATTGTATAAAACTCACTTTTAAAACTTTGGCAAGGTTTTTGTACGTCAATTCATTGATTAATAATTATAAATAGAAAAGATATGGCATTAAGTTGGATTATTTTTATCGGAATCGCTATACTGAGTTTTATAGTGCAGTCCAGTTTGAAAAGCAAGTTTGACAAGTATTCTAAGGTTCCTCTCTACAGCGGGATGACAGGACGCGAGGTGGCAGAAAAGATGCTGCGCGACAATGGAATATACGATGTAAGGGTTATCAGCACTCCGGGAATGCTTACAGACCATTTTAACCCAACCAACAAGACTGTGAACCTGAGTGAAGGTGTTTACTCATCATGCAGCGTGGCTGCGGCTGCGGTTGCTGCCCACGAATGCGGTCACGCCGTACAGCATGCACGCGCGTACGCTCCTCTGCAGATGCGTTCGGCTCTGGTACCGGTGGTACAGTTCTCTTCATCTATAATGTCGTGGATACTGCTTGCAGGTATATTGCTCATAAATTCGTTCCCTCAGCTGTTGCTGATAGGTATCTGCCTTTTCGCAATGACAACACTTTTCAGTTTCATCACTCTTCCTGTGGAGATTGATGCCAGCCGCCGTGCACTGGTTTGGCTGAACAGCGCGGGTATCACAAATGCTTCGAATCACGGTATGGCTAAAGATGCGCTCAAGTCGGCTGCATACACATACGTGGTTGCCGCACTTGGCTCGCTTGCCACTCTGGTATATTATATAATGATATTCATGGGTCGCCGCGAAGAGTAATTTCCACGATTATTTCCTTCTTATAAAATAATTGTCTAATTTTGTGACCAAAAATAATTAAAACAGAAACAATATGGCTACAAAACCGGGAATACCGAAAGGAACAAGAGATTTCTCGCCTGTTGAAATGGCTAAGAGAAACTATATATTCGATACCATACGCGAAGTTTTCCACCTCTACGGATACAGTCAGATAGAAACTCCTTCTATGGAGAACCTCTCAACATTGATGGGTAAATACGGTGAGGAAGGCGACAAACTTCTTTTCAAGATACAGAACTCAGGCGACTACTTCTCAGGCATCACTGACGAAGAACTTCTGAGCAGAAACGCGGCTAAGCTTGCGAGCAAATTCTGCGAGAAAGGACTCCGTTATGACCTAACTGTACCTTTCGCCCGCTACGTGGTTATGCACCGCGACGAGATTACTTTCCCGTTCAAACGTTTCCAGATCCAGCCGGTATGGCGTGCCGACCGTCCTCAGAAGGGACGTTACCGCGAGTTCTATCAGTGTGACGCCGACGTTGTGGGAAGCAACTCCCTTATCAACGAGGTGGAACTGGTGCAGATGATTGATTCTGTGTTCAACAAGTTCGGAATTCGTGTTTCCATCAAGATAAACAACCGCAAAATCCTTACAGGTATAGCGGAAATCATCGGCGAGGCCGACAAGATTGTTGACATCACAGTAGCCATCGACAAGCTGGACAAGATTGGTCTGGAAAATGTAAATGCTGAACTTGCTTCGAAAGGTATCCCTCAGGAAGCTATCGACAAGTTGCAGCCTATAATCCTGCTGAGCGGAACGAACGAAGAGAAGCTTGAGACTCTGAAAACCGTTCTGGCTGCAAGCGAGACAGGACTTAAGGGTGTGGAGGAAAGTGAATTCATCCTGAAGCATGTAGCTCAGCTTGGTGTTAAGTCGGAAGTGGAACTCGACCTTACTCTTGCCCGCGGACTGAACTACTATACAGGCGCCATCTTCGAAGTGAAGGCTCTCGACGTTCAGATAGGAAGTATCAGTGGCGGTGGACGTTATGACAATTTGACAGGTGTATTCGGAATGGATGGTATGTCAGGTGTGGGTATCTCTTTCGGTGCCGACCGTATCTACGACGTACTGAACCAGTTGGATCTTTATCCTAAGGAAGCAGTAAACGGAACCCAGCTTCTGTTTGTCAACTTCGGTGAAAAGGAAACTGAATATTCTCTTCCTATATTGTTCAAGGCTCGTGAGGCAGGCATCCGCGCTGAAATCTATCCCGACAGCACAAAGATGAAAAAGCAGATGAGCTATGCCAACGCAAAACAGATTCCTTTCGTGGCTATAGTTGGTGAAAACGAGATGAACGAAGGCAAGGTTACTCTTAAGAATATGACAACAGGCGAACAGTTGCTTCTAACTCCTGATGAACTGGTAGCCGCCATCAAATAAAAACATACATTTTAATCATATACATTGATAACGTCACTATGGAACTTGTTTTCATGGTGGCGTTTTTTTATAAATTCCCAAATCTTTTCAGTTTTCATTAGTATGTTTGCGTTATAATAATTTTTAAACCAGACATTATGAAGAAATTTAAGTTAATTACTACCGCCCTGATTTGCGGAACTATAGCTCTCTCGTCATGTGACAAACAAAACAACGACGGTTATATTGACAATGCTGTTTACGAAGCATTCAATCGCGAATTTCCTGGCGCAAAGGATGTTTCATGGAAAATAAACGGCAATTACGCAATAGCGTCTTTCGACTGGAACGGTTCACGTGCCGGAAATGACACAGACTATACAGCATGGTTCGACAGAACAACCGCCGAATTCAAAATGCATGAATATGATATCCCTTTCTCTTTATTACCGCAGACTGTATCGGCCGCATTCAATGAAAGCGATTATTCAAAACTTCCATGGAGGCACGACGACGAGGTGGATGTAATAAAGAAAAACGGCGAAAATCTGGTTCTATATGTAATAGAGGTTGAAAAAGAAGAGAACAATAAGGAAACAGAAGCCGATTTGTATTACTCGGAAGACGGAGTTCTGGTGAAAGAAGTTCTTGATGCAAACCAGAATCCTGATTATACAGACCTGCTGCCTACACAGCCTGCCAACGATGCGTACTCATGGGTTGATAGCAAATATCCAGGTGCAAGGATAGTTGATGTGGAATTTGAGGATGGCGGTGTTGAAGTGGAATTCATCTATGAAAACATCAAGCACGATGCTTTGCTGACAGCCGGATATGAATGGATTTACACAAAAAAGGATTATAACAGAAACTCATCCGTACTGCCGGAAGCTGCAAAAACTTATATCGCCACAAACTATCCTAATTACTATATAGATGACATTGAATACTACGAAACAGCATCGAAAGGTAATTACTACAGCGTTGAGATAGAAGGAAGAAATGACAATGACATTGAATTGCAATTTAATGACGACGGAACTCTGAAAGCTGAATACAGAGACTGACAACATACTGTTACAATCCTGTTTCGCAAGACGCGATAAGCGTAGCGAAACAGGATTGTTTCATTTTAGAATATCAAATTATACATCAACTATTGCAAAAGAGCAAAAAAACACATACATTTGTTCACTTTAATTATTATTACATAACAGCATAACCTAAAAATTAAGAATAATGGCAGATTCAAAAACTATAATCAGCGAAGCTGAAGAGAAAATGGACATGGCAGCCATGTACCTTGACGAAGCATTGGCACATATCCGCGCAGGAAAAGCAGATGTACGTTTGTTGGACGGCATCAGAGTGGACTCATACGGAAGCATGGTTCCAATCAATAATGTGGCAGCAGTAACTACTCCTGATGCCAGAAGCATAGCTATCAAGCCTTGGGACAAGAGCATGTTCCGCGTGATTGAGAAAGCCATCATCGACTCAGAACTTGGAATTATGCCTGAAAACAATGGCGAAATCATTCGTATAGGAATACCTCCATTGACTGAGGAACGCCGTAAACAATTGTCAAAACAGTGTAAAGGCGAAGTTGAAACTGCAAAAGTAAGTATCCGTAACGCTCGCCGCGATGCAATCGACGCATTGAAGAAAGCTGTAAAAGACGGTATGCCTGAAGACGAACAGAAAAACAGCGAAGCAAAACTGCAGAAGATACACGACAAGTACATCAAGCAGATTGACGATATGTTTGCCGCCAAAGACAAAGAAATCATGACTGTATAATGTATTTCTGACGGTTAGTCAATTTGACAAATACCGGTTTCAGACAATCTTACTCAAATATAAAAGAAAGAAGAATCTGCACTACCATGAACCATACACAGTGATGCAGTTTCTTCTTTTCTTTATTTCATTTATCATATATTTATAATTACAAAAATCATTTCTTTTGGACAAAGGTTTAGTAATAAAAAACACCGGCAGCTGGTATCTTGTAAAGACTGACGACGGTAGCTGCGTAGAATGCAAAATAAAAGGCAACTTCCGTCTGAAAGGTATCAGAAGCACAAATCCGGTAGCCGTTGGCGACCGAGTGAAAATCATACGCAATCAGGAAGGTACAGCATTCATAACAGAAATAGAGGACCGTAAGAATTATATCATACGACGTTCGTCAAACCTGTCGAAGCAATCGCACATCATAGCGTCAAACCTTGACCAGTGCATGCTTATCGTGACTGTAAACTATCCGGAAACTTCAACCACCTTCATCGACCGCTTCTTAGCGTCGGCAGAAGCATACCGAGTGCCTGTATGCCTCGTTTTCAACAAGACTGACCGTTATTCGGAAGATGAAAACAGATACCTCGACGGACTTATAAACTTATATACCACTATAGGATACCAGTGTTACAAGACATCGGCCATTAACAATGAAGGCATAAACGAAATTAAACAGGCGCTGGCCGGAAAAATCACACTCTTCTCCGGGAACTCCGGAGTGGGAAAATCAACACTTATCAATTCCATATTGCCTGAACAGAACCTGAAGACAGGCGATATATCAAATGCGCATAATAAAGGTATGCATACCACTACATTCTCCGAAATGTTTCCTGTAGATGGCGGAGGTTATATAATAGACACACCGGGAATTAAAGGTTTCGGCACGTTCGATATGGAAGAAGAAGAAGTGGGACATTACTTCAAGGAGATATTCAAATTCTCAGCCGGATGTAAATATGGCAACTGTACGCACCGTCATGAGCCGGGATGCGCAGTGAGAGAGGCTGTGGAGAAACATTATATCAGCGAATCAAGATATACTTCTTATCTGAGTATCCTGGATGACAAAGAGGACGGCAAATACCGTTCGGCATATTAGAAAATATAAAAACATATACAACTAAAACAGAATGGGACTATTTATAAGAAAAAGTATTGAAGTTCTGCAAGCAGAAGCACAGGCTTCAGGCAGCAAGACTCTGAAAAGAGTGCTTGGTCCTATAAGCCTTATAGCTCTTGGAGTGGGAGTAATAATAGGTGCAGGACTTTTCTCAATCACCGGAACAGTAGCTTCAGAATTTACCGGACCTGCCATAACACTGTCGTTCATCATTGCAGCAATAGGATGTTGTTTTGCAGGTCTGTGTTATGCAGAATTTGCATCCATGATTCCTGTGTCGGGCAGTGCATACACATATTCGTATGCCACTATGGGTGAGCTCATTGCATGGATTATAGGCTGGGACCTTGTGTTGGAATACACCGTCGCCGCAACTACCGTAAGCATTAGCTGGAGTAGGTACATGGTAGTCTTTCTGGAAAGTATAGGCATATCACTCCCCCATCATCTTACGGCTTGTCCATGGGACGGAGGTATAATAAACATACCTGCAATACTTATTGTAATAATGATGAGTATCATACTGATGCGGGGTACAGCTGGAAGCTCCATATTCAACGGTTTTATAGTATTTCTGAAAATAGCGGTAATTCTGGTGTTCGTAGTTCTGGGGTGGAAATTCATTCAGGCAGACAATTATATTCCATATATTCCTGAAAATACCGGAAAACTTGGTGAATTCGGAATATCTGGAATATTTCGTGGAGCGGCAATAGTATTTTTCGCTTTTTTAGGATTCGATGCCGTAAGTACAGCCGCTCAGGAAACAAAAAATCCTAAACGTGACATGCCTATAGGAATTCTGGTTTCACTTCTGGTTTGTACTATCTTATATATTCTGTTTGCTCACGTGATGACTGGTGTGGCAAACTATACCGAGTTCAAAGGTCACGTAGGAATAGCTCCTGTTGCTGTAGCTATAGAAAATATGGGAACTGCTGATGCCTCAGGAATAATTACTCCTGCATATCCATGGCTTAACAAGGCCATCATACTCGCAATATTATTTGGATACTGCTCCGTTATAATGGTTACACTCATGGGGCAGAGCCGTGTTTTTCTCAGTATGAGCCACGACGGATTACTGCCAAAGTTTTTCTCAAAAATAAATGAAAAGACAAGGACACCTGTACATAGTAACTTCTTGTTCATGGTAATTGTAAGCCTGTTGGCAGGATTTGTCCCCGCACAAGTAGCTGGCGAAATGACAAGTATAGGAACACTGCTTGCATTTACACTGGTATGTGCAGGAATACTTGTAGTAAGGAAGACAATGCCAGACGCTCCAAGAGCTTTCAAGACTCCATTTGTACCTGCTGTACCAATATTGGGAATACTTACTTGCCTGTGTATGATGTGTTTCCTCCCTGCTGATACGTGGATAAGACTTGTACTTTGGATGCTTATCGGTCTTGACGTATATGCTTCGTATGGCATAAAACACAGTAAACTGGAATACGGGATAAGAATACGAAAAGGAGATATGATACTGAATATCATGGGTATATCACTGTCTGTACTGAGTATCATAACAGGGTTATGGCATCAACAGACTGTAGGCTGGGAAGCCGACAAAACATTATTGGCCATATCATTTGTATTTGCTGTCACACACTGTGCATACTACATGTACAGAATGTGGAAACATTCCAAACCAGCAGAAGTATAATCAATGTTTTCTTAAAATAAGTTATAAAACTTAACTTAGTCCAGGATTTCAGAGTTTTCAACTATAGGCTTTTAGAAAAAAAGTACTTATTTTACAGCGATTTATAGATTATGGATAAAAATATATTGATGGTCGCAGTCCGTGCTGCAATAGAAGCAGGTGCGAAAATTATGAGCGTATATACAGATTCGAATGCGGATTTTGAAATAGAAAAGAAAGCTGACAATTCACCTCTGACAATAGCCGACAGGAAAGCGCATGAAGTTATCAGCGGAATACTTTCATCGACAAACATACCTGTGCTGAGTGAGGAAGGAAAGAAACTTCCGTTCGAAAACAGAAAGGAATGGGACGAGTTGTGGATAGTCGATCCGCTGGACGGAACAAAAGAATTCATAAAAAAGAACGGCGAATTCACCGTTAATATAGCATACGTAAAGAACGGTACGCCTCAAGCCGGAGTAATTTATATTCCGGTAAAGAAAGAATTATACCTTGGTGACTGTGAATATGGTGCATTCAAAGTGGAAAATATAAGTTCCATTTCTGAAGAAGAAACATTCTCTTCGCTGACATCAAGAGCAATCAGCCTTCCGATTAAAGAAGAGAGAAATACATTTGTCGTAGTGGCTTCTCGCTCACATCTTTCTCCTGAGACAGAAGAGTTTATCGAAAAGGTTAAAGAGTTACACCCAGACGTAGAGACTGTGTCAAAAGGCAGTTCCCTCAAACTATGTCTCATAGCCGAAGGCAAGGCTGATATTTATCCGCGTTTCGCTCCTACTATGGAATGGGATACCGCCGCAGGTCATGCCATAATACGAGCAGCCGGAAAAGAGGTTTATCATACAGACGGGGAAACTCCTCTCTCATACAATAAAGAAGATTTATTAAATCCGTGGTTTATAGCCAAGTAAGATAAGTAAAAGAAAATGTCGCACGAAATAATCATAGTACTTGTCTCACTTGTCGGAATGCTTGCCGCTCTTATTGCTGACAAAATGAGACCGGGGATGATATTATTCTCCGTACTGGTAATATTCCTATGTACTGGAATACTCAGCCCCAAAGAAATGCTCGAGGGCTTCAGCAACAAAGGCATGATAACTGTGGCCATGCTGTTCCTCGTCAGTGAAGGAGTGCGCCAAAGCGGGGCACTGACTAAACTTATTAAAAAACTGCTTCCGGTAGAAAATATCAACGTATTCAAGGCACAACTGAGAATGCTTCCAAGTATCGCTTTCATTTCGGCATTTCTAAACAATACTCCAGTAGTTGTTATTTTTGCTCCGATTATCAAGCGATGGGCAAACTATGTAAAGTTGCCAGCCACTTATTTCCTTATACCTCTTTCGTATGTAACCATACTCGGAGGTATGTGTACACTGATTGGTACATCTACCAACCTAGTGGTACACAGTATGATACAAGATGCCGGTATGGAAGGTTTCAGTATGTTTGAGTTGGGCAAAATAGGTATTTTCATTGCTTTGGCAGGAATAATATACCTGTTCATATTCTCAAGCAAACTATTGCCCGCACAACGTCCTGACCCGATTATGTCAGGTGAAGAAGATTCTCCACTACACCCAATTGAAGCTGTGATAGGAGCTCGTTTCCCTGGTATCAACCGCCGTATCTCCGATTTCGACTTCAAACGCCACTATGGTGCAGAGATTAAGGAATTGAGAAGAAACGGTAATACTTATACCAATCTTTCGAAGATGCACTTCCGCGAGAACGATACGCTGGTGATAATGGCAGACGACAGTTTCATCAAGACATGGGGTGAATCATCTGTCTTCATCATGCTGGCAAACGGGAAGGATGTGGAGCCTGTGGGACAGAAAAAACGCTGGCTTGCCCTGACATTATTGTTGATTATGATTATCGGAGCTACAGTGGGTGAGCTTCCTGCCGTTCAGAAGATGTTGCCCGAAGGAATTAAGCTGGATATGTTCTTTTTCGTGTCGGTAACTACAGTTATTATGGCATGGACAAAGATATTTCCTCCACGCAAATACACCAAATACATATCATGGGACGTGCTGATAACCATTGCATGTGCATTCGGTATCAGCAAGGCTATGGTGAATTCGGGGGTTTCCGACCTGATAGCGAGCCAGATTATAGGGCTTAGCCATAGTTATGGCCCGTATGTATTGCTGGCGGCAATGTTTATAATAACGAACATCTTTACCGAACTGATAACAAACAATGCAGCTGCGGCGTTGTCGTTTCCGCTTGCCTTGTCGCTATCGCAACAGCTTGGAGTAAGCCCTATGCCATTCTTTGTCATCGTATGTGTGGCAGCCTCGGCCAGTTTCTCAACTCCTATCGGTTATCAGACAAACCTTATAGTACAGGGTATCGGTAATTATAAGTTTACAGACTTTGTACGCATAGGTCTGCCGCTTAATATCATTACTTTCATAATTTCGGTACTGCTTATACCGCAAATTTGGCCATTTTAAGAAATAAATAAAAACTAGACATATATGGAAAATAAAAACAACATTTATCCTATATTCGACAAGATGCTCACCAGAGCCGACAAGGAAGCTCTGCTCAACCAGCACAGCGTGATGATATGGTTTACGGGGCTGAGCGGCTCAGGTAAAAGCACGATTGCAATAGCTCTTGAAAGGGAATTGCAAAAACGTGGTCTGCTATGCAGAATTCTTGATGGAGACAATATCCGCAGCGGAATAAACAACAACCTGGGTTTCTCTGAAGAAGACAGAGTGGAAAATATCCGACGCATAGCCGAAATAGGAAAACTGTTTGTAGATACCGGCATAATAACTATTGCAGCATTTATAAGCCCGAACAATGACATTCGTGAAATGGCTGCCAATATAATAGGCAAGGAAAATTTCCTTGAAATATTTGTTAGCACACCTATAGAGGAATGTGAGAGAAGAGACGTGAAAGGTCTTTATGCCAAGGCCAGACGTGGAGAAATAAAGAACTTCACAGGTATATCAGCACCTTTCGAAGCTCCGGCAAACCCGGCTTTGTCTATCGATACATCAAAACTGAGTGTTGAGGAGTCTGTAAACAAACTTTTGGAACTTATACTTCCTAAAATATCATTCAAAAAAGACTAAAAACAAAATAAAAATATGATCGAAGAATATAAACTTAGCCACTTGAAGGAACTGGAAGCTGAGTCTATCCACATTATACGTGAAGTGGCTGCCGAATTCGAAAATCCTGTCATGCTTTACAGTATAGGCAAGGATTCATCTGTAATGGTACGTCTGGCAGAAAAAGCTTTTGCACCTGGAAAAGTACCATTCCCTCTTATGCATATCGACTCAAAATGGAAATTCAAGGAAATGATTCAGTTCCGCGATGAATATGCAAAGAAATATGGTTGGAACCTCATAGTGGAAAGCAATATGGAAGCTTTCAAGGCAGGAGTAGGACCTTTTACTCATGGAAGTAAAGTTCACACTGACCTTATGAAAACACAGGCTCTGCTTAACGCACTCGACAAATATAAATTCGACGCCGCATTCGGTGGCGCACGCCGCGACGAGGAAAAGTCACGCGCAAAAGAACGTATATTCTCTTTCAGGAACGAGTTCCACCAGTGGGACCCTAAAAACCAGCGTCCTGAACTTTGGGACATTTATAATGCCCGCATCAGAAAAGGAGAAAGCATCCGTGTGTTCCCTCTGAGCAACTGGACCGAACTTGATATATGGCAGTACATACGTCTTGAAAATATTCCTATCGTTCCCCTATATTTCGCAAAGGAAAGACCGGTAATCAACCTCGACGGACAGCTAATTATGCCTGACGACGACCGTCTGCCTGAACAATACAAGGACAAGATAGAGATGAAAAAGATACGTTTCCGTACTCTTGGTTGCTGGCCGCTCACAGGAGCGATAGAAAGTGAAGCTGATACAATCGAAAAGATTGTTGAGGAAATGATGACTACCACAAAGAGCGAACGTACAACTCGTGTGATTGACTTCGACCAGGAAGCCAGCATGGAGCAGAAAAAACGCGAAGGATATTTTTAATTTAAGTTTTTGAGTTATTCAGTCTTTCAGTTTGTTATCATCAAACAACTTAAAAACTCATAAACTTATAAACTTACAAATTCAAACATAATGGAAACTATAGATAAAAACAAATCAGGAAACCCTATGGAAGGCGAAGCTCGCGGAAACATGTCCATAGAGGAATTCCTAAAGAAAGACGAACAGAAGGACTTGCTCCGTTTCCTTACAGCAGGATCTGTTGACGACGGAAAGTCAACACTTATCGGACGTCTGCTGTTCGACAGCAAGAAACTTTACGAAGACCAGCTTGACGCACTCGAACGCGACAGCAAGCGTGTAGGTAACGCAGGCGAACACATTGACTATGCCCTTCTGCTTGACGGTCTGAAAGCTGAACGCGAACAGGGTATCACTATCGACGTGGCATACAGATATTTCTCTACAAACAACCGTAAGTTCATCATAGCCGACACTCCGGGACACGAACAATATACACGCAACATGATTACAGGTGGTTCTACAGCCAATCTTGCAATCATCCTTGTTGATGCCCGTACAGGAGTTATCACACAGACCAAACGTCACTCCTACCTCGTTTCACTGTTAGGCATAAAGCATGTTGTGCTGGCTGTTAACAAGATGGACTTGGTGGACTTCTCAAAGGAAGTGTTCGACAAGATTGTCAGTGACTATAAGTCTTTCGTTGAGCCTCTTAATATTCCGGATATTCAGTGTATTCCTCTGTCAGCCCTCGAAGGTGACAACGTAGTGGAGAAATCAGACCGCACACCATGGTACGAAGGAACTTCACTGCTTGAATATCTTGAAACAGTACATATCGGAAATGACCACAATCTGAAAGATTTCCGTTATCCGGTTCAGTACGTTTTGCGTCCAAACCTTGATTTCCGCGGATTCTGTGGAAAGGTTTCTTCAGGTGTTATACACAAAGGCGACGAAGTGATGGCACTCCCATCAGGAAAGAAATCGCACGTTAAGAGTATCGTTACATACGAAGGTGAGATAGACTATGCGTTCCCTCCAATGTCGGTTACCATCACATTGGAAGACGAAATTGACGTATCAAGAGGTGAAATGCTGGTACATCCGGACAATGTACCTATGGTAGGCCGTAATTTCGAAGCCATGCTGGTATGGATGGATGAAGAGAAGATGGATATGGAGAAATCTTTCTTCCTGAAACATACCACAAACACAAGCCGTACACGTATTGACAGCATTGAATATAAGGTGGATATCAACACAATGGAACATCTGAGCGTAGAAAACGGCCGTTTGGCTAAAGAAGATGTTCCTATGCAGCTTAACCAGATAGCAAAAGTGGTTTTAACATCATCAAAGGAACTGTTCTTCGATGCATATTCAGACAACAAAGCTACAGGAGCATTCATCCTTATAGACCCTATTACCAACAATACAAGTGCCGTTGGTATGATAATCAATCAGGTAGCAGATAAGGACATGCACAACCAGATGGAATTGCCTGTTCTTGATTTACCTAAGTTGGGTATCGCTCCTGAACACTATGATGCTATAGATAAAGCAGTGAAAGAGCTGTCTCGCCAAGGTATTGATATTGAAATCAGAAAATAAGAATAATAATGGGATTATTAGAATTCAGCAAATTGCCTGTAAACACCATGGTTGGTGCTGACTGGAATACTTTCAAACAGATAACAGCAGGAAGAGTTATTGACGACAAATACAAAAACAAATACAGACTCACAAAGTTTGTTTGCCGCATTTTGTCTTCTCTAAAGCCATTACAGGACAAAAGATACGAAAAACTGCTTGCCGGCAAACCTCTGGAGCACGACCCGGTGTTCATCTTAGGACATTGGCGAAGCGGAACAACATTCATGCACAATGTATTCTCGTGCGACAAGCATTTCGGATACAACACTACATACCAGACTGTTTTCCCTCATCTCATGATGTGGGGACAACCATTCTTCAAGAAGAATATGAGCTGGCTGATGCCGGACAAACGTCCTACAGACAATATGGAACTGGCGGTTGACCTTCCACAGGAAGAGGAGTTCGCTTTGGCCAACATGATGCCATATACATATTATAATTTCTGGTTTCTGCCTAAACATACGATGGAATATGCAGACAAGTACCTGCTTTTCAATGACATCAGTGATGAAGAACTGAAAGTATTCGAAGATGTTTTCACTAAACTCATCAAAATATCTTTGTGGAATACTAACGGAACACAATTCCTGAGCAAAAATCCTCCTCACACAGGACGAGTAAAGGAACTGGTTAAGATGTTCCCTAATGCCAAGTTTATTTATCTGATGCGTAATCCTTACACAGTATTCGAATCGACAAGAAGCTTCTTTACAAACACTATCCAGCCTCTGATGTTGCAAAATATCAGCAATGAAGAACTTCAGGAAAATATATTGTCGGTATATTCAAAACTATACCACAAATATGAGGAAGATAAGAAATTCATCCCTGAAGGTAATCTTGTAGAAGTAAAATTCGAAGACTATGAACGAAATGCATTCGAAATGACAGAAGATATTTACAAGAAACTATCCATACCTGGTTTTGACGAATCAAGGGATGCCATCGAAGCATACGTAAACAAAAAGAAAGGATATAAAAAGAATAAGTACCAATATAAGCCTGAAACAGTAGAACTTGTTGAAAAGCATTGGTCGTTTGCACTTGAACAGTGGGATTATAAGCTTTAAAAACATATATAAATACAATAAGGTTATTATAATAAAAATATCGTTTGTAGGTTAAATCATATACAAACGATATTTTTTATTTATATTCTATAATAAACATGCAATTCGTGTGCGATAACGAAAAATATGTTGTATATTTGTGGAGTAATCAAGATATAAGGAAAACAAATCTGATATTACAATAAAATACATTATTGTGGCAAATAAAATAATAAATAAAATCTCATAAGGTAAAAATCTGTAGAAAGCATGGAACAAGTTTTCAGTTATATTATCGGGCTGGGTGCCGCGGTAATGATGCCTATCATTTTTACAATTTTAGGCGTTTGTATCGGTATTATATTTGGTAAAGCTCTTAAGAGTGGACTGTTAGTAGGTGTCGGTTTCGTGGGCTTGTCTGTAGTGACAGCTCTGCTGACAAGCAGCCTTGGCGACCCGCTTAAAAAAGTTACCGAGATTTATGGTTTAAGCTTGGGTATCTTCGATATGGGTTGGCCCGCTGCGGCATCTGTTGCATACAACACTTCTGTAGGAGCATTCATTATACCTGTATGTTTGGCTGTAAACATTGTCATGCTTCTTACGAAAACAACTAAAACAGTTAATATCGACTTGTGGAACTACTGGCATTTTGCCTTTATAGGCGCTGTAGTATATTTTGCGACAGAAAATATTTGGTGGGGATTTTTTGCTGCCATCATTTGTTATATAATTACGCTGGTAATGGCAGACCTTACATGCAAACAGTTCCAGGGATATTACGACAAGATGGACGGTATTTCTATCCCACAGCCATTCTGTCAGGGCTTTGTACCTTTCGCTCTTGTAATAAACAAAGCATTGGACAAGATTCCTGGTTTCGACAAGCTTTATATAGATGCCGAAGGCATGAAGAAGAAATTCGGTATCATGGGGGAACCTCTTTTCCTCGGTATCGTAGTTGGTTGCGGTATCGGCATGCTTGCTTGCAAAAACGGTCAGGAAATGGTTGACAACATTCTACACGCGAACTTATTGCCCGTAAGTTCAAGAACGGCGCCAACCTCAACATCGGTATGATCCCTGCATTGGTTATCGGTCATCCGACAACTTTGGTTGTTTCGCTACTTCTTATCCCGGTAACACTATTCCTTTCAGTAGTTCTTCCAGGCAACCAGTTTCTTCCATTGGCATCACTTGCAGGTATGTTCTACCTGTTCCCTGCGGTACTTCCCATTACTAAGGGTAAAGTACTGAAAACATTCCTCATCGGATTGGTTAGCCTCATCGTCGGTTTGTACTTCGTTACAGATTTGGCTCCATTCTTCACACAGGCCGCTCACGACGTATTTGTCAAGACTGGCGATGCAGCAGTTAAGATTCCGGAAGGATTTCAGGGAGGCGCACTTGACTTTGCCTCAAGTATCTTCTCATGGTGTATATTCCACCTTATCTATAACTTCAAATATGTTGGTTCGGCTATCCTGGTAGCTGTCGCTCTTATTATGGCAATCTACAACAGATCACGTATTATAAAAGAACCTAAAGCTCATAGCAACAATTAATCTAAACTAAATAAATTCGCACATGAAAAAATTAGCATTAGCAATGATGATGGGGGTAGCTGCCCTCTCTGCAAACGCACAGATTAACTACACTGTTCAGACAGCTTGCCATCCTCAGGATGTTAAGCACTATGACACTGAACGTCTACGCAACTCGTTCGTTATGGAAAAAGTCTTGTCACCGGACGAAATCAATTTAACTTACACTCTTTACGACCGTCTGATTTACGGTGGTGTAATGCCTGTAAACAAGGTGTTGAAACTGGAGACTTTCCGTGAATTAGGTCCTGAAATCACTTACTTCCTCGAACGTCGCGAGCTCGGGGTTGTCAATATCGGTGGTGATGGTGTAGTAACTGTTGACGGAAAGGAATATCCAATGAAATATAAAGAAGCATTGTACGTTGGCTGCGGCAACAAAGAAGTTACTTTCAAGAGTAACGACGCAAGCAAACCGGCAAAATTCTATATCAACTCTGCTCCTGCTTACAAACAATACGTTACACAGTTGATTACAACTGACGTTAAGGTACAGAAAGCTGAACCTAAGAAATATGCTTTGGCCATTTCTGACCACTATGGCAAGATGGAAGACAGCAACGACCGTGTAGTAAACCAGCTTATCGTAAAAGACGTTCTTGAAAGAGTAAAGAACGGTGGTACTAACCAGTTGCAGATGGGTCTTACTGAATTGGCTCCGGGTTCTGTATGGAACACAATGCCTGCCCACACTCACACTCGCCGTATGGAAGCTTACTTCTACTTCAATGTTGAAGAAGGTAACGCAATCTGCCACCTGATGGGAGAACCTAAAGAAGAACGTCTGGTATGGCTTCACAACGAGCAGGCTATCACTTCTCCGGAATGGAGTATCCATGCAGCAGCAGGTACCCGTAACTATACTTTCATCTGGGGCATGGCTGGTGAAAACCTGAAATACAGCGATAAAGACGAAATCAAATATACTGATATGAGATAATAAAAGTATATAAGTCATATTTATAGTCTGTCTGTTCCGGTTTCCGGACAGGCAGATTTTTTTGTGCATAAAAAAATATGTCTGTTCTTTTGCTTTTATATATATGCCTATGACAGACTTCAAACAAGACAGAGCCATTTATCTGCAGATGGCAGAAAGGATATGCGACGAGATACTTGCAGGCAAATATAATGAGAACCTTCCCGAGCTGTTCCGTCAGATGGAACTGCTTGACATACCAATAGAAACCATAGTCAAGCAATGGAAGGAATTTAAAGAAAAAAAATAGCCTTGAGACATCATAAAAAAACGAGCTGTCATTTTACTTAAAACGCCTTGTCGTTTTAGGTAAAATGACAGCTCATTTTTTTTCATATAATTATCAATCCTGATAATACACTCTTTTCACACGCATGGATACACTTGTAAGAATCTCGTAAGGTATAGTGTCAAGCCACTCCGCCAATTTTGTAACAGGCAGATTCTCGCCGAATATTTCCACCTTATCGCCTTCCTTGCAATCAATATCTGTAACATCAATCATACATACATCCATACATATATTACCCACGTAAGGAGCTTTCTGACCGTTTACAAGACAATATCCATTGCCATTGCCTAATTTCCTGTTCAGACCGTCAGCATAACCTATAGGAATTGCAGCGATACGCGAATCACGATCAAGCCTTCCTTTACGGCTGTAACCTACAGTATCTTCAGCCTTTACGTCGTGTATCTGCAGTATTGTAGTCCTTAGCGTACTTACGTTGTTTATCATTTTTCCGGTATAAGGGTCAATTCCATAAAGTCCAATGCCGAGACGGACCATATCGAACTGCGCTCCAGGATATCTTTCTATACCGGCTGTATTACAGATATGTCTTAAAATCTTGAATGAGAAACCTTCCTGCAATATCGCAGCGGCGGCTTCGAATGTTTCAATTTGCTTGCGGGTAAAGGAATCAAAATGATTAGAATCGCTTCCTACAAGATGAGAGAACACAGAACGGGGAATAACAGCAGACTGACGCTTCAAACGTTCAACCAGTTGAGGCAACTGCTCCGGTTCAAAGCCCAATCTGTTCATTCCTGTATTTATCTTTATATGTATAGGGAAGTTGCTTACACCCTCTCTTTCCGCAGATTTTATAAGTTCTTCCAATAGGCTGAAACTATAGACTTCTGGCTCCAGACGATAGTCGAACATTGTCTTGAAAGCTGTAAGTTCAGGGTTCATAATTATTATCGGACAATATATACCCGCCTTACGCAAATCTGCCCCCTCATCGGCTACAGCCACAGCAAGATAGTCAACCCTGTGTTCCTCAAGGGTTTTTGCAATTTCAAACGGTCCAGCTCCGTATGCCGAAGCCTTTACCATACATACCATCTTTGTTTCAGGCTTAAGTTTGTTCTTGAAATAATTCAAATTGGCAGTAAGAGCTCCCAGATTTATTTCAAGAATCGTTTCGTGTACCTTCAGTTCAAGATAGTCGGTTATATCATCAAAATGGAACACACGCGCTCCCTTGATAAGTACAACTTCATTCCTCAGTGTATCCAGCAAGCCCGACTCCATCAATTCTGATGTCTTGTTGAAAAAATATTTCTCTATCTGGAATCGTGATGCAGAAGCGGATATTTCAGGTCCAACACCTATAATCTTGTCAACTCCACGGTTATGTATAAGCTCAGCGACCTGCCTGTATAGCAGTTTGCTGGTTTGTCCGCTTTCTAATATGTCAGATAAAATAAGTGTACGTTTTCTTCCCTTGTCTTCAGTCCTGCGCGACATAAAATCAAGCGCGATATCCAATGATGCAAAATCGGAATTATAACTGTCGTTGATAAGAATACAACCGTTCTTTCCTTCTTTCACCTCCATACGCATGGCAACAGGTTCGAGCGTAAGCATTCTTTCGGCAATTTCTTCTGGAGAAATCATCAGATAAAGAGATACCGCAAGACAGTTGATTGAATTTTCTATTGAAGCATCGTCAATGAACGGGATACGATACTCTTTCATAAATCCCAGATAACGGTATTTGATAACGGTATAATCGCTAAATTTATCCACACTCTCGATAAATAGCGGACGTTCCATATCTTTTCTCGACCATGCTATTTCTCTGGCACCGAACAGTGACTTTGTAACACAACTGCTGATAAGCTCGTTGTCGCCGTTATAAACAACTACGTCACAATCCTTGAAAAGCAGTAGTTTCTCCATACATTTATCCTGTAGGGATGTGAAGTTTTCCTGATGAGCGCCACCTATATTTGTAAGTACTCCTATCGTAGGACGGATAATTGGCTTAAGTTCTTCCATCTCACCCATCTCCGATATTCCGGCCTCGAATATACCTATCTCGGTATTATCATTCATCAACCATACAGATAGCGGAACGCCAATCTGCGAGTTATAACTTCTCGGTGAACGAGTGACGACCTTATTTGGACTGATGATATGATAAAGCCACTCCTTGACTACAGTCTTTCCGTTACTTCCGGTAATTCCTATCACCGGAATATCAAACATATCACGATGATGTGCCGCAAGCCGCTGTAATGATTTCAGAGGATTGGCAACCTTAAGGAAATTACATTCCTTATAGGCCGAGACATCTTCAGGAATATCGTTTACTACGAAATTCCTAACTCCACGATTATATAGTTCTTCAATATATTTGTGTCCGTCGTTCCTTTTTGTCTTTAAAGCAAAAAACAGAGTTTCTTCCGGAAAACACAAAGACCGACTGTCAGTAAGTATCCAATCTATATTTGCCGGAGAATCACCCAAACGCTCAGCATTTAATATTGAGGTTATTTCTTCAATAGTGTTCGACATAATTTTATTTCCTTTTCGACATCTAAGTACGTGAATTTTTCCTTTAGTGTCTCTATTTTTAACAGTATTTGACTTAAAAAGTCACGATATGCTTCACTTTCCGGATTGAAAGGCTTATGTCCCAAAGCTCGTCTGATTTCATTCCACGACTTGATTATATTCAGTGTGTCTTTATTGAAATAAGACTCAGAAAATCTTTCCCATATATATTCGACAGCCATAGACGACGGATGGAGCATATCGTCCGAATAGAAACGATAGTCACGCAATTCGTCCATCATGATTTCGTATGAAGGGAAATAGTAACAACCTGCATTGGCCGAACAAATTCTGTCTATGGCTAAAAGTAACACCGACTTGCTTATCTGATTTCCGTGCATGCCATCCTTTGCGTGTCTGATAGGACTGACTGTAAACATTATTTTTATATCCGGATTGACAGACCTCAGGCGCGATATAAGTTCCATATAAGAATTTACTATCTCTTCAACATCGAGAAGGCTACGGGTAAACAATTTTTCGTTCAACTTATGGCAATTACCGACTATACATCCACTTTCATTCCATTTATATACACGGGCAGTGCCAAAGGTTAGGAGAAGCCAGCCTGTCCTACGAAGAAACTCTGAACTGGAACCAATACGGCTGTTTATATTATCAAGACAGACATACTTATCGGGCGAAGAGAACGAACTATGATGCATCAGACTGAACCATACGCCCCGCGACTGCATAACATCATCCTCCCCATAAGACTTATTTTCAAGCAATTGGCTTAATGCCACGTATATTGACATCGGATTATATAACACTCCGAAAGGGTTTATATCACATCTGAATTTATTGTCGGAAAGTTTGTTCCCGATATTGTCTGTAAAACATGAGCCCATAAGCATCAATGTATCAGAATGCTTTATTTCACACTGTCCTACAGGCAATTCTGCCTTGGTTATCAGTTCCATAATATTCAGTTTTTGTTATTTTTTGGTACAAATGTAATTACATTATATATATTTATAGTACTTTTGTGGAAGAAATGTATAATTAATGTATAGATGGAACATAACACATCATATAAATTTCTTAATAAGATTGACAGTCCCGAAGATTTACGCAAACTTCAGCTTGAAGATTTACCCGAAGTTTGCCGTGAACTACGTGAAATGATAATAGACGAATTATCACGCAATCCGGGACATTTCGGTTCCAGTTTAGGAGTAATAGAACTTACAGTTGCATTACATTACACATTTTCCACACCATACGACCGCATAGTTTGGGATGTGGGACACCAGGCTTACGCCCATAAGATATTGACCGGCAGACGCGACAGATTTTCCACAAACAGAAAATTAAACGGGCTTGCCCCTTTCCCTACCCCCTCGGAAAGCGAATACGATACGTTTACTTGCGGACATGCTTCGAACTCAATTTCAGCCGCATTAGGTATGGCGGTTGCCGCAAATCTTAAGAACGAAAAAAACAGACATATCGTAGCTGTTATAGGTGATGGTTCTATGAGCGGAGGTCTTGCGTTCGAAGGGCTAAACAATGCCTCCTCGACTCCTAATAATTTACTTATCATTCTGAATGACAATAACATGGCCATAGACCGAAGTGTAGGTGGCATGAAGCAATATCTTCTCAATCTTCATACATCCGAAGGATATAACCGTTTCCGCAATAATGTGTCGAAACAAATGTCCAAGTGGGGATTACTGACTGAAGAGAGAAAAAAAGCTATAGTACGTTTCAACAATAGCCTGAAATCACTGCTCATGCAGCAACAAAACATTTTTGAAGGCATGGACATAAGATATTTCGGACCTGTTGACGGACATGACACACTATCTCTTATAAAAGTCATGAACGAGATAAAGGACATGACCGGTCCGAAACTGCTACATATACATACTATAAAAGGTAAAGGATATAAGCCTGCTGAAGAATGTGCCACCGAATGGCATGCCCCGGGATTATTCGACAAGGAAACAGGTGAAAAAATAAAAATCTCCACAGAAGGAATGCCTCCTTTATTTCAGGAAGTATTCGGAAACACACTGCTCGAACTGGCTCAGGCGAACGAAAAGATAGTAGGTGTAACTCCTGCAATGCCTTCGGGATGTTCTATGAACATCATGATGAAAAAGATGCCTGACAGAGTATTCGACGTAGGAATAGCAGAAGGACATGCAGTAACATTCTCGGCCGGAATGGCTAAGGACGGACTCATACCATTCTGCAATATATATTCCACTTTCATGCAAAGGGCATACGACAATGTAATACACGATGTGGCTATTCAGAAGCTCAATGTTGTGATGTGTCTCGACAGAGCAGGACTGGTAGGTGAAGATGGTGCTACCCACCACGGTATATTCGACATAGCGTATATGCGGATTATTCCTAATCTGACAATTGCGGCACCTATGGATGAGCATGAACTCAGAAAGCTCATGTACACGGCACAATTACCGGACATGGGACCTTTCGTAATACGGTATCCTCGAGGCAGAGTAATGACTACAGACTGGAAGTGTGAGTTTGAGGCTATTCCTATTGGAAAAGGAAGAAAACTCAAAGACGGTAACGACATTGCGGTAATTACCTTAGGCCCTATAGGATATAGAGTCCAGAAAGCCATAGCAAAAGCAGAAAACGAGACCGGCATAAGTGTAGCGCACTACGATTTAAGGTTTGTAAAACCATTGGATGCCGATATGCTTAATGAAATAGGCAAGAATTTCAAGAAAATAATTACTATTGAAGATGGCATAATATCAGGCGGTGCGGGAAGTGCGGTAATGGAATTTATGGCAGATGGAGGATATGATGTCGAAATTAAAAGAGTTGGTATCAAAGACTGTTTCGTCCAGCATGGCGCTGTGAATGAACTTTATAAGATTTGTGGACTTGATGAAGACAGCATATATCAGTTGATAAAAAATTATAAGCAATAACAATTAAAATTCAGGAATCGTGAAAATAATAATAGCAGGTGCTGGTGCAGTAGGAACACATCTGGCAAAACTACTTGCCGGAGAAGATCAGGACATCATACTGATAGACGAAAATCAGGAAAGATTAGGGAAAATGAGCAGTAATCTTGACATGATGACTGTTAACTATTCGCCTACCTCTATTAATGGACTGAAAGAAGCAGGTGTAGCAGGTGCTGACCTCTTTATAGGAGTAACTCCGGACGAAAGCCGGAATATGACAGCATGCATGTTGGCCAACAACTTAGGAGCTAAAAAGACTGTCGCGCGTATTGACAATTACGAATATCTTCTGCCTAAGCACAAGGAATTCTTCAGCGGTCTTGGAGTCCATTCACTAATTTATCCGGAAATGCTGGCCGCCAAAGAAATAGTAGATGCCGTAAAGATGAGTTGGATAAAACAATGGTGGGAATTCGCCGGCGGAGCACTGATTATGATTGGTGTAAAGATGAGAGAACAGGCGGAAATTCTGAATGTTCCTTTCCATGAACTTGGTGGACAAGGAATCCCTTTCCACATTGTAGCGATAAAAAGAGGAAACGAGACCATTATACCAAGAGGTGATGACTACGTCAAACTAAATGATATAGTTTACTTCACCACTACAAAAAAATACATACCATACATCAGAAAAATATCAGGTCGAGAGAATGAAGCAGACGTAAGAAGTGTAATGATAATGGGAGGTGGAAGAATTGCTGTACGTACAGCACAATACCTGCCGGAATACATGAAAATAAAAATAATAGAACTCGACGAAAACAGATGTAACAGACTTACTGAAATTGTTGACGACGGAGTTATGGTGATAAATGGTGACGGACGTGACATGGAACTTCTTATTGAAGAAGGAATTAAGAACACTGAAGCATTTGTAGCACTTACCGGTAACTCTGAGACCAACATACTGGCATGTCTTGCCGCAAAACGTATGGGTGTGAACAAGACTGTCGCAGAAGTCGAGAATGTGGACTATATCAGTATGGCAGAAAGTCTTGATATAGGTACAGTGATAAATAAAAAATTCATAGCCGCGAGCCACATATACCAGATGATGCTTAAGGCGGACGTATCAAACGTTAAATGTCTTACCTTCGCAAATGCCGACGTGGCAGAATTCATAGTAAAAGAAGGTTCAAGAATAACCAAAGCACCGGTAAAAGACATAGGGTTGCCTAAAGGTGCAACTATCGGAGGGCTGATAAGGAACGGTGAAGGTGTGCTCGTAACCGGTAACACTACAATCCAAAAAGACGACCATGTAGTAGTTTTTTGTCTTGGAGCAATGATAAAAAAATTAGAAAAATATTTCGGATAATATGTTTTTTAACATAGAAACAACTTTTTTCCGCAAAATATATTCTAACTTTGCAGGCACGATTGAATAAGGTAACAGTTTTATATGATTTATTGGATAAGGGTAATATTAATAGGCATACTGTCTTTTTTCGCTTTTCAGGCGATGTCGGAAGAAATTCCTTCCGCATATCAGGCAGAGATATGCCCGGACAATATATCGGCCTCCAATAATGAAAAAGAACTGTCGTTCTTGGAATCTTCGTCCGAGAACTACATTACGCGTACTATAAATCACATTCTGAAATCAAGATACGCCGATATTTCTATACCTGTATGCGTTATTACATCGAATACAAAAGACAATAATGACTATAAATCCATATTTCCCTTAATCGGAGGATTACAGAAAGGAAGTATGGCGGACAGACATAACGGCATCAAACAGCATCGGCATTCGAAATCGGACTGCCTGCCCCAATCGCCCAAAGACTATTATATTTTCACATTGGAAAAAATCATCATTTAGAGCTTTTCCGGACGTTTTTATCTTCATATTAACTTGAAGATAAAAGGCGTGTGTGCGCACGCGGACGTGATATTCATCTATCATCATGTTATCGTAAATAAATAACTAAATCAAAATAAATCATGTATTTTATTTTTTTAATCGTAGTGATTCTTACGGCAATCGCTCTGGTTGTTGCGGCCATGACAATTGCCAAACTGATCGCTCCACGTTCATTCAATCCGCAAAAAGGAGAGCCATACGAATGCGGTATCCCTACCAGAGGTGAATCGTGGGTAAAATTCAAGGCCGGCTACTACCTGTTTGCCATTCTGTTTCTGATGTTCGACATCGAGACGGTATTCCTGTTTCCCTGGGCAGTGGTAGTGGCACAGACAGGAGTATATGCACTCTGTGGAGCGGCATTCTTCCTGGGGATTCTTATTTTAGGCCTGGCGTATGCGTGGCGGAAAGGAGCGTTGGAATGGAAGTAAAAAAACGCGCGCAGATACGCAGTATGCAGTATGACGAGTTCCGCAACAACGATTATCTGGAGCGGATGGTAGATCAGCTCAATCGTGACGGCGCGGGAGTGATTGTAGGTTCGGCGGACGAACTGATAAACTGGGGACGAAGCAACTCGCTATGGTCGCTCACATTCGGAACAAGCTGTTGCGCCATAGAATTCATGGCACTTGGAGCAGCACGGTACGACATGGCACGTTTCGGATTCGAAGTGACACGTAACTCTCCCCGCCAGGCGGATATGATTATGGTGCTTGGAACCATAACTTACCGTATGGCGCCGGTACTGAAACGTCTGTACGACCAGATGGCGGAGCCTAAATACGTGGTGGCTGTGGGCGGATGTACCATCAGCGGCGGTCCGTTCAGAAAATCGTATCATGTGGTGAACGGTATAGACAAGATTATTCCGGTGGACGTGTTCATTCCTGGATGTCCTCCACGTCCGGAAGCTTTCTATTACGGCATGATGCAGTTGCAGAGAAAGATTAAGGTGGAACGCTTCATGGGGGGAGTAAACCGCAAGGAAAGCAAACCGGAATTTGAAAAATCAGAGAAACTGAAAGAGGATAAATGACTATGAGTGCAGACAACATTATACTGATAAAGCCGGAAGAACTCTATAACGAGGCTTCCAGACTGAGATACGATGCCAAGGAGCCTATGGACTATCTGCGCGACATCGTAGGCATGGACTGGGGAGAAGAAGGACTGGGCGCGCTGTATTATCTTGAGAGTACTTCTACGGGGGCGCGCCGTGTGCTGAAAGTTGTGGCCGCGGACAGGGAAAATCCGTTTGGCTGTGCCGAACATGCGTTTCTGCCTTCTGTATGCAGCCTTTGGAAAACCGCGCGTATCAAGGAACGTGAGGTGTTCGATTTCTTCGGCATCCGCTTCACGGGCAATCCTGACATGCGACGTCTGTTCCTGCGCGAGGACTGGAAAGGGTATCCGCTGCGCAAGGACTACGATATGGACTCGAATCCGCTGAACATGGATAATGAGACGAATGCGGACGTTACGGAAGAATATACCCTACGCCCTGACGGAACAATAGAAGGGCATGAAAATGTGGTGTTCAGCAAGGAGGATTTCGTGGTTAACATCGGTCCTCAGCATCCTTCCACTCATGGTGTGTTGCGTATGCGTACTTCCATCGACGGTGAGAATATCCGCCGTATAGACCCTATTCTGGGATATATTCACCGCGGTATAGAAAAGATGAACGAGAGTCTTACTTATCCGCAGACTCTGGCTCTGACTGACAGACTGGACTATCTGAGTGCTCATCAGAACCGTCATGCCCTGTGTATGTGTATAGAACAGGCTGCAGGCATCGAGATTTCGGAACGCGCACAGTATATCCGTACGATAATGGACGAGCTGCAGCGCATCGACTCGCATCTGCTGTTCTACTCGTGTCTGGTGATGGATATGGGCGGACTTACTCCTTTCTTCTATGGTTTCAGGGAGAGGGAGATGATTCTCGACATTATGGAGGAGACTACGGGCGGACGCCTGATTCAGAACTATAATGTGATAGGCGGTGTGCAGGCGGACCTTCATCCGGACTTCCGGCGCAAGGTGAAGGAATTTATCAAGCACCTGCGCAGCGTGATAAAGGATTATCATGATATCTTTACTGGCAATGTCATCGCGCGTCAGCGACTGGTGGGTGTAGGCGTGCTTTCGCGTGAGGATGCGATATCACTTGGGGCTACGGGCGGTACGGGACGCGCTTCGGGATGGAGCAACGACGTGAGGAAGCGTCATCCGTATGCCATGTACGGCAAGGTGGATTTCCGCGAGATCACGCGCACGGAAGGCGACTCGTTTGCGCGCTACATGGTACGTATGGACGAAATAATGGAATCTTGCCACATCATAGAACAGCTCGTCGACAATATCCCGGAAGGGGAATTCCGCGTGAAGACCAAGGCTATCATCAAACTGCCGGAAGGTAACTTCTCTACTTCGGTGGAGAGCAGCCGCGGCGAGTTCGGAGTGATGCTGGAGAGTCATGGCGACAAGTATCCTTACCGCCTGCACTACCGCTCTACGGGTCTGCCGCTGGTGGATACGATGGACACCGTGTGCCGCGGACAGAAGATTGCGGACCTGATAGCGATAGGCGGTACGCTGGACTTTGTGATTCCGGACATCGACAGGTGATATTCAGTTACTAGGGACTAGATACGAGATACTAGGGACTAGATACGAGATACTAGGGAACCTAGTCAACTAGTATCTAGTACCTAACTTAAAAACCTAGTCAACTAGTATCTAACTTAAAAACTAAAAAACTAAAAAACTAAAAAAATGTTTGACTATTATAATCTTGAGCCGCTCCTGATGTGGATACACAGCACGATGTGCAGCCTGATGCCCGAATGGCTGGCCTTCACCATCGAAGGTATTGCCGTGGGTGTGTTCATCATGGTGATGTATGCCGTGCTGGCCATCATCCTGATATATATGGAGCGTAAGGTGTGCGCGGCTTTCCAATGCCGTATCGGACCGGACCGTGTGGGGGGTCGTGGAGGGCTTCTGCAGGTTCCGGCGGACGTTATAAAAATTCTGACGAAAGAGATTATCTCGCTGAAAAACTCTGATAAGTTTCTGTACGGGCTGGCTCCGTTCCTGGTGATCATGGCGTCGATACTGACATTCTCGTGTCTGCCATGGAACAAGGGGGGAGAGATTCTGCACATGAACATCGGTATCTTCTTCGTGCTGGCGGCTTCGTCCATCGGTGTGCTGGGCATCCTGCTGGCGGGATGGAGCAGCAACAGCAAATATACGCTTATCGGTGCCGTGCGAAGCGGTGCGATGATTATCAGCTACGAGCTTTCCATCGGCCTGAGCGTGCTGACTATGGTTATCCTGTGCGGGACGATGGACATCCAGGAGATTGTGGCGTATCAGGAGAACGGGTGGAACATCTTCAAGGGACACGTCCCGGCGGTGATGGCTTTCATCATTTATCTGATAGCGGGAAATGCGGAGGCCAACCGCGCTCCGTTCGACCTGGCGGAAGCGGAACAGGAACTTACAGCGGGGTATCATACTGAATACTCGGGTATGCACTTCGGTTTCTTCTATCTGGCGGAATACCTGAACCTGTTCATTACTGCGGGCATTGCGGTAACGCTTTTCTTCGGAGGATGGATGCCGCTGCACATTGCGGGGCTGGAAGGACTGAACATGGCGATGGACTGCATTCCGGGAGTGATATGGTTCGTGGGCAAGACTTTCTTCGTGGTGTTCCTGCTGATGTGGATAAGATGGACTTTCCCACGGTTGAGAATTGACCAGGTGCTGATCCTGGAATGGAAGTATCTGATGCCGCTGTCGCTGCTGGTGCTGATGGTGATGACGGTAATGAAGGTGTTCGGACTGGTGTTTTAATACCGTAAACTAAAAACTGAAAAAACTGAAAAAACTGAAAAAACTCAAAAACTTAAGATGAGTACTTTTAAAGATTATATAAGCGGATATGCGTTCGGAGTGAAAAGCCTGCTGGTGGGTATGCGCACCTCGATGAAGGTGTTCATGCAGAAGAAGGTGACGGAACGCTATCCGGAGAACAGACACACTACTCTGTACATACCGGAACGTCACCGCGCCATGCTGGTGATGCCCAAGGACGAGAACGGAGAGAACAGATGCGTGGCGTGCGGACTGTGCCAGATGGCCTGCCCGAACGGCACGATAAACATAACAAGCGAGACACGCGAAACCGAAGACGGAAAGAAAAAGAAGGTCCTGCTGAAATATGAATACGATCTGGGGGCATGTATGTTCTGCCAACTGTGTGTGAACGCATGTCCGCACGACGCGATACGTTTCAGCAATCATTTCGAAAACGCCGTGTTCGAGAGAGAAAAGCTGGTGATGACTTTGAATGAACCATCGGTCAGCGAAGCTAGCCAGCAGTCAGCGAAGCTAATAACTAAAAACTAAAAAAACATGTTTTCACTTTTTGAAATAGCATTTTATGTAGTGGCGCTGTGCATAATAGTTTTCTCAGTGCTGGCTGTCACTACCAACAGCATCCTGCGGTCTGCCACTTATCTGCTGTTCGTGCTGCTTGCCACAGGGGGGATATATGCCATCCTGGGCTACACATTCCTGAGCGCGGTGCAGCTGATGGTGTATGCCGGAGGTATCATCGTACTGTATGTGTTCTCCATCCTGCTGACACGCTCGTCGGGAACCATGAAATATAAAATAGGACGTGGCAAAATGATAAGCGTGCTGCTCACCACGCTGGTGGGTATGGCACTGGTGATGTTCATTATCGCCACAAACGGATTCGCCCTGAACATCATTCCTCAGGGAGTGGAGCTGCCGGTGAAGAATATCGGCGAGGCACTTATCGGAACAGGGAAATATCAGTTCGTACTACCTTTCGAGGTTATGAGCGTGCTGCTGCTGGCCTGTATGATAGGTGCAATCATGATTGCCAGAAAAAGAAAATGATGAAAAAATAAGAATCGGAATTATGGAAATTGAAATAGAAGTACACGTTATACACTATCTGGTGATAAGCGCCGTGATGCTGTTCTGCGGAATTTACGGGTTCTTCACACGAAAGAACCTGCTGGCTCTGCTTATCTCGGCCGAACTTATGCTTAACGCCACGAACATCAACTTTGCGGTGTTCAACAGATATCTCTTTCCGGGACAGCTGGAAGGACATTTCTTCAGTCTGTTCGGCATTGCCATAGCCGCTGCCGAAACTGCTGTGGCAATAGCGATAATAATAAATGTATACAGGAATATCAATAAGATTCTGACTGACGATATTTCGGAAATGAAGGGATAATAATAGTTGTAAGTTTGTTAGTTTGTCAGTTTGTTAGTTTGTTAGTTTGTTAGTTTGTAAGTTTGTTGACGACAACCAACTAAAAAACTTAAAAACTAAAAAACTCATAACAAAAAACTTAAAAACTCAAAAACTTAAAAACTCAAAAACTTAAAAACTCAAAAAATGGAATATACAATACTTATACTGGCTCTGCCGGTGCTGAGCTTCCTGGTTCTGGCTCTGGCAGGAATGAAAATGCCTCATAAGGTGGCGGGAACGATAGGTACACTGTCGCTGGCGGCTGTCGCTGTACTGAGCTACATCACGGCCATCGGATATTTCGGCGCGCCACGTACTGCCGAAGGATTGCTGCCTGTCTCTACTCCGTGGAACTTCCGGTGGCTGCCGTTCACCGAGTCGCTGCACATCGACATGGGCATCATGCTCGACCCTATCTCGGTGATGATGCTGGTGGTTATCTCCACGGTGTCGCTCATGGTGCATATCTATTCGTTCGGATATATGAAGGGCGAACGCGGATTCCAGCGCTACTATGCTTTCCTCTCGCTGTTCACTTTCTCAATGCTCGGACTGGTGGTGGCTACGAATATCTTCCAGATGTACGTGTTCTGGGAGCTTGTGGGAGTTTCGTCTTATCTGTTGATAGGTTTCTACTACACCAAGCCTGAGGCTATCGCGGCTTCGAAAAAGGCCTTTATCGTTACACGCTTTGCCGACCTGGGCTTCCTTATCGGTATCCTGATTTACGGCTACTACATGCAGACTTTCACTTTCTCTCCTTCCGAAGAGCAGCTGATGAAGGCGGGTATGGTGTTGCCATGGGCTCTGGGACTGATGTTCGTGGGTGGTGCCGGAAAGAGTGCGATGTTTCCGCTGCACATCTGGCTGCCGGACGCGATGGAAGGTCCTACTCCGGTGTCGGCGCTGATTCATGCGGCTACGATGGTTGTGGCAGGTGTGTATCTCGTGGCGAGGATGTTCCCGCTGTTTATCGGTTTCGCTCCCGAGACTCTTCACTGGGTGGCATACATCGGCATGTTCACTGCTTTCTATGCGGCTACGGTGGCTTGCGTGCAGAGCGACATCAAGCGCGTGCTGGCTTTCTCTACCATATCGCAGATTGGCTTCATGATGGTTGCGCTGGGCGTATCTACAAGTCTTGACCCGCACGAAGGCGGACTGGGTTATATGGCATCTATGTTCCATCTGTTCACTCACGCCATGTTCAAGGCACTGCTGTTCCTCGGCGCAGGCTGTGTGATACATGCTGTCCACAGCAACGAGATGTCGTTCATGGGCGGACTCAGGAAATATATGCCTGTCACTCACATCACATTCCTCATAGCGTGTCTTGCCATCGCGGGTATTCCTCCTTTCTCAGGCTTCTTCTCGAAAGATGAAATCCTGGCGGCTTGTTTCCGCTTCAGTCCTGTAGCCGGATGGATAATGACCATCATCGCCGGAATGACTGCTTTCTATATGTTCCGTCTGTACTATTGCATCTTCTGGGGAAAGACAAACGACAACTATGCGCACCACACTCCGCACGAAAGTCCTGTGGTTATGACATTGCCTCTCGTCATCCTTGCGGCTATCACGGTTGTGGCCGGATGGGCGATGCCTTTCGGACATTTCGTTTCGAGCAACGGACATGCGTACGACATTCATCTTGATGCCACAGTGGCAACTACAAGTATCGTGGTGGCTGTGCTGGCTATCATCCTGGCTACATGGATGTACGCCGGAAAGACTCAGCCTGTGGCAGACATGCTCCAGAAAAGGTTCAGCCGTCTGCACCATGCCGCCTACAAGCGTTTCTTCATGGACGAACTCTGGCTGTTCGTGACGAAGAAGATTATCTTCCGCTGCGTCTCTACTCCGCTTGCATGGTTCGACCGCCACGTAATCGACCAGTTCATGAACTTCATGGCATGGGGCACGAACGCGGCCGGCGAAACTGCACAGCCTGTACAGAGCGGAAAGATCCAGACTTACACAATGTGGTTCCTGGGAGGTATCATCATCCTGACTGCGGCACTTATCCTGCTGTGATAAAACCACATTTACTCAACAAGCTTTCTGCTTTTAATTATTAATTTTTAATTATTAATTGAAACAATGAATATATTAAGTTTATTTGTAATCATCCCTCTGGTAATGCTGCTGGGCCTGTGGCTGGCGAAAGGCATAAATCAGGTAAGAGCGGTTATGGTAGCCGGATCTACCGTATTGCTGGGATTGTCAGTATGGCTCACTGTAGCGTATATCGGTTTGAGAAACGGAGGAGCTACAGAAGAAATGCTCTTCACCGCAAGCACTCCATGGTATGAGCCATTGAATATATGCTATTCCGTGGGAGTGGACGGTATCTCCGTAGTGATGCTGCTGCTAAGCTCGATAATAGTATTCACCGGTACATTCGCTTCATGGCGTCTGCAGCCGATGACAAAAGAATATTTCCTCTGGTTCACACTGCTGAGCACCGGAGTTTTCGGTTTCTTCATCTCTACCGACCTCTTCACCATGTTCATGTTCTACGAGGTGGCGCTCATCCCTATGTATCTGCTCATCGGAGTATGGGGAAGCGGAAAGAAGGAATACGCGGCCATGAAGCTTACTCTTATGCTGATGGGTGGTTCGGCATTCCTGCTTATCGGTATCCTGGGTATCTACTACGGTGCCGGAGCCGAGACGATGAACATTCTAGAGATTGTGAACCACAAGATACCTACCGAGTTCCAGCGTCTGTTCTTCCCGCTGGTTTTTGTCGGCTTCGGCGTGCTGGGAGCTCTTTTCCCGTTCCACACATGGAGCCCTGACGGTCACGCGTCAGCACCTACAGCAGTGTCTATGCTTCATGCCGGTGTATTGATGAAACTTGGCGGTTACGGATGTTTCCGTATTGCCATGTATCTTATGCCTACAGGTGCCGCTATCTGGGGAGATTTCTTCCTCGTGCTGACTACAATCTCCGTGGTGTACGGAGCATTCAGCGCCGTGGTTCAGACAGACTTGAAGTACATCAACGCTTATTCTTCGGTAAGCCACTGCGGTCTGGTTCTCTTCGCCCTGCTTATGATGACTAAGGTAAGTGCCACAGGAGCCATCCTTCAGATGCTCAGCCACGGACTTATGACAGCCCTCTTCTTTGCTCTTATCGGTATGATTTACGGAAGAACCCACACACGTGACATCCGCCAGCTCAGAGGTCTGATGAAGATTATGCCTTTCCTTGCAGTGGGATACGTCATTGCCGGCCTTGCCAACCTCGGTCTTCCCGGATTGAGCGGCTTCATTGCCGAAATGACTGTATTTGTAGGTTCGTTCCAGAACCCTGATAACTTCCACCGTGTCTGTACAGTGATTGCTACAATGAGTATTGTGATAACTGCCGTGTATATCCTCCGTGTGGTAGGAAAGATTCTGTACGGAACTTGCGAAAATCCGGAACATCTGAAACTTACAGACGCCACATGGGACGAACGCTTCACTGTTATCTGCCTTATCGCTGCTGTAGCCGGACTCGGACTTGCTCCGTTCTGGGTAAGCAATGTGATAAGCCACAGTGTGGAACCTATTATTTCGGCAATAGTAAGGTAAGTTTATAAGTTTGTAAGTTTGTAAGTTTGTTGATGATAACATAAGCAAACAGAAGAACTTAAGAACTAAAAAACTAAAGAACTTAAGAACTTAAAAACTCAAAAAGATATGTTTCAATTTATACCAATGCAGGCAGAAATCACTCTGGCAGCCATGATGGTGATAATCCTCCTGGCCGACCTCATAATGAAAGAGCCTCATCACAAGACATTACGGACAATGGCCTGCACGCTGATGGTGATACAAATCATTCTGAACATACAGCCGTCAGCCGGAGAATATTTCGGCGGGATGTATCACTGCACTCCTGTCGCATCCGTAGTAAAGACTATACTCACTGCAGGAACATTGCTCGTGTTCATGCAGGCAGGCGAATGGATTTCATCGCCGGACTCACGCCACAAGGCAGGCGAGTTCTACGTAATCACAATGAGCACACTGCTGGGAATGTATTTCATGGTGAGTGCCGGAAGCTTCATCCTGTTCTATGTGGGACTTGAGCTTGCCAGCATTCCGATGGCATGTCTCATCGCATTCGACAAATGGAAGCACCACAGTGCCGAAGCAGGGGCAAAGTTCATACTGAACTCTATGTTCTCGTCCGGACTCATGCTATACGGACTCTCACTGATTTACGGAACATGCGGAACAACCTATTTTGCCGACATGACTGCCGGCATCACAGGCACACCGCTGCAAATTCTGGCCATGGTGTTCTTCTTTGCAGGCCTGGGTTTCAAGCTGAGTCTTGTCCCATTCCACATGTGGACGCCGGACACATACCAGGGCGCGCCCACAGCCGTGGCAGGCTATCTGTCAGTCATCTCGAAAGGAGCCGCGGCCTTCGCGCTGATGAGCATCCTGACTAAAGTGTTCGCACAGATGTCCGACCGCTGGGAACTGATGCTCAGCATCGTGATAGTAGCCACAATAACACTGGCAAATATCTTCGCCATCCTTCAGGACAACATGAAGCGTTTCATGGCCTACAGCAGTATCTCGCAGGCCGGCTATATCATGCTGGCTGTGATGGCAGGCAGCACCCAGGGAACAACTTCGCTGATATATTACATCACAGTATATATAGTAGCCAATCTGGCCGTGTTCGGAGTGATAGGAGCAATAGAGAGACATACCCTTGGCGATAACTATGCCGATGCAAACAATGTAGAAGGCGAACTTCCCGAGAATGCACTTTCACGCTCGGAAGAAACAGTAAAATCGGAATATGCCGTAAGCCGTGCGGCATACGCAGGACTTTACCGCACAAATCCGAAACTCACTTTCGTAATGACTCTAGCCATGTTCTCCCTTGCCGGAATTCCTCCATTCGCAGGATTCTTCAGCAAGTTCTTCGTATTCGCTTCAGCATTCAATGCAGGCCACTGGCTGGTAGTGTTCCTAGCCCTTGTCAATACAGTGATTTCGCTTTATTACTATCTGCTGGTAGTAAAAGCCATGTTTATCACCCCTAACGACAGTCCGCTGCCATACTTCCGCAGCCCATGGCTGACACGCGCATCGCTTGCCATCTGCCTTGCAGGAATAATTCTGCTGGGAATATTGAGCAGTGTGTACGGAGGAATAGAGGCAGTGGCAGGAATGTAAGTATCCGCTCTTTAATTGACAAAATTCTGTAAACAACTTAATAACATATATATATTAAAGTCTATATAGACATAAGAATCGCCGGCTGGGACAAATATTCAGCCGGCGATTCTTGTTTATCCCCCGAAAGCAATGTAATTATATTGTAACCGATACGTAAACGTATTATAAACATATGGAAACATCCAAGTAACACCGCTGCCATAATTTTGCCCACGGAAACAAAAGGGTAAAAAAGAATGAATGACATTAAGAAACTGATGCTTGCATCTCCCCT
The DNA here is from genome assembly GCF_016902295.1 of Bacteroides caecigallinarum. Lineage (GTDB taxonomy): Bacteria > Bacteroidota > Bacteroidia > Bacteroidales > Bacteroidaceae > Phocaeicola > Phocaeicola caecigallinarum_A. The sequence goes on along the minus strand of NZ_JACJLQ010000001.1, from coordinate 94,917 downwards.
GCTGATGGCAGCAGTAACAGCACAGGCCATTGATTTCAAGGGAGTGATAATTGACAAAGCTACGGGCGAGCCGCTTATCGGGGCAACAGTGCAGATAGAAGGAACAACAACAGGCGCGGTGACAGACATCGACGGAAAATTCGAGATTAAGAACGTCACTGACAAAGATGTACTGATAATCCAATACGTGGCATACGAAACCCGAAGAATAACAGTCGATAAAAGTGTAAAAGGGGAAACAGTAATAGCACTGAACACCGACAACCAGCAGCTGGACGAGGTGACAGTGGTGGCAAAGAAAAACCTTGAGGGAGAACGCGCACTGATGATGGAGAGACAGAAATCGAGCGTGGCTATAGAGAACCTCGGTGCAAAGGAGATGAGCACAAAAGGTATTTCGAACGTGGCAGAAGGAGTGAAGAAAATCTCAGGAATATCAATCGCGTCGGCAGGACAGATTATCGTGCGCGGCCTGGGCGACAGATACAGCACCACCACACTGAACGGACTTCCGATAGCATCGCCTAATCCGGACAACAAACTTATCCAGCTCGACATATTCCCTACATCCACAGTGAAGAACATCACAGTGAGCAAGGTATATGAGGCAAACACCTTCGCCGACTATTCCGGAGCGCACATCGATATAGGCACGAAAGAACAGACAGGCGAAGATTTCTTCAACATTTCATTCAATACAGGCGGCAAATTCAATACTCTGGGCCAGGATATGTACCGCATGGACCACGAAGGAACTCTCTTCAGAACTCCAAAGCTGAACAGCACATATACAGAAATGGATCTGACAGATTTCGAAAACTATGCCCGCCACAACAAGCTTTTCAATACATCATTTGATGTTTCCAAGAGAAAAGCCCTGCCCGAGTTCGGCGGAAACATAGGTTTCGGCAAGAACATCGACCTGGCAGGAAACAACCTGAGCGTACTGGCATCCGTAGGCGTGAGCAACGGACAGCAGCTGATGAAGGACGCATACGTACGCACGCTTGAAGCTACAGGAAACACACTGAACAACTTCGCATACGACAGCTATACAAACGAACTTAAACTGGCCTCACTCGCCAGCATAGGCTACTCGTTCAGGAAGCAGGACCTGCTGAGCTACACATTCTTCTACGCCCGCAACGCCTCGGACACATACATGCGCCGCGAGGGTGTGGACTACGAGGACCACAATCTGATAGGCAGCAACAGCGTGTCGCACATCTACAGCCTGCAGAACCACCAGCTGAGCGGCAAGCACTACATAAAGGACGCATGGAGCATCAACTGGAGCGGCTCGTACAGCAAGACATCGAGTGCCGAACCGGACAGACGCCAGGTGATGTTCGAAGTGCAGGACGACAACTCGCTGGAGCTCTTCAAGCTGAACCGCCAGGAGACGATGAGATACTTCGGATCGCTGGACGAAAACGAATGGGTGGCAAACCTCATGAGCGACTATAAATTCGGCGACAGCAACAAGATACAGGCCGGAGTGACCTACAAGGACAAGCAGCGCGACTACAAGGCCACACGCTTCTACTACAATCTGAACAAGCTGAACCCGACAATCACCGACATTTACAATCCGAGCGACTACATAAACCAGGAGAACATCGAGAACGAACTTCTCACCATCAACCTGGTGAATCAGCCGAAGGACCAGTACAAGGCAGGCAACAGCATCATTGCCGGATACCTCCTTGCCGACTACTACCCGATGGAAGCTCTGCTGATAAACCTCGGAGTGAGATACGAATACTCCCGCCAGTGGGTTGACTACCACACCGACGGCGGACGCCCCGAGAGAAGCGAGCTGAACACAGGAGACCTCTTCCCGGCAGCCAACTTCCGCTATCAGATGAACAGCGAGAACAGCCTTCGCCTCTCATTCTCGCGCACAGTGACACGCCCTTCGTTCATCGAGATGGCCCCCTTCCTCTACCAGGAATCATACGGAGCGTCGCAGATCCGCGGTAACGCCGACCTGCAGAACGGCTACAACTACAACTTCGACCTCCGCTACGAACTCTTCAAGGAAAACGGCGACATGCTTTCCGTAACCGCCTACTACAAGCACCTTGAGAGCCCGATAGAACGAATCCAGGAACTTTCAGGAGGAGCCACAATCCAGTCGTTCCGAAATGCCGACAACGGTATGGCAGCCGGAGTGGAAGTGGAGTTCCGCAAGGAGATAGTCAAAGACCTGCGCCTGGGAGCAAACGCCTCGTTCATGTACACCAACGTGAAGCTTCCCGAAGGAGGAGTATATACCAACGCCCAGCGCGCCTTGCAGGGAGCATCGCCATACCTGGTAAATGCTGACATCACATACAGCCCGCGCATAGACGAAGACAGACAGATATCAGCCGCCATTCTATACAATCTGCAGGGCCCACGCATCCACACAGTAGGTATCTCAGGCCTTGGCGACGTAAAGCAGCAGGCAGTCCACACCCTGAACTTTGCCGGAAGCATGAAGCTGAACAGCCGTGTAGCGGTAAAACTCCAGATAAACGACCTGCTCAACCAGCCTGTAATCTTCCGTCAGGAGGTACCGAAGACAGGCGAGACACTTGAAGTGGAAAAGTTCAAGCGTGGAAGCAGCTTCGAAATAGGAGTATCGTACACGCTATAAAAGAAAAACCTGATTAAGGCGATAAGAGATAATCCTGACTAAGGAAATCAGAGACTATCCTGACTAAGGCAATAAGAGATAAACCTGACTAAGGTAAATTGAATAAGATAACATCAAAAACATTTCAAAATTAAAACTGTTTATGAAAAAGAATTGGAAACTTGCCACTCTTGCACTGGCAACCACAGGAATGATGCTCACAACAGCATGTACCGAGGACACTATCGGCGACGGCGGTAACGGCGACATCGCCAACAATCTCCTGAACGCCGACATCACAGAAGACGTGACTCTGAAAGCAGGCGAAACCTACACCCTCGACGGAGGTATCCACGTAAAGAACGGAGCCACCCTGAAGATTGAGCCGGGAGTAAAGATCGAGGCAAAACACGACAATAAAGTAGACTACATCCTCGTAGAGCAGGGAGCAAAAATCGATGCGCAGGGTACAGCCTCACAGCCCATCGTAATGACATCCGAGAAGAAGGAAGCCGGAGCATGGGGCGGACTTCACATCTGCGGATACGCACCTACAAACGTGGGCACAGGCACATCAGAAATCGGTGACGCCACATACGGAGGCGACAAAGCTGACGACAATTCCGGCGTTCTGAAATACGTCCGCATGGAATACACCGGCTATGCCTTCAGCGAAGACAAGGAATCAAACGGTATCACATTCTACGGAGTTGGTAATGGTACAACAGTAGACTACGTTCAGGCTTTCATGGGTTCCGACGACGGTTTCGAGTTCTTCGGCGGCTCGGTAAATATCCGCCATGCGGTAGTGACCGACTGTAGCGACGACTCTTTCGACTGGACAGAAGGCTGGAACGGCAAAGGCCAGTACCTCGTGGCATACCAGGGCAGCAAGGACGAGATAGGCTACGACTGCGACTGCCTGATGGAATGCGACAACCACAGCACCAACTTCGAAGCCACTCCGACGTCATTCCCTACACTGGCCAACGTAACCCTTGTGGGTAACGGCGGAGAGAAACAGGGCGTACGCCTTCGTGCCGGAACAAAGGTCAATCTCTATAACACCATCATCACAGGCAAGGGACAATGCCTCACAGTAGAAACCGCACCTACTGAAAACGCCCTGAAGAACGGCGAGTCAAAACTCAACTACGTAACCATCGGTTCAGGTTTCACAAGCAAGGAAAACATCTACACACAGAGCGACTTCCTCGCTGCAGGAAACAACAACGAAGTGAAAGACCTTGCGCCCGTGCTCGAGTCATTCTACGTCGGCACAGCCGAAGGAGGCCGGAATATGAGCACAGCAGATTCATTCTTCGATGCCGCAGAATATCGCGGAGCCGTTCCGTCGGACAACGACTGGACAGCAGGATGGACACTTTCAAGCGGATCGGAAGCTCAGGAGATAGAAGAGCTGAAAGGCACAGTGACATCCGATGTCACCCTGGCTGCAGGAAAGACATACTATCTGACAGGCGACTACACAGTGAAAAGCCCTGCCACACTCACCATAGAAGAAGGAGTGACAATCATAGCCAAACACGACAACACCGTTGACTACATCCTGGTGGAACAGGGAGCCAAAATCAATGCCGCGGGTACAGCCGAAAACCCAATCGTCATGACATCCGAAAAGAAGGAAGCCGGAGCATGGGGCGGACTCCACATCTGCGGAAAAGCGCCTATCAACGTACAGGGCGGCAAGGGAACATCCGAAATAGGTGACGCCGCATACGGCGGCAACGACGCGGCCGACAACTCCGGAAAATTGAGCTATATCCGTCTGGAATACACAGGATATGCATTCAGCGAAGATAAGGAAGCCAACGGAGTGACATTCTACGGCGTGGGCAGCGGAACCTCAGTAGACCATCTGCAGGCATACCGCGGTTCCGACGACGGTTTTGAATTCTTCGGAGGAACAGTAAACGTAAAATACATGGTAGCTACAAGCTGTAGCGACGACTCGTTCGACTGGACAGAAGGCTGGTGCGGAAAAGGTCAGTTCATGGTGGCATACCAGGAAAACGAAGAGACACTGGGCTATGACTGCGACTGCCTTATGGAATGCGACAGCAACGACAAGGACAACTCGCTCACACCCGTATCACATCCGGTACTGTCGAATCTGACACTCGTGGGCAACGGCAACGACGGCCGCGGAGTACGCCTGCGTGCCGGCACCGAAGTAGAACTCTACAACGCCATCATCACAGGCAAGGAGCAGCCTCTCACAGTGGAAACCGACAACACAGAAAACGCGCTGAAAAACGGAATATCCCGATTGAACTTCGTAGAAATATCAGGCGTATTGTCATCAAAACAGAACATCTACACCAACGATCTTTTCGAGGCAGCCGAAGGCAACAAGACAAACGCCACTTTCGAACTTGAAGACAAATTCATAGGTACAACAGACGGAGGAAAAGACATGTCCGCCGACTCATTCTTCACCGCAACCGACTACAAAGGAGCCGTTCCGACAGACGACAACTGGACCGCAGGATGGACCCTCTGATTCTCCGGAAACACGGAAATACACATACCCCCACGGGAAAACACACACCGGGACCGCCGCCACACAGCGCGACGGCCCCGGCTCTTTTATCAGAAAATCCTCCCGACAGCAACCACGGTAATGATTTTTGACGTATCTTTACGTCCGTAATCATAACCTATAAAAACCATAAAAATTATGTATCCGTTGAAATTCCGTCCCATCCTGAAAACCACAATCTGGGGTGGCGACAAAATCATTCCGTTCAAACACCTTGACTGCACACAGCCCAACGTAGGCGAAAGCTGGGAGATATCCGACGTCCCGGGCGACGAATCGGTAGTGGCAAACGGAGCCGATGCCGGAAAGAACCTCACACAGATGGTTCAGGAATATAAAGGAGCCCTGGTGGGCGAAGCCAACTACACACGCTTCGGCGGCAAGTTCCCGCTGCTGATAAAATTCATCGATGCCCGTGACGATCTTTCAATCCAGGTTCACCCTGACGACGAACTCGCCATGCGGCGCCACAACTCCATGGGCAAAACCGAGATGTGGTACGTGATAGACAATGCCGGAGGCCGCGCCCACCTGCGCTCGGGTCTGAGCCGCAGCATCACGCCCGAACAGTACGAACAGATGATAGCCGACAACACCATCTGCGACGCCCTGGCAGACTATGCCGTCCGTCCCGGCGACGTATTCTTCCTCCCTGCAGGACGGATACACAGCATCGGAGCCGGATGTTTCATAGCCGAAATACAGCAGACATCGAACATCACATACCGCATCTACGACTTCAACCGCAAGGACAAGAACGGCCGTACACGCGAGCTGCACACCGAACTGTCAAAACAGGCAATAGACTACAGCGTACAGCCGGACTACCGCACCGCCTACACTCCTTGCAAGGACCGCCCTGTAGAATTGGTGACGTGCCCATATTTCACTACTTCGGTATATCATCTTTCACAGCCGATGACCATGGATTATTCAGAACTCGATTCATTTGTCATCTATATCTGCATGGAAGGTTCATGTACGATAAAAGACAACGAAGGAAACAGCATCCGCATGCAGGCCGGCGAATCAGTTCTTTTCCCGGCTACAATCAGGAATCTGGAAGTAACACCAGATGGCGAGGTCAAGTTCCTTGAAACCTACGTATAACATATCATAAAATAAAAAACAATCCCCGAAAGGATTGTTTTTTATTTTATCCATCTCACGCAGACCGGAGCCTTGACCGGTATCCTTTTTCCTGTATCCACGGGCATTCCCGTATCCTTATCCACTTCGTATATCTCTATAGCATCCTCGTCGCGACACGCCACAAGGATATATCTCCCGTTCGGAGTTATCGCGAAATTGCGCGGATGCTTTCCCGTAGGGCAATACCCCGTCCGTTCTATCTTTCCCGTTTCCGCAGAAACTCTGAACACTGCCAGTCCGTCCCCCTTCAGACGACAGGAAGCATAAAGGAATCTTCCGTCAGGCGACAAATGGATATCGGCACTTCCCTCTCCTCCCGCCGTATCGGCCTTCGCCGTCTGGATTATCTCCGCCATACCGCCGTCTTTAATATCCAGCACCACCACATCACCGCTCAGCTCCGTTATCACATATGCGCGCTTCCCGTTCGGATGAAAACACATATGCCTGGGTCCGCTGCCATCCGGCAACACTATATCTTCCTCGCCCGTATATGTAAAATCATCCGCACGAATCACCCTTATCCTGTCCGTTCCCAAATCGCATGCCCAGATACGGCTGCTGTCAGGCGAATAATACACCGAATGAACGTGCGGCTTCTCCTGTCTGGAAGGATGAACGCCCCTACCCCGGAAATTCAGGACCTTCCGCCGCGCCACATTCCCTCCGCCATCCGCATCGAACACAGTAAGACTCCCGCCGGAGTAATTCGCGGTGAAGGCTTTGCCTCTACTCCAGTCCGCCATGACGAAACACGGCGACGCTCCCCCCGTCATATCCCTGCCTGCAACCTCAAGCCTCATGCTGTCCGGACTGTATTTCAGAGAATAAAGAAACGAACTGTCACCTCCGCCCTCGGATACGGAGTATATGATATTCCGTGCGGTCAGTTCCGAAAGAAACGAAGGATTAGGTACTCCGCTGATGCCGCCCTTGCAGGCCCATCCGGCATCGTCTTGAGAAAATGTGAATACCTTGATGCCTTCCTCATTCTCGGCGGAATAACTGCCGGTCACGAACACCAGCGAATCCTTATTCGCACCGTCTGCTTCCTTTCCTTTTTTATTTACAGAAGTACATCCCATAAACAATAATGAGAGTGACAATAGAACAATTTGGTTTCTTTTCTTCATAATATTAAACTTTGGATATGATTTGAATGTTCAAAAATATATATTTTATACATAGGAATTGGTACTTAGAGAGTTTTTTATTATTTTTGCAGACAATTTAATACTAACGTCTGGGGTTGTTTGGTTTTGACAGCGAGAGATGTGGTATGTAAGCATGCAGTGCGTCAGTGATTTGCACTATAATCTCAGTTACTGAACAATTATCTGGCAACGAAAATTATGCTCTCGCTGCTTAATCGAAGTATAGTAGATTAGCTTTATTTCTGTCACAGTGACAGAAACGAGACATCGCTCAAAAGCTCTTGTTCCGAAGCGTTTGATATAGCGGTGCAGCAAAATCGGGAATAGCTTGAGTCTTGTCCTGCGGCTCGGGTGAGATTTAAGGACTAAGGTATAAGTGGGTGGCTCTGGTCTTGCTTATGCACGAAAACCGAAGGCAGAGATAAGCATGTAGAAAGCATATGGCTTCCTTGTTTGGACGAGGGTTCGACTCCCTCCAGCTCCACGAAGTAATTACCCGATTTTTACTAAAAGTAAAGGTCGGGTAATTTTTTTATCGAGACATAGTTAGCGTGACACGTTCGTGTTACGACCGTTACACATACGTATCACACGCGTCACACGTTCGTGTCACGCTCGTTACACGTACGTGTAACGCCAAATATTACAAGACAAATATAACAAAAACAAGCCAGCTAATTCATAATAAACGTACTATGAATTAGCTGGCTTAATTTATTTTAAGACACTGCTTACTTTACCGGAGTATTCTCCAAAGTAGCGATAAGGAAATCATAGAATTTCTTTACTGAAGGTATGTTGCAACGTTCTTCCGGAGTGTGAGGACACTGCAATGTAGGACCGAATGAAATCATATCCAGACCTGGCATCACGGCACCGATGATACCGCATTCCAGTCCGGCATGTATAACCTTCACTTCAGGTTCTTCTCCGAATTGTGCCTTATATGATGCCTTCATCGCATGAAGGATTGGCGAATTGACGTTAGGTTCCCAACCTGAATAGCCTCCCGAACGAACTACATGCATACCTGCCATTGAGAAACAGCTTTCAATAGCTGTATTACGATAATCCTTCATAGATTCACGTGAGCTGCGTGTAAGGACTTTTATAGCCGCCTTACCTCCACCAATCTCAACAATAGCGAGATTAGAAGATGTTTCCACTGTATCAGGAATAGTAGGTATAAAGCGCTCCACTCCATTAGGACAGGCAAATATCGCATCTACAAGATTGTCTCTGATTTCATCAGGTACCATATATTTAGGAAGTTCCACACGTTCGGCAGTGAAAGTTATGCCGTCTTCGATAGTGGCAAATTCATCGCGCCATACCTGTTCGCATTCGCCTACGAAAGCTATAACATCTTCAACTTCTGTTTCAGGAACAGTAATTACCACTTCGCATTCACGCGGAATAGCATTTCTCATATTTCCGCCTTCCCACGAAACAAGACAAGCCTCATCGTATGTAATAACCTGATTGAGGAAGCGCGCCATCAATTTATTGGCATTTGCATGTCCCCAACCTATCTGGATGCCAGAATGTCCGCCACGCAATCCCTTAAGCGTAACCTTCAAAGCCACATCTTCGGGATCAGTTTCTTCTTCTTTATATTCCAAAGTAGCGGTAAGATCTTCTCCACCGGCACAACCTATATAAAGTTCACCTTCTTCTTCTGAATCAAGATTCAGCAAAATATCACCTTCAATAGTACCAGGCTTCAAACCAAAGGCACCATACATTCCAGTTTCTTCATCTGATGTGATAAGAGCTACCAACGGACCATGCTTCAACGATTTGTCCTCCATTACAGCCATTATTGCAGCCACACCCATACCATTGTCGGAACCCAAAGTAGTACCTTTGGCCTTGACCCATTCGCCATCGACAACAGTCTGTATAGGATCTTTCACGAAATCATGTTCAGTTTCCTTATTCTTCTGAGGTACCATATCCATGTGCGCCTGAAGAATAACAGTCTTGCGGTTTTCCATTCCTGGAGTAGCCGGTTTACGATAAATAATATTTCCAGCCTCATCCTGAAAAGCTTCAACACCGGCACTCTTACCGAAATCCAGTAAGAATGACTGAATTTTCTCCAAATGTCCTGACGGACGAGGTATTTGTGTAATAGAATGAAAATGTTTCCACACATTCTGTGGAGCTAAAGAAAGAATTTCGCTCATAGAGTTTGTTTTTTGATTATGAGTTTGTTGGTTTATTTTGTTTATTGGTAAGCGGCAAAGCCACTAATCCATATATTCCTAACAAAATTAGTAAAAAAGTTTGAATTCCATGCACTAAAAGCGCAAATATTCCTGCATCATCCTTGCTTATGCCATACATCATCATCATTGTGATAACAGCAAAATGCCAAGGTCCGGCTCCATTGGGAGTTGGAACAACTACAGCAATACTTCCCACAACGAACATCACCAACCCGGCCATAAGTCCTAAATCGGATGAAAAATCGAAACTGAAAAATGCTACATAGAACTGCAGGAAATAGCATAACCATATTCCTATGGTATATATAATGAACAGTGGAAGATTATCGACATGACGCAAAGACATACAACCAAGCCATATATCATTCAATATCCCCTTTACCTTGGCGAACACGGAAAGCTTTCTGAATAGATAATATGCCAATAATATAAGCGCGATGATACAAGCAAGCGTAATATAGAAATTAGTTGAAGTGAAAAGATGGAATATAAACGATGTATCTGTCCCTGTTTCTTTAATAAATCTTGCGAAAACACCAGACTGAAGTAATAATGTTACAAATGTTATCATTACCACACATAACGAATCTATAATACGTTCGGTCACTACCGTTCCAAGAGATTTCGAAAATGAAACGCCATCGTATTTCGCCAGCACTCCACATCTGGAAACTTCTCCTATCCTCGGTATCACAAGATTAGCCGCATAGGATACAAAAATGGCATAGACACTATTAGACAATTTCGGATATTCATTCAGAGGAGCCAAAGACAAATTCCATCTCCATCCGCGGAATAAATGCCCAAACACTCCAAACACAAGTGAAAAAAGCATCCACCAATAATTAACTTCTCCATCCAAAACAGACCATACTCTTTCAAAATCAAATCCCTTGTATGTCCATAAAAGTATAGCCACGCCTAAAACTACAGGCAAAAGCACCTGCCAAAGTTTATTTAGTAGTTTTTTTGACTCACTTCGTTCCAAAATCTGAATTTATTTAGATATTATTATGTAACTTTGCACAATGCAAATATACAATGCTTAACTGAATAAATACCACATTATCTCAAAGAAATATTTTTATAAAGAATGAAATTAGTTAAACCAAAGAAATTTTTAGGACAGCACTTCCTCAAAGACCTCCAAGTAGCAAAAGACATAGCAGATACAGTTGACTCATGTCCGGATATTCCTGTGCTTGAAGTTGGCCCTGGAATGGGAGTACTAACACAATATTTAATAGCAAAAAACAGGCCTTTAAAAGTAGTGGAACTGGATTTCGAATCGGTTGCCTATCTTAAAGAAAACTTTGGTGAATTGGGAGACAATATAATTGAAAAAGATTTCCTTAAAATGGAACTTTCAAATCTGTTCGACGGAAAACCATTCGTATTGACAGGCAATTACCCATACAATATTTCAAGCCAGATATTCTTTAAGATGCTTGACAACAAGGAGATTATTCCTTGCTGTACCGGTATGATACAAAAAGAAGTGGCAGAACGTATCGCCGCCAAGCCGGGAAATAAAACATACGGAATACTAAGTGTAATGATTCAGGCATGGTATAATGTAGAATATCTGTTTACCGTACACGAACATGTATTCAATCCACCTCCTAAAGTCAAAAGCGCTGTTATCAGAATGACCAGAAACGACACACATGACCTTGGATGTGACGAAAAGCTGTTCAAACAGATAGTAAAAACCACTTTCAACCAAAGACGAAAAACTTTAAGAAATTCCATTTCACCGATATTGGCAAAAGACAATCCATTAAGCGCAGACCCTATATTCAACAAAAGACCTGAGCAATTGTCTGTACAGGAATTTATAGAACTAACCAATAAGGTAGAAAAAGCTCTGGCTGACAATGTAAAAACAGTAGGCCAAGAGTAAAAATACTTTTATTTCAAAGAACCACTAAAAGCTGACCAGGATGAACAGTGAAGAAATCAAAAGAATAACGGAACTAATCGAGAATAAGGAGACTGACAAAGTTAAAGAACTTCTTAATGATTTACATCCTGCCGACATTGCAGAACTCTGTAATGAGCTTAATGCAGAGAACGCGAGATTTGTCTATTTACTATTGGACAATGAAACCGCAGCGGACGTACTTGTGGAAATGGACGAGGACGCCCGTAAAGAATTTTTGGATATACTGCCTTCAGAAACTATCGCCAAACGTTTTGTTGACTACATGGATTCGGACGATGCCGTTGACATCATCCGCGAAATGGACGAAGACAAGCAGGAAGAAGTACTTTCGCATATTGAAGATATTGAACAAGCCGGAGATATCGTCGATCTTCTGAAATACGACGAAGATACAGCCGGTGGACTCATGGGTACAGAAATGGTTATCGTAAAAGAGAACTGGAGTATGCCAGAGTGTCTCCGGGAAATGCGAATACAGGCTGAAGACATGGACGAAATCTACTATGTTTACGTAGTTGACGATGATGAAAGACTAAGAGGAGTTTTCCCATTGAAAAAAATGATTACAAGCCCCTCTGTGTCGAAAGTCAAACATGTAATGAAAAAAGATCCGGTATCGGTTCATGTTGACACCCCTATAGAAGAAGTGGTTCAGATTATTGAGAAATACGACCTTGTAGCAGTCCCCGTGGTTGACAGTATAGGCCGTTTGGTCGGACGTATCACTGTCGATGACGTTATGGACGAGGTTCGTGAACAGGCTGAACGTGATTATCAATTGGCATCCGGTCTCTCGCAAGACGTAGAATCGGACGATAATGTATTCAGACAGACCACAGCACGATTACCCTGGCTGCTTATAGGAATGCTCGGAGGAATAGGCAACTCCATGATTTTAGGGAATTTCGACAGTACTTTTGCAGCACATCCGGAAATGGCATTATACATTCCATTGATTGGCGGTACCGGAGGTAATGTCGGTACACAGTCTTCGGCGCTTGTGGTTCAAGGACTTGCAAACAGTTCGCTCGATTCTGCCAACACATTCAAGCAGATTGCCAAAGAATCGGTTGTAGCATTAATCAACGCATCCATTATCTCACTATTGGTATATATATATAATTTCATACGATTTGGCGCTACAGCAACTGTAAGCTATTCAGTATCTATAAGCTTGTTTGCAGTAGTAATGTTTGCATCAATATTCGGAACGTTAGTTCCAATGACATTGGAGAAGCTGAAAATAGACCCTGCTATAGCTACAGGTCCGTTTATTTCCATTACAAACGACATCATTGGAATGATGTTGTATATGGGTATCACAGTTCTACTTTCGTAAAAGGAACTATCAAACCATTTAAACACAAGTATATTCCAATATATTATTTTTATATATTTTACACCTGAAATTCAAATTTACTGACACAAAATTATGTTTTTTAAATATTATTTCTTTAATTTGTAATTATAACTTTTTTATAAAGCAACATTCTTAAATATCTATATACGCATGGAAGTTAATGAAACAAACCGCCCAACCGAAGTTCAGACTAATGAAGCTGAAAATTTGGTTCCTACTGTTGAACAATCAACAGATAACGTAAAGTATGAACCTAAACAAACAAAAGAAGAGGTTATACAGCGTTTAAAAGAAATAAACAGCAATGCCTGTGAAGCTGAAAAACAGGAAATAGACTTGCTTAAACAGACTTACTACAAACTGCATAAAGCCGAACAGGAAGCAAGTCGTAAAGCATATATTGAATCGGGCGGTGAACCTGACACCTTTGTTCCGGCAACGGATCCTCTGGAAGCCGAATTAAAATCCGTATTGTCTGAAATAAAGGAAAAAAGAAACTCCATGGTAGCTGCAATTGAAAAAGAAAAGGAAGACAATCTGCAAAAGAAACTGGAAATTCTGGAGAAAATGAAAAATCTTACAGAACTCTCAGAAGATACAGGAAAGAACTACAATGAGTTCAAAAGTCTCCAGCAGGAATGGAACGAAATTAAACTCATTCCGGCAAACAAGATTAACGAAATATGGAGAACTTATCAGTTATATACTGAAAAGTTCTATGACATGCTCAAACTAAACAACGAGTTCAGAGAGTATGATTTCAAAAAAAATCTTGAACAGAAAACACGTATCTGCGAAGCAGCCGAAAAACTTGCAGACGAACCGGACGTAATTTCAGCATTCCATCAATTACAGAAACTTCATCAGGAATTCCGCGAAATAGGTCCTGTAGCAAAAGAAATGCGCGAAAGCATTTGGGCAAGATTTAAAGCAGCATCTACTACTGTTAACAGACGACACCAGAAACATTTTGAGGACCTGAAAGAACAAGAACAAAATAACCTTGACCAGAAAACTGTGATTTGCGAGATAGCTGAAGCTATGGAATACGACAAGCTCACAACTTTCACCGACTGGGAAGACAAAACCCAGGAGATACTTGCACTTCAGACCAAATGGAAAACCATTGGATATGCTCCCCAGAAAATGAATCTTAAAATATTCGAAAGATTCAGGGCGGCATGCGACGAATTCTTCAAGCGAAAAGCCGAATTCTTCAAAATGGCCAAGGAAAATATGGCATTGAATCTGGAAAAGAAAAAAGAATTATGCGAAAAGGCGGAGTCACTGAAAGACAGCACTGCATGGAAAGAAACCGCAGAAATATTAGCAAAGCTCCAGAAAGAGTGGAAGACTATAGGACCTGTGCCTAAAAAATATTCAGACTCTGTATGGAAAAGATTTATCGGTGCCTGCGACTACTTCTTCGAACAGAAATCAAAAGCGACTTCATCACAACGTACTGAAGAGCTTGAAAATCTTAAGAAGAAAGAAAATCTGCTTAAGGAAATAGAAGAGCTCGAAAAAACAGAAGTATATGATGAAACTATTGCAGACAAAATAAAATCACTGATTACTGAATGGAACAGCATTGGATTTGTACCTTTCAAAGACAAAGACAGGCTATACAAAGAATTCCATAATTTAGTAAACAAGATTTATGATAAAGCCAATCTTTCGGCAAGCGAAAAGAAACTGAGCAATTATAAATCAGGACTTAAAAAAGAGAATAACTTATATAAGGAAAGAGAAAAACTTGTGAGAATATACGAGAGAATTAAAGGTGAAATCAAGACTTACGAAAACAATCTTGGATTCCTTAACTCATCTTCAAAGAAAGGTAACTCTCTTGTAAACGATATAGCAAGAAAAATAGAAAAACTAAAAAACGATTTAACATTGACTCAGAAGAAAATCGAAGCTATAGACGAAACTATAAACAATTAATCATAATGGCGAGTTCAATCTCGCCATTATTTTTTTGAACTATATACAACAAAAAAGAGCAGTTAAAAACTGCTCTTTCAGTTGGGTTACTAGGATTCGAACCTAGAAAAACAGGACCAGAATCTGTTGTGTTACCATTACACCATAACCCAATTATAAAAAAACTAAATTAAAGAGTTGGGCTACTAGGATTCGAACCTAGAAAAACAGGACCAGAATCTGTTGTGTTACCATTACACCATAGCCCAATTATACTCTGCTTGTCAACCTTTCCTGTTTGACGCTGCAAAGGTACAACTTTTTCATTACATACAAACATTTTCTCCGTTTTTTTTCAAAAAAAATCATATAAATCCACCTTTACACCTTTATAAATAGTGGATAAATCCAAAAATCACTCTAAAAAGTACAAAAAGAAAAAGAAAACTTTATCTATATTTCGTGGAATACAGAAAACCAAGTATATTTGCCATATATTATGTATATTAACTTAAAAGTCTATATTTTAGAATAATGAACGAAACTAAAGATTTAATAGAAAAATTAGTAGAAGGCATTCAAGAAAAAAAAGGTAAAAATATTGTAATAGCAGACCTTTCGGACATAGAAGACACTATCTGTAATTATTTCATAATCTGCAATGGAAATTCACCAAGTCAGGTAATGGCTATCACAGAATCAATAAAAGACCATCTAAGAGAAGAAATCGGCATTAAGCCTTATGCCATTGATGGTACTAAAAACGCCCAATGGGTTGCAATGGACTATAACGATGTGGTTGCACACATATTCCTGCCGGAGCAAAGGGATTTTTATAATCTGGAACATCTATGGGCTGATGCAAAACTGACAAGAATTCCTGATTTAGACTAATCATCATTAATTCACATTTAAACGCGACATGAACAATAATTCGAATAAGCAAAAAATCAATATGCCAAGACCAAACCTAAGCTGGCTATACATAATAATAGCATTGTTTATAGGCTATTTATATTTTACCAGCGACGAAGGCAGTATGAGCAAGGAAATAACTTATACTGAATTTAAGGATATGGTAAGTAAAGGATATGCAGACAAAATCATTGCATACGACAACAACTCTGTAGAAATGTACATCAAACCTGAAAACATAGTTGATGTATTCAAGAAAGATGCTACAAAAGTAGGGAAAAGTCCATCCGTAAAAACCCAAATAGGTTCAATGGAGTCTTTAGATAAGTTCTTGGACGAAGAACAAAAAAACGGGAACTTTACCGGCTCTATAAGATATGAAAAAGACAGTGACTACTTTGGAGTAGTGTTTTGGAATCTGTTACCTATAATTTTCTTTATAGGTCTATGGATATTCATTATGCGCCGAATGGGAGGAGCCGGTAATGGCGGTGGAGCCGGAAACGTATTCAATGTAGGCAAAAGTAAAGCCCAATTGTTTGAAAAAGGTGCAAACAGAGTAACATTCAAGGATGTTGCCGGACAGTCAGCCGCCAAACAAGAAGTTCAGGAAATTGTTGAGTTCCTGAAACAGCCACAAAAATATACAGAATTAGGAGGTAAAATTCCTAAAGGCGCATTACTTGTCGGTCCTCCGGGAACAGGTAAGACACTTCTTGCAAAAGCTGTGGCAGGAGAAGCAGATGTACCATTCTTCTCAATGTCAGGTTCCGATTTCGTAGAAATGTTTGTCGGAGTAGGTGCCTCAAGAGTACGCGACTTGTTCCGTCAAGCTAAGGAAAAGGCTCCTTGCATTATCTTTATTGATGAAATTGATGCTGTAGGACGTGCAAGAGGAAAGAATCCAAGTATGGGAGGTAATGACGAAAGAGAAAACACTCTGAACCAGCTGCTTACTGAGATGGACGGTTTCGGTACTAACAGTGGTGTTATTATCCTTGCAGCAACCAACAGAGCTGATATATTGGACAAAGCCTTGTTAAGAGCCGGACGTTTCGACAGACAAATACATGTTGACCTGCCGGACCTTAATGAAAGAAAAGAGGTATTCGGGGTTCATATTCGTCCGCTTAAGCTCGACAACACTGTAGATATAGATTTACTTGCACGCCAGACTCCAGGTTTCAGTGGTGCGGATATTGCCAATGTTTGTAACGAAGCCGCACTTATTGCCGCAAGACATGACAAATCATCTGTAAGCAAGGATGATTTCATGGCTGCAATAGACAGAATAGTAGGTGGTTTGGAGAAAAAGACCAAAGTTATGACTGCTGCCGAAAAAAGATCAATAGCTTTACACGAAGCGGGTCATGCCACTATTTCATGGTTTCTTGAGTATGCCAATCCTCTGATTAAAGTTACTATCGTACCTCGAGGCAGAGCATTAGGCGCAGCATGGTATTTACCTGAAGAAAGACAGATTACTACCAAGGAACAGATGTTAGACGAAATGTGTGCTACACTTGGCGGACGTGCCGCAGAAGAATTGTTCATCAAACAGATCTCTACAGGAGCAATGAACGATTTGGAAAGAGTTACCAAGCAGGCATACGGCATGATTGCTTACGCCGGCATGAGCGACAAACTCCCGAACCTATGCTATTACAACAACGATGAATACAGTTTCAACAAACCGTATAGCGAACATACAGCCGAACTTATTGACAGCGAAGTAAAGAAGATGATTGCTGAACAATATGAACGCGCAAAAGAAATACTGAAGGAACATCAGGAAGGCCATAACCGCCTTGCTGAGTTACTGATTGAAAAAGAAGTAATCTTTGCCGAAGATGTTGAAGCAATATTCGGAAAGCGCCCTTGGGCTTCACGTTCAGAAGAAATAATGGCTGAAAGTGAAAACGAAGAGAAAAAAAGTATAGAACATAAAGAAGAAAATGCGACCAGTGCGCTTCCAAACAAGAAAGAAGAAAACAACGTAAACAACAATACTGTCGCTGAATAAAAGTTTTTGTTAAAACTGAATTATAGGATATAATAATATTCCCAAAGCCATGAAAAGTAATTTTATAACAAGAGCATTAACAGGTGCTATCTTCGTAGCCGTATTAGTAGGATGTATATTAGGTGGTCCTATCACATTTTCTGTGTTATTTGCTATAATATGTGCTTTGACTGTAAATGAATTTGGGAATATCATTCATAAAAGCGGGTTTGCACAGATAAACAAGCCAATAAACATGTTGGCTGCAGTATTTCTATTTTTCGGATTTGCATATCTCGGCATATCACCGGGAAACAATGAAATATTGATACCATATTTATTCCTGATAATGTATATTATGATCAGCGAATTGTATCTGAAAAGAGATAATCCGGTAAACAATATCGCATACTCCCTGATGTCGCAAATGTATATCGCATTGCCGTTCGCATTATTAAATGTCATTGCGTTTCAGACTTCCGAAGGAGAAAGCATATCCGTTTACAATCCTATATTACCACTTTCAATATTCATTTTTACATGGGTAAACGACAGTGGAGCATATTGCGCCGGAGTACTATTCGGAAAGCATAGACTGTTCGAACGTATATCTCCTAAAAAATCGTGGGAAGGTTCATTCGGTGGAGGAATCTTCAGTATAATAGCTGCTATAATAATATCAATGTACTTCCCGATACTGTCTATTGCCGAATGGATTGGATTATCACTCACGGTAGTGGTATTCGGTACTTGGGGCGACTTGGTAGAGTCATTAATAAAGCGAAAAATTGGCATTAAAGACTCTGGTAACATTCTGCCAGGACATGGAGGCATGTTAGACAGATTCGACAGCACTCTTATGGCAATACCGGCAGCAGTACTTTATTTGTATATTATTTCTTTATTATAATAATAGACTATTAATCAACAATCATTAATTGACTCCAAAGGTTGATTAATGATTTTTTTATAACAAATAATCAAGTAAAAATGAATATAATAGGAAAACTTTTTTCAGGTTCACTGATTATTTTATACACAGTATCAGTTACAGCATGCGGAAGCAGCAAAAAGAGTGACGGCTCATCAATAAAAGAAGAAGAATCAGCCTTAGAAGTACAGGCTCCTACATTCAATGCCGACAGTGCTTACAGTTACGTAAAAGCTCAGGTAGATTTCGGACCACGCGTACCCAATACTAAAGCGCACAAAGAATGCGGTGACTATCTGGCTTCTGAACTTGAACGTTTCGGAGCGAAGGTATATAACCAATATGCAGACCTTGTCGCGTACGACGGTACGCTTCTAAAATCCCGCAACATAATAGGAGCATACAATCCTGAAGCAAAGAAGAGAGTAATACTTTTTGCACATTGGGACAGCCGTCCATATGCCGACTACGACGAGGAAAAATACCATCATACAGCCATAGACGGAGCCAATGACGGAGCCAGCGGTGTAGGTGTATTGCTTGAAATAGCCAGACAGATTCAAAAGCAATCTCCGGCAATAGGCATTGATATAGCCTTTTTCGACGCCGAAGATTACGGTATTCCTGAGTTCTATCAGGGAAACTATAAGGCAGACACATGGTGTCTGGGCTCGCAATACTGGGGAAGAATTCCTCATGTATCAAACTACAAGGCACGCTACGGAATACTTCTTGACATGGTAGGAGGTAAAAATGCAACTTTCTATTATGAGGGATATTCACAGCGCACAGCCAACAATGTAATGAAGAAAATCTGGAATGCGGCACACGAACTTGGCTACGGCAACACATTCATAAAAGAAAAAGGCGGAGAAATAACAGACGACCATATATATGTGAACCGTTTCAGACAAATCCCGTGTGTAGATATCATTCATTACGATACCAACAGCGATACAGGATTTAACCCTACATGGCATACCATAGATGATACGATGGAGAATATAGACCGTGCCACTCTACAGGCAGTAGGACAGACAGTTCTCCAGGTGATTTACAATGAGAAATAACATAAAAGCAAAATAACGATGAAAACAATAAACGAACTTCAGGACGAAGTAATAGAAGAATTCAGCGATTTCGATGATTGGATGGACAAGTACCAGCTTTTGATAGATCTTGGAAACGAACAGGAACCGCTCAATCCGGAATATAAGACAGACCAGAACCTTATTGACGGTTGCCAAAGCCGTGTATGGCTTCAGGCTGATATGGAAGACGGAAAGATAATATTCCAGGCAGAAAGTGATGCTTTGATTGTAAAAGGTATCATTGCCCTCCTCATAAAAGTAGTGTCAGGACATACTCCTGACGAGATACTAGAATCCGATTTGTACTTCATTGAGAAGATCGGACTGAAAGAACATCTTTCGCCTACAAGAAGCAACGGACTTCTTGCAATGGTGAAACAGATGCGTATGTACGCACTGGCTTTCAAAGCTAAAAACGCTTGAGAACAACCACAACACAAAATAACAGCCGCCGCATTATCCGGGATTTCCGGTAATACGGCGGCTGTATTTTTTTCAATTATCTCTTAAAGATTAAGATAACTCTTGGCATTGCAATAGCAGATATCTTCTATCATACCTTTTATTCTTCCCATTTCCGATTCCGGAAGTATTCCGTTCACCACGTCATTACCAATCATATTACACAAGATTCTGCGGAAATATTCATGACGAGGATATGAAAGGAACGAAC
This sequence comes from Bacteroides caecigallinarum, assembly GCF_016902295.1. Taxonomy (GTDB): domain Bacteria; phylum Bacteroidota; class Bacteroidia; order Bacteroidales; family Bacteroidaceae; genus Phocaeicola; species Phocaeicola caecigallinarum_A. Next base: position 74,354 of record NZ_JACJLQ010000001.1, on the reverse strand, counting down.
GCGAGTCTGTAAGCATACCAACAAAACGGCTCAACAAGCCCTGTTCAGACAAGGCATTCATCTGGCGGAGCATTCCTCCCATCTGGTCGTTGAACCACCAGCCTGAACCGAACTGCATCTTGCCCGGCACACTTCCGTCCTGATAGTTGGCTATCATTGCAGCCACCATATCATTCTCCGACGGATTAATATTATAGAGTATTGTCTTTGCCAGCTTACCTTCTGAGTTCAGACGGTCGAAAATCTTAACCATGGCCTCAGCACATCTGAAATCGCCGATAGTATCAAAGCCTGTATCAGGACCAAGCTTGGCCATCATTCTTGAATTTGTGTTACGCAACGGTCCGTAATGATACTGCTGTGTCCATCCAGCCTCTGCATTCATCTCGGAAAGGATAATCAACAGGGCTGTCTGATATTTTGTTTTTTCGTCCTTAGTCAGTTCATTACCGCCATATACCTTGTCGAATATCGCTGATATTTCAGCCATAGTATAATCAGCAGCAGGTATATCAGCAAGACCGTGGTCGGCAAGCTTACATCCGTGGTCGGCAAAATACTGATGACGCACTTTCAAAGCCTCAACCAAATCATCAAACTTGGAGATTGTCACGCCACTAGCCTGTGAAAGTTTTTCCAGATATGCCCTGTATTCGGCTGCTGTAGTTACGTTCATAGCCTTGTCGGGACGCCATGTAGGAAGGACTTTTATTTCAAATCCGGAATCAGCTATAGCCTTATGATACTCAAGGGAATCTATAGGGTCGTCAGTAGTACAGACAGACTCAACATTGTACCTTCTCATCAATCCGCATGCCGAGAACTCCGGAGTAGCGAGCTTTTCATTACATTTCTCGTAAATTCTTCTCGCTGAAGCCGGATTCAATGTTTCACCAATACCGAAAGCCGTTTTCAGTTCAAGGTGAGTCCAGTGATAAAGTGGGTTACGCAAAGTATAAGGAACAGTCTCAGCCCATTTTTCAAACTTTTCCCAGTCGGAAGTTTCCTTACCTGTAATATATTTTTCATCCACACCATTGGCACGCATCGCACGCCATTTATAATGGTCGCCGCCAAGCCATATTTCGGTTATTGAACTGAACTTATAATCATCCGCTATCATTTTCGGATTTAGATGGCAATGATAGTCTATGATAGGCATCTTTTCCGCATGTTCATGATACAGCATCTTTGCCACATCACTTTGCAGAAGAAAATCTTCGTTTATAAAATCTTTCATTTTGAGTTTGTAAGTTTATGAGTTTATGAGTTTAACTTCGTTGATCTTTGGTTGTAAGGTTGTCAGCTTGTTGATAATAACCAACTGAAAAACTTAAAAACTAAAGAACTAATATCACACTTCTATTATCTTATATTTCGGAACAAGTATCTTTATCATTATCCAGCTGAACAGATAAGCCACTGAAGCTATAAGGAATACTATCATATAGCCGGCGTGTATGCCTTCGAATCCCATAAAAGACATATTTGTTTCTTTGGAATATGTAAACAGGATACCCGAACCCTGATTAAACAGCAAACTGCCTATACCACCTGCCATACCACCTATACCCGTTACAGTAGCTACTGCAGATTTTGGAAACATATCGCTTACCACAGTATATGTGTTAGCACTCCAGCTCTGGTGAGCCGCTCCTATTATACCTATAATAATAATAGGGAACCAACATGAAATGTTTCCTAATGGCTGTGCAAAGAGTCCGAGCAAAGGGAATAGCGAGAATATAAGCATAGCACGCATACGTCCAGCAAACGGGTTCATACCAAGGCGTGTGATAAACACAGTAGGCAGATAACCACCGATAATAGACAGCATAGATATCAGGTATAATGTAAAGATAAGCAGCATACCCATAGTAGAGTCCGAACTGTATCCATAAACATCCTTTACGTATGCAGGTGCCCAGAAAAGGAAGAACCACCACACACCGTCAGGAAGGCAACGACCGAATATCACAGCCCATGTCTGACGGAAAGTAAAGCATTTCCACAGACTTATGCCTTTTTCTTTCTTCTCTTCCGTTTCAGAGCTTGCAGTATCCTTAGCTTCTGCCAGACGGTCCTGCTCAATATATTCAAGTTCAGCCTTGTTCACCTTCTTGTGCTTTGAAGGAGCATCATACATTCTTACCCAAAATCCCATCCAGAAGAAACCTAAAGCACCGATGATAAGGAATGACATTTCCCAACCCATATAACGCGCTATGACAGGAATGGTGAAAGGTGCGAGCAAGGCACCAAGCTGTGCTCCGGCATTGAACACACTGGTTGCGAAAGCACGGTCTTTCTTAGGGAAATATTCGGCAGTCACCTTTATGGCGCAAGGGAAGTTACCAGACTCTCCTACTGCCAGTATGGAACGTGCGGCAAGGAAAAGCCATATACTTACGGTCGATACACTCCATATCACTGTACCTGCAGTTTCGGCAGCCTCGATAGCCTCACGCGCACCTTCGAAAGTAAAAGCCCATGTACCAGTAGATATTCCGGCAGTAACTATTCCGCAGAAAGTGTGAAGACAGGCACCCACAGACCATATACCTATGGCCCACAAATAACCTTTTTTTGTTCCAATCTTATCAACAAACTTTCCTACGAAAAGCATACTGATAGAATACAGTATAGAAAAGAAACCTGCTATTGTTCCGTAATTTGCATCCGTCCAGTTAAATTCAGGAGCGATAAAATCCTTCCATGTAAGTGAAAGGACCTGTCTGTCCATATAGTTTACCGTTGTTGCAATGAAAAGCATCATACAAATCATCCAACGGTAATTTGTCATTTTCATACTATTATCTTGTGTATTCATGGTATTATTCAATTAAGAATTAAAAATTAAGAATTAATAATGGGTGGGTACGACATTATTAATTCTTAATTTTTAATTATTCATTATCTTTTATACTAATCCATTTTTCATTTCGTCTTCCACTACAGCCATCATGCCTTCTACCTGGCCTAATGCAAGCATACGTCCGTGGAATGAATATCCGGCATTGTAGCCTTTGTCTTCGTCGCCAAGCATCATGCGTCCGTGGTCAACACGCATAGGCAATCCAGGATTTTCCTTCTCAAAAATTCTGATAAGGTCAATCAGATGTCCGCGTCCAGACAGATGGGTGCTTTCGATAAAGTTACCTCCAGGCATGGCTGCTGTACTGCGTAGATGCACGAAATGAGTACGTTTGGCAAATTTCTTAGCAAGCTCGCGAGTGTCGTTATGTTCGCCCGCACTCAATGATCCGGCACAGAAAGTCAATCCGTTATGAGGATTGTCAACAGCATTGAGGAACCATGCTATATCTTCCTCGTTTGTAACAATACGAGGCAATCCAAGAATCTGGAAAGGAGGGTCGTCAGGATGTACACACATGTTTACTCCATACTCCTCGCACACCGGCATTATCGCGGCAAGGAAGTAACGCATATTCTCACGCAATGCGTCTCTGTCTATACCTTTATAAAGAGAAAGCAGACGTTTGAATATCGCAACCGGATTCTTGTCACCCTCACGAATATTTCCGTTTACAAATCCCTGGGTCTTAACGATGATAGCATCAATAAGTTCATCCTTTTCAGCTTCGGTAATAACCTTGTCCAGCTCTTCCACCTTACGAAGTTCTTCATCTGAATAATCCTTCTCAGCACCTTCACGCTGAAGAATCTTCACATCAAAATAAGCAAAGCGGACTCTGTCATAATACAATGAGCTTGTTCCGTCTGCCCAAGGATGCTGCAAGTCTGTTCTGACCCAGTCGATAACAGGCATAAAGTTGTAACATACAGTCTTTACACCACATTTACCAAGATTAGCAAGACTCACTTTATAATTTTCAATTAATTGGTCACGTTCTGGACCTGCATATTTTATTGCTTCACAAACAGGAAGACTTTCAACTACCGACCATCTCAATCCGTATGATTCGATATACGACTTCAAATCGTTGATAGCCTCAACAGTCCAAATCTCACCGTTTGGAACATCATGCAAAGCTGTTACTATTCCTTCTACTCCTATCTGACGCAGCATGGAAAGGGTAATCTTATCCTTCTTTCCAAACCATCTCCAAGTTTTTTCCATCATAGATTATGAGTTTTTGAGTTTGTAAGTTTGTAAGTTTAAAAGTTTGTAAGTTTGTAGATTTGTGAACATAAACAAACTAAAAAACTTAAAAACTAAAGAACTTAAATTTATACTCCACTAAATGCGCTGAAACCACCATCTATTGCCAATGTAGCACCAGTGATAAAGCTTGCAGCATCACTGCACAGGAACTGTACGGCACCATTCAATTCAGAGATATCACCAAATCGTCTCATCGGAGTCTTGGCGATAACCTTCTTACTGCGTTCTGTGAGCGAACCGTCAGGGTTAATCAGAATAGCGCGGTTCTGGTTTCCGATAAAGAATCCTGGAGCAATAGCGTTTACACGAATCTTTTCGCTGAACTTGATAGCCATTTCCTGAGCCATCCAGCGAGTGAAGTTTTCAACAGCGCTCTTTGCCATTGAATAGCCTGGTACACGAGTAATAGATTCGTAAGCGGCCATAGACGAAACGTTAACGATAACTCCACTCTGCTGTTTTGCCATAATTTCACCAAATACGAGACATGGATAAACTGTTCCGTTAAGATTAAGATCAACCACCTTGTTAAGGTCTTCAACCTTCATATCGAAGATATTCTGGTCAACAGTAAGTGTACCGCCAGGAATGTTACCACCCGCAGCATTGATAAGGAAGTCCACACGTCCCCATTTTGAAAGTACAGTGTCTTTTACAGAACGAAGGCTTTCGATGTCGAGTACATTGCAAACAGTTCCTGCGACATTTTCACTCACCGCTTTAAGACGTTCCAATGCGGCATCTACCCTATCCTGATGGGCACCAATGATTATGACTTTAGCTCCGGCTTTCAAAAGACCTTCAGCTATATTACTACCCAAAACTCCGGAACCACCGGTAACGACCGCCACTTTTCCGGCAATATCAAACATGTTATTCATATATATAAGTTTTAATTTTTTTTCAATGCAAAAATACTACAGAAAGAAATAAGTATACAGACATATTTTTGCAAGATATTTACGTATATTTGCATCTAAGGCAAATCTTGAGACTCACAATGAAAAAGATAGTAAACGAACAACTCTACATATCCGACTCAAACCCTATAAAGGCAAGAGCTTACGATTATAAATCGTTCACTTACCCGTGGCATTTCCATGGCGAATATGAGATACTTTATGTGGAAAAAGGATTCGGACAATGCATAATAGGTGACGGAATCATAGATTATACAGACGAGACATTGCTGCTGTTCGGTTCATCACTGCCACACTGCATGCAGAATCCTCCGGAATATGATAACGACGAAAGCCTGAGAGTAAACGGAGCGATTATACAGTTCGAAAAAGATTTTATGCAATATTCATTCGCCCACTACGTACAGTTTACCAACATAAACAATCTTCTAAACGAGTCGAACAGAGGAGTAAAAATTTCCATAAAGAACAAACCTGAGATAGCGACACTACTGAAACAGATACCGGAAACTGAAGGAATGGAACAGATTATATCATTCCTACGCCTGTTGCAGTCGCTATCAATGATAAGGAAAAGAGAATTTGCCGCCTCGCCCAACTACAATCCGGTACCAGCCGAATTCAAAAACAAAAAAATAGAAAAGATTATTGCATATTTAAACAAGAAATACACCGGCAATATCACACTTGACGAAATAGCATCGTATGCCGCCATGAATCCCTCGGCATTTTGCAGATATTTTAAGGACAATACCGGCAAGACACTGAAACAGTACATCACTGACATGAGAATAGGATATGCATGTAAGCTTTTGGCAGATGACCGTTTCAATATTTTGGAGATAAGCATGGAATGTGGTTTTGAGTCGGCAGTACATTTCAACAGATGCTTCAAGGCTGTCACCGGAGTAACCCCCACAGAGTATAGAAAGAAAATACTCGAGCTATGATACTTTTCCCATAGCTCCATTACAAAGTTAGCGCAACGCTCACATGTTACGCTAACCATATCTACCGATTTATTATTTTGTCTGGGTATCTTCTGTTACAGAAAGTATCTTATTATATTCATCCTTATTCTGAAGAACCTCAATCGCACTTTCAAGATCGGCATCACCTTTCAAACGCTCCATAGCGGCTCCTCGCTGATAGAAATATCTTGTTATGATTTCCTGCGACAAATATTCACTTATTTGCTTTTTGAATGTATCAAGATCCCTCTCAAGATTATGGTTCAATTTTTTCTCGAGAGCAGCAAATTCCTCTTTCGCTTCATCCATATAACCTTCGAACTCAGCCATTTCCTTCAACGATTTAAGCATCTTCTCGCTTTGGCGGTCGTAAGTGAAATTGCGTGATTTCACCAGATTCTTGAATGCCTCATAATCTTCGTCTGTCAATTTGAAATCAGCGACCGAAGCCGGAGCCTGATGAGTCCAACAATACTGTGTGGCATAATCGAACACAAGGTCCTCATTCATAAGATAGAAGATAATGTTAGGGAATTTAGGAGCCTTAACCTCAATGTCAGGACGAATTCCACCACCATCACGTACTTCACGGCCGATAGCGGTATGAAAAACATTTGTCAAGCTGTCCGGTGTACGGGCTACAGAACCATCAGCATTTTTCTTTGAGTAATCAATAGCCTGAATACATCTTCCACTTGGAATATAATATTTAGATGTTGTAACCTTAAGAGTCCCGTTATAAGGCAGTGGACGTGTAGTTTGTACAAGTCCTTTGCCGTATGTACGGCTGCCTACTATTACCGCACGGTCAAGGTCCTGAAGCGAACCGCTCAGAATTTCTGAAGCAGAAGCGGACGAGCCATTTACAAGTACGACCAGAGGAATCTCAGTATCCACAGGCTCAAAACGGGTATTGAACGAATTATCCGCCTGCTTGATTTTTCCTTTTGTATAAACCACTTGCTGACCTTTTGGGACAAACATCCCTACTATATCAACAGCCTCGGGCAATGAGCCGCCGCCATTATTTCTCAAATCAATAATGAGCGATTTCGCTCCATTCTGCTTCAACTCTATAAAAGCCTTCTTAAAATCCTTAGAACAGTTGTCAGTAAATCCGTTGAGAGCTATATATCCTATACTGTCGCGCACCATTCCATGATACGTCACAGGATTTGTACGTATATTCTTTCGAGTAATCTTGAACTCCATCTCGGTACTGTCGTTCTGCATAGGACGAAGTACTTTAAGAACAAAAGAAGTCCCTGGCTCGCCGCGCAAAGCTTCGCTCACCTTACTTGAAAATTCCTGGGGTTTCATTTCGCCACGAAGCATCTCCTTCCCTCCAACTTCGAGTATAATATCCCCAGCCTTAACTCCGGCCTCGGCAGCCGGCATACCTTCAGTAGGTTCAACAACGACTATACGATCGTAAGCCTCATAATATCTGATTGCAGATCCTATACCTCCATATTTCCCTGTAATCATTTCTTTAAGGCTGCTCACTTCTTCCTCAGGATAATATTCTGTATATGGATCGGTTAGCGCCAACATACCATTAACACCATTCTGAATCATCTTTTCCACATCAATGGTGTCAACATAAAACAGGTCCAGTTCCTTAAATATGGAATTGAACAAATCCAGATTTTTTGATATTTTGAAATTACGGTCATCTCCTTTAAAGCTAACAAGTCCAAAACCTATCAGAACAGCAAAAGCTGCAATTAGAGTTCTTTTTGTATTCATATCTTTATTAAGTAATAATATTATGTGTCCATAAATACGATTTGCAAAGAAAAGCATTATTCTGCTTCATACAAGAGAAAATATCTAATATTTAACTTAATTTCGTCAAGGAAAGGAAGATACATATTACAAACATGCTCAGAAACACCATAGGGGAAAGACAAAAGAAATTTTTTTATATTTTTTTTCGCTAAAGCTATTGCACAATTCAAAACATCGTCGTATCTTTGCACCGCAATCGAGAAAATAACCTTCTTCAGTAGCTCAGTCGGTTAGAGCATCTGACTGTTAATCAGAGGGTCGTTGGTTCAAGTCCAACCTGAAGAGCAAAAAGGTTCACTTTCCAGTGAGCCTTTTTTGTTTATATCAGAATCGTTTTATCAGAAAACTGAAATCAGTTCTGAGATATACCCCCGCCAGAAAACTTATAGAATTAGGTACTCTGGTAAATGTTATTTCGGTTGTACCGTCTTCGAGCGAAACAGTATTTTTTGTATCGGCAGCAAAAGTATTATATACATCAGCATGTACACCCAAAGCAAACCCCTTCCCTATCTTATGTGAATATTCCAGGCTCAAATATACTGTCTTAGGATTCTTATAAGTCTGTCCTGAATATGCCATTGATACCGCGCCAAACAAAGGATCGCCCATCAAGGATACAAAATTATGACACTGCCAATATCCGGCATTCAGACGGAAGTTCCGCATATCGGCTCCCAACTTCCCATATATTCCAAAACCCTTGTCAAAAGGAAAAGCCTCCCCTTTCTGCTGGGCATAATACGCAGCATCAGCTTCAAAATTGAGCTTGCTGAAATTTCTGAACGGCATTTTTATATCAAAGCCAAAACCAGCCGCAGCATTAAGCCATGTTTTCACACCACGAATGGCAGCCGAAGTATTTATTTCACCACCCTGATGTTTGAAAAGCAACTGCAACGGTACATAAAAATGAACATTTCCTTCGTCCAAATATTCGTTTGCAGTCTTTATGCGCGAAGATATTCCGTAAGTAAACTCCTCCTGCTTGTCATCGCCCTGAAAAATAAAGCTCTCCCAGTTTATCCACATATCAAGATTAAAATGACGGGTATTCCACAAGAACTGCACACCGGCTTCAGGATCGGCAGTCATTGCCAACTCCTTATTATACAGTGGCTCTATCAGACTATGATTATTCTGCCCGTAAATATTACCCAGCACCAAAGCCATGCCTGGAAGTGGGGCATAATGAACCCTGAAAAAAGGAACCGCATGAAACGCGCTCTGAGTATATTCATTATCATATCCGGGCAAGTTAATATAATGAGTGTTAGGATATCTGTTCCCTCCCCAATACCGCAACATATACGCTCCTGCCTCGACCTTCAGGTTTCTCAAAGGCTGATACGAGACAGTAGGCAAAATCCACAAACCAGGAAGTGTATAGCCTTTTACAAGATTTCCCTTATATTCATTATTGCGGAAAAAATTCAGGTTCCTGAATCGCAACTTCAACTCACGTACCTCATTTGCAGAAAATGTTGTATCCTCTGCATAAATAAGCTGCGACATTCTCTGCGGGAAAACGTCTTCCACAGGAATGAATAAAAAAGCCGCAATCGCAGCCAGGTAACCTACTACTGATGTTTTCATCGTAAAAATTGTCCTAATAAAACGGTTGAACATTATAGCATCATCTATCGCGGTGCAAAAATAAGAAGTAAAATCTTTCCTATATTTATTTTACTCATTAAATATTGCCAATCATATCATAATTATTTGCCTTCCGATACTTCAAGGACAACAAGTACAACCTCGCTCGGGGTGAAAAGCCGTACATCCTTGCGCGATGTGCCCAATCCGTTACTTATTATTATCGGTATTCCTGCCGAGTTATGTTTCATGCCGGTAAGAAAACGATTTCCGTATTTTGAGAACTTTGCCGGAGCCCACCTTCGGAAGAAACTCACTTGCCCGCCATGTGTATGTCCGGCCAAAGCCAAGTCCGTATTACCAATATCTGTATCTTCCGCGTAATCTGGAGTATGAGTAAGCATGACGACAAAATCGTCCGGTTTCAGCGACAATGTAGGTGAAACGCTGTTTCGTTTCAGATCAAAAGGATTTCTTATACCGGTAATCAATATAAAATCATCTCCGTTCACTATCGTATCAGTCGTGTGTTCCAACAGCTTTACCCCTGTTTCAGCCATAGCTTTACGGACTAACGTATCGTTTTCGCCACGCTCGTGATTACCCATTACGGCATACGTACCATACCTCGTATCAACACGGCTTAAGGCCGCGAACAGCTCATCCACATCGCCGCCATTACGTCCCCTATAATCGCCTCCAAGAAGGAGTATGTCGGCATCCAACGAACGAAGCGCATCGACCAAAGACTGGAGGCGTTTATGCGAAAAGCGGCTTTCATAATGAAAATCGGTTGCAAAAGCCATACGGAAACCGTCGAATGAAGGCGGTAAATCAGAGGACGATACACGATATGTCTTTATACGCCCTATACCTTTATATTTTGAGAAAGAAGCTGTTGCGCACGAAGACAAGAGCAACACAGCCGCAATCAATAAAAAAACAATAAACTTCAGAATCCTCATAATGAATATTAAATCTGTTTTTACACAAAAGTAGCATTTTATATACTAACTTTGCGGCATATTCAAGAAAAAAGATTATGACAGTAAAAACCAATTCAATAAAGGCATGGATACTGGCGGCACGCCCAAAGACACTTACCGGAGCCGCCATACCGGTAATGATTGGCTGCGCCTTAGCTTTCGCATACGGACATTTTCAAACTGCCCCTGCAGTTCTGTGTTTCATTTTCGCGTTTCTGATGCAGATAGACGCAAACTTCATCAACGACCTTTTCGACTATCTGAAAGGGACCGACAGAGAAGACAGACTGGGACCTGAACGCGCCTGCGCACAAGGATGGATTTCGCCAAAGGCAATGAAGACCGGTATAGCCGTTACCACCGTCTTGGCCGGTATAACAGGTTTATCGCTTCTGAACTTTGGAGGGTGGGAATTAATTCCCGTAGGCGTTGCATGCATGATTTTCGCATTCCTGTACACGGCAGGACCTTATCCGCTTGCATACCATGGATGGGGGGATTTACTCGTACTTGTATTCTTCGGTTTTGTACCTGTAGGATGCACATATTATGTGATGGCGCACGACTGGAACACATCCGTTACAATAGCTTCACTTGCCTGCGGACTTATCATAGATACATTATTGATGATAAACAACTTCCGCGACAGAGAGCAGGATGCAATAAGCGGTAAAAAAACAATTGTAGTAAGATTAGGAGCAAGAGCGGGACTGATATTATATTTCCTGTTAGGACTTTTCGCATGCTGGCTTTGTTTCTACTTCCTTACCTTAGGGAAATTATACGCAGTACTGCTTCCGCAGTTTTATCTGGTAATGCATATTCTGACAACTTTCAAAATGGCAAAAATAAATAAGGGAAAAGCGTTGAATATGATTCTCGGTGAAACATCCAGAAACATGCTGATATTCGGAATAATGCTAACATTGGGACTGATATTATAAGCCACATTATTGATGTCCGGGGAAAATTTTTGAACTCGCCAATAACTTATTGAATTACAGCGCAATAAGAGAATCACTCCGGATATAAGGATTTGTACCTGCGAAACTTAAATAAAACGCGGTCACGTTTTGATTAAAACATGACCGTGTTTTAATCAAAACGTGACCGCGTTTTTTCAGCCTAAACAAAATCTTATTTTTTTTCTATAAGCACAGTAGCGTAGGCAGATATACCCTCTTCACGACCGGTAAAGCCCAACTTTTCTGTAGTGGTAGCCTTAATAGAGACATCATCCACATCTATACCTATAACATCCGCAAGCACCTCCTGCATTTCCGGTATTCTGGCTTTAAGCTTCGGACGTTCAGCACAGACAGTCGCGTCAATATTACCTACAGTATAACCTTTTCCTGCAATCAGCTTAACCGTACGCGCAAGGAGTATTTTGCTGTCAATATTCTTGAACTCACCTGCTGTATCCGGAAAATGGTATCCTATATCACGCATATTGGCAGCCCCCAAAAGAGCGTCACAGATGGCATGAATCAACACATCGGCATCAGAATGCCCCAACAAGCCAAGCTCGTGTTCCAATTTTATACCACCAAGCCAAAGTTCTCTATCCGGCACAAGGCGGTGAACATCAAAACCAAATCCTACCCTTATCTTCATCGTATATAAAAATCAAGAACTTTTTCGTTTTCAAGATAACCTTCCAGATGATTGTTTATGCTTACCGGACCTACACCTACAGGAGTTCCGGTAAACAGCAAATCTCCGATTTTCAGTGTACAGAACTGACTGACATACGCAATAATCTTATCAACTCCCAAAAGCATATCGCGCGTATTGCCTGACTGCACAGTCTTACCGTCAATATCAAGATGAAAATTGATATTCTGTATATTATCGAATTTTTCTATTTCAATCCAGTCGCCAATTGCCGCAGAATTATCAAAACCTTTACACAACTCCCATGGCTTACCTTCGGCACGGAACTTTCTCTGCAAATCGCGTGCTGTAAAATCTATTCCTACGGTTACCGCGTCATAATACCTGTGAGCAAAGCGTTCGGATATATTTTTCCCAAGTCTGTTGATACGTACCACAAGTTCGGTTTCGTAGTCAATCTGTTGTGAGAAATCAGGAATAAAGAAAGGTTTGCTGTCTTTCAAAAGAGCCGAATCAGGTTTCATGAAAATCACCGGTTCATCCGGCAATGACTCGTCGGCATGCAATTCCTTGCAATGCAGGGAATAATTCATCCCTATAGCTATTATCTTCATATTTATTGTCTTATTAATTCTTCATTCAAACGGTTGAACATGACAGCCAGATGCGCGTACAGGGAAGTATTCTGAACCACAATATCCTCCGGTACACGAATACGGAACGGAGTAAAGTTCCATACAGCCTTAATACCTCCGTCCACCATATAATCTGTAATCATCTGGGCTATACTGATTGGGACTGTAAGTATCCCTATATTTACATCAGACTGTTTCATTATTTTCGGAAATTCTTCAGTGTGATAAACAGGTATTCCGGATATCACCGTTCCAACCTTATCGGGATCAATATCGAACGCACCGACAATCTCAAGTCCAAAATGCGAAAGACCTGTATCCTGAAGCAAAGCCGCTCCAAGGCTACCTACGCCGAACAAAAAAGCCTTATGCATATTTGTAAATCCAAGAAAATCCTCCAGAACACTTATCAGACAATCTATATCATAACCCACACGTGTACGCCCGGAAACAGCGACATACGACAAGTCCTTTGCCACCTGAGAAGCATCTATATTTATCTGTCTTGAAATCTGTGTAGATGATACATTTGTTTCACCCTGGTTTTTCATCAGCTTTGCACAAGACAAATACCAAGGCAAACGACGGAGTGTAGGTTCCGGTACTTTATCCGATATTTTACTAACAGGCGCTGTCATGACATAAATAAAACTAAACTGTTAATTGCAAAATTACTCTATTTATTGGGAAACGCACACATAATAAAGAAAAAGTTTATATCTTTGATTGAATTTAAATTTAAATGAGAACATGAAAAATAACGACTGGAAAGAAAGGCTAAACATTGTTTATTCCACCAATCCCGACTTCAGATACGAAACAGAGGAAGACAACGAGACCGAGACACTTGATAAAAAGCAACAAAAACTCAGAGTGTCAATGGAAAAGAAAGGAAGAGGAGGAAAAACGGTAACCTTAGTAACCGGATTTATTGGCAATGAAGAGGACCTTAAAGAAATTGGCAGAATATTAAAGTCAAAATGCGGCGTAGGAGGCTCTGTTAAAGATGGAGAAATAATTATACAAGGCGACTTAAAACAAAAAATTATAGAACTCCTGAAAGCTGAAGGTTATTCACAAACAAAATAAAAAAACGCTGTTCATCACTGAGCAACGTTTTTAGAATGAATGAAAAACAAGTGAATGTGATTTTTTTCTTAGGATAGAATGTTTTTTTTAAAACTATCGATTAAATAGATACGGGGTTATTTAATATATAAAACAAATATGCAATTATTTTCTTATCAACTTCGATGCAAATGTATAAATATTTTTTGTATGCGCAATAAATCGCACCATATTTTTCAAAATATTTAATAATAAAAGCCATAAATGCCAACCTGTTTCCTTCTAAACACACCATTTAGTACAAAATAAATTATGAAGTGGAGTCGTTCGCAAAGAATTAATTTGTACTTTTGTCCATAATATACAACAATATAAATATGGCACTTATTAAATCAGTAAGAGGATTTACACCCCAAATAGGCGAAAACTGCTATTTGGCTGACAATGCAACCATTATTGGCGATGTCATAATGGGCAATGACTGTAGCGTTTGGTTCAATACAGTATTAAGAGGGGATGTAAACTCAATACGTATAGGAAATAGAGTAAACATACAGGATGGAACAGTACTGCATACACTTTACGAAAAATCTGTAGTTGAGATAGGAGATGATGTCTCTATAGGACATAACGTAACACTACACGGAGCTTGTATTAAAGACAATGCTTTGGTAGGCATGGGATCAACTTTATTGGACCACGCCGTAGTAGGCGAAGGAGCAATAGTAGCCGCAGGAGCACTTGTACTGGCCAACACAATAATTGAACCACATACGCTTTGGGGAGGAGTCCCTGCCAAATTCATAAAAAAGGTTGATCCTGAGCAAAGCAAGGAACTCAACCAGAAGATTGCTAACGGTTATCTCATGTATTCTTCATGGTTTAAGGAAGAAGATAAAAACAAATAACAATTACATAATTATATCTATATACAGATGAAAGAATTTTTCAACCTACTGACGAGATTCGTATCTCCATATAAAAGATTTGTATTATGGGCTATTTTACTAAATATACTTTCTGCCGTATTCAACGTTTTCTCATTTTCGCTACTTATACCTATTCTGAACATCCTGTTCAAAACAGACGGAGGAAATAAAGTATATACGTTCATGGAATGGGGAAGCGCTCCATTGAAAGATACCGCAGTAAACAATTTCTACTATTACGTATCAAAACTAATAGATGTATTCGGCCCATCCACTACTCTTCTATGGCTTGGATTGTTCCTTGCGGGAATGACATTGCTTAAAACAGCATGTTATTTCGGTTCATCGGCCGTAATGATTCCACTACGCACCGGAGTGGTACGCGACATAAGGACATTGGTCTATTCAAAAATAATGTATCTTCCACTGAATTTCTTTTCATCTGAAAGAAAAGGTGATATTATAGCCAGAATGAGCGGCGACGTCAGCGAAATAGAAAACTCTATAACAAGTTCACTTGACATGCTCCTTAAAAATCCGATATTAATCATTTCATATTTCACTACATTGTTCATTACAAGCTGGCAACTTACGGTATTTACACTGTTAGTACTTCCAACAATGGGATGGGTAATGGGACAAGTTGGCAGAAAGCTGAAAAGACAATCACTGGAAGCTCAGGAAAAGTGGAGTGAAACGATGTCCCAATTGGAGGAAACGCTTGGCGGACTGAGAATCATAAAGGCTTTTGTGGCTGAAGAAAAAATGATTAACAGGTTCAACAAATGCAGCAACGAGTTCAGACAAGCCACAAACAAGGTTGCTACGCGACAATCACTCGCCCACCCGATGAGCGAATTTCTTGGTACAATCCTTATTGTTATAGTATTATGGTTTGGAGGTTCCCTAATATTAGGCGAAAAATCTACTATTGATGCCCCTACTTTTATATTCTACATGGTTATACTATATAGTGTGATAAATCCGCTCAAGGACTTTTCGAAGGCAGGATATAGCATACCTAAAGGTTTGGCGTCAATGGAAAGAGTTGACAAAATCCTTAAAGCCGAAAACAATATCGTTGAAAAGAAAGATGCAGTCCACATTACTGAGCTTAAAGATGGAATAGCTTTCGACAATATATCGTTCAGCTATGGAGAAAACGAAGTCTTACACGAGATAAACCTGAAAATTAAGAAAGGTGAAACTATTGCCTTAGTAGGACAAAGTGGTTCTGGAAAATCTACATTGGTCGATTTGATACCTCGTTTCCATGATGTACAAAAAGGAAAAGTCATGATTGACGGAGTCGATGTGAAGGACTTGGTAGTCAAAGATTTGCGTTCGCTGATAGGTAATGTTAATCAGGAGGCTATATTGTTCAACGACTCTTTCTTTAACAACATAACGTTCGGTGTGGAAAATGCGACAATGGAGCAGGTTATCGAAGCCGCAAAAATAGCAAACGCACACGATTTCATCATGGAAACAGAAGAAGGATACAACACAAATATAGGCGACAGAGGCTGCAGACTGTCTGGAGGTCAAAGACAAAGAATTTCTATTGCCAGAGCGATACTCAAGAACCCTCCTATCCTTATCCTCGACGAAGCCACTTCCGCACTCGACACTGAAAGCGAAAGACTTGTACAGGAAGCTCTTGAAAGACTGATGAAAACCCGTACAACAATTGCTATTGCTCACAGGCTATCTACAATTAAGAATGCAAATACTATTTACGTATTGTATGAAGGAAGAATTGTAGAAAGTGGAAAACATGAAGAATTACTGAAGAAAAACGGATATTATAAAAGACTTAACGATATGCAAGCATTGTAAAATCGGAAAGATATAATATGTAAAGATGAGAATAGTTGTTGACAATAAGATTCCTTATATAAAGGAAGCATTAGCAAGAATTACAGATGATGTGGTATATCTGCCTGGTAGAGAAATTACTGCTGACACTATAAAAGAAGCTGATGCCCTGTTAATAAGAACAAGAACAAAGTGCGACAGCAAACTACTGCAAGGAAGCAATGTAAAATTCATCGGTACAGCAACAATAGGTTTTGACCATATAGACACAGAGTACTGCAAACAGGCAGGTATTACATGGAGAAACTGCCCGGGATGCAATGCTGGTGCCGTAGAACAATATGTTCATGCCGTATTGGAACTTTTACACAAAACCAGAGGATATAAACTGCAGGATAAATGCATAGGTATCATCGGAGTAGGCCATGTAGGATCAAGAATATTGGCGTTAGCCAATAGGCTTGGGATAAAAATCCTTCTGAATGACCCACCAAGGCATGATAATGGAGAGAAGGGATTCGTCAGCCTTAGCACAATAGCTCGCGAATGCGATATCATAACTTTCCATACGCCGCTCATTAAGGACGGCATATACAAAACTTACCATCTTGCAGATGAGTCATTTTTCAATAGCTTAAAAAAGAAACCTGTAATCATAAACACTTCAAGAGGTGAAGTGATTGAAACAGGCGCTATCCTTAATGCAATACGAAACGACAAAATAGCCGAAGCAGTTATTGACGTATGGGAAAACGAACCTGACATCAATATTGAACTACTGAATAAGGTATTCATTGGAACACCACACATAGCTGGATATTCTGCCAATGGGAAATTCAATGCCACACAAATGACATTTGAGTTTTTATGCAGTTTCTTCAACATAAATATTGATTCAAGAATAAATTTACCTGAAGAATTGGTTTCGGGAACAAACTCCAGCGACAGTGATATACTTTCAAACTATAACCCTTTAATAGATTATAAATCATTACTTACACATCCAGAAGATTTCGAAAAGATAAGAGGAAACTATAAGTTAAGGAAAGAGTAAAAAACAGAAATAATCACATATTTAAAGGATAAATCATGCACAAATACTAAATATTTGTGCAAAAAAGTGCATTTATTTCCTTGAATATTTGGTGAAAAGAAGAAATATTTATTCCTTTGCAGCAAATATTAATAATAAATCGATTTTATAAACTTTAAAAATTAGAATTATGTCTGAAATTGCATCAAAAGTACAGAAAATTATCGTTGATAAATTAGGTGTAGAAGAATCAGAAGTAGTGCCAACTGCAAGCTTTACAAATGACTTGGGTGCTGACTCTTTGGATACAGTAGAATTGATTATGGAATTTGAAAAAGAATTCGGTATCTCTATTCCAGATGATCAGGCAGAAAAGATCCAGACTGTAGGTGACGCTATCTCTTACATCGAATCAAACAAATAATCAACCTCAATTTATGGAATTAAAGAGAGTAGTAGTAACAGGTCTTGGCGCATTGACACCATTGGGTAACACAGTTCCGGAATTCTGGAACAATCTTCTCAATGGAGTGAGTGGGGCAGGACCTATTACTCACTTTGATGCTTCAAAGTTTAAAACACAGTTTGCTTGTGAAGTAAAGAACTTCAACGCAGCAGACTATATCGACCGTAAAGAAGCCCGCAAAATGGACCTTTACACTCAATATGCAGTAGCCGCAGCCAAAGAAGCCGTTAGTGATGCTGCAATTGACGTCGAAAAAGAAGATTTGAACAAAATTGGTGTAATTTTAGGTGTCGGTATCGGCGGTATCCGTACTTTTGAAGAAGAAGTAGGCGGATATGAACAAACTAAAGATACTATAGGCCCTAAATTCAGTCCATTCTTTATACCTAAAATGATTGCCGATATTGCATCAGGACAAATTTCAATCCAGTACGGCTTTCATGGACCTAACTTCACGACAACATCGGCATGTGCGTCATCATCAAACGCAATAGCAGATGCTTTCAACTATCTTCGTCTTGGCAAGGCTAACATCATCGTTACAGGTGGAGCTGAAGCTGCTATCTTCGCAGCAGGTGTAGGCGGTTTCAACGCAATGCACGCGCTTTCAACACGCAACGACGACCCAACTCGTGCATCACGTCCGTTCAGTGCAAGCCGTGACGGTTTCGTTATGGGAGAAGGCGCAGGCATATTGGTTCTTGAGGAACTTGAACATGCAAAGGCTCGTGGAGCAAAAATTTACGCAGAATTGGCAGGTGTAGGTGCATCTGGAGACGCTTATCATCTAACAGCTTCTCACCCTGAAGGTCTTGGAGCTAAACTTGTAATGATGAACGCCCTGGAAGATGCGAACATGCAGCCTGAAGATATCGACTACATCAACGTACACGGTACATCAACACCGGTAGGAGACGTTTCTGAGGTTAAAGCTATAAAAGAAGTATTCGGCGAACACGCTTATAAGCTTAACATCAGTTCTACCAAATCCATGACAGGTCACCTACTTGGCGCAACAGGCGGTGTAGAAGCAATTGTAAGCGTATTATCTGTTAAGAATGATATTGTACCTCCAACAATCAACCATGAAGAAGGAGACGATGATGAAAACATCGATTACAACCTTAACTTCACATTCAACAAGGCTCAACAGCGTACAGTACGTGCAGCATTGAGCAATACCTTTGGTTTTGGTGGCCACAATGCATGTGTAATCGTTAAAAAATACACTGAATAAACTGTGTCAATAGAAAATATTACAGATAGAATAAGACTCTTTTTCCGTAAGGAGAAAGAGCCTTATTTTCGTTTTTATAAGATATTGGGATTCTATCCTCATAATATCGAAATATACCAACAAGCGCTACTGCACAAATCTTCTTCAGTAAAGACTCAGGGCAGATTGGTCAACAACGAAAGACTTGAGTTTCTGGGAGATGCCATACTTGACGCAGTAGTAGCCGATATCGTATATAAGAAATTTGAAGGGAAAAGAGAAGGTTTCCTCACTAATACAAGGTCAAAAATTGTACAAAGGGAAACTTTGAACAATATTGCGATAAAAATCGGATTAGACAAGCTCATAAAGTATTCGTCAAAACAATCGTCGCATAACAGCTATATGAGTGGAAATGCTTTCGAAGCGCTTGTAGGAGCTATTTATTTGGACCGTGGATACAAAGCTTGCATGAAATTCATGGAAGAACGTATTATAGGCCAATACATCAACCTTGACAAAATCTCACGCAAAGAAGTCAACTTCAAATCCAAACTTATTGAATGGAGTCAAAAGAATAAATTCGAAATAGAGTTCCGACTGATCGGTCAGTCATTGGACGAAAGCCAGAACCCTGTTTTTGAGACTCAAATTTTAGTTGAAAATATTGCCGGAGGCAGTGGTAAGGGATACTCCAAAAAGGAGTCACAGCAGGAAGCAGCGCACACTACAATGACAATGATAAAAAAAGATTCTGTTTTCATTGACGCTATATTTGCAGCAAAGAATGAAAGAGAAAACGCTTATAATAACATCATCTCTGAAAAAAATATCGCACAAACAGGAACTATAGCTGAAGAAGAAGAATATAAATTCGATTCAATGGCTGAAAAATTCGATGACGAAGAAAAGATTATTTCCGAAGCAGAAGAAGCCGCTTTCAAGGAAGCTGAGGAAAAATAAAATAAGACAGGGCATATATACACATAAAAAAGCGTGAATTACTCGTTTGGTCAAAACTCGTAAATTCACGCTTTTTAATTTTATCTATGCAAATGATTGATTATTCAGCACGCAAAGTAAAACGTTTGAAATCAACTATAGTCAATTCAGGATCAGCAGCCTTAAGGACATCAGATACAGTCTTCTTAGGATCCATAATGCTTTCCTGGTTCAATAGACAAACTTCTTTCAAGAATTTGCCAAGACGACCTTTAGCAATATTTTCAATCATAGCCTGTGGCAAGTTGGCAGCCTTTTCAGCAGCAACAGTTTCTTTGATTTCTTTAGCCTTAGCTACATCTTCAGCTGTAATCCATCCCTTAGCCATGTTGCTTTCCATGTGCTCTTCGCTATCCACGTGTGCAGGGTTGATACCGGCTTTCTTCAAAGCAGCTTCAACAGCCTTCTGTACTTGTTCAGCTTTAGTTTTTTCAACAGCAACCTTTATTTCTTCTTCTTTTACAGACTCTGGTACTCCAGCTTCATCAATTGCGATTGGGTTCATAGCGGCAATCTGCATACAGATTTCGTTTGCGACCTGCTCATCACAAGCCTTGTTGAAAGAAACTATAGTACAAAGCTGGTTTTTATGCATGTGGTTGTAAACCGCTGTACAAGCACCTGTAACGAAGAAATAGCCATCCAATTCAGTCTTTTCACCAGTTACACCGCTACGTTCAACGATAGCATCACCAATTGTACCATTACCCATTGGAAGAGCCTTTATTTCATCAATGTTCTGACATTTGTTGGCGATTGCAGCATCAAGAATAGTCTGAGTCAAAGCAACGAAATCAGCGTTTTTAGCAACGAAGTCTGTTTCACACTTCAAAGCTATCATCGCAGCGTAATCACCGGTTGATTTAGCCAAAACGCAACCTTCAGAAGTCTCGCGGTCAGAACGTTTTGCAGCTACTGCCTGTCCTTTTTTACGAATAATTTCCATTGCCTTGTCGAAATCGCCTTCAGCATCGTTCAAAGCATTTTTACAGTCCATCATACCAGCTCCAGTCATTTTACGAAGCTTGGTAATATCTGCCATACTTACAGCCATAATAATTTCTTTTTATTAAGAGTTAATAATAAATATCGTTATAAAACAAAATTGAGAATTGAGAACTGAGAATCTGAGCATATATGTTCCATTCTCAATTTTCAATTCTCAATTTTATATATAATAGTTTCAAGAATTAAGCTTCATCCTCTTTGCTTACGAAAGCAGCAGCTTTAGCAGCATTTATAGCATCTTCTTCTGCTTTATCCATGCGAGCTCTTGCAGCTTTTTTCTTAGGTGCTTTAGGAGCAGCAGCTTCACCAGCAGCATCCATATCTACTTTTTCAGCTTTTCTTTCTTCCAAACCTTCAGCCATTGCAGCACAACAAGCATCAAGAATTACTTCTACTGATTTAGTTGCATCGTCGTTTGCTGGGATTACGTAATCAACATTTGAAGGATCAGAGTTTGTATCAACAATTGCAAATACAGGAATACCAAGACGATTAGCTTCACGTACAGCAATATTTTCTTTCAATACATCGATTACGAACAATGCAGATGGAAGACGAGTCAAGTCAGCGATAGAACCAAGGTTCTTTTCAAGTTTAGCACGCTGACGAGAGATTTGAAGGATTTCTCTCTTAGACAAGTTAGAATAAGTACCATCGTTAGTAAGTTTATCGATAGTAGCCATCTTCTTAACAGCCTTACGGATAGTTGGGAAGTTAGTCAACATACCACCTGGCCAACGTTCGATAACGTATGGCATATTTACAGAAGCAGCTTTCTCAGCTACTACCTGTTTAGCTTGTTTTTTAGTAGCAACAAACAGGACTTTCTTTCCTGATTTTGCAATCTGCTTCAAAGCTTCAGCAGCTTCTTCAACTTTTACAACGGTTTTGTTAAGGTCGATGATATGGATACCGTTGCGTTCCATAAAAATATAAGGAGCCATTGCTGGATTCCACTTTCTCTTTAAATGTCCGAAGTGGCAGCCTGCTTCCAATAATGTATCAAAATTTACTCTTGACATTGTTCTTTAATTTTAATCGTTTACTTTCTTTTTTGTTTGATTTTTAACCAACTGTCTGGTAGTTTCTCCGCAAACAATTGTAGGGAAAATCCTGACAGTTTAGATACTAAACGCTTTTACATTTAAGTTTTTGAGTTTCTAAGTTCTTGAGTTTAGTCTGAAGTTTCGCAAACCGATTACTAGCAATAAACTTACAAACTTAAAAACTAACAAACTCAATCGCTTAACGTTTACTGAACTGGAATCTTCTACGTGCTTTAGGACGTCCTGGTTTTTTACGTTCAACAGAACGAGAATCACGAGTCATAAATCCTTCTACACGAAGAGCTTTCTTATCTTCCGGATTGATTTTAACAAGTGCACGAGCGATAGCCAAGCGCAAAGCCTGTGACTGTCCTGTGAAACCACCACCACACAAGTTAACTTTTATATCATATTTTTCAGCCACCTGAAGAAGATTAAGAGGCTGTTTAACTACATACTGCAGAATAGTTGATGGAAAGTACTCTGCAAGGTCTCTCTTGTTAATAGTAATCTTTCCTGTACCTTCGCTGACGAAAACACGAGCAATAGCGCTTTTACGTCTGCCTAATGCATTTACTACTTCCATTCTTTATTATTTAAGTGTGTTAATATCAATAACTTTTGGAGTCTGAGCTTCATGTTTGTGTTCAGAACCTTCATAAACATACAAGTTGCCGAGCAATTTAGCTCCAAGACGATTCTTAGGAAGCATGCCTTTTACAACTTTCTTCATTAATTTTTCAGCGCCGTTAGGTTTAGCCATCAAGCGAGCCGGAGTGATTTCGCGCTGTCCACCAGGATAACCTGTATAGCTCAAATACACTTTGTCATTCCACTTATTACCTGTAAATTTAACTTTGTCTGCATTGATGATGATTACGTTATCACCGCAGTCCACATGAGGAGTAAAGTTTGGTTTGTACTTTCCTCTCAACAGTTTCGCAACTTTAGCACCGAGACGTCCTACGACCTGGTCGGTAGCATCAACTACAACCCATTCTTTAGTTGCAGTTTCTTTGTTTGCAGAAATGGTCTTGTAACTTAAAGTATCCACTCTTAAATCTTTTTTAAAATGTTAACTACTAAAAAACGAATCCATCACACTTCATCCATCCCGGACAAAGAAGAATTAAAGTGCTCTGAATCTTAAATTTATCACTATTTGATAATAATCGGCTTGCAAAGGTACAACTTTTCCCGAAACAGACAAAGTTTTTTTGTTTTTTTCTTATATAATGAACTGATACTATGTAAAAAAGGCTGCCATTACAATGAATGGCAGCCTTATCAGAAATTTTTCATAGCAATAAATTATCCATCATTTATTCCATAATGATAGACTCATCTTATAATATTTTCAGGATATTCATCTGGCATAGTTACTCTCTTCCATGTTTCATAGCACCATGAATCAATTCTGTTGCCATTAACATCTTCTTTTAGAAAGAACTTAACAACCATAATATCATCACCTTGCAATTCAAATTCCATGACATTCTTTTTACCGTCCAGCTGTGGAAGATGAATGTTTCTTTCAACTATCTCTGTATATGATTTTTCAGATGTCATTTCCCATTTACCTTCACCGATAATGATGGCTCCATTTGGCATCATTACCATATTAGTAAAACGTCCATCATCTGTTAGGATTTTAAATGAATTACTGGTTTTAAGTTCACCTGCAACATCAGGCGAATTAGAACGATAAAAACACATCTGCCATATACCATTAAGACCTAATGGGGCTTTTTCGGCTGACTGCGCCAACGCACTACCAGAAGCTATAAGCAACAATAATGCAAGAAATATAAAATTGCGCATTCTCATAACACTATATATTTAAGTTTATTAATAGGTTTCTACAAATATACAGAATAAAATATAAAATCCATAGAATAGTTCATTTTTTTTTCATAAAAATATCAGAAATAGGCAAGAACAACAAAAAAGCTGCTCGAAAATAGTTAATTCCCGAACAGCTTTAATATAATAATGAAGATGAATTTATCTAAAATCAGAATTCAGCATTTCTTGGAGTACGTGGGAAAGGTATGACATCACGTATATTAGACATACCTGTAACAAACAGCAACAGGCGTTCAAATCCCAAGCCAAATCCTGAGTGAGGACATGAACCGTATTTACGCGTGTCAAGATACCACCACATATCTTTCATTGGAATTCCCAATTCCTGAATACGTGTCAATAATTTGTCATAGTCCGCTTCACGTTCAGAACCTCCGATTATTTCACCAATCTTAGGGAACAACACATCCATTGCACGTACTGTCTTTCCGTCTTCATTCTGTTTCATATAGAAAGCCTTGATTTCCTTTGGATAGTCTGTAAGGATAACCGGTTTGTTAAAATGTTCTTCTACAAGATAACGTTCGTGCTCTGAAGCCAAGTCGGCACCCCAAAATACAGGGAACTCAAACTTATGTCCTTTTGCTACAGCATCTTCAAGAATCTTGATACCATCGGTGTAAGGCAAACGAACGAAGCTGTCTTTCAATACACTCTGCAGGCGTTCTATCAAACCCTTGTCAAACATATCGTTAAGGAACTTAACATCGTCATAGCAGTTGTCCAAAGCCCACTGTACACAATATTTGATAAATTCCTCAGCAAGGTCCATATTGTCATATATATCATTGAAAGCGACTTCCGGCTCAATCATCCAGAACTCAGCCAAGTGACGTGGAGTATTTGAATTTTCAGCACGGAAAGTAGGACCGAATGTATAGATGGCTCCTAAAGCAGTAGCTGCCAATTCTCCTTCAAGCTGTCCTGATACAGTCAGACTTGCCTGTTTCCCAAAGAAATCGTTATCATATATGATAGAGCCATTTTCGTCCTTCTTCAAATCATACAGGTTCATTGTTGTAACCTGGAACATCTGTCCGGCACCTTCACAGTCTGACGCAGTGATAAGTGGAGTATGGAAATAGAAGAATCCACGGTCATGGAAAAACTTATGAATTGCAATAGCCATATTATGACGAATACGGAACACAGCTCCGAATGTATTTGTACGTGGACGCAAATGAGCTATCTCACGAAGGAACTCCATAGAGTGACCTTTTTTCTGAAGCGGATAAGTATTGTCACATACGCCCAAAACCTCTATTTCGCGAGCCTGAATTTCAGCAGCCTGTCCTGCACCCACAGATTCTACCAATTCACCGTTTACGCTGATACATGCACCAGTAGTAATCTGCTTAAGCATTTCCTCATCGAAGTTAGCCAAATCAACAACCACCTGTACATTATTTATAGTAGAACCGTCATTCAAGGCGATAAAGTTTACCTGTTTGCTACCGCGGCGGGTACGAACCCAACCCTTTACATTGACCATACTACCGAAATCGCGTGATTTCAGCACGTCAACAATCTTTGTTCTACGAATCATTTCCATCATTTAATAATTTATATTATTCAAAAGACCCCATACGGAGCATATTCACTTCATTTTCTGTCAAGAATCTCCAGTCGCCACGACGCAATCCCTTCTTAGTAAGTCCGGCAAAATAAACTCTATCAAGTTTAATAACCTTATATCCAAGATGTTCAAATATACGACGTACGATACGGTTCTTTCCAGAGTGTATTTCTATTCCCACTTGTGACTTATCAGTATCCGATGCATAACTTACAGCATCAGCATGGATTTCTCCATCCTCCAAAGTAATACCCTGAACAATCTGATCCAAGTCTGCCTTAGTTACATTCTTGTCGCAATATACATGATAAATCTTCTTCTTAAGATATTTAGGATGAGTAAGTTTTGAAGCCATCTCACCATCGTTTGTAAGCAATAGCACGCCAGTAGTATTACGGTCAAGTCTTCCTACAGGATAAATACGCTCTTTGCACGCATTCTTTACATAATCCATTACAGTCTTACGTTCCTGAGGATCGTCCGAAGTAGTCACACAATCCTTTGGCTTGTTTAGCAGCAAATATACCTTTCTCTCGATATTCACCGGCTGATCATGGAACTTAACCTCGTCGTTACGATGTACCTTAGTACCAAGTTCAGTTACAATTTCCCCATTTACAGAAACCACTCCGGCAGTGATAAACTCATCAGCCTCACGGCGTGAGCAAATGCCGGCATTAGCCAGATACTTGTTCAGACGGATTGGCTCATTAGGATCTGTAAGAATATCCTTATATTCAATCTGCTTCTTCATGCTATATTTAGCATTCGGATTATAGTCAGTTGTACGCGGACGGAAACCGCCTTGACGATTATTTCCATAGCCTCCACCCTGCTGACGATATCCTCCCTGTTGTCCCTGACGAGGACGGAACGAGCGTTGTTCTCCACCGTCATTGTTAAATCTTGGAGTAAACTGACGCTGCTGACGATCACCGCCATTGTTATTGAAA
Organism: Bacteroides caecigallinarum; assembly: GCF_016902295.1. GTDB lineage: Bacteria > Bacteroidota > Bacteroidia > Bacteroidales > Bacteroidaceae > Phocaeicola > Phocaeicola caecigallinarum_A. Next base: position 47,710 of record NZ_JACJLQ010000001.1, on the reverse strand, counting down.
CGCGGTGAGCCGTATGAACGTTCTCCTCCTTCATTATTACCATAAGGACGATTGCCGTAAGAACGTTGTTGACGACCATAATTATTATTACCATAGCCACCACGCTGCTGGCGTTCGCCACCATTATTATTAAATCGAGGGTTGAAAGAAGAACGGTTCTGACGTTCGCCACCATCAAATCCATTGTTCGAACGACGTCCATAATTACCACCCTCATAACGATTGTTTCTGTTATAACCTTCTCTGTTGTTGTAAGATTTTCTACCATCGCGGCCAGACTGGTTTTCACCATTTTGTCTGAATTCTCTTTCTGTCATAATAATAAAATCAAAAAAATTAATACTCATACCCTCTCGGGCAAAATGTCTCTATTAAGTCTAATAATTAAATACCAGTATAATTATGTGGAGTGATAGCACGAAGTTCTTTCTTCAGTTCTTCGCTCACATCCAAAGTTTCAATGAATTTTTTTATAGAAGCCTCGTTAATAGCCTGATTTGTACGTGTCAGAGCCTTGAGAGCTTCGTAAGGATTAGGATATGCCTCACGACGAAGAATAGTCTGAATAGCCTCAGCCACTACACTCCAGCAATTGTCCAAATCCTCATAAATTTTATGCTCATTCAGCAACAGCTTGCCAAGTCCTTTAAGTGAACTCTGAATAGCAATAATAGTATGACCAAAAGGAACACCAATATTACGCAATACTGTTGAGTCAGTCAAGTCACGCTGTAATCTTGAAACAGGAAGTTTAGACGACAAATGTTCGAAGATAGCATTAGCCATGCCCAAGTTACCTTCAGCATTTTCAAAGTCGATAGGATTTACCTTATGAGGCATCGCGCTCGAACCAACCTCTCCAGCTTTAATTTTCTGCTTGAAATACTCCATAGAGATATACTGCCAGAAGTCACGGTTCATATCAATCATAATAGTATTGATACGCTTCATTGCATCGAATATTGCTCCCAAATTGTCATAATTTGAAATCTGAGTAGTATATTCCTCACGCTCCAATCCTAATTTTTCTGCAACAAACTTGTTTCCGAATGCTTTCCAGTCAAATTCAGGATAAGCCACATGATGAGCATTATAATTGCCGGTAGCTCCACCGAATTTGGCAGTAATGGCACAAGCCTTCAAGATATCCAACTGACGACGCAATCTATATACAAACACCATTATCTCTTTACCCAATCTTGTAGGAGAGGCAGGCTGTCCGTGAGTCTTTGCAAGCATAGGAATATCCTTCCATTCCTCAGCATATGCGGCAAGCTGGTCAATAAGTTTCTGTATTTGCGGATAATATTCCTTCTCCAGAGCCTCTTTTATAGACAAAGGCACAGAAGTATTATTGATATCCTGCGAAGTCAATCCGAAATGGATGAACTCTTTATATTTTTCCAATCCCCCAAGCTTGTCGAACTGTTCCTTGATGAAATATTCTACGGCTTTAACGTCATGGTTTGTTACGCTTTCGATTTCCTTGATACGCTGAGCGTCAGCTTCAGAGAAATTACGATAAATATCACGTAAAGATTCAAAACGCGCATGATCGAAACATTTCAACTGTGGCAAAGGAAGTTCACACAAAGTAATAAAATACTCTATTTCCACCTGCACACGATACTTAATCAATGCGTACTCAGAAAAATATTCAGCCAAAGCTCCCGCCTTGGTTCTATATCTGCCGTCGATAGGAGAAACAGCAGTGAGTAAGTCAAGCTCCAACATTGTTTTTCAGTTTTTCTAAATTAATGATCATTAAAACTCCGCAAAAGTAATGCTTTTTCCCGACTTAACCGTCCTAATAATGAAAAGTTTAGTAATTATTTCACAAATATTCTGTTTTTCAAACAGCCTAATACCTCAAAAATTATGGCATTGCAATTTGCATAAGCTAAAATATCATAAAAACATAATAATACGGAGAGCACAGAATGATAACCTTCAGAAATAAAGAGTAACTTTGCACCCCGAAAAGAAACAAACATAATATCATAAAAAATGGAACTACCTAATGACCCGATGATGCTTTTCAGTCTCATCAACATGAAACTAAGAGACTTCTATAGTTCGCTTGACTCCCTTTGCGACGATTTGAGCCTTAACAAAGACGAAATTGTATCACGTCTAAAAGACGCAGGCTTCGAATATAACGAGGAGCTCAACAAATTCTGGTAATTTTTATTGCGATTAATATAAGCAAACAATAAATAAACGCTTGCCAAACACTAATCACCTTCAGTGTTCAGCAAGCGTTTAAATTATACTAAAAATAAAACCAACTATTGTTCTGTCAACACATCAATATCCAGGATTCTGCTGTTTGGCTATAACAGGATTTGCATTAGTCTCACTCACCGGAATAGGGAGGATAGCTCTGAAATAAGTTCTGTCAAACTTTCTTGAATCCTCATTTAAGGCATAATGCCATCCCATATTATCCTGACTTTCATAACGTACAATTGTTTCATTATTACGCATAGCATCAAAGAAACGGTGCCCTTCGCCTACCAATTCTTTACGACGCTCTGTTAATACTTTTTCTAAAGTTATACTGTTATTGTCCACCACCTTTGCAGCACTAACATCAATAGAGCGGGCCTTTATTATTTCATTCAGATACAAAACAGCTTCATTCACTGCTCCTCCACCTAACTTCATGGCAGCTTCAGCTGCATTCAGATACACTTCCGAAAGTCTGAGTATCGGAAGATTCTGCAAGCGTGGATCAGACTGCTGTCCACTTGGAAATTTATTAATAAATACAGGTTCATCACCATATATCTTATAGAGTTCTGTAGGATTACCATTACCGTCCTTTTTATTCTTTAACGGCAAAACAACATTAATTCTCACATCATTTTTGTCGGCCTTCAGCATATCCACAAACGACTTGGTGCAGATAGCGTCAGCATATCCGTCCTCATTATACAAATAGCCAATTCCCTCACGGTCTGCCCAGTCGTCTGAACCATTATTTACAATTTCGAACAATATCTCGCCAGTATGCTTTGCATTCATCTTATCCCACGCATCAGCATATTCATCTGCAGTCCATAATTTATAAGGAGAATTCATAATCACATTCTTGGCTGTTGATAAAGCAAGCTCATTATCACCTTTATAAAGATACACACGAGTCAGTAAAGCCTCGGCGGCCCACTGGTCAATAAAACCCTGCTTCTCTCCCACCTTTACAGATTTATACAAGAATCCGGAGTTTACAGCATCTGTCAGGTCTTTTATAACCTTTTCATAAACATTAGCCACAGTCTCCCTACCCATCTGCGCATCAGTATTCAATGCAGTATCCACAAACGGTACACCAAGCGAAGCGCCATTGTCAACTGTATAAGGATTTCCGTAAATTCTCACAAGATCAAAATGTACCAAAGCTCTAACGACCTTAGCCTGAGCATAAATATCGTTTATCTGACTTTGATACTTATCAGCATCCATGATTTTTTTATTTTCCACAGCCTCAATAATTCTATTGGCACGACGTATTACGTTATACGGTACATTCCAAATTGCCGGAGCATCATCTGCTGTATATCTCATTTCATAACACGAAGAAGTACGCATTCCCTGATTTCTTGCCTGCATATCATCACCACGCACGTCACCATAATAGAACATTCTTGCAGCATAATACTCCCTATATGTTGAATTACCCTGCAAACCATCATACATCCCATACATAGCAGTCTTGGCATCATTATAGTTCGTTATAGCCTGTGCTGTAGGTATCCCATTAGCCGGAGCCTGATCCAACCAGTTGTTTACACACGATGACAATCCTAAGACTGTAACCGAAAACACAAACGACTTATATATTTTAGTTATCATATTTACTTCTCATTATTAAAATTAAAAACCTATTTCCATACCGAAAGTAACCGTTCTCAAAGCCGGAGTTTCAAAAGTGCATATACCGTTTACAGGAGTTTCCGGATCCACATACAGTTTTTTCGATTTCCATGTAAGCAGATTGTTTGCTGCAACGTAAGCTCTCATTTTGCCAAGTCCCAGTTTGCTACTCAAATTTGTAGGCATAGTGAAACCGACAGTCAAATTCTTAACTCGCAAGTGGTCTGTTGGCATCAGCAAACGAGATGAAGCTATATTCTTGTTTCCGAAAGCGAATTGCGGAAGTTTTGCATTATCGCCTGGTTTCTGCCATGTATCCTCAATTTTATAATAAGCTGGAACATTACCTACATAATTATAAGTACCACCATTCGACTGTAACCATGAAGCATTATCATAAGCATTACCGCCTATTGAGTAAGTCAAAGTCATGTTAAAGTCTATAAATTTCCAACTTACAAAGTTAGTTAGACCTCCCTGTACTTTAGGTTCAACAGCCCCTACAATAGTTTTGTTAGCTTCTGCAGAATTAGTTGTAGTCTCACGACTACCATTTCCACCATTTATATAATACATTTCCTTACCTGTTTGCGAATCTACCCCTGCATATTCGTACGCATAAATCGAATAATAAGGTTCGCCCACTCTATGGATAAGTACACCTCTTATCATTTCATTTTGTTCGCCGTCCAACTTCTGCAAAGTATTCCTGTTATGGCTAACATTAAATGTAGTAGTCCACATCCAGTCCTTTTTCTGAATATTAGTCGATTTCAGTTCCACTTCTATACCACGGTTTCTCATCTCACCAACATTCATCAAAGTATTGGCAGAGCCACTTCCATCTATGATACCCACCACACCAGATATAGCCTTATTCATAAGCAGATCCTTAGTATCACGGTTATACCACTCTATTGTCATCGACAGTTTGTTACACAATGTAATATCCAAACCTATATTTGTGGCATAATTCTTTTCCCATTTCATATTCGGATTATCCACTCTCATTTCTGCAGAACCACCGTTACCCATATAATTATATCCGAATCCAAAAACACCTAAATATCCATAATAGTCAGTAGGCTGAGTTCCGTTCACACCATACGAAGCACGTAATTTAACGTCAGTCAATACATTCCTCGCAGCCTCCATAAACGATTCGGCAGACAATCTCCACGAACCAGATACTGACCAAAAATCCCCCCAACGGCTCGCACGCGACAATCGCGAGCTCCCATCGCGTCGATAGCTGGCACTGAAATAATACTTACCGGCAAAATCATAATTCAGACGTCCTAAGAATGAAGTCATTCTATATCTGCTTGCCGAACTTGAAGCCCTTGTGTCCCCGGCATTCACTATTTCAGGCAAATACGATGGATACGAATTACCATTGGCATACACATATTCATAGCCATAATCCTCTGTCTCAAAGCCCAACAAAGCATCAAGATTATGTTTCTCAGCTATTGTCATATTATATGTAAGCTGAGTCTGAGTATTCAGCTTAGCCATATTTGTCATAACCCTTTGCATTACACCATTCGACGAGCGTCCGTCATTTGTACGCGGGTCCCACCATACGCGTTCATTGTTTTGATTGAAATCATAGCTCAATACCTCCTTCAGATTCAGATTATCCCAGATATTCCATGTAGTCCCCAGCGACCCCATAAATCTATTCACTACACTTAGGTTATAATTATAAGTCTCCGTCTGAACAGGATTCGCACCATTTAATGCAGGGAAAACAGTACTGAAAGATCCATCCTCATTATAAGGGAAAGTAGAAGGAGAAGCAGTCATTGCATAACACATTATAGGACTTGCAAAGCTTGTACCCTCATTATTTACATTCTGAGTTGAATTCGTAAACATTGCACTTGCATCCAGCGATACTCTATCCGCTTTATGATTTACATTCACCCTACCGGTAAATCTCTCATATCCGGAAACATTTGTGATACCATCCTGTTTTGTATAAGCGAAAGAAGTATAGAAACGTGTCTTTTCCGAACCGCCCTGTGCGCTGACTTCATAATTCTGATGGACACCATTTCTGAAAAGAACATCTTTCCAGTCAGTATAGCCCGACCAGGGTTCAGCAGCATATCCGTCAATTTTACTATCAGCATAAGCAACAGCCTCATCCATAGACCTACCGTTATTCAGCATATAGTTTTTAAGCCCCAAGTAAAGAATTTCCCGTCTCTCATATCCGTTAAGTATAGGACGATAATCAATAGCCATATCCGACATACCCCAGTCAGCCTTAACATTAAACTGAGTTTTTCCAGCAGAGCCACGCTTTGTAGTTATGATAATCACACCATTTGCAGCGCGCGAGCCATACAGCGATGCAGCCGCGGCATCCTTTATTACAGTCATAGACTCAATATCATTACTGTTCAAGGTAGCCAACAGGCTGTTACCAGAATTAGCGTATGAAAATTCACTTACATTACCGTTAAGCATCGGCACACCATCTATCACATAAAGAGGTTCATTACTTGCATTAATTGACCCCATACCACGGATACGCACAGAAGCCACAGCTCCAGGTTGTCCTGAAGTAGGAGTAATCTGAACGCCAGATACCGAGCCAGCCAATCTGTCTTGAACACTAATCGAAGGTACATCCTTCAATTTTTCAGTAGATACACTCGATGCAGAGCCTGTAAACGATGATTTCTTGAAATTTCCATAACCCGTCACTACCACTTCATCAAGGAGCTCAGTATCCGGACGCAACACAACATTCAAAGTTGGGGCCACTGCAATCTCTTCAGATTTCATACCAATAAACGAAACGATAAGTGTTTTTGCATTTTCAGGAACATTCGGAATATTAAAATTTCCGTCAATGTCAGTCACAGTACCTACAGTAGTACCTTTTACTAATACAGATGCACCCACAACAGGCAAACCATCCTCACTTGAAGTAACAGTACCAGTCACTTTCAAGGTTTGAGCATTCACCATACCTACCCATACGACGAGGCAGGAGATTAATAGCATCAATTTCCTTCTCATAAAATCTCTCTTGAATAAAAAAATTAATAATAGTTTAGTTTCTCCAGTTAGTCACAAAATATGTATTTTTTCTGAATATATTTTCATTCATCATGTCATAGACCCCAATTCTTAGTTTTTTGACACAACATTTGACGTTTTTCTTCTAAAAAAACATTTTAAGGCTATAAGATAGCATTTCTTTTACAAATCACACAGATTTACATCCGTATTTGTTATAAACATAAAACATTCTCTAATCAAGATTTCATTTTGAACCATTTCCGAAGAAATAATAACATTTTTAATCACTTTATTAAGTGTATTGCTTACACAAATTCAAGAAATAAGAAAGTAATAATATCAAATTATCACGACAAAATATTATATAAATGAAAGGAAAATGTATAAATACCAATGCCTAACAAAAATAAGACAATCTCATTCTTAAACTAAGTTCGATATGTAATTTTAGTTGTTTACATATAAAAAATTAGCTATGATTCGGAGTATATCCAAATCACAGCTAATTTTATAATCAATCTGAAATATTTATTCAAATTACTTGAACAACAACTTAGCAAAACGATATAGGCTTTCTCTCCACACCGGCCATGTATGCCCACCAGGAGTTTCAAAATAAGTGTATTTGATACCTATTTTATCAAAACGACCAAGCATGTTCTGACAATTCATATAAGCGATATCTTCCTTACCACCCATTGATATCCAGAACTGCTTAAAGCTTTCATTATATTTGTCCTTATCGTTACTTAACATTGTATAATACTTCTCAGTATCACCAAACATTCTGTTAGGATTGTTGCTGAACCATCCTGAGCTGAATACTCCTACATAAGAGAATATATCTGGATTTTCTATCACTGTATTCAATGTCTGTATTCCTCCCATAGACAATCCAGCCAAAGCGCGACTATCTTTCTCCTTTTTCACACGGTATGTATTCTCCACCAAAGGAATACATTCATCGAGCAACGCCCTTGTAAAATTCCTTGTATTACCATCCATCATCACTATTATCATCGGCAGAGCTTCTCCTTTTGCTATAAGATTATCCAAAATGATATCTGTAAGTCCCTGCTGAGACCATCCTCGTTCATCCTCACCACCACCATGCTGTAAGTACAACACTGGATATTCTGCATCATTCTTATCATAAGTCGGAGGAGTATATACATATATACGTCTCCATCCGTTCTCTATTTTTGAGAAATATCTTTTCATTCGGATATCACCATGAGGAACATCCGACAATGTGAAACGGTCATCACCATCAGCGTATGGTATGTCTATGCCGCTCATCATACGGCTGCAACCATAAAATGTTTCACTGCTCGGATCATTCACCGAAACACCATCTACAATCAGCGAATAATAGTGGAACCCAGGTCCCAACGAATCTGTTATACATTCCCATTCGCCATTGGCATTTTTCTTCATTTCATATTTCTTTCCCAAATCCAATTGCACTGAATTTGCTTCCGGAGCCTTAACTTTAAACATTGCACGATGGTCTGACGTAACACGCGGATACTCTGAACTACGGATAGACCACATTGAACGTTCACCCTCAAGCGACGTATTTTGAGCTAATGCAGTAAGTGTAAAACTCAAAAACAAAGATGGTAAAAATAACTTCTTCATACTAAATATGTATTGTTTGTATTATAGTTTATAATCAATAATCTCTGAAATTCCATTTCGAATTATCGCTGTTCATATCAAACTTACCCAACGACGGAGTACTGTCGCCTACAGAGACCAATACAAGTTCTTCATCACAGCCCGGTATATGTTTAGGCATAATTCTATATGTTCCGTCAATCAACTGTTCTATACGCCACAGCTGTTCTGGAGAGCCTGTAAATTCAGGGACAGTAACAACTTCCGCACCTTCAGCGGCAGACAGTGCACGGTTTGTTCCCTCAATAACTATCTTATAATATGGAGCGCCAAGATAACCTCCGGCATCAGGAACTGCTGTTATAGTCCATTTCTGGTGAGGTCGGAACATATAATCACCTATTCTCACATCAATATTTCCTTTTGGCCATGTGTCAATAACATCATCAAGAGTTTGAGGCTTCAAAGGCACTACCGGCTCTTCAACTTTCTCCCAAAAACGATATCTTGGAGCATCCATTCTGATAAAATCGACAGCCAGCTCCAATGCATATCCTCTACGCTCAGACTCAATCTCATAAGTACCTTCCTTAAATAAATCTCCTGCAACAGGCCATCCGTTACGCCATAGCAAAGGATATATAGCCAACACGCTACGACCTCCACGTTTAAAATCAGCTTCGAAATGGCAAGACATTTTTTCAACGCCTTCAGTTTCGATGTAACGTCCGAAATGACCGGCACCAGTCATACCATTTCTTGCCGCAATCACCATCTTACCACCACCTTCGAGCATTTTTCTACCCATATTGTCAACATAAGGACCGGTAACTTTACGAGATCTTCCGACAACTATATTATATGTAGAATTCGGACCGTCACAACATGTTCCATGTGTTCCCAGCAGATAATACCATCCATCACGGTACAACAAATCTGTTGCTTCACAATCTATAGCAATATTAATCGGTTCATTACCTTCAACACGTTTTCCTGTTTCAGGGTCGAGTTCAACCAGACGAATAAATCCAAAATACGTACCGTATGAAAGCCATAGACGACCATCAGTAGGGTCTAATAACAAACCGGCATCAATAGCGTCACAATCTTCGTCTTCCTCAGATGATGCAACAACTATAGGATCTGTGAACTTAAAATCAGGAGATGTAGGATCCAATGTTTTATTCCACATTGTTAGCACCTGACCACTATGACCGCCACCAAGTCCACCACCTGTAGAACTGTATGCCACCAGATATCTATCTCCTATCTTTATAGCATCAGGAGCCGCACCTCTTCCCGGACGTACAGCACCGCTGTTCCATGTCCATCCGTCTTCTGATATAAGTCCACCGCCACCTGTACCGAAAGTATAATACTTGCCATCACATTCCATAATGGTAGAAGGGTCATGGATATATGGTTCTCCAACTTGAGCTGACAGATTTGTTGATAAACCTGAAAGCATCAAAGAACAAACACCTAATAATATATTATCTTTCTTCATAATCATTTAAAACTTATTGTAATATCTTTTACTGGTTCACCGTTTTCATAAACAAAACGCAAACAGAAATCACTCATACCCGGTCCATTTATCACTGCACCTCTCACAACATTCTTACCTTTCTTTAAAGTCAGACGACGTGACATACAATCATCCTTAACCATTCTTCTGTCACCAGACAAAATGACCGCCTCTTCACCATTCAGCCACCACATGGATGCAGAATTGGAGCCAACAGCCATCCTGACATTTTCAATATCCTCAGCACATTCAATGACGGTTACTGCCCAGAATATTACACCATAGACCTGCTTGTCAAGGTTAGAGGCGAAGCGAAACAACTTGACATTGAAAAGCTTGCTGTCAAGAGCATGCCATTTCAATTTCTGGTCTCCTACCTTAACTTTATCTCCGTCAGAAGGTATTTTTGTAAACTGTGTAGGAAAATATTCGGTAGCAAAGACCTCACGGATATAGCTGTCTGTAAAAACAGTATTGCTTCTGTTTGGTTTGTTTATCGGTTCAAGAAGCAACCAGCGACGAATAAAGCCGTCCGAATCTGGAGTCATCACACCTTTTGATGGTGGAGAAAAATAATTCGAAAAGTCTGTTGAAGAAATATCGCTCTGACTATAAATATTTGGAACAATACTCAACAAACATGAAAACAGAAAAATCTTAAATTTATTATAATTCATTACCTTTTATTTTAAAAAAACGCTATACAATTCATAGTTTGTAATTCACAAAAAAGGATGTGTCCATCAAAACACATCCTTTTTATATAATTATTCACCAATTATTTACCGCTTGGATTCTGAATTAAATTAGGATTAATTGATGTAGCAGCAAAAGGATAAGCGAAATATTCATGTTTACCTTTTACAAATCCAGTAGTACCTTTATTCGGATTAGAATATTCTACGTATAAACGATGTTTAGACTCACCTTTAGTAAAGAATGCGTCATAAGTTGTTGGAATATTTTTACCATTGTTCACAACGCCATCAGTGTCACCCCATCTTACCATATCCGGGAATCTTACACCTTCGAGCCACATTTCATAGCTCTTCTCATTCTTAACTTCATCCAATGTAAGTTCTGTAGATATATGAGCCGAACCAGCACGTCTTTGGATTTGTTGCAGATACTGAAGACCGTCAGGATCATTAGTATGAGCACAAGCTTCAGCATACATCAAAAGAACTTCTGCATAACGGAAAATTGTCAGGTTCTTGAATCCGTACCATCCTTTTTCATTATCCTCAGCCCAAGGAACAAACTTATTGGCAAAATAGCCTGCGAAACCATAAAGGCCTGATGGGTCTTTAATACCAATCTGATCTGATGTTTCAAGCTGTTCACGTGTTAGGTTCTTACCTTTTGTTCCGTTCCATTCCATTTCATAAAGAAATTCATCGCCTGTCAAGAAAGTTGCTTTACGACGAGGTGAATCACCGTCGTTAGCCAACATACGTTCTGCAAAATCCGCACGGATTGAATGTCCTCCCCATCCGGCTGTGCCGATAAATGACGGCATTGAAGCTAATTTATCAGTACGCCAGTTCCAGAACTGTATCCACATCCAAGAAGTACGCTGAATCTTATTATCCCAATCGCCAACGTTAGCATTTTCAAGTGCGTTTGCCTGGAAAATCATTTCTTCACATAAGTCACCAGATGTATGGAAAAGATTTGCCCAACGTTCTGTAGGAACAAGTTCATATTTCTGCGAATTGATAACTTGTTTAAGATTAGTCTTTGCATTTTCATAATCTCCCATAAACAAGCGAGCTTTACCGGCAAGCGTATAAGCAAAACCTTTTGTAACTTTTGAAGCGCCAACTTTGTCTGTAGGACTTGTACGTTCTTCCAAATCATTTACAGCTGCTTCAGCCTCTTCAGCACACCATTTCAAAAGAGCATCATGACCGCCTTCATAATTAGCTGGTTTAGCATCAGCAGGAAGAATATGGTCAACCAACGGTGGACAATCCCAACCAATAGCAAGCATAAAATGAGACCAAGCACGAAGAACACGAGCTTCTGCACATACACGTTTCTTTACGTCCGAATTTGGTTCAATATTATCAAGGACAAGATTAGCATCATAAATAACTCCATACAGACCCCAATAAGCATTTTTGATTACTTCGTTTTGTGAATCATAACGGAATTCGTTGATTTGTGCACCAAAATCATTATCACCATACATATTACCAGCCGCAAGCATATCATCACCTGGTTCGTTAAACAATACCGGCAAGGCAACATAAATACCCTCATTACCAGCTATATTCATAACAAACGACTGGTAAAGATTATTCAATGCATTTTGTGCATCTTCGTCTGTCTGATAAAAACTTTCAAACGGAATTACTCCTTTCTGTTCAATATTCAGACGGTCAGCACAGCCACTGAAAAGAAACGCAACACCTAAAAGTGGATATATAATTTTTTTCATAATGTACATCATTTATTATTTTTTCAAAAAGAATATTTCATTTAAAATGAGAAGCTTGCTCCGAATGAACATTTCTTCATAGTAGGATAAGTTCCTATATCAAAACCGGCACCACCATTCTTTGATGTTGTGGCTGTTTCAGGGTCCATTCCAGGGTACTTAGAGAATGTGAAGAAGTCATCCAAAGATACAAAGAAACGAAGATCTTTTATTGCTACTTTCTTAGTAATACTTCTTGGCAAAGTATAACCTAACTGCAACTGTTTAATCTTGAAATATGCTCCATTGAACATTGACGCGCTTGAGCTCCAGAAATAACGGTCATGAGCGACATTTTCTACAGCAGGCATTGAAGCATCCTTGTTTTCAGGAGTCCATGCATTATCCATATAATATTTCAAAGAGTTACGCATCGGAGTATCCGCACGATACAAAATGTTGAATATCTTATTTCCCGCAACACCTGTACCAAAAGCGGTAAAGTCAATACCTTTGTACTGAAGATTAAGTGTTATACCATAAGTAAACTTAGGAATTGCACTACCTATGTCTGTCATATCTTCCTCACTCAGTTCTGAAGAAGAAACAATCTCACCTTCATGATTTCGGAATAAAGCGGCACCGGTCTCTCTGTCAACACCTGCATAATCGTATGCGCGGAAATACCATATAGGATGTCCCTCTTCAAAGGCTGTACATACCATATTGTTAGTACCGTCAACACCACCTGTATTACTTGTAATACGTGTGATATCATCGTATAGATAAGTAACTTTATTGCTTAATGTAGAGAAATTTGCGTTGATATCATAACTGAAATCACCTATATTATCTCTCCAAGCGACTTCAAACTCAAAACCTTTGTTATTGATTTCTCCGGCATTAACAGTAGTTGTACCAGTATAAACTTCAGGTGTAGGATTTATAGCAACCAAAAGGTCTTTTGTATCCTTATTATAGTAATCCAAACTTACAGTCAAACGATCATTCAAGAAGCGCATATCAAGACCTAAGTCAAGCTGCTCAGATGTTTCCCATCTCAGATTTGGATTAGCAAGTCCATTTGGATATGATCCATACACTTGATCCGGATTATCACCATACTGATACCATGAACCGTTATAATTGATAGGAGAAGTATATGGATAATTTGTCAGCACGCTGATATTACCGTTTCGTCCCCATGATGCACGGAACTTCAAGAATGAAAGAGCATCTGTATTAATATTGTCTTTAATGAAGCTTTCATTACTGATTGTCCATCCTACAGCAAGAGAAGGGAATTTACCCCAACGTTTGTCTGCAGGAAGCTTAGATGTATCAAATGCATCAGCACGATAGTTGAATTGAAGGCTGTATCTGTTGTCGTAAGTATAGAGCAAACGTCCGAAATATGAAAGACTGGCTGTTTCTCCTGGTAAGTTACCAATACTCTTGGTTGTTGTTGAAGCAGAGTTCACATAGTTCAAGTAATGGAAATTAGGAGCATCTCCCGCCAAGATTTTACTACCTCCTGTTCCTGTAGCAGATGCAGTAACATCATCAGTATGATATTCTGTGAATGACATACCAATCATGGCGCCAATATTATGTTTTTCAAAGATTGTCTTATTATAATTGGCAAAATTTTCCCACTGATAATAATAGTTATTATAAGCTGAAGCAGAAATAGAATAATCAGTAGCTTTTGCCTGACCATTCATATAATACGGTTCAGAATAATCGTGATTGTTTGTCTGGGCAATGCGGTATGAGAAACGGGATGTCATTACAAATCCGTCAAAAGGAGTAAGATCCAAATAAGCTGTTCCACGAACTGTAAGACCGGCACTTGTAGCATTACAACGATCAAGCTGTAGTAATGGGTTACCATTATCATCCATTTGGAACTTAGAAGTTGCATAATACTTACCGTTAGGAGCAACTTTTATCAAATCAGGATTCTGTGCGTACTGTTCTTTCATATCCGTTGTAAAATCATCTACACTATCCCAATATACTGGAGTCAGCGGGTCAAGAAGAAGTGCAGGGGCAAGCATTGAGCCATAAGCTCCCTGATGTGTAATATTACGTGTCTTCCATCTTTCAATAGAAGTGTTGGTTCCAACCTTGATCCATTTATACAGCTTGTAATCAGCATTAATTTGACCGGTTAGACGACTGTAAGTATCTTTTTTGCCACGTACGATACCATCATTGTTGATATAATTCAAAGAAGTAAAGAAACTTCCTTTATCATTACCATCCTGGAAAGTAATGGAGTGTTGAGTTGCCCAACTGTTTCCAAATACTTCATTAATCCAATCTGTTTCAGCAGGATTATCATAATCAACTCCGTAAGCTTCGCAAAGAGTTTTCATATCATATCCGGACATTTCCTTATATTTAATCCAATCTTTTGCGCCAAAGATTTCAGGAGTTTTTGCCAAGCTTTGATTTATGGCCTTAAATGAGTATGTAACCTTTGGGCGTGAGCTTGAACCTGTTTTAGTAGTAATAAGAACAACACCATTACCAGCCTGAGCACCATAAATAGCTGCTGAAGCCGCATCTTTAAGGACTTCCATAGATTCAATCATTGAAGGGTCCAAATATTGAATATTATCAACTTTCAAACCATCAACAATCAACAGCGGGCCAAGTTGGTCAGAGTTTGAAGAATAACCACGAATACGGATTGCGGCACCAGCACCAGGGGCTCCTGACGTATTCAAAATCTGCACACCTGCAGCTTTACCTTGAAGTGCCGCACCGGCATCAACAGTAGCAAGATTTTTAATATCATCAGCACCTACGGAAGCGATAGCACCGGTTACGTCACTCTTTTTCTGAACGCCATAACCTACAACTACAACTTCTTCAAGCACTTCAGTATCTTCTTCCATACGAATATTTATCACTTCACGCCCATTGACTTTAATACGCTGGGTCTTATAGCCAATAAAAGAGACAACAAGTGTAGCATCATTGTTTTGTACCTGAATTGAGTAGTTTCCATCCAAGTCCGTCGTACAACCATTCGATGTACCGTCTTCCAAAATAGCCACACCAATCATTGGTTCAGAATTGTCGCCTGAGACAACACTACCTTTTACAAGGGTCTGTGCATTTGCAGCCGCAAAAAAGAACGCCACAAAAGACAACAACATCAAAATTCTTGTTTTCATAAGCATTATTCTGTAAATTAACAAATAAGGTTTGATTTATTAGATTTTTAGATTAAGGGACATACAATATAATAATGTATTGTATTTTTTCATTAGTAAGATTAACCTTTATTCAAAGATTATTAATAACTTAATTTATCATCCTGTGTCAGTCATATTATCCATAAGCATTCTAATTTTAAGATTACACATTAATTAACTCGGTTTTTCATTTTCACAAAATTAGGGAAAATAAAGATTTATACAATATAATAACAATACAAAAATTATCAGCTACGTTACATTCTACAACACAAATGTAACAACTATTGCCATGCATGTTACATAAAGTTTAATTAATTATAAAAACAAGAAAACTATTAACAAATTATCTCATTAAAAGCACATCATTATTTTTCAGAAAAAACACATAAAAAAACATATAATAATCAATAAGCATAATTACCCACAAAATAGAATCATTTACTGATACTTCTTTACCTTTTATTTTCTTACGAATTATAATTTAACGAAGCTAAACTTAAAATACATTATCAAAACAATAATACTTCAAAAGATTATAAATAATCATCATCATATTATAGCCTATTAAAAGATTGACCTTCACAATAAATTTATTACTTTTGCGAATAAATAAATTTTCAGTGTTTACAAAATGGCACAAAACTCACGTCAAATACAATCGCAGGCACAACAGCAGGTACAGACTCTTTCACCACAACAGGTGTTACTGGTAAAACTACTGGAATTACCTACAGTGGAATTGGAAGAACGCGTACATGCAGAAATTCTGGACAATCCGGCTTTGGAAGAAGGAAGAGATCCTTCTGAAATTGATGAGGACCAGGCAAACGAATATCCAACTGACCCTGATGCCGACCCTGAGACGAACTATAATGAAGATGTCTCATTAGGCGACTACCGTACAGAAGACGACATACCAGACTACAAACTACAGGAAAACAATCGTTCAATGGGTGAGACACCTGAAGAAATTCCTTTGTCGGACAACGTATCTTTCTACGAAACTCTAAAGGAGCAGCTTGACATGCAGGAGCTGAATGAAGAGCAGAAGATACTTGGAGAGTACATCATCGGTTCACTGGACGATGACGGACTGTTAAGGAAGACCACAGAAGCTTTAATGGACGAACTGGCTATTTATCAGGGAATATACACCACTGAAGAGGAACTGGAACATATTATATCGGTAATACAGGATTTCGATCCTGCAGGTATAGGAGCCAGAAATCTTCAGGAATGTCTTCTAATTCAGATTAAAAGGAAAGAGGATTCTCCACTGAAGAAAATTGAGTACGACATTATAGACCAGTACTGCGACGAATTCACAAAAAAAAATAAGGACAAGATTATACAAAAGCTTGATATAACGGAAGATGAATACAATGCAGCCGTGGCCGAACTTGTTAAATTAAATCCGCGTCCAGGAAGTTCAATGGGTGAGGCTATGGGTAAAAACCTGCATCATATAATACCTGACTTTATTGTAGAAACAGAAGATGACGGTAACATAATATTGAGTCTCAACAACAGGAATGTCCCGGAGCTGAGACTTAGCCGTACTTTCACCGACATGTTGGAAGAACAGACTAAGAATAAGGCCAACCAGTCGAAAGAAGCCAAGGACGCATTCATGTTCCTTAAACAGAAAGTTGATGCAGCACAAGGTTTTATCAACGCCATAAAACAAAGACAAAACACGATGCTTAGCACAATGCAGGCTATAATAGACCTGCAACGTCCGTTCTTTACGGAAGGAGATGAAACTTTATTGAAGCCAATGATACTTAAGGATGTGGCTGAAAGGGCAAAACTGGACATATCTACAGTATCAAGGGTAAGCAACAGCAAGTATGTACAGACAAATTTCGGAATTTTCCCGCTTAAATACTTTTTCAATGATGGTTACACTACCGAGAATGGTGAAGAACTGTCAGTTAGAGAAATAAAACGGATACTGAAGGAAATGGTTGACAACGAAGACAGGCAAAAACCACTTACTGACGACGAACTTGCCGACGCATTGAAAGATAAGGGCTACCCTATAGCACGCCGTACAGTAGCAAAATACCGTACACAGTTGAATATTCCAGTAGCAAGACTAAGAAGATAGAAAAAAAATGGAAGTAAACAATATTCCCAACGAACTGACATACCACGAACCGGTACGCCTTACAGAAGAGGAAAGAAGAAATCCACTCTATATAGTATCATATATAGTTTCGGCTATATTTTCTCCTTTCATGGTTCCTTTTGTGGCATTTCTGATGATATTTCTATTTACATATCTCAGCGTAATGCCACTCTCGTATAAAATATCCATCCTTGGACTGGTATATTGTTTCACCATACTGTTCCCTATGTTGGGAATATATATTTTCCAGAAAATCAATGGTTGGGGAATCAGAGAACTTGGTCACAGAGAAAACAGATTTGTTC
This sequence comes from Bacteroides caecigallinarum, assembly GCF_016902295.1. Classification (GTDB taxonomy): domain Bacteria; phylum Bacteroidota; class Bacteroidia; order Bacteroidales; family Bacteroidaceae; genus Phocaeicola; species Phocaeicola caecigallinarum_A. The sequence goes on along the minus strand of NZ_JACJLQ010000001.1, from coordinate 29,577 downwards.
CATACGGGCTCACAATACTTAGCTACGTTGGCGGTCTGATTACAATGTACAGAATACATACGCCAAGATACATGAGTGGTATTATATTAGCCGTGCTTATATGTATGGTACTATGTACGATAGTAAATCTCAAGCTGAAGATAAGCACACATGCGGCAAGCAGCGGACTGATGGTCGGTGGACTGATTTCATACAGTTTTCTTTTTCAGTTTAATCCTGTATGGTGGCTTGCCGGTTTTATTCTGCTTGCAGGAATGCTGTGTACAGCCCGTATTATAATGCGTCAACATACATTAACGGAGGTTTTCGGAGGATTTGTCCTCGGATTATTTTGCGGTGTCACGGGAATTTTGTTTATTTGAAAAGATAATATTTAACCTTGTAAATTTTAAAACCATGAATTTTCCAACAAATGTAAAGTACACAAACGAACACGAATGGATTCGTTTAGAGGGCGATGAGGCATACGTAGGTATAACGGACTATGCACAGACACAACTTGGTGACATCGTTTTCGTTGATGTTACGACAGAAGGCGAAACTCTCGAAAAAGGAGATACATTCGGCAGTATAGAAGTTGTAAAGACTGTTTCAGATTTATTCTTACCTGTAGGAGGAGAAATCCTCGAAGTTAACCAGGCTCTTGAAGATAATCCGGAACTCGTAAACAAGGACCCTTACGGTGAAGGATGGATAATTAAAATCAAACCGACTGATGTTTCTGAATTTGACGATTTACTCGACGCGGAAGCATACAAACAATTGGTAAATGAATAAAACAATATCTAAACGGCATTTAAACAGCATTTAAATGCCGTTTAGACATTATCAGAAATATACTGATGTGATGCGGAAAGACCAAAAACAAACAAATATTAACTATAAGTAAAAAAGAATGAAACCAATAGTAAGTATCATTATGGGTAGCACATCCGACCTTCCGGTTATGGAAAAGGCTGCCAAACTGCTTGACGAGATGCAGGTTCCTTTCGAAATCAACGCTCTTTCAGCCCACCGCACCCCTGCAGAAGTTGAGGCATTTGCAAAAGGTGCCGCCGAGAGAGGATTGAAAGTCATAATCGCTGCTGCCGGTATGGCTGCAGCACTGCCAGGAGTAATAGCCGCAAACACTACACTTCCTGTAATCGGAGTTCCTATCAAGGGGTCAGTACTCGACGGTGTTGATGCACTGTACTCTATAATACAGATGCCTCCAGGCATACCTGTAGCTACAGTTGCCATCAACGGAGCCATGAACGCAGCAATATTAGCCGTACAGATGATCGCACTGTCCGACGAAGAACTTGCAAAGAAATTCGCCGCATATAAGGAAGGGCTCAAAAACAAAATCGTTAAAGCCAACGAAGAACTGAAAGAAGTTAAATACGCTTACAAGACTAATTAAATGGATTACTTCAACTATTCACGCCGTAAGGCAAACGAAGTATATGTTGGCGCCACTCCTATGGGTGGCGCTAATCCTATACGCATACAGAGCATGACCAACACCGTCACAATGGATACGGAAGCATGCGTAGAACAGGCGAAACGTATCATTGATGCCGGTGGTGAATACGTACGTCTGACAACTCAAGGTGTACGTGAAGCCGAAAATCTGAAAAACATCAATATCGGACTGCGCTCGCAAGGATATGACACGCCACTCGTAGCCGATGTACACTTCAATCCAAACGTTGCTGATGTGGCAGCGCTTTATGCCGAGAAAGTACGCATAAATCCGGGAAACTATGTTGATCCTGCCCGCACATTCAAAAGTCTGGAATATACAGACGAGGAATATGCTCAGGAGATACAGAAAATACGCGAACGCTTTGTGAGATTCCTGAATATCTGCAAGGAGAATCACACAGCAATACGCATCGGAGTGAACCACGGTTCTTTGTCGGACCGTATCATGTCACGCTATGGCGATACTCCTGCCGGCATGGTGGAATCATGTATGGAATTCCTGCGTATCTGCGTAGAAGAGGATTTCACCGATGTAGTCATCTCCATAAAAGCCTCGAACACTGTCGTAATGGTGAAAACAGTAAGATTGCTTGCTGAGCAGATGGAAAAAGAGGGTATGGCATTTCCGTTACATCTCGGTGTCACAGAAGCCGGCGATGGTGAAGACGGACGCATCAAGTCGGCATTAGGCATAGGCGCACTACTTGCCGACGGTCTGGGAGATACAATTCGTGTTTCATTGAGCGAAGCCCCTGAAGCCGAAATACCTGTGGCACGAAAATTAGTGGATTATATCCTGAAACGCGAAAATCATCCATATATTCCCGGAGCTGAAGCCGATGATTTCTGTTATACAAATCCTTCACGACGCAAGACCCAGGCAGTAAGAAATATTGGAGGCGACAATCTTCCTGTAGTACTTTCCGCACGCCTGAACGGCAATATGGAAGTAAGCGAACAGTTTAAACCTGACTATATATACTGCGGACAGACATTGCCTGAAAACAGAAGAAAAGATATCGGTTATATAATAGACGCGAATGTATGGAATGGAGAAGAAGGTACTTATCCGGCATTCAGCACCCAGCAGATTATTGGTCTGCATCAGATAAAATCGGACATAAAATTTCTGTTTACCACATACATGGGACTTAACGAAGAAGTCACAGCATGTCTGCGTCTGCATCCGGAAGTTGTATTGATAGCGCAGAGTAACCATCCAAACCGTCTTGGCGAATATCGTGGTCTGGCTCATCAGCTTACAAGACAGGGGCTAAACAATCCTGTCATCTTCTTCCAGATATACCAAGAGAGCTCTATTGAGGACTTGCAGATTAAATCTGCCGCCGACATGGGCGCGTTAATCTTCGATGGCCTGACAGACGGCATCCTGCTATATAACAATTCTACGGCAATAGCCGATACAAAACTGGACGAAACAGCTTTCGGTATTCTGCAGGCAGGCAGAGTACGCACATCGAAGACAGAATATATTTCTTGTCCAGGTTGCGGAAGAACGCTCTACGACCTTGAATCAACCATAGCACGTATCAAAGCCGCGACTTCACATCTGAAAGGACTTAAGATAGGTATCATGGGATGTATAGTAAACGGTCCCGGCGAAATGGCCGATGCCGATTATGGTTATGTAGGTGCCGGTAGAGGCAAAATCAGTCTTTACAAACGTAAGGAATGCATAGAAAAGAACATTCCGGAAGAACAGGCTGTAGAAAAACTTATAGAACTGATTAAGGCTAACGGAGATTTTCACGAATAACATATTATATCGCCATATTACAGAATGGGAAGTGGATAAGAAAGTCCTCTTCCCTTTTTTTATTTTAACGACATACAAAAATCACTTTAAATCATTTGTGTAACATAAACGAAAGCATTTGTAACATCATAATTCAAAAGATAGTGAGAAACTTCTTTTCTTTGTAAACGTTTATGACACCGATAACAATTAATGAAAATATAAAACCTGAAAATTATGAATCGAAAAACATCAATCGCCCTAACAGCAGGATTAATATCATCAATGTTCAGTTTATACGGACAAAATCCCATAATACAAACTTGTTACACCCCCGACCCCGCACCTTATGTGCATGGCGACACTCTTTATCTCTTTACTGACCACGATGAAGACGATGCGCAATATTTCAAGATGAAGGACTGGTTACTTTTCACCACTACCGATATGGTGAACTGGACATTCCGTGGAGTTCCGATGTCAACAGCGACATTCAAATGGGCAAAACAGGGAGACAACGCCTGGGCCGCACAGGCAATAGAAAGAGACGGGAAATGGTACTGGTACGTAGCAGCTGAAGATACCACAAAACATTTGCACGGAATAGGCGTAGGTGTTGCCGACCGTCCTGAAGGTCCATACAAGGATGCGATAGGCAAACCTCTTGTACCTGGTGATTTCGGATTTATTGATCCTTCTGTATTTATTGACGATGACGGACAGGCATATCTGTTTTGGGGTAACAACGGATTATGGTATGCCAAGTTAGGCCGTGACATGATATCTCTGGAAAGCGAAATTATGAAGGTTGACACAGACAGTGAGTCAGCCTTCGGGCCACACGTATTAAAGCATGACTGGCAGCTTAACAAAGACATTATGAAAACCGGATACGAAGAAGGTCCCTGGGTATATAAGCGTGGAGACACATATTATATAGAATATGCTGCCGGAGGAGTGCCGGAACACATGGCATATTCTACAGCCAAAAGCATAAACGGTCCGTGGACATATCGTGGACGAGTAATGGACGAGGCGCACGGCAGCTTCACAATTCATGGAGGTTCTGTAGAATTCAAAGGACGTAACTTCATGTTCTACCATAATGGCGCGCTTCCTAATGGTGGAGGTTTCCGCCGTTCGTCATGTGTAGAGGAATTTACTTTTAATGCCGATGGAAGTATCCCACACATTCCGTTCACAAAAGAAGGTGTCAAGAAACCGGTTATGAACCTTAATCCTTACGAACGCGTTGAAGCAGAAACCATGGCCAACAGCTACGGACTCAAAACAGACAGACAAGCTGGTAAAGACCACTGGCTTACACGTATTTACAACGGTTCATGGCAGACTTTGCGCAGCGTAGATTTCGGTAACGGAGCAAACTCAATAACAGTTTGCGTACGCGGCAAGTCAGGCGGAACAATGGAATTCAGAGTCGGCGACAAAGTAATAGCCACAATCAACGTTTCGTCAAACAAAGAATGGCATAACATATCGGCCCCTGTTGAAAAAATCAATGGAGTCCACGATCTGACAATACTATATAGGGGAGACGATGAAGAACTGTTTGAGTTCGACTGGTGGAAAATGAACAAATAAGTTATGTAATAGTTATATTTTTAATGCCATACTTAATCAGGGATGAGAATCCCCAATTAAAGTATGGCATTTTTTATGTTCTAAAATCAAAAGACATTATTTACAGCACAATCAGGCTGAACGAATAAGCAGGCAATTCATATTCGAAGTCAGGAGACACTACAATATCCTTTGTCTGAGGCAGAGCCTTTGTATCATCATAATCACCAGTCAGAAGATGAAGCTTGGCGTTAAGCGACGTTTGTTCTCCGAAAATACTTTCCGCGTTAGCAATATCCAGTTTCCCTTTTACCGGATGATTCAGAAGGTTGACCATCTTGATATATACCTTTCCGGTTTTTGAGTCACGGACAGTACTTACGGCAAGTCTTTCGCGCACGCCTTTACGTCCCTCGTTTACTGTCAACGAGCTGTTTATATATTCGTCGCCACAATAGTTACTGCAAAGTTTCTGTACATAATAGCCAACGGTGAGTTTAATCTCATTATTGTTGAAATATATCATGTCAGGACTCCAGTTTATATGTCCTTCCTTTGCAAGAAGCGGTGCATACGAACTCATTTCAACTATATCTCCGTTGCGCTCCATATTGCAGATATGCATTGCCTCACAAAGCGCGGTCTCTATATTGTTAGGCCGTCCGGGAGCATGAGCCGCATATTCACCCAAATATACTTTCGAGCCATTACGGTCATATTGGTCATAATAATTCTGATGGTAAATAAACCATCCCGGACTCTGATAATAATGCTCGTCAATCATATCGATATCATTATCCTTTGCCAGACGCCAGCCAGCTTCGTAGTCGCTACCTTCACACCACGGACCGGCAGTTCCACATACTATGATATCAGGATATTTCTCTTTCACGGCCTTTATTATCATCAGATAGCGTTCCGCAAAAGTATTCGAAACAAGGTCCTCGTTACCGATTCCGATATATTTAAGATTGAAAGGCGCCGGATGTCCCTGCTCAGCGCGTCGTCTGCCCCATTCCGTAGTCTTGGCGTCACCGTTGGCCCATTCTATAAGGTCTAACACATCCTGTACGTATTCAGGCATTTTCTCCATAGGGATACCCCCCTGCTGTCCTGCGCCACAATCGCTTGAATTCTGACAGCTCACACCGGCCGCCAATACAGGAAGAGGCTCACAACCTATATCTTCACAGAATTGGAAATATTCATAATATCCCAATCCTTTAGTCTGATGATAGTTCCATATATTGCGTTGCGGCATGCGGCTCTCCAACGGGCCTATAGTCTCTTTCCAATAATAAATGTTATGCAATCCGTCGCCATGAGCCACACATCCACCAGGAAAACGCATAAACTTAGGTTTCAAATCAGCCAGCACCTGGGCCAAGTCTGCACGCATTCCGTTCTCACGTCCTTTGAATGTATTTTCCGGAAAAAGTGATATCATGTCAATAGCCACCTTCCCTTCGGATTTAGGAATTATCCTGATAACAGCCTTGTCGGCATCTGCTTCGGCCTTGAAAGTTACTTTCAGCTTTTTCCATTCTTTATTCGAAGAAGAAACTTTTGTGCTTGCAACTACTTTCCCATCCTGTTCAAGTGCTACATCAAACTTACCGGCATTGCCTTCAATCTGACGTACAAACATCGAGAATATATATTTCTCACCTTTACGGACTGGTATTCCGTCGAATCCTTCGTTAACCAATGAAAACTCTACCGGCTTTTTAATATCGAGCAAGGCATAATGAGGGTTATTCTTATGAATCGGATTATTTTCTTCTATACTCCATTCTCCGCCATTACCCTGCGCCTTCCATGCATATTGTGAGTTCCAGTCTTTTTTGGCACCTTTAGTGTCGGCAAGAGAATATTCAAAATCTCTGTTCTGCACCAATTCCGCATACAGGCCACCATCGGCGGCATAGCTTATATCTTCAAAAAATATACCTATAAGCTTGTCGCTGATCTTTTTAGTTTCATCAAGATTTATTGAAATTTGTGCTTCGAGAGGTTTCAAATCCTTAAAACGCATCTCATTGTCACAGGCGAGTTCGGCATTGAGAGATTCACGATAGCGCGCGGCTTCCATAGCTGTAACTACGGTATTTATTTCGGCGTAAGCCACCTTAGTAATTTGTCCACGCATTTTTCTGCCATCAATAACGACATCCCTACTTGCGCTATCCACATAGTCTGAACTTACTTTAGCCGGTTTACTGAAATTATAGAAATCGGCCGATTCTGTAATGTAATAATCACCTTCTTTAGTTTTGAAAAGCACTTGATACATTTTTCTATTTGCATCATACTTAAGTACAGGCTCCAGACAACTGCTCACCCCTTCCATATAAGGATAATCCTGCGGCTGCCACAACACAAGGTCTCGGCTTACTGCCACAGCAAACTGGTTGGAATAATCGTTTACCTGAAACACACATCGCCACAGTCCGTCCTGTGTCCTTATAAGATAAGGGTTATACATTTTCTTTTCGCCACCCCATGTACCAAAATCGCTCTTTATGAAAGCATGTTCAGGACCTATCGGAGACCAATATTTTTGGTCGGCACTCCACGCCATGTTCAATCCGCTACCCGGATGAACATTATAAGAAAATAAGTACACGGAATCAGGCACGGCTGTCAGTGCTGATGCAGAAACGGCAAATCCCAGTCCAAGCATAGCCATGCCAAATCTTTTCTTTGTCTTTTGTTGTTTCATTGTCTTTTAGATGAAATAAGGGTTTATATATGTTATAAGTTATTACTTTAAATATATAGAAGCAAATTCTCTTTAATTACTTACGCAAAAATAGGACGAAATCCAATATAGATGATAAAAGTACAAATACGACAACGAGTCATTTAAATATTATACACAAATATACAAAAGGAACAAAGATATACAATAACTACAGACATTTTTTACTTGTCAAATATGCTTTTAAGTATGTTTTTGGCATGTACATATACCCATTATTCTTTACTAAAAGAAAAATCAAACAACCAACATAACCAACTGGATTACAGTATATTACAGTACTCATTCAAGAACATCGGCTTGTGAGGGGAAAAAGACCATGAAACTTCAATAAAAACATGACCGCGTTTAAGTTTAAGGACGGGCATGTTTTAAACCAAATGACCCCGTGTCTTTCCTATGATTTTTTGATGTTTGAACTCGGCAATGGCGATAATACTGCACAAAAAATACAATAAGGTATAGTTTCAATCAGTGTGACACGGACGTGTCACCGTATTATTTCATAAGCTTTTCGGCCAAGGATGCAAGCTTCATACTGTTGGAGCCTTTAATAAGTATCATATATCCCTTTGGCATATCGCCGGACAATGCAGCATATACTTCGTCGGCATTATTGAAATGTTCATAAGAATTTTCTGTTTTGCCAAACTCAGAACCTACAAGTATCACCCTGTCAAAGCCGCAGGTAGTCAGCATATCGGCAATTTTCTGATGTTCCTCAACACTGGCCTCACCAAGCTCTTTCATATCGCCAAGTATCACCATCTTGTGGACAGCCTCAATCATGCGGAAATTATCCAAGGCAGCAGCCATGCTTGTGGGATTGGCATTGTATGCGTCTATCACAAAACGGTTTCCACCTGCCTCCACAAGTTGGGATCGGTTATTGTGAGGCTCGTATGATGAAAGCGCATGGCAGACAGCATCGTCAGCGACACCGAAATATTTTCCTATTGCCACCGCCGCCAGTGCATTGTCAACATTATACGAACCTATAAGATGAGTCCGCACTTCGTGCGTAATTCCTTCTGATTTCCATCCGAAAGCGAGGAACGGAGAACATGAAAGGACCTTGCCCGATACATAAAGGTCATCAGCCGAACCATAACGGACACATTCCAACCCTCCTGCAATGGAATTAAGATATGGATTTTCGTTTTGTATAAAAATCTTTCCTCCTTTGGCACGCAGATAGTCATACAACTCGCCCTTTGTGCGTATAACCCCTTCAAATGAGCCGAAGCCCTCAAGATGGGCCTTACCAACATTGGTTATTATACCATAATCAGGACATGCAATATTTACAAGCGTCTTTATTTCGCCCGGGTGGTTTGCCCCCATCTCGACTACAGCCATTTCGTGTTCGGCAGTGAGTTTAAGCAGTGTAAGAGGCACTCCGATATGATTGTTCAAATTGCCTTGAGTGTAAAGCACATTGTATTTTTCTTTAAGAACGGCAGCTATAAGTTCCTTTGTAGTAGTCTTACCGTTTGTTCCTGTTATGCCTATCATCTTTGTGCCAAGAACACGGCGATGCCATGATGCCAGTTCCTGCAACGCTTTAAGACAGTCATCAACAAGCAGAATACGTCCTTCAGGATCATTTGCATATTCAGCCTCATCAACAACCGCATAGCGACAACCGTTTGCTATGGCTTGCGAGGCAAATGTGTTACCGTTGAAACTGGCTCCTTTTAAAGCTATGAACATTGAACCTTCAGGACAGTCACGAGTGTCGGTAGTAACCTTTCCACACTCAAGAAAGTATTTATACAATAATGAGGTTTCCATTTTAAATTACTATTTTATACGTGGCACAAAGATAAATGAAAAATCAATCGTAAATCAATAAAAAATAAATTATTGTATGTACATTTGCATCATCATTACGCAAGCATCGAAATGAAATACAAAATAGCAAAATATATCAATGTGAACGGCAATCTGATGGATTTGGATAGTCCTAAAGTAATGGGAATACTGAACATTACTCCAGACTCCTTTTACGCAGGAAGCAGAAAACAAACTGAAGAAGACATTCTGCTGAGAGCCAGACAGATTATTGACGAGGGAGGCGAAATAATAGATATAGGAGCTTATTCGTCAAGGCCTGACGCCGATCATATCTCAACAGAGGAAGAAGCCTCAAGACTGAAAAAAGCCCTTACATTATTAAATAGAGAGATGCCCGAAGCTGTGATTTCAGTAGATACATTCCGCGCGGACATAGCAAAGATGTGTGTGGAAGAACACGGAGCGGCAATCATCAACGATATATCGGCCGGCAGCATGGACGACAGAATGATGCGGACTGTGGCAGAACTGAGAGTGCCATACATAATGATGCACATGAAAGGCACACCGCAGGACATGCAGAAAAACCCTGAATACGACAATGTGGTGAAAGAGGTGATGTATTACTTCTCCGAAAAGGTACAGAGGATGCGCGACCTCGGCGCAAAGGATATAATCATAGACCCGGGATTCGGTTTCGGAAAGACACTGGAACATAACTATACACTTATGGATAAGCTGGAGGAGTTTCAGATATTCAATCTTCCGATACTGGTAGGTATATCCAGAAAATCAATGATATACCGTCTTCTTGGCAACACCCCTGATGATGCGTTGAATGGAACTACAGTTCTTAACACCATATCTCTGATGAAAGGCGCAAACATACTGAGGGTTCACGACGTGAAGGAGGCATGCGAAGCGGTGAAGATATATTGTAAGTTGATGAGTTTGTAAGTTGATAAGTTTGTAAGTTTGTTTATGCTATCATCAACCAACTCAAGAACTTTAAAGCTTAAGAACTCAAAAACTCAATAACTTAAAAACTTAAAAACTCAATTATCAAAATGCCATTCGATTTTAGCATAATAAGCCTGAAAGACATACTGGACATATTGCTGGTTGCCTTTATACTTTATAAAACATACAAGGTTATGAAATCATCGGGTTCGATAAACATTTTTATCGGAATACTGGTGTTCATAATAATCTGGATTATCGTCTCACAGGTATTGCAGATGCGCTTGTTAGGATCAATATTCGACAAGTTGGTAAGCGTGGGAGTAATCGCGCTGATAGTGTTGTTTCAGGATGAGATAAGGCAGTTCCTACTGACACTCGGCTCAAGATACCGTTCGAACAGTCTGTTCAGATTCCTAAAAGGAAAGAAATACAATGACAGCAACAAGAACGACATTATGCCTATAGTAATGGCTTGTCTGAGCATGGGTAAAGGTAAAGTAGGAGCATTAATAGTACTGGAAAAGGATGTGCCGCTCGACAATATTGTAATGACCGGCGACGTGATAGACGCAAACATCAATCAGCGTCTGATAGAAAATATTTTCTTCAAGAACAGTCCGCTTCACGACGGAGCAATGATAATAAGCGGGAAAAGAATCAAGGCCGCGGGATGCATCCTGCCGGTGTCGCACAATCTGAATATTCCTAAAGAACTGGGACTAAGACACCGTGCCGCACTCGGCGTTTCGCAGGAAACAGATGCTCTGGCTATTATCGTATCGGAAGAGACCGGCGGTATCTCAATAGCCTATAAAGGGGAATTTTATCTGAAACTGAACGCCGAGGAACTGGAAAGAATGCTTACTAACGAGTATATCAATCAAGCATAAGGCTGATATGCGGTTCCAAATTACGGAAAAGCCATGAGGGCATGTCGCAGATATGGATTTTCTGATATACGGAATCATTGAAATAATTTTTTTGCACCATCTTTCTGCATGAGCCGCCCGAAATATGATATAAACCATTGTTCTCCGGAATGACATTGTCGCCATAGACTTCCAACAGATATTCGCCTTCTATTTTTCCGGATATCTGCTTCAACATTTCGTAAGCGTTAATAACACGCGCCATACCGCATGGAGACAGATGTTCCACGCGCGACACTCCATAATGTAGCGAGACAAAACGGATAATGGCCGCTTCTGACTGTTTATCGACAGACAAAAGTTCTTTTACAATTACACTGCCATCTGAATTTATTAGCAGTACGACACCACACAATTTTCCGTCGGCGTCGGATGCGCACCATACTTCTCCTCCTGAAAGATAAAGGTCGGACAGAACAATTTCCATGTCATCAACCGGATGCAGGATACTCACTGTATATGTTGATAACTGTTGATTAATAAAGTTGCAGACCTCTTCAAGTTCATAGTTTGACCGACGTAACTCACTGAATGCCAAATCACATTTAAAGTTATCAACATTTTCACATATACCTGTTAATAACTTTTCTTTCTGTTGAAAACTTACCACGTAACCGAATCTGGAATAATATCCTATAAGACCTTCGTTGGCAGGTATCAAAACTGACATGTATTTGCCATCGGCATACATCTTCAGATGGGCCTCATCAAGAAGTCGCGACATCAATCCTGCGGAACGGAAATCAGGATGAGTACATGCTCCGGATATGTATGCAACAGGGATTACAGACTCCATGAAACGCATAGGATAAGGCACACGCTGAAGCGCTGAAACCACCCTACCACTTTCGACAATGGCACTGTTGATCTCGTCAGAATATCTCGTTCTGAAATAAAGTTCGACGAAATCATCCGAATCGTCAGGGAAACAGAGTTTCCACAACTCCTTTACCTGTTCTCTCATTTCAGTTCGAGTTTAAATTTCTCAAGCAGCAAATGTGGCTGATATGACAGCTTGGCCTTTCTCAGTCCTTCAAGCCCAAGGTCTTCTTCCCTGTTAATATAAATATACTGTTCGGGGATTATTTTGGCAAACTCATTGTTAATCATGGCGTAAGCACCTTCATAATCAGTATCAGCCTTTTCTACACAAGTATCAAAAGTCTCGATATTAACCGGAGCACCGTATGTGAAACCAACTATCCTTCCACCCACCATAAGAACTCCTCCAATGATATCAAGTTCCTCAAAACGTTCCAAAGCTGAATTCATGGATTTACGTTCGTTCTGCAAAGCCTCATCCTCACTGCAATTATTTGCCTTACACCAGATTGACTCCAACTTTATACACTCCGTCACCAAATCGCGCGTCATAGGCTTGAACTCATAATCAGGATACGTATTACGGAACTTGTTTATATGATTACGCTTAGGCTGAAATTTCTTGCCTACAAGAGTAGAAAGCTCCGAACGGAGATAGAGATAGTCCGCATAGTCGCGGTCGGAAGTAAACATGAACATTCCAGGAAAAAGAGTTTCGAGTTCATCACAACTTTCCTTGCATACACCGTACATCCGGAAAGGTATTCCTTTTGCCTTGGCATCAGCCATAAGCTCTTCCATTACAGGCCTAATGTCACCTTCACCTACCGGCAACATGTAGGATAGATCACCATCAACATAAAACCGGAACGCGAGGAAACCTCCGTATTCGGCAATCTCGGTAAGATAAAGGAAACGCCAACTGTAGAGATTGGCAAATGTCAAATCGCAGTTACGGCGTTTGCTCCGGAGAGTGTATTTCTGCACTGTCTGTTTATCTTCTATATCAAGACGTCTGAAGTTCATTATTTAAGAAGTTAGAGGAGTTAGGGAAGTTAGAGAAGTTAAGGAAGTCATTTCAATATAATCCTATCAGATGTAATATATAAGGTGAAAGCAATGCCGTGAGGATTCCGTTAAGAGTAAGTCCGAGACTGGCATACGCTCCGTATTTACCGCTCACCTCCATAGCGCGTGATGTACCTACGGCGTGTGTGGCCGTTCCCATGGAAAGTCCCTGGGCTATCGGGCTGTGTACACGTCCCACCTGCAAGACCTTGAAACCGAAAATAGCTCCGAACAGTCCGACAACAATCACTACAGCAGCTGTCAACGAAGGTATTCCGCCTACAGCAGACGAAACTTCCATAGCTATAGGGGTAGTGACAGACTTAGGCGCGAGAGACATTATGACTTCGGGAGTAGCTCCCAACCATTTTGCAACTACAGTAACCGAAATTAATCCAACTATGCAACCTGCCAACTGCGACAATATGATAGGAAGCAACTGTTTCTTTATCATACGGAGCTGCAGGTAAAGGGGAACCCCCAACGCAACTACTGCCGGACGCAACCAGAACTCTACCAGAGAACCGGCATCCTGATATTTTTCATACGAAACACCGCTTAGCTTAAGAAAGCAAATCAGCATTGCAACTGCAAGGAGGATAGGATTAAGCAATACCCATCCTGTTTTCTTCTGCAACAGTTTGGAAATGAAAAAGAAACCGAAAGTTATAGCCAGAAGAAAAAACTTATTTTCTAAAAAATCCATATTTGCGAACTATTTGATGAACCCAACCCGTTACTACCAACACTAAAACCGTACTTACCAAAGTGGCTATCACTATAGGCCAGAACTGAGCCTGAATGATATCGAAATACAACATCAGAGCCACTCCCGAAGGAACGAAGAAAAATCCCAGATTTGCCACAAGGAAATCGGACAAGCCCTGAACCCATTCAAGCTTGACCCATCCGAGGTACAAAAACAACGTAAGAAGCAACATGCCTATAATACTGGAAGGCAATTTAACACCGGTCAGGTAAACTATCAGTTCACCTAAGGCCATACATCCGAAAAGGATTGAACATTGACGAATCATACTTTAAATATTCTATTGAAAACCGGTACAAATTTATGTATTAACACATAAAAGAAGATATTACTTCACCGAAAAAGATGTTTATGTCCTTAAACATATATAAAAAGACTATTTTCGACAAAAAAAGTTGGTATTTTGCAAACTACATATTACAATAATGCGTATTTTTGCATCGGAATAAGAAAAAATCGTTAACGCAAACAAGACATTAGGTAATTACATTTATAAAAACATAAATCAACATGGATTTAATTAGTCAAATCGTTGAACGCGCTAAAGCCAACAAACAGCGCATTGTTCTTCCTGAAGGAACAGAAGAACGTACATTGAAAGCTGCCAATCAAATATTGACAGATGGTGTTGCTGACCTTATTCTTTTAGGTAACCCTGAAGAAATAATGAAACTGGCTCAGGAATGGGGATTGGGAAACATTAACAAAGCCACAATCATTGACCCTGAAAACCACGAGAAGAAAGAAGCATACGCTGAACTGCTTTTTGAACTCCGTAAGAAAAAAGGTATGACACTGGAACAGGCACAGGAACTTGTAAAGAATCCTCTTTACCTTGGATGCCTTATCATCAAAGCAGGAGATGCTGACGGACAGCTTGCAGGTGCCCGCAACACTACAGGTGATGTTCTTCGTCCTGCACTTCAGATTATCAAGACAGCTCCGGGCATTACATGTGTATCAGGAGCCATGTTGATGCTTACACACGCACCTGAATGTGGTGACAACGGTGTGTTGGTTATGGGTGACGTTGCCGTTACTCCGGTGCCAGACGCCAACCAGCTTGCACAAATTGCAGTATGTACAGCACAGACAGCCCAGGCTGTCGCTGGTATTGACCCACGCGTTGCCATGTTGAGTTTCTCTACTAAGGGTTCTGCTAAGCACGAAGTTGTTGACAAAGTAACAGACGCGCTTAAGATAGCTAAGGAACTGGCTCCTGAACTGAAAATAGACGGTGAACTTCAGGCAGACGCAGCTCTTGTTCCACGCGTAGGAGCAAGCAAAGCTCCTGGTTCAGAAATTGCAGGTAAGGCAAACGTACTGATCGTTCCTTGTCTGGAAGTAGGTAACATATCATACAAACTTGTTGAACGTCTCGGACACGCTACAGCCATCGGCCCAATCCTGCAAGGTATAGCACGCCCTGTAAACGATTTGTCACGTGGTTGCTGCATCGACGACGTTTACAAGATGATTGCAATTACTGCAAATCAGGCAATAGCGGCAAAATCTCAGAACTAATCAAAACTTTCAATCATCCATAAGCACAAAGGCTATAAAAACACCTTTGTGCTTAACTAACTTTTTTACGTAATCAATTATGAAAATATTAGTATTAAACTGCGGTAGCTCTTCAATAAAATATAAACTGTTCGAAATGACTTCAAAAGAAGTCCTTGCACAGGGAGGAATAGAAAAACTTGGTCAGGAAGATTCTTTCCTTAAAGTAACATTGCCAAATGGTGAAAAGAAAATCTTGAACAAATATATCCCGGAACACACTGCAGGAATAAAATTCATCTTCGAAACTATCACTGACAATGAAATTGGAGTGTTGAAAGACTTGCACGAAATCAATGCAGTAGGTCATCGTGTAGTACATGGAGGTACAAAATTCAACAAATCTGTATTGATTAATGATGACGTTATCGAAACTATCAAAGAGTGCAGCGAACTGAGCCCTCTGCATAACCCTGCAAACCTTAAGGGTATTGATGCCGTAAAGAGCCTTTTACCTGAAGTTCCACAGATAGCCGTATTCGATACAGCATTCCATCAGACAATGCCTGAACACGCTTATTTATATCCAATACCTAACGAATATTACGAAAAATATGGTATCCGCCGTTATGGTTTCCACGGAACATCTCACCGCTACGTATCAAAACGTGTATGCGAATTCCTAAACATACCGGTAGAAGGCTCAAAAATCATAACCTGCCACGTAGGTAACGGTGGTTCGATTGCGGCTGTAAAAGACGGAGTATGTATTGACACTACAATGGGAC
Source organism: Bacteroides caecigallinarum (assembly GCF_016902295.1). Classification (GTDB taxonomy): domain Bacteria; phylum Bacteroidota; class Bacteroidia; order Bacteroidales; family Bacteroidaceae; genus Phocaeicola; species Phocaeicola caecigallinarum_A. The sequence goes on along the minus strand of NZ_JACJLQ010000001.1, from coordinate 13,370 downwards.
TTACTCCATTGGAAGGTCTTATGATGGGAACACGCTGCGGTGATATAGACGCAGGTGCGGTATTATACATGATGAAGAAAGAAAACCTTACACCAGACCAGATGTCGGACATTCTGAACAAGAAGAGCGGTGTTCTCGGAATGTTCGGTCACAGCGATATGCGTGAACTGGAAGCTGCATCGGCAAACAATGACCCTGTAGCAAAACGTACGGAAGACGTTTATTTCTACCGTATCAAAAAATATATCGGCGCATACGCTGCTGCTATGGGTGGTGTTGACGTTGTATTGTTCACAGGTGGTGTTGGTGAGAACCAGGCTACAGCCCGTGCAGGTGCTTGCAAAGGATTGGAATTCTTAGGTATTAAACTTGATCCAGAACGTAACAAGGTACGTAGTAAAGAAGCTATCATCTCTACAGACGATTCTAAGGTAAAAGTTGTAGTTATACCTACAGACGAAGAATTAATGATTGCTTCGGATACAATGGATATCTTAAACAACAAATAAGATATTAGGAATATCCTAAAAAAGTAAAAATCCGGATTGTGTTCACACGACATCAGCACCAAGCTGAAATAAACGGACAAATTCCTAACTGACAATATGCCTATATCGCGTTACGGCACGTAAAAATTACAACAAAAAAATGGTGTATTTCTGCGGAATACACCATTTTTTGTTGTTTATCAGTTAATATCAAAGTTGCGTCTCACCTTCAATAAACTGCTCCAGGAACATGTTTTCCCCGTCGAATACGGCATAGGAAAACTCTGTTATCCAGTCGCCCAGTATCATCATTCTTGATGTCCTTGAAAGCATCATATCAAACAAGATATGTCTATGGCCGTAAATAAAGAAATTAATGTCAGGATGAGTCTTAAGGTAGTTCTTAGTAAACAGGACTAAAGGTTCCTTGTCTTCACCCATGTATTCAGGTTCTTTCCCGTCAATACGCTTCATGCGGCTATGCTTTGCCCACTCCAGACCAAAATCTATACTCCATCGAGGATGGAGCATGGAAAACAACCGTTGCAAGGTTTTACTGTGGAAAATCATACGGAGAAACTTGAATTTCCTGTCATCGTCGCCTAATCCGTCACCGTGGGCCATAAAAAATTCCTTTCCATAAATCTCGCAAGTCAACGGGGTACGATGAATAATCATGCCACATTCCTTCTCCAGATAATCGTCACACCAAATATCATGGTTGCCAATGAAGAAATGTACTTCCACCCCCTTGTCGGTGAGTTCAGATACCTTACCAAGAAAACGTGTATATCCTTTAGGTACTACTGTCTTAAACTCATACCAAAAGTCGAACATATCGCCCAACATGTACACTGCGGCAGCCTTGTCCTTTATACTGTCCAGGAAATTGACCAGTCTTCTTTCCTGCGTACGAGCATGAGGTATAGCCCGAGAGCCCAAATGAGCATCGGAAATGAAATAAATGTTTTTCATCTCATTCATAGTTATACCTTTATTTTAATCGGTTATTATTATAGATTACATGAAACCCAATTCCAGTTTGGCTTCCTCTGTCATCATATCTTTATCCCATTCAGGTTCGAAAACCAGATTAACCTGCGCTGATGTCACTCCATCGACAGATTCAATTTTCTGTCGTACATCTTCCATGATGAAATCTGCCGCTGGACAGTTTGGCGCTGTAAGAGTCATATCCAAAGTCAGTTCACCATTATCCTGGAGGTCAATCTTGTATATAAGCCCCAAATCATAAACATTTACCGGTATTTCAGGGTCATATACAGTTTTCAACATATCTATTATCCTCTCTTCTATTTTGAGTTTTTCTTCGCTATTCATATATTCAAATTAAGTAATATTTAATGCTGCAAAGATAGTGAAAGGAGCGTGGAGAGTCAAGCGAAAAAGATAGTTTTTCAGATTGAACTATACCTGGCACATCCTATCTTATCTATATTCTTCCTTCATCTGCATAACTGTAATAAGCGCCATCTGTCACTATCACATGGTCAAGCATACGGATATTCATTACCTTTGCCGCCTGAAACAATGCCTGAGTAAGTCTGTCGTCGTCAGTACTTGGACGAATATTTCCCGAAGGATGGTTATGACTTAATATCATCGACGTGGCACGTTTGAGGAGTGCCTCACGCAAAATCACCCGAACATCGACCTGCGTAGAAGCAAGACCTCCCTGGCTTATACGGGTGACATCTATCACCTTTGATGCCTGATTAAGAAACATCACCCAGCATTCCTCTATCGGCAAATCACACATTATCGGATGAAAATAGCTGTAAATATCTTCCGAAGAACGTATAGGCTTCCTTTCTTCAAGTCTCTCATCCTTACGGCGTTTACCCAACTCAGATGCAGCCAGGATTGTTATGGCCTTGGCCTGACCTATACCCTTAAACTTACATAAATCGCTTACAGAGCATTTGCCCAATGCACTAAGGCTGTTATTGTATTTGTCAAGAACCTTGCGCATAAGCTCTACAGCCGACTCTTCTGTATTACCGGAACCTATCAGGATAGCCAGCAACTCCGCATTCGAAAGCGACGACGCTCCATGCATCATCATTTTCTCGCGAGGACGGTCTTCCTCTGCCCATTGGTTTATTGATAGTCTGTCTGTCATTTATAGAAAGTTTTATCAAATGCTGAAAACGAATCTTTACCTTTCACACAGCGCCTCCACCACGCTATCAGGAATCCACTTCCATATCCGGTTAGTTGAATAAACGATGAGAGTATGGAAAGAGTAGCGATTTTCAAGCTTTTATTCCGGACAGCAGAATCAACCAATATCAATAATGAGAAAAGCAATAACGGCAATACACCTATTGCAGTAAGCCATTTACCCCAAGAATGCAATAAATCATGGCTGACAGGATCGGGAGTATATGACGCCAATGAGAAAAAGTAAACACCCGACAAAATCAACAGAATCAATATAACTACTCCTATAGTAAATACAGCAGGCAACAGATGAACAATTTTAAGTGATTCAGGATATTTTTTATACAGATTTATACGGGCTATCCCTGAGTTATGTACCTGCTTGAAGAATTTCCTCATATCTGTTCTACGCTTATGCCAAACCCATGCTTCCGGGAATAGGCGACATGAATATCCGCCCTTGAAAATTCGTATGCTGAAATCTATATCCTCACCGAAACGCATATCAGAGAACCCTCCCAATGCCTTATATACATCAGCACGAATTCCCATATTGAAACTGCGGGGGTAAAATTTATCCATCTTCTTTTTCCCGCCACGAATTCCGCCTGTGGTGAAAAACGATGTCATAGAATAGTTTATTGCTTTTTGAGTATCCGAAAAAGATTCATGGGCACGATCAGGGCCGCCAAAAGCATCGGCTGGTTCATTTCTCAGCTCCTCTTCTATTGCCATAAAATAACCTGGTGGAAGAATACAATCAGAATCGAGTATGACCAGATACTCACCATGGCTTCTTTCGGCACCATAGTTTCTTGACTGCCCGGGTCCAGAATTGGGCTTTGAATAATATCTGATGTCCATAGATGCAGCATATTTGTCAACCACATCCTTACACGGCACAGCAGAACCATCCTCTACCACAACAACCTCAAAGTCGGTATATGTCTGCTTTATAAGGCTCTGTAACAGTTCATCAACTTCGTCCGGACGATTATATACAGGTACTATAACTGAATATCGCATGTTTAAAAAAATGAGTTATTTGCAAACTTACGGAAAAGTTTTACAAAATCAATGAGTCATTTCATTTTTATATCCCGATAATATGGTTATAGTCTTACCAAATAAAAAAAAGCCCAAGTATAAGAAAATTATAATTTCTAATACTTGAGCTCAATAATATTTTTATCAAAAGACAAGAATTACTTCTGACGGATAAATATATTTATCGGAGTACCGCATAATTTCCAACGTTCCCTCATCTTATTCTCAAGGAAACGCTTGTACGGTTCCTTAACATACTGAGGCAAATTGGCGAAGAACACAAACGATGGGACCTGAGTATTCGGCAACTGCGTAATATATTTTATCTTAATATATTTACCTTTGTTTGATGGTGGCGGATAAGCCTCAATCAATGGTAGCAATTCTTCATTAAGTCGTGCTGTAGGTATTCTTGTAGTTCTTGACATATAAACTTCCTTGGCTGCCTCCAATACTTTCAGGATACGCTGCTTAGTCAATGCAGATGCAAAAATAATCGGGAAGTCAGTGAAAGGAGCAAATCTGTTACGGATTGCATCTTCATAGTTCTTCATAACCTTGACAGACTTTTCTTCTACTAAGTCCCATTTGTTTACAACCACCACAAGACCTTTCTGATTGCGCTGTATCAGACTGAAAATATTCAAGTCCTGTCCTTCAATACCTCTTGTAGCATCAAGCATCAGAATACATACGTCAGAACTCTCGATAGAACGTATCGAACGAACTACAGAATAATATTCAAGGTCTTCACTGATTTTGTTCTTCTTTCTTATTCCGGCAGTATCAACAAGATAAAAGTCAAAACCAAACTTGTCATATCTTGTATATATTGAGTCGCGCGTAGTACCTGCTATTTCAGTCACTATATTTCTATCCTCTCCAATAAAAGCATTTACTATTGAAGACTTACCGGCATTCGGTCTGCCTACAATGGCAAATCGAGGGATATCCTCATCATAAGTCTCGTCAGCTTCTTTCTTGAACTTTGAAACAATAAGGTCAAGCAAATCACCGGTTCCGCTTCCACTTATTGCAGAAATACAGTAAGGATCGCCCAAGCCTAATGAATAAAACTCGGCTGCATTGTATTGCAAATCGTTGTTATCAGTCTTATTGGCAACAACAATAATCGGCTTCTTTGCACGTCTAAGAATGTCGGATACTTCCATATCCAAATCTGTAACGCCATTCATTATATCAACGACAAACAAAATAACGTCTGCCTCATCTACAGCCAATAGAACCTGTTTACGGATTTCTTCTTCGAAAATATCATCAGAATTTACAACCCAACCACCTGTATCAACAATGGAAAATTCCTTTCCTAACCATTCGGACTTTCCATACTGACGGTCACGGGTTGTTCCTGCCTGTTCATTTACAATTGCCTGACGCGTTTTTGTCAGACGGTTAAATAATGTTGACTTTCCTACATTCGGACGTCCAACAATAGCTACTAAATTACCCATAATTATAATTATTTACGGCTATCTCAGCCGGTGATTAATCTAATTGATAACCAAAATTTCTCAATTCCTTATCGGAGCTTCTCCAGTCCTTGTCCACTTTTACGAAAGTCTCCAGATAAATTGACTTTCCGAAGAACTGCTCAAGGGTTTTTCTTGCTTCTGTTGCAACTTTTTTAAGAGCTCTTCCCTGTCGGCCGATAATAATTCCTTTCTGAGAATCACGCTCCACATAAATCACGGCATTTATGTGTATGCTTTTTGGGTCTTCCTTGAATGACTCAACTACAACTTCAACCGAATACGGAATTTCTTTATCATAATAAAGTAGAATCTTCTCTCTGATAATCTCTGTAACGAAGAAACGAGCAGGCTTGTCTGTCCACTGGTCTTTACCAAAATAAGGAGGAGAATCAGGCAAAAGGTCCTTTATTCGTTTCATCACGACATCAACATTAAACTTGGCCATAGCTGATATGGGAATTATTTCAGCATTTGGCAACATCTCATGCCATTCTTCAACAAGTTTAACTAAGAGATCCTGGTTTATGAGGTCTATCTTGTTAATCAGCAATAAAACCGGAACATTCATATTACGAACCTTTTCCATAAACTCAGTGTTCTTATCCGGTTTTTCTACTGTATCTGTAACATATAGTAAAATATCTGCATCAATCAATGCCGATTGAGAAAAGTTAAGCATTGATTCTTGAAGTTTATAATTAGGCTTCAAGACCCCAGGAGTATCCGAAAATACAATCTGCATATCATCAGTATTAAGTATTCCCATAATACGATGACGTGTAGTCTGCGCTTTGAATGTTGCAATAGAAATTCTTTCTCCTACCAGCAAATTCATCAATGTAGATTTTCCCACATTAGGGTTTCCTACTATGTTTACAAATCCGGCTTTATGCATATTATAATTTACCTCAGGAATACAAAAAAACGCATCTGACAGGGATGCGTCTTTTTGTATATTTGTTAATGAATTTATCTCAAATATTACTTATTTCCGTCATAACCCCACTTAACATAAGCAGCACCCCAAGTAAATCCGGCACCAAATGCAGTGAAGATTAAGTTGTCGCCTTTCTTAAGCTGCTTTTCATATTCCCATAAGCATAACGGCAAAGTACCTGCGCTTGTATTACCAAAATGTTGTATGTTAAGCATTACTTTTTCAATAGGAACATTGAGTCTTGAAGCTACAGCATCAATAATTCTCAAATTAGCCTGATGAGGAACTATCCAATCGATATTATCCTTATCCAAGCCATTACGCATTGCAATCTGCTCTGTAACATCCGACATATTTGAAACAGCATACTTGAACACTGTTCTACCTTCCTGATACAAATAATGCATCTTATTGTCAATTGTAAAATAAGAAGGAGGACATACAGAACCACCAGCTTTCATGTGAAGGAATGGAAGACCTTTTCCGTCAGTACGCAAAATTGAGTCCATAATACCGTAATCTTCGGTTGTAGCTTCAACCAGACATGCAGCAGCGCCATCGCCAAAGATAGGACATGTAGCACGGTCAGAGTAATTGACCATTGATGACATTTTATCTGCTCCTACGATAATTATTTTTTTATGACGTCCTGACTGTATCATACTTGCCGCTGTCTCCATAGCATACAAGAAACCACTACAAGCAGCCTGCAAATCGAAAGCGTATGCATTCTTGAGACCCAATTTATCGCACAATATAGATGCTGTAGAAGGGAAATGATAGTCAGGTGTAGTTGTTGCAACTATAACACAATCTATAGAATCGGGATCGGAGCTCGTTTTCTGCATAAGCTGTTTCGCAGCTTTACGCGCCATATATGATGTACCCAAACCTTCCTCATTAAGAATTCGTCTTTCTTTTACACCAATACGGGTCATTATCCACTCGTCGTTGGTATCGACCATTCTTGATAATTCTTCGTTTGTAAGTACATACTCAGGTACATACCCTCCTACTCCTGTTATTACCGCATTTATTTTTTCCATTATTTCAAATTTTAGTTTGAATCCTAAAAATAAAGCCGAAGAGCCGAAGGCCCTCCGGCTTTATTTCCTCAAGAACATAAACTGTTCACGATAAAGCTCTGCACTAATTAAAGAGCAGCTTCTTTTTCAATTGCTAATTTACCTCTGTAGTAACCACAAGCTCCACAAACTGTGTGATACACATGCCATTCACCGCAGTTAGGGCAAATAGCTAAAGTAGGAGCAACTGCTTTATCATGAGTTCTTCTCTTAGCAGTTCTCGTTTTTGATTGTCTTCTTTTAGGATGTGCCATTTTACTAAAACTTTATTTAATTATTATTTAATATTTTCTTTAATGCGTTCCAACGGGGGTCAATTTCTTCAGTTTCACTTTCATCACTTCCTTCTTCTGCCGAACAGGAGCTACCCTCATCGTTACTGTCATATCTCATGAAATCATTCAATTTCTCTTGCATCTGTTCATTGCACTCACCTTCTTCATGCACAATTCTATATGGAAGACTGAGATATGCGAATTCATATATATACCAGGCTACATTTATTTTACCTTCGACCTCAGGTACAACAACGATATCCTCGTCATCGGAAAATTCTTCTCCAAATTTTACGTTTAATACATTGTCAGTATCAACATCCACTTCAACTTCATCAAGACATCGGTCGCATATACATATAACAACTCCCTGGATATGAAAGTTCAATTTAAATGCCCCAATCCCTTTTTTAACTGTCAAAGAGACTTCCAAATTGCCTTTTTCTATTCCAGTAGCCTCAATCAATTTAAAAAATTCGTCACCAACATTATAATTATAAGTAGCTGATGAGTCTCTCAAATTTTTTAAATCTATATCATATTGCTCTATTCTTTCCAAGTCTCAACACCATATAAATCGGGCGACAAAGTTACAAATAATAATTCATTATTTCTAATTTTTCTACTTTTTATTTTGTCAAAAAAATATTTTTGACGAAATAGATTACCTGACTTTACAATGTAGCACACTAATTTTATTTATAGGATCTATTCACCAATTACATCTTAAATATTTAAAACAAATATTCTATCTTTGTACTGTATTTCCTCAAAAGCAGATTTCATGAACAAATTATCACAAGAAACGTTACAGTTTATCCAAAGCCATCGTAACGATGATATACGCCAACTTGCACTCAAAATAAAAAGAAACAGCAATATTGATTCAGAAGAGGCAATCATTCAAATTGCCGGATGGCAAATAGCAAAGAAAAAAATTCCATCCTGGGCCTCGAACAACGATATACTATATCCAAAGCATCTTTCGATGGAACAATGTTCATCAGAGGTTACTGCAATATACAAATCAAAATTATTAAAGGGAAATACATTTGTCGATTTAACTGCAGGATTGGGAGTTGACTGTTACTTCATATCAAGAAATTTCAATCATGCTGATTACGTTGAAAGGAATCCAGACCTATGCAGCACAGCCAAACATAATTTCAATATACTTGGAGCCGACAATATTTATATTCATAATAACGACGGCATAGAGTATCTGAAAAACATGCGACCTGTAGATTGCATATTTCTCGATCCTGCAAGAAGAAACGAACATGGTGGAAAAACTGTAGCTATTACTGACTGTGAACCTGATATTACACAAATAGAAGAACTTCTGGTAGAAAAAGGCAAGACAGTAATGGTTAAACTATCACCCATGTTAGACATACACTCAGCCCTAACAGAATTAAAATATATTGATAGTCTGCATATAATATCTGTTAATAATGAATGTAAGGAGCTTATCTTAGTTCTCACCAAAGATTCGTTTTCCGGAATAAATTCATACGATAATATAAAAATAAATTGCGAGCAAATAGTAAATTCACAGCCATCCCAACATTTAGAATTTACATTCAGTGAAGAAAAGATTGCAGATACTAAATACTCAGAAAAGGTTGGCAATTACCTATACGAACCAGGAGCAGCGATATTGAAAGCTGGTGCATTTAAGCTACTGTCCTCAAGATATGAAGTAGAAAAACTACATATAAACAGCCATCTTTATACTTCAAACGAATTAAAGGATTTCCCTGGCAGGAGATTTAAAGTCGTAGAGACTTCAACATTCAATAAAAAAGAACTCAAGACCTTCATAAAAGGCCTTGAGAACGCTAATATCACGATAAGGAACTTTCCTTCAACCGTAGCTGAACTTAGGAAAAAATTAAAGCTTAAAGAAGGTGGTGACTTCTATATATTCGCTACCACTCTGAATAACGGAGAAAAAGTCCTTATTAAATGCAAAAGCATAAAATCACTTAATCCCTAAAAGGAACTCATCAATGGCACGTTTCAAACTTTCCTTAGGTAAGGCTCCCTGAGCAACCTGAGGATCGCCTTTCATAGGAATAAATAGCAAAGTAGGAATACTTTGAATTCCAAAAGCCGCAGAAAGTTCTCTTTCCTTGTCTGTGTCAATCTTGTAAATTACAATCTTACCGGCATATTCATTTGCCAATTCTTCAAGAATAGGGGCAACGACCTTACAGGGGCCACACCACGTCGCATAGAAATCCACAATAGCAGGTTTGTCGCCTTCATAAACCCATTTATCAGGATTTTTTTCATAATTATAAATTTTCTCCAAAAATTCTTTTTTCGAAAGATGCTTAACATTTGTTTCTGTAGCATCTGAGGTTAAACTTCCTGCATACACAGCAGTAATAAAGAAAAAAGTAATAAATGAGAGTAATATTTTTTTCATAAGCAAAAGTCCTAAGATAAATAAAAACAAACGAAGGCCTTGCCAACAATATGAGGACAAAGTCTTCGTCACAAATAAAAAATCTATAAAATATATAGATTAATATTCTTCCTCGTTGAAGAAAAAGTCTTCCTTACTTGGATAATCCGGCCAAATATCCTCAATACTTTCATAAATATCACCTTCGTCCTCCATTTCCTGAAGATTTTCAATTACTTCAAGAGGAGCTCCGGAACGCATTGCGTAATCAATCAACTCATCTTTTGTTGCCGGCCATGGAGCATCTTCCAATTTTGAGGCCAATTCTAATGTCCAATACATAGTATATTTATTTTTAAAAGTTTTACTTTTATTATTTGAGCCACAAAAGTATAACAAAAAAATTCATTTACAAGTCTTATCCCAATAAATTTCATCTTCTGAAGACAAATGATTCAATTTTCTGGATAACACGAACAAATAGTCAGAAAGTCTGTTTACAAAACGTTTACAATTCACGTCTATTTCTATATTATAATGTTCTTCAAGGTCAAGAATTCTCCTTTCAGCTCTTCTACATACAGTCCTGCATAAATGACATACAGAAGACTGATATGCTCCACCGGGAAGAATAAATCCTTTCAACGTCGGAAGTGATGCATCAATAATATCTATTGCATTTTCCAACTTTCCAATATCGTCGTCTTCAATATATGAAACTATTCCTGTTTCACTCTGAGATTGTTCAGTCGCAAGATAAGCTCCTAAAGTAAACAATTTATGCTGAACGAACCGTAAAAGTTTCTTTTCATCATCAGTTTCTATAAGAGAGATAAGCATACCAAGACACGAATTTAGTTCATCTACAGTTCCGTATGCCTCTATGCGACAGTGTGTTTTCTTGACTCTAACTCCTCCTACGAGAGAAGTGGTGCCATTATCACCTGTCTTTGTGTAAATAAGACTCTTTTTCATGGTATATCAATTTTGATTATCAAATATAAAACCAACAGCTATCTGTTATGTTTCACTAAGTAATTTTATATTACAGAAAATTAACGATACGATTTTCCTTTACACGTTTTTTATCAAAAAAAACGATACCAATATCATATAAGTCGAATGTAACCCTTGTCCTTTTATCATCAACAACACTCTTCCACCAGGATTTCTTTTCCTCATCCGAGTATGGATAAGAAATTATCAGGCAATCCTCATCAGATATATAATCAATGATTTCCTCATATACTTCACGATACTCGCCAATATGGGCTATATGAAACAATGTTGGAGGTTTATGTGATTTCAGTATTTCCTTTATTTCATCTCTACTGACACCCGTTATGTGATGGATATTTTTTTTTGTTATGAACAGACGTTCAACCTGTGAATCAAATTCATCGTCAGACAAAGTATAAATACTCATATTAGAATTTGCTTCACACATATACCTTGTTGTCATTCCTGAACCTGTGCCAAACTCAATGACCGTTTCTGGACGCAAATAGTTAACTAAACGGAAAAACAGCTTATCTACTTTTTCTCTGTGACCAGGCAAATGGGCTACCAGTCTGCGAAGATGATGCAATTGAGAATATGCATAAAAAGGCAGTTTCTCATATATTACAAAAGTTATCAAGAAAAAGTCTGATGGAGAATGTACACCATACCCACAACGTTTTCTAAATCTTCTACACCAATTCCAACCTCTTAAAATTGTCTTATTCATCTGGCTTAATAATTGTTATATCAATGTTGCTATACCAGGCATCTATTAATTAAATTGACACAAAAATAATAATACACGATAAGAATAACAAACAAAAATATAGTTAATAGTTTCAGCTTTATTTAATTGGTTCAATTATCCTCTCTTTCCCAAAGATAAAACGCGAAATACCCAAATAATCTGTCAATGCTCCTATCAAGAGACATCCGCAGACAGTAACTATTAGAGTAACCAATATAAATAATAATCCTGAAGAATCAAATGAAAGGATTCCAGCCAATTGCTTTACCAGAATAGTAAACAAAGGAGAAAATAAAAGCAAGACCAAAGTATGCCTTCCTATGTAATTAAAAAATGACGATATAAAATGTGGCAACACTTTATATATTGCCAAAAGTGAGCATATTGACAGATAAGTTATCAATACACCTCCAATTGTAAATCTGTCAAGGTTATTAGGATTTACCGTCAATATGACGAAACCTATTACTGCCATCCATGAAGATTTAAAAAATGAAAGAAAATCTACAGAAGATTGTTTCACACTTACACCTATGAAAAAATAAAAGACACTCGAAAGAGAGATTAACTCGCAATAAACAGACAGAAATCCTAATACGATTGAAGAGACCACTATCCGTGATGTTATATTCCTTTGTTTTTTAAAGCCTAAAAATGACAGATAATACACTATAGAACATATAACCAAAGAATGCAAATACCAATATGGACCAATAGGTTTGACAAACAGTTTGTTTATAAACACATCGAATGTCAAATTATTTATATGTTCTCTAATTGGTAATACAGATGCCATAATGACATATCCGCTCTCCATAATAATATATGGAACAATAAGCCAGAGTACCGACCTAAGAAAGGCCGAAAAAGGCTTGTCTATATGCATAACATATCCTGAAATAATAAAGAAAGCAGGAATATGAAAAGTATATACCACCTGTTTTAAATATGGATATGTATCACCTATATATGCCAGATGAAAGGTGATCATCAGCAATATAAAGATACACTTGAGAAAATCAAGTTCGTCTATTCTTTTAGCCATAACACAAGATAATAAAGAATTTACTCATTAAAATCCATTTTATATACATTGGTTTCCTTTCTGAGGAAACCAGATGAAATATAAAGCCTGTTTGCAGCAATTCGAACAGGTTTTGAGGTAAGCATCAATGTCGATTTACCTGAAGCGGATACTATTTTTTTTGCTTCATCAACAAGCATCCTACCTAATGACAAACCTCTGTATTGATTATCCACAACTACATCCTCAAGCCAAAACTTTCTTCCTGTAGGAGAAATATAATTCCCTAAAGTAAACATACCTACTATCTCATTATTAAGAAATATAAGATATAAAGAGTTGCTGTCCGAATTAATTATTTCAGATAATTCATTTTCGGTAATTGGATGAAAATTAGAAACGAGTTGACAAAGAAGTCTATTAACTCCATCAACAATATATTGATTTGATTCTTTTACATTAATAATTGCAGGTGTATTCATATCGGTGTAAATTTATGATTTACAAAGGTACATTTTTATCAATATAATAGTACTTATAAACAACGAAAAAGCCCCGAAGCATCGCTTCAGGGCTCTCCTCTATAAAACGGCGACTACCTACTCTCCCACTTGTACGCAGTACCATCGGCGTGACGAAGCTTAACTTCTCTGTTCGGAATGGGAAGAGGTGGA